>JBBQXJ010000022.1:0-57466 GCA_038209745.1 Verrucomicrobiota bacterium
CTCGCCGTCGTTGAACATCGCCACCTTGTTGATCGCCTTGGCCTCGCTGTGGCTCCAATAGGTGCGCAGCTCGAAGACCCTGGGATGATCGGCGGACGGCGCCACCGGGACTTCGAGGTGGTGCATCGCGTCGAAGGCCACGCTGACCGAGCTCTGGATCCGGACATAGGCCGGGTCTGATTTCGGGGCGTCGAGGTAGCCCGCTCCGGCCTTCTGGTAGGCGGCGTCGGCGGCCAACTTGGCGGGCACGGCCGCCATCGATTCCAAGGAATCGTGCGCGATCAACACGTAGACATGGTTCGTCGCCGAGGCCTCTGTTTCCGTGAAGACGCCCACTGGACCGGCACCCAGCCGTCGATAGGCCGGCACGGCGGCATCATGCCAGAAGGCGTCGATGCGCTGCTGCTGCGCCTCGGACTTGGTGGTGTAGACGCGCAGTTCGAAATACTGCGGCTTAGCGGCATCGGCCGCGACGGACAACGAGGGAACCGCCACGGCCCAGAGGAACGCGCCGGCGAAAAGGAACTTGGTGAGGAGATTTGCTTTCATGGTTGGGAAGGTGCTCGTGGGAAGACTCCCCCGTCCCGCATCCATTTTCAATCCCAGGCTACTTCCTCAGCGGCATCAGTCCGAAGTGGAGCGCCAACCAGATCGGCACGGCGCAGACGGCGATGGCCGCCACCCGGTCCCATGACCATTCCAAAACCCGGGTCTGGATCGGGAAGATCGCGATCATGAAGTAGGCGCTGAAGCGGGTGTGCCCGATGAACCGCATCCCTTTCGGATACTTCCGGCGCAATCCGGACCACAGGGCCACCACTCCGAGGAGCAGGACGAGAAAGGTCACCGCGACGTTGACCGCGAGGAGACTCGTCGCATGGAGCGTCCGCGGCCGCGCCACTTCTCGCATCACGCCGGGATGTTCCTGGAAGAACAGCCACGTCCAGTTGGCGCCGGCCCAAAGGAGGCCGAATCCGGTTTGAAACGCGGTGTGGAAAGACGGCTTCGAGGAGGTCACCTCGTTCACGATCCAGCTGAAGTAGAGCGGCACGATGCCCCAGACCATCGAAGCGTGCTGGAAGGGCACGACGAGCAGTTCGACAAAGGTGCTCCAAAGTGAGTGCGACACGGCGGGAATGTGGGGATTCTAAAGCCGGACTCAATCCCCGGGACGACGGTTCAACTTTCGGTCGTAGTCTCGCGGTGGATCTTCACCGCCACATGCCGCGCTTCGGGAATGATGAACTTCTGCACTTCGACCGCCACCGCCGTCGCGCCGAACTCGCCCAAAACGATCCCGGCGATTTCTTCAGCCAGGGTCTCGATCAGCTTCCAGCTCCGCCCTTCTCCGAGCTTCAGCAGGCGCTGGGACACGGCGTAGTAGTTGATCGTGTGCTGGAGATCGTCCGTCGCGGCCGCCTGCCGGAAGTCGCGGGCCATCTCCACACTGACCAGCAGGCGTTGCGGCTCGGCCCGTTCTTCATCGGGCACGCCCACGTGGTAGAGAGCCTCCAGATCGCGGATGATGATGGTGTCCATCAGAGTGTTTCAGGGGGTCTGCCCGCGACGAGCGACGAGCGCGTCGAGCAGGATTCGGGTCGGCGAATTGAGATCCAGATTCAGCGCGTCTTCCAGAGACGTCCACCGGAAGTCCTGGGCTTCCTCGTTGAGCACCACGGCTTGAGTCCCAAGAGCACGACAGACGTAGTTGAGCAGCAGGAAATGCGCGTCCCGGTAGAACTCTTTCGAGTGGATGCAGTCCTGCACCAGGACGAACTCCACGTCCTCGACCACGAGGCCCGTCTCCTCCAAGACTTCCCGCCGCAGCGCGTCTTTGCTGGCCTCGCCCCACTTGATCTTGCCGCCCGGAATGCCCCACATCCCCGACCATTTCTCGGTCCGGATCATGAGCAAATCGCCCGCGTCGTTGAAGATGGCCGCTCCCACCGTGGAGATCGGCATCGGCCCGGCGCCGTTGGCCGGCACCGGAAGTTGGCCCGGCATGCGGAAGGCGTCGCGCTCGAACATCTCCCGCAATTCCCCGAGATGCTCCACGATCAGATCCGGCTCGCTGAGGCGCAGTTGCTCAAGGCCGTTGTAGCCGGTCAACACCGCCACAGAGTGCAATCCACCGTGCTTGGCCGTGTCGATGTCGTGCTGCATGTCGCCGATGAACAACGTGTGCGCCGGATCGAGCGCGTGTTCGGCGAGAATCTCATGGATCTTCCGGCGTTTGTCCCAGACTCCAAGATAGGGATGGTCGATGAATCCGCCGAAGCCGGTCGCCGCCGCCTGCACCGCGAAATGATCCGGATGGACCGCGCTCAGGAGGAAGGTGCGGATGCCGTGGCGACGGCACAGTTCGAGGAATTCTCGGGCGTGGGGCAGTCCGACGACACTGTCCTGCACTTCGCGGAAACGGCCGTGGAACCACTCCTCCAGTCGATCCATCGGCACGTCCGGAGTGTAGCGTTGGTAGAAGCCGTCGAACGGCAATTGGAACTCGGCGCGAAACTGGTCCAAGGTCAGCTCCTTCACACCCGCCTGGGTGAAGACGTGGTTCGACGCCCGCCACACGGCCGGCAGGTCGTCCACCAGCGTGCCCGACCAGTCGAAGATGATGTTCCGGATCACGGAGGCGACACTACCGGGGGATGATGCCGAGGCAAATAGGCGGATCCGTGAAAATTCCAGCCGGCCCAGATTTGATCGCCGCAAAGCCGACCAGCATGACGGACTGAATTCTCTTCAATCCTCCCGCACCCAACGTTTGGCCTTCAGCTCGAATCGAGGCAGCGATCCAGCCACGGCCATCTGCACCGGAATCCTTAGATTGAACGCCGTCTGCAACGCATAGCCGATTCTCCGGGCCAAGTCCTGCGGCGCATCCGGCGTCGACTCCACCGTCAGCTCGATCTCGCGCAGCGCCCCGTTGAGCCGGACTCGCACGCGGTATTCCGCCACTTCGGAAAACCCACGGAGCACGTCTTCGACAGCGCTGGGAAAGACGTTCACGCCCCGGACCACGACCATGTCGTCGGACCGGCCCAGGATGCCTCCTTCCAGCGCGACCTCGTGCCGTCCGCACACGCAAACTTCCGCCAGTGCGGCGCGAACAAGATCACCCGTGCGGTAGCGCAAGAGCGGCGAACCCAGACGACCCAGTGTCGTGAGAATCAATTCGCCCGTCTCTCCGCGCGATACCGGCTGGCAGGTTTCCGGATCGAGAATTTCGGTAAGGTACGAGGTCTCGATGACATGGATCGTGCCGGGGCGCTCCGGGCATTCGAAGCTGACGGGCCCCACCTCGGTCATCCCGTGATGATCAAAGATGCGAGCGCCGTTCCAGAGCTGGGCCAGCCGCTCGCGAACCGCCGGGACACTGCCGCCCGGTTCGCCCGCCACGCAGATCGTGCGGATCTTGCCGGCGTGCAGATCGATGCCTTCCTTTTCTGCCGTTTCCGCGAGGTGCAACGCATAGGTGGGCGTGCAGCAAAGGACGGTCGCGCCGTGGTCGATGATCGAGCGCAGCCGCGCCACGGTGTTCATGCCGCCGCCGGGCAGGCAGAGGCAGCCGATGCGCAACGCCGACTCGAAGGCCGTCCAAAATCCGAGGAAGGGTCCGAAGGAGAACGCGAAGAAGACCTTGTCGGCCGCCGTCGTGCCGGCGGCCCGATGGACCACTTCCCAGTTCCCCAGCATCCACGCCCAGCTCTCGTTGGTGTCGAGCCAGCGGAGCGGCTTGCCCGTGCTGCCGCTCGTGCCGTGGCAGCGGGTGTAGCGCTCGAGCGGATAGGTCAAGTCGGAGCCATATGGCCCGTTCGCCGCCTGGTCGGCGACGAGTTCGGACTTCGTGGTGAAGGGAAACCGCGCCGAGAACTCGGCCAAGGACCCGGGCGACAACAGCGCTTCGTCGCCCCCCAGTTTTGCGCGGTAGAACGGATTGTCCCGCAGCGCGTCCAGCAGCTTGCACAGATGCTCGAACTGATCGCGGTCGATCTTCGCTCGGGTGGCGAAAGCCTCGGGCATCGATCAGCCGTTGGCGGATGGCGAAACGGCCGCGCTCGCGGAAGCCGGTTTCTTGGGAGCCATGTTCGCCGGATTGAACCGGGCGACCATGTAGCCACCGGCCACTGCCAGCAAGATGCCCAGATAAAACTGCGGCTTGACCGAGCCCCATCCGTTCAAGGGAGGGTGCATCAATGTCGAGAGCACCGCGTTGATCAGCGGAGCCCCGGCAAACACCAGCGACATCACGACGACCGGAGTGCCCCTGGCCCCGAACGCCAGCAGCACCCCGAAGGCCCCGATCGCACCGGCCATTCCGGCGATGAGCGACCACCATGCACCGGACGATGTATAACCGGTAAAGGCCTGACCCTTGTTCATCAGGAGTAACAGGGGCGCCAGCACGGCAACGAGAAAGTAGGCGATGCCGACGAAAAGAAACGCCTTGTAACGGAGCGTCGTGGCATCGGCGGCCGTGTCGCCGGGAACGCGCATCAAGGTCTGCCCTTTGTGCAGGAGGATCCCGTAGACGCCCCACGTGAGGACGGTCAGGAGAGTGTAGAGGAGCCAGGTGTTACCGACTGCTGGAGCGGGAGCGGATGGATTCATACGTATGCGGATGATACGAACCGGCCCCGCTTCGACAACCGGATTGTTGGAGGGCCCACCGCTACCCCGCCCGTTTCGCTCCGGATCGACATTCCTGCACTTGATGATTCCGGTCGACGAGCATCGTTCGCGCGCCCCACGGAACGTGCGCTGGTTCCATTTGGCTTCCGGATGCACCGCGCGCCACCCCCTGACCCTCCCCATGTCGCCGACCTGTTAGATCCGGAATTCCGACCGATCCGCCCAGTCGTCCTTGTGCTCCACCACCCTGCGGGAGCCTTCCTCGATTTCCCTTCGAATGCTGGCCTGTAGGTCGGCCTCCAGCGGTTTCGGCTTGTCGCAGGCCGCCGTCACCACCCGCAAAGTGACGACGGCCCGCACCGTGACAGCAAGTCGGCGCACCGATGTGCGCGGAGAGAACCGGTCAGCCTTCGGTCTGCGGCGCTTCGCCGGGCTGGGGCGGCTGGCCTTGCTGGCCGGGCTGGCCCTTCTGGGGAACAACCACGACGGGCAGCGGATAGCGGAGTTTCATCACGTCGTCCACCAGCACCTCGAGATAGTAGGCGCCGGCGGTCTCGAACTTCACGTTCTGGAGCACGGTGACATTGATGGCGATGCTGCCGGGACCGTCGAGGGCCAGCTTGCCGGAGTTTTGGCCGAGGACCGTCTTCATGTCCGGCGCGATGAGGCGCACGGTCTGGTTGAACTGGCCGATGCCGGCCACCCAGCGATTGAAGATAAGGAGCTGCGGCGCGACGACCGGGAGCTGGGGCACCTGGATGACGTTGATGACGCCAATGAGGATGAAGCTGCCGGAGGTTTCCTGGCGGACCTGCTCGCAGACGAGCGAGCACTGGAGATCGGGAAGAATGCGGGTGGGAGTCATTTGGATTTGTTTTCTTGGAGGTAAAGCGCTTCAGCGTGTCGCCATCTCGGCGGCGCGCACGGTGTTCTGCATAAGGACGGCGATGGTCATCGGACCCACGCCACCGGGATTGGGCGTGATCTTCCCGGCAATCGGCTGGATCGCGGCGAAGTCGACGTCGCCCACGAGCCGCGATCCATTCTTCGCCGAAGGATCGGCGATGCGGTTCACGCCCACATCCATGACGACGACTCCCGGCTTGACCATGTCGGCCTTCAGGAACTGCGGAACGCCCATCGCCGCCACGATGATGTCCGCGCGTCGGCAATGGTCCGCGACGTGGCGTGAAGCCGAGTGGCAGACCGTGACCGTGGCATTGGCGTGTTTGGACTTCTGGAGGAGGATCGCGGCCATCGGCTTCCCGACGATGTTGCCCCGACCGAGTATCACAACTTCGGCGCCGTCGACCTTGACGCCCGAGCGGATGAGCAGTTCATGCACGCCGGCCGGGGTGCAGGGCTGGAATCCGTCGCTATCGCCGAGCATCAGCTTGCCGACATTTACCGGGTGAAAGCCGTCCACGTCCTTCGCCGGCGACACTGTGGCGTAGACGGCGGCCTGGTCGATGTGCTTGGGCAACGGCGCCTGTACGAGGATGCCGTGGACCTTCGGGTCCGCGTTCAAGGAGTGAAGCAGGGCGATGAGTTCAGCCTGGGTGGTGGACTCGGGCAGGACACGCGTCTCTGAGAAGATGCCCAGTCGGACGGAAGTCTTTTCCTTCATCCCCACATAGACCTTGGAGGCGGGATCCTCGCCAACCCGGACAAAGACCAACCCTGGCTGGATTCCCCGGGCGGACAGCGCGGCGACACGCTGGGCGGTTTCGACGTGGAGCAGTTCCGCGATGGCTCGGCCGTCGATGAGGTTGGACATCAGTTCGGCAAGGTGGCGTGTTCCACCTCGATCACCGGTGTCCGCTTCCATCGCGCATCAAGATACTCCTCGCCCCGGACGATCACGACCGAGCCGACGAACGGCCCGAGATCAAGTTCCGGATTGCTGACGTAGAGGTAATTGATGAGGCGCCCGTGGTATTTGTCCACGAGCTGGAAGTATCCGGGCGTGTTGACGTTGAAATCCCTGCGGAGAATGCCTTCACGGACCACGATGCGACGGCGGGGCGCCGCCGGAGTGATTTCCACCGGCGCACTTTCAGTCGGCGGAACAACCGGAGCGGCAACAACCGGAGCGGCAACAACCGGAGCGGCAACAACGGGCGCGGCAACAACGGGCGCGGCAGGCTCCGCAACAGGGGGCGTTTCTGGAGCCTTGGGCTTGCTTTCAACCGCAGCGACGAGCGGCGCGGATTCGACTACCGTGGTTTCTGTTGGCTTAGGCACCGGGGGAACTGCCGCCACCGGAGCCGGTTTGTCCGGAATGGTCTCGACCACCGTGGCCTCCACCTTGGGCGCAGTGGCGGCCGGAAGGTCTCCCTTCACGGAAAGCAACGAAGCCACCACGTAGGCGACGGCGTTGGTCGGCGGATGAATCTCGATCCAGTCGTCCACCGTCCGGATTGGCTCGACCACGTCACCCTTCACCAAACGGGCAAGAACGCTGTAGTTCTCGCCGGGGCCGCCGCGGACGTTCAGCTTTGAACCTGCAACAGTGTTGCTCGACGAAATAAAATGGGTGTTTACCCAGACCGGAGTGTTGGCGGGCAGAAGGATCTTTAGCCAGTTGGCCGGCTCACCTTTGCCCGGCTTCGACAAAGTGATCGTATCAAGCACGACCACCGTTTCACCCTTGCGAAGCTGGGTGACGACTTCGGCTTCGGTGCCCGCACCGCCACGGACGTTGACGCGATCCCCTTCGACCATCGCTGTTCCCTGCGCCAACACAGTGGTGGCGGAAGCGATCAAAAGGACGGCGAATCGTGCAACAGGACCAGATGTCATGGGGCTGAAAGTAGAGATTTTACCTCGGCAGCTGTCAACGCCCGCCATTTTCCAGCCGGAAGCTCCCCCAGCTTGGTCCGACCGATCTGCGTTCGCACCAGACGTGTCACCTCGCGGCCGATCGATTCGAACATCCGCCGCACTTCCCGATTTTTGCCCTCTCCCAAAACCAACTCAACCACACTCCTGGAGTTGGTTGCGTCTAGCACCTTGGCCTTTTCGGCCCGTAGGACCTCTCCCTCGCTTTGGACACCCTTGAGCAATGGCGCCAAATCCGCCGGCCTCAGACGCCCGTCCACCATGGCGATATAGGTTTTTTTCACCCCGTAACGCGGATGCGTCATGCGGAGGCAAAAATCTCCGTCGTTGGTGAAGAAGATGAGCCCTTCGCTATCAAGGTCGAGCCGACCGACCGGATAAAGATCGCTCCATTCCTTCGGAAGCAGGTCACCGGCGAGACGCCATCCTCCCGGCTCCGACTTGGAACAGAGGTAGCCTTGGGGTTTGTGGAGCGCGATATGGAGCTTGCGCTTGGCCCGCAGCGTCTTGCCATCGACCGCGACCTTGTCCGACTCGGTGACTTTGGTCCCGAGTTCGGTGACGACGCGACCGTTCACCTTCACACGACCTTCCAGAATAATGGCCTCTGCGGCGCGACGCGATGCGACGCCGGCTTCGGCAAGGAACTTCTGTAGGCGAATGATCACCATGGGAGTGTGCGGTCAATGCTTGCGGCTAACAAAGAAAAAGGCTGGCGGACCGAGGTCCGCCAGCCGTGATAGGGACCCGATGATCAACGAGCCAACCTGAAGAACATCATGCTTCCCGTCGTGGAATTCGTGACCACGTTCTCTTCGCCAATCACAACAGGGGCCGGATTGGTAATCGCCGACCAACCTTCTCCCCCGAGAACATCGGTGGCGGCTTCCAGGAGGAATCCTGTGGCCCAGGTCGGCCAAGTCACGATCGCGTCGGATCCGGAGGCGCTGATCTTCAGGGTCGGTTGTTCGATCTCGGAGCGGAGGTTCAAGATCCAGCCACCACCGATCCCACCCTGGTCGCCCGACGTATGGTCGTTCACGTAGAGTGACCAGACGCCATTGGCCTGGGTGCCATTGAAGTCCCAGAGATGGGTCGAGTAAGGGCCCGCAGGCGCCGGGGAAGGCAGATCCGCCGTCGCATCCCAATCGGCCGGGATGTAGGTCCCGCTCCGGAGGAATCCGCGCGGCACGGGGGCGCTGGCCGATGAGCGGAACGTCAGATTGAGACCCGACACGGAATTGCCGGCACCCGCATCGGACATCAGCATCACCTTTTTTCCATCCGGGCCGACCAGAAGCACGTCCACATCCTTGGGGAAGGAGTGGCTGAAACCGAGGAGCGTTACGGACACGTAGCCGATCGAGTTTGTCACCCCCGATACCGTGATCGTCGAAGGATACGGCGAGGCAGCTCCAAATTGCGGGATGGAGATCGGGAGCGGATTCTCGGTAACACCCTCGGGCAGGCCCACCGTCGCGGAGGCTTGGGCGAAGTTGTTTGCCGAATTCGGGTCATTGTCCTGCGACGTCACACTGGCCGAATAGGAGAACGATCCCAGGATTGTCGGAACAGCGGTCACCTGCATGGAGGCGGACGACTTGAGCGGCATCGGTCCAACAGACCAGATGATCTGGTTGCCGGACATCCTATACGTTCCGGTCGACACCGAGACAGATTGAACTCCCACGAGATCGGGAACGGTGTTTGTCACAAAGGCGGCGGTCGCATTGGTGGGTCCGATGTTGGTGACCAGGGTCGATACGATAAAGGCGTTATCTCGTTTGACCGATGCCGGCAACGCCAAGCTGACGGCCAGATCGTTCACGAAATTGTTGCCCAAGAACACCTCCAGGCTCCATCCGCCGAGAATTTCGCCGGCATTGTCGCGAGCATGGTCCGCAACAAACAACTGCCAGGTTCCGTTCGGATCCACCCCGTTGAAAACCGCGAGTGATGTCGCGTAGGGCGGGGCCGGGGCGATGCCGCCGATCGTAGCGGTATGGACCCCGTAGTCCGTCGGCCGGTAGGTGCCATTGTTGATGGTCCCCAGCGGAATCACCGGACCGGAATCGTCGAACACAAGGTTCAAGCCACTGATCGATGTCCCGGGGCCCGCACTCGACATGAGGATTACTTTTTGGCCAAGCGGCCCAACGAGAAGGATGTCAAGATCCCGGGCGTAGCCGTGGCTCAAGCGGTTGATGCGAACCACCACTTTGTTGACCACCCCGGACACTCCACTGATAGCCACGGTGGAAGGATAGGGATCCGACACGCCCATCGTCGGGATGAGGATCGCCGTCGGATTCGAAACAAAGCGGCTCCGGGAGGTCCCGGTGGCTACCACGTTGTTCTCGGGATACGAATCCAGCTCAAGCACCGCGTTTGTGAGGCTGGCTTGGGCGACTGTGACGATGTCAAGCGGCTGAATCACCTTGGCGATGACCTTGATCGTGGCCATGTCACCGACTTCCATAGCGCCAAGGGCGAAGGTCAAAACCTGCCCGTTGGTCGTGTAGGTCCCTTGGGAGGCACCGACCTTTTGCAGGCTCAGAGCCGGCGAGAGAGTCTCCGTCAGATTCACTGCGGAGGCGGGATTCGGTCCCCGGTTGGTCACCGAAATCGAATAGGTCACCAGCTCGTCCGGAAGCACGTTTTCAGGTGTCGCGGTCTGGGTGACTCCAATGTCGGCGACGTTGCGATTGCAGTAGGTGCGGCGATCCGTGAGCTTGATGCTCCATCCACCCCGGACGTAGCCTCCGCTCGATCCACCACCGAACCGGGAGGATCCCAAGCTGGTATAAAGGAGGAGGCGCCATTCACCATTCGGATCTCCCTGGGCCAGCTCGGTCAGCGTCGAGACAAAGCGGGTCGGCAAGACGCCAGGGGGAAGGGTCGCAGGAATCTCGCCCGACAAGGCACCGGCACCGTTCGGCAGAAACGTCCCGTTGGCCAATCGAGCAATCTTGCCAGCAGCGCTGTCGCTGAAGGTGACGACATAGGTGTTGGTCGAAAAGAAGCCGCCTAGATTCTGGAACAGGATGACTCCCTGACCGCGGGAGTTCGCCAAGACACCCACCGCCTGCGACGGGACCTCGTGGAAGAT
Source organism: Verrucomicrobiota bacterium (assembly GCA_038209745.1). Taxonomy (GTDB): domain Bacteria; phylum Verrucomicrobiota; class Verrucomicrobiia; order Limisphaerales; family CANJSG01; genus CANJSG01. Next base: position 10,589 of record JBBQXJ010000022.1, read on the forward strand.
GTTGCTCAAAGTGACGCTGACCCCGGTGACTCTGCCGATCTTTGGATCGGTTTCAAACCCGGAGACCTGCAGGGCCGAGGGGAATGGAAGAGCCGCACCATGGTTCACGAAGGTGATCTTTCCCGGATTCGCGAACGAGTAGGAATTGGTGAGCTGCAAACCCACAAACATCGGGAAGGACAAGATCCCCTTTTCGATGTCGCCGTCGGTGATCTTGAACTGGACCACGAAGTTCGAGCCGCAGGGCGCGTCCGGGCTGACGATGAACGAGAAGCGGTTTGTTCCGGGGATTCCGTTGGTGGACAGCGCGCCGTAGTCCTTGCTTAGGGTGATCGGCGTCACGAAGGCGTTTGTGAGCATGGTCGCAACCACGTTTGTGGCGTCCAACAGACCCACGTTCTTGAACGAGAAGTCGAACGTCTCGGTTTCTCCCGAGTCGATGAACCCGTTGTTGAATCCGTTGGTTTCGGAGATGAACGTCGCGAAATCGGTGACGATGATCGGAATCGGCGATTCATACATGTTGCAGGCGATGAGCGCGAAATCTTGATCAAGCGGGTCCATGTCGCCGGGGACGCCGTCGGAGTTGATGTTCGCAGCCGTCACAAAGATGGCGACCTCGCCCTTCGTCCCGACCGGAAGAAAGACACTTTCAACGTTGTTGACCGCGTCCGGCGCGCCGTCGGGGGCCGAGAACTCGCCTTTGAAGACGTTTCCGAGATAGGGGACGCCATTTACGTAGACCTTGAGGTTCAGATCGTTGTTGTAGGCGGCGGCGACCGTGCTGCCGGGCGCATCGCTCCAAGCCAATGTCACCCGGAAAGGAAGGTTCGTATCCGTGATGTAGCCCGTGTAGAGCCGCCGCTGGCCGGTCGCGGTGAACTTGTTCGTAGAATCCTGGTCCTTGATCACGCGATCCTTGTCCTCGAGCGCAGTGCCCAGATTGACCATGCCCATGCCCTGCTCATCGGACCAGAGATCGTCATTGGCGGCCTGGCCCCGCATGTAGCGGGCGCTGTTCATGATGATGGCTTTGGTGAGGGCCGGACTCGGCGCGTTGCTTCCTAGGTCGCGGAGATGCTGGTAGATCAAAGCGGCAGCGCCGGCGACAGCAGGCGTCGCCTGGCTTGTGCCCGAGCTGGCGGTGTAAAACTCCTGTCCGGCCGGGAAGAAGATGTTGGTCGCCAAGCCACCACTGACCCCGGAACCGTCGAAGCAGCTGATGGCCGTGCCGTTGGTGCCCACCTCCGGAGGACCCTGCTGCGCCACGCCGCCACTGATGTGGGTGCCGGGCGCCATGATGTCCGGCTTATGGCGGCCGTCGGCCGTCGGACCGCGGCTGGAGAAGAAGACGACATCGTCCGCGTTGTCCGCGTCGAGATCGTCGATGCCGCTATTGTCGGCCCCGCCGAAGTTCTGGACGCCCTTTGACGCGCCCACGGTGATCACGTTTTTGGCTCCGCCCGGCGAGCCGACCGTTCCGAATTGGAATCCGGCGTTGCCGGCGGCGAAGACGATGATCATCCCCTGGTTTCCTTTCGTTGCGCCGGGCTTGGCGTCCCGGACCAGGGCGTCATATTCTTGGTCGTCGATCGAGTAGGTTCCCATGGTGTCCGCGCCCCAACTGTTGGCGGAAACGCGGGCCTTGTTGTCGTAGGCCGCGCCGATCAGCTTGGTGTAGTTCGGAAAGGTGAATTCCTTCGAGTCAAAGATGACCGATGATCCGAGCAGGACGCTCGGGGCGACGCCCCGGCCGTAGAAAAAGTCGTCGGAATCCTGATACGGAAACCCGATCCGGTTAGTGACATAGGTCACGTTGGTGTCGGTCGCGTTGGTGACCATCATCACGAAAGGACCGGCCCAGCCGCCGATGATGTGCGCGTTGATGGTTCCGTGGCCGTCACAGCCCTGCAGCGTGGTGTTGGTGTTGGGGGTGCCGAAAAGTTGGTTATAAACGACGCGGCTTTTCATGGCCAGATCTCCGCCCGGATACAGGCCGAAGTGGCCCGGGGTCTGGGTGCCGTTGTCGATGCCGCTGTCCGTGACATCGACCGCGAAGTCGAAGAGCGCGGTGTTGGTGAAGCCCTTGGTGGCCAACCAGTCGTAGTAGTTGGTTTTCTGGGGAACGACCGGGCCGTTGGTGTCGATGTTGCCGGAAATGATCAACGACTGGCGCTCCCCGAGCATTTTGGGAACGACATATGGCATCACCGAGATGACCTCGGGGCGGGCGGCCAGGGCGGCGGCGGCGGCGGGGGTCATTGGTAGGGTCAGGTTGCGATAGTGGAGGACGACCGAATCGCGCAGCACGGGCCCGGTTCGGATCTGATCGACCAAGGCCATGGTGGCCAGATTAGCCGCAGGATCGTCCACCATCTGGACCGCGTAGTAGGGGGTGGCCGGCACCGGATCGCCCGCAGCCGTGCGTGCCATCGGCATCGAGCTCAACTTGTATGCCGACAAAAGCTCGCCCTGCCATTGGACCGGGGAGGCGGCTCCGGCGACGGCGGTCTGGCCGACACCGAACGAGGCGGGTTCTCCGTAGACCAAATACGTGTTCTCCGGAACGTAGGAGATGATCTGTCCGCCCCGATTGCGGATATCATCGGCCCACGCCCCCTTGATCGGTCCGACAAACTGCACGAGGAACAATCGCTTGCCCGGTTCATTGCTCGAAGCGGCACGCGCCGCCAGTCGCGTTGAGGTGTCGACAACCCCGGCGTTCAGCCGGATCAGGTGGGAATCGACGATTTCCTGGGCGCTTTTCGACGGATTGGGGGAAGCCGCATCGACTTCAATCAATTGGAAACCGCCGTAGTCCTCCACGACCCGTCCTCCGCTTCCGACCAGCTTGGCGGCCTCTGAAGAATCATCGACCTTGAGAAGCTTCTTTCCCGGCTCCGCAGCCTGCATCCCTACGGCCAACTGGAACGTTGCAAGCACCCCCAGAAAGGCGACCACCAACCGAGGGCTGGTCCAACGAAGAACATTTCGGATCATAAAAGCGTGAAGACGACAGGGGTTACAACAGGATCGGAACCAGCAGCACCAGCTCCCAAGCCACAGTTCCTACTAATACGTTCCCCTGCGCCTTGGGCAAGGCACACAGAGAGATGGTCAGGCGGCTCGTTTCCACAAAGTTGACGCGTTCCTCAAGCGACCGGACGAGGTTGGCTTGGAGTTTGGTGATAGGGGTTCTAACGAAAACGCTTTTCCGTTGGCAAGGGAATAGACTTGTCCCTCGCACTGCCCGCTCATCCGACTCGGAGCGGGCCTTTCCTTTTGACGCCCCCCTGCCTTGCCTTTAGCGTCGCCACCCGCTCCACTGCGGACAGTTATGCTCGGAACGATTTTGAAGAAGATCCTTGGGTCAAAAAACGACCGCGAGGTGCGAAAAATTCGGCCCATGGTCGGCCGGATCAACGAGATTGAGGCCCAGCTTCAATCCCAACCGGCCCACGTCCTCCAGGACAAGACAGCCGCATGGAAGGAGAAATTCGCCAAGATCGAGGACCTTGCGGAGCTCAAGAAGGAGCTGGACGCCATCCTTCCAGAGGCGTTCGCCGTGGTAAAAAACGCCTGCCGACGCATTGTCGGCACCAAGGCCAACGTGCGGGGCCACGATCTGACGTGGGAAATGGTCCCGTTCGACGTCCAGTTGATCGGCGGACACTCCCTCCATACCGGACACATCGCCGAAATGGCGACCGGTGAGGGTAAGACGCTCGTTGGAACCCTGCCCGTCTACCTGAACGCACTGACCGGCCGAGGCGTCCATGTGGTCACTGTCAACGACTACCTCGCCGCCCGCGATTCCGAATGGATGGGCCATCTCTACCAATATTTGGGCCTGACCGTCGGGTGTATTCTGAACAACCAACCTCCCCAGGTTCGCAGGCAGATGTATGGCTGCGACATCACCTACGGAACGAATTCCGAGTTTGGCTTCGACTACCTTCGCGACAATGGCATGGCCTCCCGCAAAGAGGAGCAGGTCCAGCGGGGGCATTACTTCGCCATCGTGGACGAGGTGGACTCCATCCTGATCGACGAGGCCCGGACCCCGCTCATCATCTCCGGCCCGGCCGTCATCAACGTGAACAACCAGTATGACAAGTTCAAGCCGGTCGTGGAGTCGCTGGTCCGGGCCCAAGAAAAGCTCTGCCAACGGTTTCTGGACGAGGCCGGCGATCTCATCAAGAAACTGCACCCTTCCGACGGCTCGAATCCCAAGAACCGGGACGAGCTTGAGCGAGAGATTGGACTCCACCTTTTCCGCGTAAAAACGGGAGCACCCCGCAGTACTGGCCTTCTCCACGTCTTGGAGAACCCCGAGAACATCAAATTGATGAACAAGGCAGAGCTCTCCTGCCATGCCGACCAGTCCAAAAAGGAACTCTACGAACAGAAGGAGCATCTCTTCTATGCGATGGACGAGAAGAGCCACGAAGCCGATTTGACCGAAAAGGGACGCGAGTTCCTCAGTCCGAACGATCCGGATGCCTTCATGCTTCCGGACCTCATCAGCGCCTATCACGAGCTGGACGCCCGGCAGGATCTGGATTTGAAGCAGCGGATGGACGAAAAGACCAAGCTCCAAGGTGCTTTCGAAACCCGCGCGCAGGCGATCCACTCCCTTTCCCAGCTGCTCAAGGCGTACAGCCTTTACCAGAAAGACGTCCAATACGTCGTCCAGGACAACAAGGTCATCATCGTCGATGAAAACACCGGCCGTCTCATGACCGGCCGGCGTTGGAGCGACGGCCTCCATCAAGCAGTTGAGGCCAAAGAAGACGTCGAGATCGAGCGGGAGACCCAGACCTACGCCACGATCACGATCCAGAACTACTTCCGGCTCTATCACAAACTGGCGGGCATGACCGGCACGGCCGAGACCGAGGCCCAGGAGTTCTTCGACATCTACAAGCTCGGCGTCCTCACCATTCCGACCAACCGGCCCAACATCCGGAAGGACAAGAACGACTCGGTCTACAAGACCAAGCGCGAAAAATTCAACGCTGTGGTCAAGGAGATCAAAGAAATCCACGCCCTGGGGCGGCCGATCCTTTGCGGCACCGCCAGCGTCGAGGCCAGCGAACACCTCGCCCGTCTCCTGAAGAAAGAGGGCCTCATCCACTCCGTCCTCAACGCCAAGTTCCACGAGCAGGAAGCCGAGATCATCACCCGCGCCGGGCAGCGCGGCGGCATCACCATCGCGACGAACATGGCCGGCCGCGGCACCGACATCAAACTCGGCGCCGGCGTCGCCGACTCGGGCGGCCTCCACGTCCTCGGAACCGAGCGCCACGAATCCCGCCGGATCGACCGCCAGCTGCGCGGCCGTTGCTCTCGTCAGGGCGACCCCGGTTCCAGCCACTTCTTCATCTCGCTGGAGGACGACCTCATGCGCCTCTTCGGCTCCGACCGGATCGTCAAGGTCATGGAGCGCGTCGGCCTCGAAGAAGGCCAGGAGCTCGAGCACTTCATGCTCAACAAGTCCATCGAGCAGGCCCAGAAACGCGTCGAGGGACACAACTTCCAGATCCGCAAGCGCACGCTCGAATATGACGACGTGATGAACAAGCAGCGGGAGATCGTCTACGGCTTCCGCAACGAGATCATCCAGGGCGACGATCCTCGCGACCGGCTGATGGACATCATGGAGGAGGTCGTCCTCCACAAGGTCGAGAGCCACTCCGCCCCCGACACCGATGTCGCGGAATGGAACCTCCGCGGCCTCTCCGACTGGGTGAACATGACTTTCCCACTTGGAATCTCGGAGGAAGAGATCCTCAAGATCGCCAAGACCAGCGATGAAAAGCCGCAGTCCGGCTCCCTTTACGACGGGCTTAGTCCTTCCCAGTTCGCGGTCGTAACCCACATTTCCGACGAGGTCCGCGAATCCTACGAACTAAAGATCAGCTTCGAGAATCCGGAGGCCCTCGTGCAGATCGAGCGCTACACCATCCTCAGCGCCATCGACAAGCTCTGGCAGGAGCACCTCTACGGCATGGACAGCCTGCGGAACTCCATCGGACTCCGGGCCTACGGCCAGCGCGATCCGCTGCTGGAATACAAGGCCGAAGCCTACAAGGTCTTCGAGGAGCTCATGGTCGGCATCAAGTCCGAGATCTGCGGCAACATCTTCCGCAGCGCCTCCAGCCTCATGGCCTTCGAGCAGTTCCTCCAGAACCTGCCCAAGCGGGCCAGTCACCAGGAAGCCAGCGCCTTCGATTCCCAAGCGCCCGCCGCCGGCGGGTCGGGCTCCGAAATGGTGACCGAAGCCAACGAAAACTTGTCCAAAGCCAAGCCCGTCCGCAGTGGTCCAAAAGTCGGCCGCAACGATCCCTGCCCTTGCCGCAGCGGCAAGAAATACAAGAACTGCTGCGGCAAATAGTCCGACGATCCGGCCGCAGGTCCGAGTGCATCAAGGCGACGCCACCCAGCGTCGCCTTTTCCTTTTCACGCCGCGCGGCTTTCCTTTCCGACCGATCCAGCCTTTGCGCAGGAAGAAGACGCCGAGGGCAAAGGCGATCCCGAAACAGATCACCCAGAACATGGCGTAGGTGTATTTTCAGTGGAGTTCCGGCAGCGGGTCGGAGTTCATCCTGTAGACCTCGCCCATGAAGGTGATCGGCATGAAGAAACTCGCCGTGATGGTCCGCACCTTCACGGCTTCGGACATGCGACTGGACACGACCGACATGTCGAGATCGTTCCGACTCGCCGCCATTTCCCGGCACGAATCCCCGCTGTCCATCACCTGCATGGTGGGATCGGCCACGCCCCGAAGACCGGCCTTCACGCCGGGCCAAATCCCGTCCGTGTCGTCAGGATACAGGGCGTTCAAAACCTCGCGTAGGGCCACACCCAAGGTCGAAGCATGACGAGCTGGCGCTTGAGCGAATGGAGTCGGCGCTGCAACTGCGGTGTCGGATTTTTCGCGATCTCCCGCTCCAACTCCTCCAGTCGGTCGCCGTCGTTCTCCAAAATAGGAGAACACGGAACCATTACCGGATCGTGCAGCGCGTAGAGCAAAACAGAGACGTCGGGCGTGCGCAGCCGCGACGCGGGTTTCTGCGGCCACAGCCGAATCGGATCCCCGACATCGCTGGCGCGCTCCTCCAGCGTGAGCCAAGCGTCCTCGAACAAGAAGAAGCTCAACCTGCTCCTTGGACAGAGGCTGGTCATGGAGAATGGGCATACGCGCGACCACCAACAGATGCCCTTCGCAATGTCTCCAGCTTGAGCCGCTGTGGCGGGGAGCACGTCCTCGTCCGCCAACGCATGAAATCATACTATCGCCGCAGCAGTGCACCCCATGCGAATGGAGCCCGTGGACGTTCAGCCAGCGCAGCCGGGCTCATGACCCGCAGACTGGATTCAGATCCTCACCGAGCCGCACGTTGCAGGCATTCGCAACATTCTCGTTCGCGTTTAAAAATCCCCAATTCCCTCGGAGGCCACCGCTGCCCAAGAACGCCCGCCCACCTCGAAATGGAAGCACCATGGATTTTCGCCCCCGCCGACGCTCTTGTTTCACTGGAAAAGAAGTGACTGGAAAACAACCGGAACTCGGGTCATATACCCACGGGCAATCTCCAAGAGACAATCAAACGAACCCCAAATCCCATCTCCCATGAATTCCAAATCAGTTTTCTCGATCAAGATCGCAGCAACCACCCTTGCGGTCGCGGCCACGGCCCTGCTGCTCGTCGCGTGCGGCAAGAAAGAAGAGCCGATGACTGATTCTTCCGCCTCAATGGCGGATACCAACATGGTTCCTCCCGCCGCAGGCGATGGCGCGCATCCCATGGGCCGCGGCTCCAAGTAACAACTCTGGTTCCTGGCCCAAGACAACGGATCGTCTTGGCGAACCGCCCGGAATCGAGCCGGACAGTGCGTGGCCCGGTCAAAGGAGACCCACGGCTCTTCCAGGATCCGAGCCCTTGATCGGGCCGCCGCACTTCACACCGCCCCAAATGCGCACCGATTCAAACCTGTTTTCGCTGCGCCCACTTCCTGCCTGCCCTCAACGCGGCCAGTGTTTCCCGTAATCGGCGCTCCGTGGTTTCGAGCTGTCTCGACGTCGAAACCCACACCAGATATTCCGCGGGCAGATCGGCTTCAGGGACCGAAAGAATTCGGCCGCGCTGGGTTTGGATTTCTCCGCCAAAGCGGCCGCGAAGAAATCCAGCACCGGCCACGTCGCGCGCTTCACTTTGGGCACCGGAGGAATCGTCGGATCGTCGGCCAGTGCGACCGCTTGCCGCGGCAATCGCCTCAGCTCCCCGGGGTCGATTCCTTCCAGCGTCGTCAGGCGGATGGACCGGATGTTCGGGTCGTCACAGCCTATCTCGGCAAGCAACCGTCCCGGATCGAGCAACGCGGTTCCCCGGAAAAAAGCAGCCCGAGACGCGTCCGGCAGCCGCTCATGCCGCACACCAGTTTGCGTTCGGAGAAACAGAGCCTGTTCCACTTGATCGCCTCCAAAAGATCAGGTTCCCAAGCGAGGATCCATTCACGCCTCCGCTCCGCCAACTTCCAGGAAAAGTCCCGGCAGGTCTCGATCCAATCGATCGGCTTTCTGGAGCGAGCCCGAGAGCAGTCCATGTCCGAACCTCACCGCAAAGGCGCTTCGGCCGGCAACACCCACGCCTGTGGATGATGGGCGAATCCTACCCGGGGATAATACTCCGCCGCTTTGGGGGCCGAGAGCAGGATGAGCGTGGCGGTTCCGCCCGCATCCCGCGTTCGCCGGATCAATTCCCGGCCGATGCCCCTCCGTTGGTGCGAATCCCTGACCGCGAGGTCCGACAAATAGGTGCAATAGGCGAAATCGCTCAAACTCCGGGCAAGCCCCACCATCCGTTCTCCCTCCCAAGCGGTGACCACGAGGTTCGCGTTGCGAAGCATCGCCTCCATCCGCGCCCGGTCCGCCACCGGCCGCCGCTCGCCCAGTGTCGAGGCATGGTAGAGGTCGATGACTCCGTCCAAATCCAGATCGTTCCCGAGGCGATAGGTGATCACGGAACCGAGCGAAACGCCTCCCTTCACGCCAAGTCGATCCGAAATTCGGCTGAAGAATCCCGCTTGCCCGCAACACCGCCCGGCGCCTCGATAAACGCCCCCCACGATTCCGTTGCCATGGAACGATTCCTCATCTTCCCCGCCCTGCTCTGCGTCGCCGGGACCACGTTCGCCGCCGAAGCGCCCGCCGCCACGCCGATGATGAAACCCGACGCGAAAACTTCATCCGGGACTAGCTCACGTCCGCCCCGATCAAGCTCGGACCGGAAAACGCCGGAGCCAGCTGCATCGCGGAATACCGGTTGAAGGACGAGGCGGAACTCAAGCCCAAGGTCGGCGACAAGGCCAAGGCCGAAGGCGAAGAGATCACCCGGAAAGTGATCCACGCGAAGGACTCTTGATTCGACTTCAAGGTCATCAACGAGCTCAACCACTACCAGGGCCGCCTCCGCTCCACCGACAAGGATGCCAAGGCTTCCACGGACCACGCCGTCAAACTCGCCCCGTGATCCCTCACGCCGTGCGGCGGAGGAGGAAGACGCCTTCATCGCCGCCGTCATTGGTCCATTGGGCCGACACGGCCAACCCGACCTCCGCGAACTGGGCCGCCACCCTTTCGGGCGTGTGCCGGTAGGAATAGAAAAGCCCGAAACGATCGCCCGGCTTGAAGCACCATTCCCGCCCCGCTGTTGCCAGCACACAGCTCCGTTCGAAGACGTAGTCCGCCTCGATGCGGATGAGGCCCGAGCCCTCGGGACAATCCGCCAACTGGAACTCCACCCGTCCATCACCGCGCTCGGCGCCAAGATCCAGCAGCGACGTCTGGAGCCACTCCGCCGTCAGCGCGTTTTCATAGAGCGGCAACACTTCGCGAACGCCCGCCGCATAGTCTGTCCCCGGCGCCAGATTCGCGCTGACCAGCAGGAGGTCGTTCGGGCCGATCAATCCGGCCAGCCGCGACAAGACCCGGCCCGGCGGAAAGTTCGGCATCATCCCGAAGAAGGCCACGATGCGCCTCGCACCCGGTCGCAGCACTTCGCCGAAAGCCGCGTTCCAGTCCGCGACCGTTTCGAGGTCCAACACCAGCGGACGGCACGCCTCGGGGGCGAGTCCGGCATCGGCCCTGGCCGCGTCGCGGGCGACGAGTGTCAGTCCCACGCTCACGTCCGACGGCAGATAGGCCGCGTCGCACGGGTGGGGTCCGCGCAGCAACGACCGGAGGATCGCCACGTCCTTCTGGCCACCGCCACATCCGAGCGACAAGACGTCCACCGCCTGCGCGTCACCCAGCTCCGCCGCGGCTTTTTCGACTGCCATGTGATAGGAGAGATCCGCCGACTCGTCGCGTCGCGCCGGTGAATAGGCCTCGTGCAGTCGGAGCCAGCGCCGGGTCTGCTTGGGGGACTGGTAGTGGAAGGCGTGGTTCATCCGCCGGGTGTTCAAAGACGCCACCAGCGCCGCCTCCACCGCAGCGGGAAACTGGCTCGGATGGATCAGGACCGGGACGCTGATGGCTGGCAGGGCGGGCGGATTCACGCTGGGCGAGTTCTGCGGTAATTCGCGCCCGTGACAAAGCACAAAACACGCCCACGATCCAACGATAGAACACGCTTTCTCCGTCGATTTGCGGTTGGCTGCCGGGTCGATCGCCGAAACCGGGGTCAAGTCGAACGGCGCTGATCCGATGGATCTATGATGGGCCACCAGGAAATCCTTCAGCCTCGTGCCAAGGCCGCCCGACGGCCAAACAGCCTCGCGCGCCACGCGTCCTATCAGAACCGCGTCGTGAAAAGTTGGAGCGCATCCTGGAACAGCTTCCTATGAGACAAGCGTCGCCGCCCCCTGAAGAAACCAAGCGCCAAGCGGCTTTGGATCGGTACGCCGTCCTCGACACCCTCCCCGAACAGGCCTACGACGACATCACCCATCTTGCCTCCCAGATCTGCGACGTGCCGATCACTCTTGTCAGCCTGATCGACCGCGACCGGCAATGGTTCAAGTCACGGGTCGGGCTCGACGCCACGGAGACGCCCCGCGACCTCGCCTTCTGCGCCCATGCGATCCTGCAGGAAGAAGTGATGGTGGTGCCGGACGCCACGGCCGATCCGCGCTTCGCCGACAACCCTCTCGTCACCGGTGCGCCGGGGATCCGCTTCTACGCGGGAACCCCGCTGATGACGCCCGATCACTTTCCGCTGGGCACGCTGTGCGTGATCGACACCGTCCCGCGGCAGCTGTCCGACGGGCAGAGGCAGGCCCTGGCCATCCTGGGCCGCCAAGTCGTGGCCCAGCTCGAACTGCGCCGCCAGCTTCTGGAGCAGCAACGCCTGGCCGAAGCGGTCCGCTGGAGCGAAAAGCGTTTCAGCGACGCCTTCGAACACGCCGTCGTCGCTACCGCGCTGGTCTCCACCACTGGACGCTTTCTCCAAGTGAACCACGCCCTCTGTGACCTTCTCGGCTACGCGGAGGACGAACTGCTCGCCCTCGCCATCCAGGATGTCACCCATCCGGACGACCTTGCATCGCAGACCAACGCCGTGCGTTCGCAGATCGCCGGCAGCCCGGGTGCCCGCCGACTCGAACAGCGCTATCTGCACAAAACCGGCCGCGTCTTGTGGACCCGGGGAGGTCTTTCATTGATCCACTCCGGCACCGAGGAGGCCCAATTCTTCATCGCGCATATCGAGGACATCACCGGGCGCAAGACCGCAGAGGACGCCCTGCAGCGGGCGACGGTCCTGCTCGACGAATCCCAGACCCTCGCGCGTGTGGGGGGCTGGGAACTGGATCTGCGGGACAATTCGCTCTTCTGGACGAAGGAAACCTTTCGAATCCATGACACCTCCCGAGCCGACTACACGCCCGCCGTCGAGTCGGCCATAGAGTTCTACGCCCCGGAATCACGGCCCATCATTCGCGACGCGTTGGAGAGCGCCATCCGGGACCAGCGCGGATTCTCCCTCGAACTCGAGCTGATCACCGCCAAGGGCCGCCGAATCTGGGTCCAGGCGACCAGCCGGATCGTCTCGGAAGACGGACGGACGGTCAAAGTCATCGGGGCGTTCCAGGACATCACCGCCCGCAAACTGGCGAAGGCAGAACTGCTCCGGGCCAAGGAAGCGGCCGAAGAAGCCAACAAGGCCAAGAGCGAGTTCCTCGCCGTCATGAGCCACGAGATCCGGACGCCGATGAACGGCGTCCTTGGCTTCGCCGACTTGCTGGACGAAACCGATCTCGGTGAAACCCAGCGCAAGTTCGTCTCGATCATCCGTCAATCGGGCCGCTCGCTCCTCGCGCTGCTGAACGACATCCTCGACTTCTCGAAGATCGAAGCCGGACGGGTCCAACTGGAAGACTCGCCCTTCGACCCGGCCCTGGCCGTTCGGCATGCAACCCACATGCTCCTCTCCAACGGGACCCAGAAGGACCTGTCCCTGACCGTCCAATGCGCCCCGGACCTGCCGGCAAGGATCATGGGTGACACGGCCCGAGTGCAACAGGTGCTCCTCAACCTCCTCGGCAACGCCATCAAGTTCACCCGGATCGGAGGCGTGCGCATCGAAGCCACCGTGGCAAGTGGGAGCGCCCTCAAGTTCTCCGTCATCGACACCGGCATCGGCATTGCGCCCGACAAGATCCCCCGGCTTTTCCAAAAGTTTTCCCAGGCCGACGCCTCCACCACCCGTGAATTCGGCGGCACCGGCCTCGGCTTGGCCATCAGCCGCCGCCTCGTCGAAATCATGGGCGGCCAGATCGGAGTCGAGAGCGTTCCCGGCAGTGGCTCCACCTTCTGGTTTACCTTGCCGATACGCCTTCCGGTCAGCTCCGCCTCCTCCAACAAAGCCCCCGCCACCGCCCCCGCCACCGCCGCCACCACCGCGTCCCCGGTGCGCCGGCTTACCGGCAACCGCGTGCTGCTCGCCGAGGATTCCGTCATCAACCAAGCCCTCGTCCAAAACATCCTGGAGGATCTGGGCTGCGAACTCGATGTCGCCACCAACGGCGCCGAAGCGGTCGCTCTCGCAACCAACCAGTCCTACGACGCCATTCTCATGGACTGTCTGATGCCCGAGATGGACGGATTCGAGGCCACCCGCCGCATCCGCCGCGAACAGGGGATGCTCGGAAAAAGAACACCCATCATCGCCCTGACCGCCAACGCCATGTCCGGCGATCGCCAGAAATGCCTGGAGGCGGGCATGGACGACTACCTCTCCAAGCCCTTCCGCACCGCCGATCTTCGCCGTGTCCTGGACCGCTGGCTCAACGTCCACGTTCCTCCGGGCGCAGCCCGGTAGGACGCCACGCCCCCTCCGCGTCAGCGGCCCATCAGATACTCCCTCAGACCGTTGAGGAACATCTGCACCGAGAGCATCACCAGGAGCATTCCCATCAACCGCTCCACGGCCCGCGCGCCCCGCTGCCGCAGGATCCGCACGATGGCCGGCGCGGACACCAACACGCAAAACGTGGCCGTCCAGGCGATCAGCACGGCCCAAAGTCCGATCCACGTCCCGTGCGGCTTGCTCGTGATCAAAATGACCGTCGCCAACGCCGAAGGCCCCGCCACCAGCGGCGTCGCCAACGGAACGATGAACGGTTCCCCCTCCTCCGGATCCACTCCTGCGGACTTCCGGCCCCGGCCGGGCAGGATCATTTCGATGGCGATCAGGAAGAGCACCATTGCCCCCGCCATCGAGATCGCCTCCTGCTGGATCCCGAGCAACGCCATCAACTGCCGTCCTCCGACGACAAACCCCAGCATGAGGGCCAGCGCGCACAACAACTCACGCACCACCACCGCGCGCCGCCGCTCCGGCGCCACCGTCTGGAGGATGGAGACGAAGTTCGGCACGTTGCCCAACGGATCCATCGTCAGCAGCAACAGACCCACGGCGGAGAGGAGTTCGGGATTGTCCATCGTGACGCGGTGCTTGGCGCGCTTCAGAACAGGACCACGAACTGGCCGTCGGGCCGGGCGAAAACCGCCGGGAAGCTCCACACGGGCAGCCCGGCCATCGTCGTCGTTTCACCCACCGGTTGGCCGGTCGCATCCAGAGCGCGCCACGAGACGCTGCCCCCCTTCTGCCATCCCGTCCCCTCCGCCCAGACCACCAGCGCTTCGCCCTTCCGGTTGACGGCCAAGGACGGATGTTTGCTGCCTGGCGACGGAGCCAGCGCAACCACCGGAGCGAACCGCTTCAGCTCCGGAGCCGAGAACGAGCCGAAGACGCGGCCCTTCGCTTCCCAAGCGGCGTAGAGCCCCTGGCTGCTGGGCGCGAAAGCGGCCGAGCTCATCGGGCAAGCACCTATGGGCCAGGAATCGGACAAGGCTTCCGCGAAGGAGGCTCCGTGATCGCGGGAGACGAGCAGGTGCATGTCCCGCTCGGCGATCTCGGCGGCGGAGCGATAGAGCACCAGCAGATTGCCCGCGGGATCGACCTGGGTCCGAAGAGCGCAACAGCCACAGACCCCGTTCGCCGGACTGACGGGCCGTTCGGCAGAGAACGTTTCGCCGTCGTCCTTCGATGCGGCGACGAAGACCCGCCGCAGCTTTTCGCCGGGAACCGATGGATCGGGCGAGGCGTGCCAGACCAGGAAGACGTTCCCCTCGCGATCCGCCGCCACCCCGCCGCCGCCGTCGAGAAAGGCGGTCTGGCCCGAAAGGTTCCGCTGCGGTTCAAAGGCATCGCCCCGATCGTTCAGACGGGAGTAGAGAAAGGGCGCGCCCTCGGCTGGCTTGGGCTCGGCGAGGGAAGACCCGTTCCAAGCGACGTGGATGCGACCGCCCTTGCCGACCGCGAGCTGGGCCCCGCGAATGGTTCCGACGGCGATCGCGCTGCCCTTCTGGCTGTTCACCCGCAGCACGACCGCTCCATTGGTCCGCCCACCCGGACGCTTCTGATAATAGACGTCGCAGGCCTTCGGGTCGCCCTGCAGCCAGACGAGATGCACGTCGCCGGCCGCGTCCACCTCCGCCCTCGGCTGCATCGCCCCGGCGGGCAGTCGCTCGATTTGGACATCGACGGCCTTCGACGAAAGGGCGGCCATCAGAAACAAGAAGGCGATGGGGCGAAGCAGATTCATAGTCGTTGTTCGAGTCGATCCAGAATGGTCACGCGGAGGTGCGGGAGAGCATCCCCCGAATCCAGCCGCTCTTCGCGCAGTCTGCCACACTTTTTCCACCACCGTTCTTCAGGCCTGGACTTACGCCACGGGCAAGAAACTCGGCGATGATCTCACGCTGGGCTTCGATCGCCTCCGGCGCACCCGATCCACCACGACCGGTGTTCTGCACCTCGAGATGAAACAAGTTATCCCCGACGTAGATCCAATGGAAGATGCCCGACTCATCCGGCCTCGGCTTCCGCACGAGCTGCGTGGAGAACGAAGCGTCCGCCCGGAGCAGCCGCTCCACCGCACCAACGTCGTCGTCCACAATCGCTGTCAGGAGGCGGTTCATCGGTTCGGAAAGCCTGATTCCATCGAGCAAGCTTCTGTGGACTTGGCCCGAACCCGGCCAAGGTGGCGGACCTACAGTCTTTAGGCCGGGCTCCCCAATCCGGTTCTCACTTCAATTCGATTGGCTCAGACAGACAAGGTCGTTTCGTCACACCAACCGCGAAACCCTCACCCTTTGATAAACCTCATGGGCGCTGCAGCGCCCTGGTTAGACCACGTCATCGTGACCTTTTTTATCAACTTTCGTCGCAGCAATCTCTCGCACTCTGAATGCGATCTTGTTCTTTGAGTCGCGTGAAAGCGCAAGGTCTGCCGCCTCCACCGCCTCCACCGCCTTATCACGACGATCAATCGCGAGCCATGCTTCAGCCAAGAGTGAAGGGGCTCTCGCCCCGTGATTCAGAGTCGTGGCAGCGGCAAGATAGGGAATCGCCTCGGTGAAACGCCGCAGCCGCATGTAGCACTCCCCGAGCAACTCGTAGGTCTTGAAATGTGGCGACTGGACCGCAGACGAATCGAACAAGTCCGCTGCTTGTTCAAATGCTCCAGCTTCCATCAGCCGCCGAGCCTGCTCGTAGCGCTGGTGTGCTGGCGAACGCCCGCGCTCATCTACTGGCTCTTGAGCTTGAAATGTCATGGGTCGGTCGAAGTGGTCCAACCCTGATCCTTAGTTAAACTACGGGTGACCCGCTCCCGTATTTCACCCGTAAGGCCTTCTTGCTAAAGCCGCGTCGGGTCTTCCAGCAACTGCGCCAGGCGCGACAACAGCCGGCCGGCACCGCCGCCATCCAGCACGCGATGGTCGAAGCTCAGGGTCAGATTCGCCTCCATCACCGGGACGAACGCCTTCTCGGCCTCGTCCCAACACGGGGCTTTGCGACCCGCTCCGAGACCCAGCACGAGGGTCTGTTCAGGGAGAGGAATGGGTGTGGCCCAGGTCAGGCCGAACGTCCCGAAGTTCGTCACCGTGGCGATGGAGCCGCCGGTGGCGTCGGGCGGCAGGCGCCGTTGCCGGGCCAGTTCCACCAGTTCGTTGTAGCGCTGGGTCAGCTCGGCCAGGGACTTCTTGTCCACGCCCCGGATGACCGGCACCAGCACGCCGTCCTCCGCCTCGACCGCGAACCCGATGTCGATGGCGGGCGGATGCACGATCTTGTTGCCGATCAAGCGACCGGCCGGCGCGCTGTTCTCCGCCAGAGCCAGGGCCAGGGCACGCAGGGCGTAGAGCGCCGGGCCGGGTTTGGGATTCTGGGAACGGCGATGCTCCAGAAGCGCGTCGAGCTTCACGGGCAAACCGACAGTGGCCAACGGCCGGGCCCAGCTGCGCCGCATCGCGTCGGCCACGGCCACGCGCATCGTCGAGGCCTGGGTCAGCCGGTGCTTCTCCAGCGAGGAGAGGAACAGCTCGAAGTCCTGGATGGTCACGCGGCCACCGGCGCCGCTGCCGGCCACGCCCGCCATGTCGGCCGCGTGCAGTCCGAGCTCGTGGATCCGCGCCTTCATGCGCGGCGACATGTAGCTGGCACCAGTGGCGTTGGCCGGAACGGGCAGGCCGCGCACGGTGGGTTCCACCTTGGCGTGGGCATGCAGTGGATCGGGCGCGGATTCCGCCCCGGTGGAAGACTGGGAAGACGGCGCGCCTTCTTCGGCCAGTCCGAGCTTTTCGGCTTCCGCAGCGGAGACCTGCAGCAGGCCGAGCTTGGCCCCGACGACGTAGCTCTGCTCCGGCACGGCGGACCAGCTGAGCACCTTGCCATTGGCGGGCGCGGCGACCGTCATGGTCGCCTTGCTGGTCTCCACTTCGATGACGTCCTGGCCGGCGGTGACTTCGACGCCGGCGTCGACGAGGAACCGGATGATGGTGGCCTCGGCGATGGACTCGCCGAGCTGGGGCATGATGAAAGGGACTTGGCGCATGTTACCTCCTCAACAGATCGCGCGCCGCCGCCGCGATGGACTGGGCGGTCGGACGGTGGGCGGCCCACAGGTTCGGGTGATACGGAATGGGCGTGTCCTTGGCGTTCAACCGCTGCGGCGGCACGTCCAGCAGATCGAAGCCTTCACAGGCCACGCGCGCGATGACCTCGGCGGTCACCCCGCCCCAGGGCCAGGCTTCGCCCACGCACAGCAACCGGCCGGTGCGGGCGACGGACGCCATCACGGTGTCGGTGTCCAGCGGCTTGATCGAACGGAGATCGACGACTTCCACCTCGTAGCCGTCGCCCTTCAGCTCTTCGGCCGCGGCGAGGGATTCATGGAGCATCGCGCTGTAGGTCACGATCGTCATGTCGCGGCCGGGCCGGGCGATCCGCGCCTTCCCCACGGGCAGGGCGGTGTCGGGCAGCTTGTCGGCCTTGAGATGGTAGTAGAGGTATTTGTGCTCGCAGAAGATGACCGGGTCGTCGATGGCGACCGCTTCCAGCAGCATGCTGTAGGCGTCCTCGACCGTCGCCGGCGTCATGACGATGAGACCCGGGAAATGCGCGTAGATCGTCTCCAGACTCTGGCTGTGGAACGGGCCGCCGCCGGAGGTGCCGCCGGAAGGCAGTCGCACGGTGATCGGACAGGGGACATCCGTCCGCCAATTGAGCGAGGCGGCGTGGTTGACGATCTGGTTCAAGCCGACGGTGGAGAAATCGGCGAACTGCATCTCGATGATCGGCCGTCGACCTTCGATGGCCGCGCCGATGGCGGACCCGATGATGGCGTCCTCGCTGATGGGGGCGTCGATCACGCGGCCGGGATACTTTCCGGCGAGATTCTTGGTGGCCTTGAACGCGCCGCCGAAAGCACCGACGTCCTGCCCATAGATGAAGACGCGCGGATCGTCGGCCAGGGCCTTGTCCTGCGCTTCGCGAATGGCGTCGAGGTAGGTGATGCTCATGCGATTTCCTCCGGGACCACGACGTCCGGCTTGATCACCGCCGCACCCCGCCGGAGCGGAACACCACCCTCAAGATCGGGGCCGGGATTCGGAAGCGTTGCGGGACCGTTCGGTTGAGCCTGGATCATACGCAAGAATCAGGAGGCCAGAGTCGTGTCGGACAAGTGTTGGGTCGCCAAGGCGCACCAGGTTTCGGTGAAGGGATTTGGCCCGTGCTCGCGCTGGACGGTGGAGACGACCTCGTCCACTTCGTCGGTCACCGCGGTGCGCATCCGCTCCAGATCGGCCTTGTCGGCCCATTTCTCCGAAGCCAGACGCTCCTCGGCCACCGTGAGGCAATCGCGCCCGATTTCGGAGGCCTTGAGAACGGGATCGATGTATTCGGCGGTGTCGTGTTCGCCATGGCCGCAAAGACGGAGCAGCTTCGCCACGACCAGCTGGGGACCCTGCCCACTCCGGGCATTGTCCGCCGCCTGTTGAAGCGTCTCCAGACAGGCGCCCAGATCGGTACCGTCGGTCGTGTGGCCGGCCACCCCGTAGCCGACGGCGCGATCGACCAGTTCCTCGCAGGCGAACTGCCGATCCGTGGGGGTGGAGTACGCGTATTGGTTGTTGGCGACGACGAGGATGAGCGGGAGCTTTTCCACGGCGGCCTGGTTCAAGGCCTCATGGAACGAACCCGTGCTGGTCGCGCCTTCGCCGATGCAGGCGGCGCCGATGGCCGACGTGTCGCCCTTCATCCTGCGGGCCATGAGAACGCCGTTGACCACCGAGATCATCGCGCCGAGATGGCTGATCATCGGGAGAAGTCCCTCCCTGGGGCGGCCGCGATGGACGTTGCCGTCTCGCGAGCGCATGGGGCCGAGCGGCGATCCCAAGTAGGTGCGGACCGCGTCGAAAACCGATTCTCCAAAAGCCAGCCTTCCAGCCGCGTCGCGGATGAGCGGCGCGAAGACGTCGCCCTTCCGGAGCGAGACGCCGACGGCGGCGCTCAAAGCCTCCTGTCCCTTCCCCAGAAACACGCCGCCGAAGATCTTGCCGGCGCGATAAAGCGAGGCCAGTCGCTCGTCGAGCACCCGGGCCATGAGCATGAAGCGGTAGGCGCGCAGATACTGGTCCCGGAACCCCGGATCAGCTGCGAACGAACCCGGGTTCACCTCGGTCTGAAGCATGGGCGCCACATTGCCGCCGGCCCCGGGGTGGCGCAAACGTTTCTTCCTGCCCGCCTTGGGAAGCGGCGCCCGTTCAATCACGACGACCCGCCGGCCTCGGACCGACAGTGGAAACATCGATCGGTTTGAACCCGAACGTAAAGGCCGGCGACCCCGGCTTCAGTCCCGCTTCAGGATGCTGCGGATCCTTCAATTGCGGATCCGCGACGATCGATCCAGCTCCCTGTCCCGAAGCCTGCCAAGCCGGGAAAGTCCTGTCCGCGAAACGAAGCACCTCCGCGTTGGTGGTCGAACGCGTGTCGAACCAGACATTGCCGGCCATGACGTAGTTGTTGGTTGTCCCGTTCCAATTGCTGCCGAGCAGGGTTCCGGAATCGGCGATGACGACGTTGTTCGTGAACCAGAAGGACCGATGCTCCTCCGCCCTCGAACGCATGACGGAATGGTTGAGATTGAAGGCGAGGAGATTGTTCCGGACCACATTGTCGCGCCCGTAGTGCTGGTGGAACCCGGCGTCCTTGCAGCGGTAGACGACGTTGTTCTCCAGCAAGATTCCGCTGCTGCCTTCATCCGTGTAGAGGCCCCAGCCGCCGTAGGCGTAGCTCCGGATGTCGTGGAAGACGTTGTTGCGGATGATCGTCCCGGGCTGCGGCCCCAGCGTGTAGATGCCGCCCATGTCGCTCAGCAGCCCCTGGCCGACATCGTGGACGAGGTTGAACTCGATGACGTTCGCGCGGCACGGCGTGTCGCGATAGCCCCAGTTCCAGCCCACCGAAATTCCCGTGTAGAAGAGGTCGTGGATGTGGTTGTGCGCGATCCGGTTCGTGCCGCTCTGGAAGACGATGATCCCCACGGCGGGCGGCATGATCCGGCCGAGCTGGTGCAGGTCGTTGTCGGTGATCGAATGGGTGTGGCAACCGGTGAAACCGTCGGGATCGCGGTCGCCTTGTTCACCGATGCGGATTCCACCTGCGCCGAGCGAATGGAAATCGTTCCCAACCACGCGCCAATTCTGGCAACCACGCCCCAGCTCCAGCCCGTAGCCGCCGAGATCGGTCAGCACGCAGTCCTCGATCACACAATGGGTCGCGAACTCGGCCCGCAACGTCCCCCGGGTCTGGCTCGCGGCCTGGGGATCGATCCGACCCTCGGCCGGCAGCTCGTAGTCCGCATCCGTGAGCCGCAGTCCGCGCAGCGCCACATCAGTCACCGCGCGCCGAGCCTTCAGGTCTCCCTCCCAGCGAACCAGCGTGTCGAGCTTCGGCGCGACGACCCGCGCCCGGTTCGGATCCGCTCCGGCCGGAGCCCAGTAGCTGAGCACTCCGCTCTGGCGGTCGAGCTGCCATTCACCCGGTTGATCGAGCGCGTCGGGCGTGTTCTCGATCCAGTAGCGGGCATCCTTCTCGTCCATCCACTCGGCGGGCTTCGCTCCCGGGATCCGCAGCCATTTGGCGTTCGTGTCCACGGCAAGGATCGGCACCTGGAACGACGTCCATTTCATCAACATGAAAAGCTCCCCCTGCCCGGCCCACTCGGGTCGCGCCTCTTCCGGGCGGATCGGCACGTCGATCGGCGACGTCGGACTCAACGGCCCGGCGGCCCGGAGGAAACCCACGTTCGGCGTCCGGGCCCGCACCGCGCGCGCGCCATCCACAAAGAGCTGCCTGAAATACCATGTGCCGGCTTTCACCTCGGGGAGCGTCACCCGCCACAACGCCGCGTTCGTCTCCGACCGCTTCCAACCCGTCACACGGCGACCTCCCGACAACTCCACCGCCGCCCCTGGCGCCGACCGGATCTCGAGGTGCGAATCCTCGGGCCGGAAGACGATCGGCGCCGCCAATTCGTAGCGTCCCGTTTCGATCTCGATCACCGCCGCGTCGGTGGAACCGGTTCGAGCCGACCTCGCCGCCTGCAACGCCCGCCCCACGGTCGCGAAGGGTCCGTCCTTCCGAAAGAACGTCGGCTTGGACCGCGTGCCGGACCACTCGTCCCGGCCGTTGGTCGACACGTGGAAGGTGATCGGGGCCGCGGCCGCAGGCATCGCCAGCAGGAGTGAACCGAACAGGGCGATTCTGCGGATTGCGAGGAACATGGTCAGGCAGACGGTCGGTGGTGGCGGGTTGTTCACGGCCTGAAGGACCGAAGACGCATCCCACCCTTGGAAATTCTGTCCAGAAGGCGACACCTCGGCTGACACCGCAGCTACACCAGCAGCTTCTCGACGAGTTCACCATGCACATCCGTCAGCCGGAAATCCCGGCCTTGGAAGCGGTGGGTCAGCTTGGTGTGGTCGAAGCCCAGCAGGTGCAGGATCGTGGCGTGCAGGTCGTGCACGTGGACGCGGTCCTTGGTCACGTTGAAGCCGAAATCGTCGGTCTCGCCGAGCGTCAGACCGGGCTTCACGCCGCCGCCGGCCATCCACATGGTGAAGGCCTGCGGATGATGGTCGCGTCCAAGGCTGCGGCCCAGTTCCACGCTGGCTTCGACCATCGGCGTGCGGCCGAATTCGCCGCCCCAGATCACCAGAGTGTCCTCCAACAATCCACGCTGTTTGAGGTCCTTGATCAACGCCGCGTTGGCCTTGTCGGTGATGCCGCACTGGGTCTTCACGCCACCTTTCACGTCGCTGTGGTGGTCCCATGCTTCGTGGAAGAGCTGGACGAAGCGCACCCCGCGTTCCACTAGGCGACGCGCGAGCAGGCAGTTGTTGGCGTAGGACGCCTTGCCCGGTTCGGCGCCATACATCTCCAGCGTCTCCTTCGATTCCTTGGAAAGGTCGGCCAACTCCGGCGCACTGAACTGCATCCGGTAGGCCATCTCGAAGGAGTTGATCCGCGTGGCGATCTCGGGATCGCCCACTTCGCCGAGACGGTGTTCGTTCAGCTCCTTGATCGCGTCGAGCGTGCGCCGCTGGACGCGGTCGCTGATGCCGGCGGGATTGGAGAGGTAGAGCACGGGATCGGCCCCTTTCCGGAAAGGAACCCCCTGATAGACGGTCGGCAGGAAGCCGCAGCCAAAGTTGGCGGAACCACCGCTGAGACCCCCGGCGGAATTCAACACCACGTAGGCCGGTAGATCCTGGGACTCGCTGCCGAGCCCATAGGTCACCCAGGCGCCCATGCTCGGCCGGCCGAACTGCTGGGAGCCGGTGTTCATGAAGATCTGGCCCGGCGCATGGTTGAAGGCGTCCGTGTTCACCGACTTGATGATGGCGATGTCGTCCACCACCTCGGCCAGGTGCGGCATCACCTCCGAGATTTCCGCCCCGCATTTCCCGTGCTTGGCAAATTTGAACTCGGACGCGTAGAGCGCGGCGTCGGGTTTGATGAAGGCGTAGTCCTGGCCCTTGGTCACCTCGGACGGCACGGGTTTGCCGTTCCACTTCTCCAACGACGGCTTGTAGTCGAACATGTCGAGCTGGCTGGGAGCGCCGGCTTGGAAGAGATAGATGACGCGCTTCGCCTTCGGCGCGAAGTGCGGTTGCTTTGGCGCGAGCGGATTGGTGGTGG
This sequence comes from Verrucomicrobiota bacterium, assembly GCA_038209745.1. Taxonomy (GTDB): domain Bacteria; phylum Verrucomicrobiota; class Verrucomicrobiia; order Limisphaerales; family CANJSG01; genus CANJSG01. Next base: position 33,649 of record JBBQXJ010000022.1, read on the forward strand.
CGGCGAATCCCTTCCCGCCCAGCAGAGAACCGAGCGCCAGGGAACCGAGACCGAGCGCGCAGTCCCGGAAGAACCAGCGGCGCGAAAGGTAGCGGCTGCGCTCGGCGGCAAAGTCGTGCAGGAGGTTCATGGCTTCATTCCTTGGTGATCGTTTCGTCGAGGTTCAGCAGCGTGCGCGAGAGCGCGGACCAAGCGGCCAGATCGGTCATGGTCGTTCCTGCGGGCAGCGGCACGGGGCTCTTTGGATCGGTGTAGGCGACGCGCGCGGCGTCGCTTGGATTGGCCGCGAATTCCTTGAGGAGATCGCCCAGCAGTTTCCGCAACGAAGAGAGCTCGGCGGCATCGGGCTTTCGCGCGGTGCAAGTCCGGAAGGCCAGGGTCAAACGCGCGTCGTCCGTCGCGACGCCGGACTCCTGCAACACCCGATAGGCCAGCCAGCGCGACGCCTGGATGAACGTCGGTTCGTTCAAGGTGACCAGCGCCTGGAGCGGCGTGTTGGAACGGGTGCGACGCACGCAGCTCTGTTCGGCCGTCGGCGCGTCGAACAGGGCCATTGCGGGATACGGCACGGAGCGCTTCCAGAAGGTGTACATCGCCCGGCGATACCGGTCGTCGCCTTCGCTGACGTTCCACGGGATCGGGCCGTAGCTGAGCTGCATCACGCCGTCGGGCAACGGCGGAAAGACGCTCGGGCCGCCGATCTTGGGGCTGAGCAGGCCGCTCACCGAGAGGGCGATGTCCTGGATCGCCTCCGCATTGACGCGGATGCGCGGCCCGCGAGTCAGCAGACGGTTGTAGGGGTCCGTCTCCAACAGCTCCGGCGTCACGTGGGACGACTGCCGATAGGTGGCCGAAGTGACGATCAGTCGATGCAGCTCTTTCAGGCTCCAGCCGCGATGCATGAACTCGACGGCCAACCAGTCGAGCACCTGCGGATACGGCGGCGCTTCGCTGCGAACGCCGAAGTCCTCCGGCGTGGTCACCAGACCTTCGCCGAAATACTGCTGCCAGACGCGGTTCACGATGACGCGGGCGGTGAGGGGATTGCGTTCGTCGACGATCCACTTCGCGAGGCCCAGCCGGTTGCGCGGCCAACTCTGGTCGAATGCGGAAAGCACCGCCGGCGTGCCCGGCTCCACCTCGTCCCCGAGACGCTGCCAATCGCCACGCTTGAAGATGTGCGTCTCGCGGGGGGTCGAACGCGACACGAGCGCCAAAGTCGTGGTCTCGGCCTTCGGCCAATCGCGCCAAAGAGCCTCCCACTCGGCGGCCTTCGCCGCGACCGATGGTTCCTTGAAGAGGAATTCGCGGAACAATTCGCGGCGAATTCCAGGCGCGTCCGCGACCAGCAGCCGCCGCTGTCGTTCGCTCAATGGATCGACCTTCAGCGTTCCGGTCTCCGTGGTCAGACTGAGGCGCAGATGGCCTATGAGGTAGTTCGACACCTTGCCGCCACCGACGTCGAGTCCACCGGGAGGGTTGCAGCTCACGGTGACCAGAAGGCGCGTGCCGCCCGGGAATCCTAAAGGCTTCTCCGCCTCGAAGATGGCGCGGCGTTCTTCGTGCCGGCGACCCTCGCTCGTGGCCGAAGCCCAGCCTCCGCTGGTCACCGTTCCGTCGGTCATCCGGCCGGCGGGAAATTCCGGCGCCTCCCAGTCCGCGATGGCTTGGCGAAAGGAGATCCGGTTGGTCGTCGCGGGTGGATTGGTCGAACCGGGCACGACGGGTTTGATCTCGTCGAGCGGTGTCGCGTCCACGGTGAACTCGTTCACCATGAAGTCGCCGTCGCCCATGATGCCCGGTCCGTTGCCAGGCAGGTTCGGATGGTTCAACGCCTCCAGGCGAAAGCCCGTGATGTTCGTCTGCGACACGTCCACCCACACGCGCAGCACGCCGGTGTTGTGGATGTCGCCGCCGGCCAGCAGGGAAAGGTCCTCCTGCTTCTCATACTTCATCGGCGTGGAGTGCCACTCCTTGGCATCCATCGGGCTCCAGTCGCCCTGAGGTTTTGCAGCCGCTGTCAGCCAATCGGTGAAGGCCGTCGCAATGCCGGGGTCCGCGAGAAGGCTGTCTTCCACGGCGCGCACCTTCCCCAGGATGCCGGCCCGCTTCGCGGCTTCGTCGGGTGTCGGCACTTCGATGCGGGGCTCGTCGTCCTGGTTCAGGAACGCCATGAACTGGTAGTATTCCTTCTGCGAAACGGGGTCGTACTTGTGGTTGTGACACTGGGCACAGGCGACGGTGAGGCCCAGCCAGGTCCGGCCCACCGCGTCCACCCGGTCGATCATGGATTCGACCCGGAATTTCTCGGGCTCGATGCCGCCCTCCATGTTCATCATGGAATTCCGCAGAAAGCCGGTGGCGATGCGGAGATCGCGCCGGGACCGATCCAGGCTCTGGTCGGCGACGGAATTGGCCGGGCCGTTCGGTGCCGCGAGGATGTCGCCGGCGAGCTGCTCGATGGTGAACTGGTCGAAGGGCTTGTCGGCGTTGAGCGCGTTGATGACCCAGTCGCGGTAGGGCCAGATGGTGCGGGAACGGTCCTTCTCGAAACCGTTCGAATCGGCGTAGCGCGCCGCGTCGAGCCACCAGCGGCCCCACTTTTCACCGTAGCGCGGCGAAGCCAGCAAGCGGTCCACGAGCGTGTCGTAGGCTTTCCGGGAATGGTCGGCGAGGAAGGCGTCGACCTCCTCCACCGTCGGCGGCAGTCCCGTGAGATCAAGCGAGAGGCGACGGATCAACGTGGACTTCTCCGCCTCGGGCGAAGGCTTCAAACCTTTGGCCTCCAATCCGGCGAAGACGAATTGGTCGATCGGATTCACCACGCGGCGGCTGTTCGTGACCTTGGGCAAAGCCGCCTCTTTCGGCGCGATGAAGGCCCAATGCGGTTTGCCGGACTTTCCGGAAGCGGCCGAGGCCGTCTCCTGTTCGGGAACCGGCGCGCCTTGATCGATCCAAAAGCGGAGGAGATCGATCTGCTGGGCGGTGAGCCGGTCCTTCTTCTTCGGCATCGTCATGATGTCGGGATGGGTCCCGGTCACGACTTGGATGAGGATGCTCTTGGCGCTGTCGTCGGGAACGATGGAAGGCCCGTTGTCGCCGCCCTTCAGCAATCCTGCCCTTGAATCCATCCGCAGACCCGACTCCTGCTTCTTCTCTCCATGACACGAGTAGCAGGTGGCGGAAAAGATGGGCTCGATGTCCCGCGAGAAATCGATCTTCCGCTGGGCCGGTGCCGGGATCCCCGCCGCCTCCAGACCGCACGGCTGCATGGCCCATGCCGAGCACACCAATACGAGAAGTTGGCCAAACTTTCGGGGATTCACTGGAAAGGATTGTTCCATCCGATCGGCGCCGGGTCCATACCCCAGAACAGGTGCGTTAAATTCTGAAGTGGCCGGCAAGGTACGCGGCCAACAGACCGCCGCCCGGAAAGCGCGGGGTGAAAAACCATCGACTTCTCCCGGACGAATTCAAAGTCGGACCTCCGCCAATGCCCGCACCTCGGGTCACCGGCCCATGCCGGGCATTCCGCCCATCTTGGCCATCATTTTCTGCATCTTGCCCATCTTCTTCATCATCTGCTGCATCTGGTTGAACTTGACCAGGACCCCGTTGACCTCGGACACCTGCACGCCGCTGCCCTTGGCGATGCGCTGACGCCTCTTGGCGTTCAGGATCTGAGGATTGCGGCGCTCCTTAGGGGTCATCGCACAGATGATGCCTTCCATGCGGCGCATGTCCCTCTGGCCCTTGTCCAGATCGGCGCCCTTCATCATCTCGCCGCCCCCGGGCATGAGACCGAGGATGTTCTCCAACGGCCCGAGCTTCTTCATCATGCGGAACTGTTCAAGGAAGTCTTCCAGCGTGAACTGGCCCTTCCGCATCTTCTCCTCCATCCGCTTGGCGTCGTCCTCGTCGATGGCGGCGGCGGCCTTCTCGACCAGCGTCACGACATCGCCCATGCCGAGGATCCGCTGGGCCATGCGCTCGGGGTGGAAGGGCTCGAAGTCCTCGGGCCTCTCGCCGATGCCCATGAACTTGATGGGCTTGCCGGTAACGGCCTTCAAGCTGAGGGCCGCACCGCCGCGGGCGTCGCCATCGAGCTTGGTGAGAATGGCGCCGGTGACGTCCAGCGCCTGGTCGAAGTGGGCGGCGACGTTGACCGCTTCCTGGCCGGTGGCGGCATCGAGCACGAGCAGGATTTCCTGCGGCTCGATCCTGGCCTTCAGCCGCACGAGCTCCTGCACCAGGACTTCATCGATCTGGAGGCGTCCGGCGGTGTCGAAGATCAGCGTCTGCCGGAGATTCTCGCGGGCGAACAGGAAGGCGGCGTCCGCGATCTTGAGCACGTCCGTCTCGCCCTTCATGGCGAAGACCGGGACGTCGATCTGCTTGCCCAACGCTTCCAGCTGGTCCATCGCGGCGGGCCGATAGACGTCGGCCGCGACGAGCAAGGGAGCTTTCCCCTGCTTCTGCAAAAGCCGTGCGAGCTTGGCGCTGCTGGTGGTTTTGCCCGAGCCGTGCAGGCCGACCATCATCACACAGGCGGGATTCCCCGTCAGAGTGAGCGCGGCGTTCTGCGAGCCGAGCAGGTCCACGAGCTCGTCGTGGATGATCTTCACGATCTGCTGGCCGGGACTGACGCTGAGGAGGACCTCTTCGCCGAGGCTCTTGGCCTTGACCCGCTCGATGAAGTCCTTGGCGACCTTGAAGTTCACGTCGGCGTCGAGCAGCGCCATGCGGACCTCGCGCAGAGAGTCGGCCACGTTGGTCTCGGAGATCTTTCCGAGACCGCGCAAATTGCGGAAGGCGCCTTGCAGCTTCTGCGTCAGGTTGTCGAACATGGGGCGAAACTAGGGATCAGCTGGCGGGTTGACAAGGGGCCGACGAACCCGCTTTATTGCCCGCTCTTTGACGGCTGGGTGGTAGGATACTCAAGTGGCCAACGAGGGCAGACTGTAAATCTGCCGGCTTACGCCTTCACTGGTTCGAATCCAGTTCCTACCACCACTTCTTTCCCCGGGTTTCCATCCACGATTCCGCTCACCGTGGGTCCGGATCCATCGGATGGTTCGGGTTCCACTTCTTCCAGCGCCAGTCGGACTGCTGTTCGGGAGAGACGGGCGAAAAACAGCCAGTCGCCGCAACGACAAGGGCAACCATTCCCAACAGGATCGCCCACCGCCCGATCATCTCACGTTGTCGTTGGCGCATGTCTCTGCTCTCGACGATCTCCTGTCCCCACGCAAGACCGATGCGGCACCGAGCCCGATTCTCCTCGGCCCGTGGACTGCAGCCCAAGGACGCTCCCATGACACCAGGCCCTGACCTGCCGGACGCTGCTCCAAATTTCGGTCGCGGTCGGAGTCGTTTTCGCGGAGGCCACCGGAGTGGGCCACCTTCTCGTCCAGTCAGGCGTGGAGGAGCGCAAGCTCCTTCACATGCGGGAATAGCTTGGGAAAAGGGCCAAACGCGACGAGGCCCACTTTACCGGGATCAACTCCAATCTCCCCCGCAATCCCGACCATTCGACTGCCGGGTCATCAAAAGGGCCGTCGCAGTGGTCGACGGCCCGCAGAATACCAAGGTCGAAGAACGCGCCTTGAGGCTCGCCTATTTCGCCGACTTCTTCAGCCACGCGGGCACGAGTTCGTTGCCCCAGAGGTCGGCGATCTTTTGACGCTTGCGAACGACGTCGGCCGACTTGCCCCGGACGAGGACTTCGGTCGGCAAGGCGCGGGTGTTGTAGTTGGAGCCCATCACGGCGCCGTAGGCCCCGGCGCTGAGCAGCGCGACGGCGTCGCCTTCTTCGACCTTCTGGAGAGGACGGTCCTTGCAGAAGTAGTCGCCGGATTCGCAGATGGGACCGACCACGTCGGAGGAAACGGTCTCGGCCTTCGAGCTGCGCTTGAGCGGGACGATCTCGTGGTAGCTGTCGTAGAAGGCCGGGCGGATGAGGTCGTTCATCGCGGCGTCCACGATGACGAAGTTCTTCTTGCCGGTCTGCTTGACGTATTCGACGCGGGTGACGAGGGCGCCGGCGTTGCCGACGAGGAAGCGACCGGGCTCCAGCAGGATCTTCAGCCCCAGAGGCTGGAGCAGCGGGACGAGAGTCGCGGCGTAGGTGGCGGGGGTGAGGATCTTCTTTCCTTCCGGCGTGTTCCACCAGGCGGCCGAGCCGCTGGCGAGAGCGGAGTTGTAGACGATGCCGAGACCGCCACCGATGCTGAAGAACTCCAAGCCGTGGCGTTCAGAAAGTTTTCCAACCAGGGGCAGGACCTTCTTCACGGCCGCCTCGAACGGACCCACGGAAGTGAGCTGGGATCCAATGTGCATCTGGAGGCCGCGCAGCTTGATGTTCTTCAGTTTGGAAGCGCGCTCATAGACGCCCTCGATCTCCTCGAAGGCGATCCCGAACTTGTTCTCGTAGGTGCCGGTGGTGATTTTGGCGTGGGTGCCGGCGTCGATGTTCGGGTTCACCCGCACGGCGATGGGCGCGACCTTTTTCAGCGTGGCGGCGACGCGGTTGATGCGCCGGAGCTCGGGCTCGGACTCGACGTTGAAGCTGTAGATGCCCTTTTTCAGGGCGAAGGCGATCTCCTCCTCGGTCTTGCCCACGCCGGCGAAGACGCACTTTTTCGGGTTGCCACCTGCCGCGATGACCCGCTGGAGCTCGCCGGCGCTGACGGTGTCGAAGCCGCCGCCGAGATTGGCGAAGAGCCGGATGACAGCCGCGTTCGAATTCGCCTTCATCGCGTAGCAGATCAGGTGTTCGAGCGGTGCGAGGGCCGCGTCGAGCTTCGAGAAATGGTCCGTGAGCGTGGCGGCCGAATAGACGAACAGCGGCGTGCCATGCTTCTTCGCGAGCGACTCGATGGGGACTCCTTCACAGAAAAGTTGGTCGGCGACGTAGCGAAAGCTATGCATGGGACACAAGTAGACGGGCCGGGCCGATTGCTTCCAAGCGCCAAGTTGAACGGCTCTGGCCAGTGACGTTGGCCATGGGCATCCAGCCAATGTCCCAAAAGAAATGATTTTCTCGCGGCCGGTGCTGGCAGACTTCCAGCTAAGGGAGTAACCATCGTGCGGTGTCGGAAAAGGAGTTCCGCCGTCCGATGCCGAACTAGCATGGGAATCAACGAGAGCCAAAAGAGGACGAAGTCGATGCTGCCGACCGAAGCTGGTCTTGAACCCGACGAGATGGGGGCCCTCTGGCGCAGTTTGGCCGACGGGCTTTTCTTCAAGGATCTCGACGGAGGCCGTGAAATGCTGACGCCGAGGCTTTTCCATCTTTTGAGAATGACCCCGGAGGAGCTGGTCGGAGGCTGGAACGGGTTCGTCGAAAGGATCATTCCCGAGGAGCGCCCCAAGTTCGACCGGCTCGTCCAGGCCCAACTGGCGACCGGCGAAGCGTTCGTGGTGGAGCTCGGGTTTCGACGGGGAGACGGTCAACCCGCGCAGTTCGTGATCCGCAGCGAGGCTCTGCTCAATCCCGACGGCCGAGTGCGCGCCATCCTCGGGTCGGTGCGCGACATCACCCCGCGACGGGTCGCCGAACAGATCCTCGTCGAACGCCAGACGGTCGCCGAGATGATCGCGGCGGACCGGCCTCTCGCGGAAACCCTGACCTTCCTCGCCGAGTCGCTGGACCGTCATCTGCCGGGCTGCGTCAGTTCCATTCTCCTGGCCGACATGGAAAAGGGCGTGGTGTGCGACGGCGCCGGCCCCGGTCTCCCCGACGTGTTCCGCAAGGCGATCAATGGCCTCCCCCTGGGTCCCAAGGCCGGATCGTGCGGCACCGCGTTGTTCCGCGGGGAGCCCGTCGTGGTCGAGGACATCGCCACGGATCCGCTCTGGGAAGACTATCGGGACCTGGCGCTTCCTCTCGGCCTCCGCTCGTGCTGGTCCCATCCGATCCGATCCTCCAGCGGTGAATCCCTCGGGACTTTCGCGGTCTATGGCCGCACTCCGCGACGACCGGACGCGGGCGAGATCGATCTTGTCGGCCGCGCGGGCGACTTGGCCGGTGTCGCGATCCAACGGGCCCGGGAGCAGGCCATCCTCCGCCGGCAGATCGACCTGCTCGAAGCGGCCGACGAGCGGTTCAACATGGTCGTGCGGGCCTCGCGCACCGGATTCTGGGACTGGGACATCCGGAACAACTCCATGATCCTTTCCGACGAATGGAAGGCCCAGCTCGGCTACCGTCCCCATGAACTGCCCAGCGGTTTTTCCACATGGGAGGACCACCTCCACCCGGACGACAGGGAAGCCGCGCTGTCGAAAGTGCGGAACGCCCTGATCGATCCGTCGCGGCCGTTCCAAAGTGATTTTCGCCTCCGCCACAAGGACGGTTCCTACCGTTGGATCCTGGCCCAGGGCCGCGTCATCGCCGACGAGGACGGTGATGCAATCCGGATGATCGGCACCCATGTGGACGTGTCCGAAGTGAAGCGGGCTCAGGACGAAATGCTCCGCCAAGGTCGGCTTTTGGAGCTGAGCCAAGCCGCCGCCCGTGTGGGAGGCTGGGACCTCGACCCCGCCACCGGCACCATGTTCTGGACCGCCGAGGCCTATCGCCTGCACGACGTGGCCCCCGAAAGCTTCAACCCTTCGATCGAGGCGGAGTTGCTGTTCCATCCTCCGGAGAGCCGGGAACGTTTCCGCCAAATCGTGGCTGCGGCCATCGCGACCGGCCAATCCTGGGACGAGGAGTTCCTGATCTCCACCGCCCGCGGCCGACAGGTCTGGCTCCGCAGCACCGGCCAACCCCTTCTGGTAAGCGGCCGTGCCGTGAAACTGTTCGGCACCTGGCAGGACGTGACCGACTGGAGGCACACCCAAGCCGCCCTGCGCCAAAGCGCATCCGTTCTCCGCGCCGTCGCCCGGGTCGCGCAGCTGCTCCTGTCCGCCGAAGCATGGACCAGCGTCTCCACCGACGCGCTCGCGATCATCGGAGAGGGCGCGGATGCCAGCCGCGTGCGCCTCTTCAAGCTGGACGAAGTCGGCGAGATGGAGGCCTATCTGCGACAGGTCGGCCTATGGATTGCGCCGGGAGTCCAGGATTCGGCCTCGCCCCAATCCTTCGCGCGGCACGCCTTCGGCCGCGGTCCGCTGGCCCGCTGGCAGCGCCAACTGGAAAGCGACACGCCCATCCACGGCCCCGTCGCGGCGCTTCCTTCCGCAGAGCAACAGGACCCACTCCTGTCGGGCGTTCTCTCGTTCGCGACCTTTCCAGTCTTCCGGGAGCGCATGCTCTGGGGATTCCTCATGCTGGACGACAGCCGCACAGCACGCCTGTGGTCGACGCCCGAACTGCACGCCCTCCAAACCGCCGCAGGCCTTTTCGGCGAAGCCATTTCCCGGGCCCACGAACTGGCCGAGCGCGCCCGCTTCCAGCAAAAGCTCCAGGAATCCCAGAAGCTGGAGACGCTCGGCGTCCTCGCGGGCGGCATCGCCCACGACTTCAACAACCTGCTGACCTGCGTCCTCGGCAACGCCACCATCGCCCGCGCGCACCTCACGGAACCGCAGGAGATCGATTACCACCTCCACAGCATCGAGAACGCCGCCCGCCGCGCGGCCGAACTTTGTCAACAGATGCTCGCCTACGCCGGGAAAGACCGCGTCGAAATCGCCCTCCAGGACCTCAACGCCATCGTCTCCGACATTTCCAGGATCGTCCTCGGCTCCATCAGCAAGAAGATCGACGTGCTGCCGGAATTGACCCCGAATCTCCCGCCCGTCCACGCCGACGCCGTGCAGATGCGCCAGGTCATCCTGAACCTCCTCCTGAACGCCGCCGACGCGATGGGAGATAACGACGGCACCATCATTCTGCGCACCTCCGTCGTCCAAGCCACGGCCCGGCTCTTCGACGGAGCCGTCTCCGCTCCCGAACAGCCCGCCGCCCGCTATGTCTCGCTCGAAGTCGCCGACAACGGTTCAGGCATGGCTCCGGAGACGCTCGCCCGCATCTTCGATCCGTTCTTCACCACCCGTTTCACCGGACGCGGACTGGGCCTCGCCGCCGTGCTGGGCATCGTCCGCAGCCACCACGGCGGGATCTTCGTGGCCAGCAAGGAACACGTTGGAACCACCTTCCGGATGCTGCTGCCCGCAGCGGAGGAAGCACCCGCCCTCGCCCCCGCTCCATCGGCGCCCACGCCCGCTTTCACATCGCCGGCCGGAAGCCTCGTCCTTGTGATCGACGACGAACAGGCGATCCGCCAACTCACCACCCAGATGCTGCGGCGCATGGGCTTCGACTCGGTCTCTGCCGGCGACGGAGAAGCGGGACTGGAGGTGTTCAAGGAACACAGCGACCAGATACGGCTCGTTGTGCTCGATCTCGCGATGCCCCGGATGGACGGCGCCACCACCCTCGGCGAACTGCGCCGTCTCCGGCCGGGAATTCCCATCGTCCTCATGAGCGGCTACAGCGAGGACGACGCTGTGGGACGCTTCGCCGGATTGCCGAACACCCGCTTCATGCAAAAGCCCTTCGGCCTCCAGCATCTCCAAGAACGGATCGCGTCCCTCATCGGCCGAACGGCGTGAACGCCTCTTTCGGCACCAGGGTCCCGCATCACTCCGCGACCCGGAAAAACCGCGCGCCGTTCGTGCTCGGCACAAACCACTCGGCCACCGGAAACCGCGACGCCAAGTTCGTCACGATTTCGAACGACGAGCCTGCCTCGGCCGACGAGTAGACCATGTTGGTTCCGAGTCCGTTGCCCGGCCAGCTCAAGCGCAGCAACGATTCGTTCCAGCGCGACACGTCCAAGCGCCAAGGCTGGTTCTTCATCAGCGGATCCGTCCCCATGGCCTGCTCCGCCGCGTTGTTCCAGCCATCCTTGTCGGGATCGTCCCGGGCTCCGTAGGCCAAGGTCCCGAACCGCGCCTGCTCCCAGTTGTCGTCCAGTCCGTCGTTGTCCGTATCGACGATCGGCACCCCGCGCACCGTCAGATCCACCTCGGTCACATCGCCCACACCGCCGGCCACCTGGTCGCTCAGAGTCACGCTCCAATCGCCCCGGGCCGGCTCCAGAAACGCCTGGACGCTCACATAGGTCCAGTCCACCGGACCGGGAGCGGTGTCTTCGCCGGTCGGCTGAAGGGCCGCGATGGTTCCCGAGGGTGACTTCAGCGTGATCCGCAGCGTGCCACGTTTCGGGTGGGAAGTGCGGATGCGCACGGTGACGTGTTCGCACACAAGGTTGGTGGCGACCGGCAGCACGATCGTCGCGCCGACGGTGGCCAAGCGCGCGGAGACGTTCGTCTGGGCCAATTGCGCCGCGAGCAAAAGGCCGTCGTTCCGTCCGATCATGACCGCAGGGATCGGCGAGAAGTCCGTCAGGCCCATCAGCAAACGCTCGGTCGTCCCGACGTTGTTATAGACCACGGCGAAGCGAGCCCCCGCATCCGCCGCGAAGCGAATCTTCTCCTCGAAATTGTTGGTTCCCCTCTGGATCAACGCCGCCTTGCCGGTCAAGTCCGTGGTCAACGGCACGAGCGCCTGGCCCACATCCACCAGCGGCAGCAACGGCGTCGGTTCGTCCGCCTGCAGCGACAGGCCCGCCGTGGCGGAGAAGTTCGAGCCGCCGGGCATTTCCGGAGCCTCCAAATGAAGGCCGTCGTCGGGGATCATCAGATTCGTCGTCACGGTCACCATGTGTTCGACCACCGGCGGCAGCGAAGGCCAGTTCCGGGCCAGTTCCACCGCCACGCCGGCATCCGGCACGCCGTAGCCGACGTTCTCGCTGAACCGCAACCCGGCGCCGTTCGTGACGATGATCGGATCGGCCAGGTCGATGTGGCGCGAGGACAGCACGAGGAGATGCTGCACATCGCGCGCGGTCAGATTCGTGTTCACCGAAAGCATCAGCGCCACGACACCCGACACCTGCGGGGCCGACGCCGAGGTGCCGGTGAAGCCCGTGTAGTCCGCGCCGTCCCCCGTCCCGGTCGCCGTAAACCCGGCCAAGCCCGTGCGGTCGGTCGTCGGCACCTTGGGAAACCCGTCGTCCGAACTCGGTGCGGCCACCAACAGATTGGCCCCCGGCGAACTGTAGCTGGCCACCCGACCATCGGAGCGGACCGCGGCGACGGGAATCACCGCCGTCGATGTCAGATACCCGTCCTCGTTGGCGTTGCCTGCGGAGCCGCGCTGGTTGCCGGCGGAGCGGACGTAGACCGTCCCTTTGCCGCCGCGCCCGAGGACCGCGCCCCGTTCCACCGCATCGGTTTCCTGGCCCGACGCCGACGCCTGCACGGCCGCGGCGAACCCCCAGCTATGGTTCTGCACCCAGACCACGTCGTCCCGATACCCGAACATCGTCGCCATGTCGTCGTCCGTGACGGACAGCGGAATGTCCCCGTTGGAGAAGACCCGTATCGCCACCAACCGCGCGTCCGCCGCCACGCCGCTGACCCCGATGCCGTTGTCCGTCGTGGCCGCGATGACCCCGGCCACCGCCGTGCCATGGTTGTCCGAACCGGACTGCGGGAAGACGTTGGAGTTCTTTTCCACGAAGTTCGTGTGCAGCGTGCCGGCCGCCGCGCGGGCGAGGTCGGCGTGGGTCAATTCGATGCCGTCGTCCACCACCCCCACCATCACGTTCGTGCCGCGGGTCACGGGCCAAGCCGCCCGCACATTGAGATCCGCTCCCGCACGGGATCCGTCCGCGTTGCGGTTCTCCAGGTGGAACGCCTCGGGAAAACGGGGGTCGTTCGGCGCCGGTGCATACGCCCCGTGCAGCGCCACCGGGCGCCGCATCTCGGGATAGGCCGAGACGATCCGGGCGTCGTCCGAAAGCCGCGAAGCCAGCACGAGCGCCGCCTCAGGCGAACCGGTCTCCACACTCCACCAACCGGGCACCGCCCGGCTCGCGACCGGTTTCAACCCAGGAAGCATCTCCCCGATGGCCACTCCCGCCACGGGCTTCACCGACACCCTCGACGACACCAGATAGACCTGGTTCGTGTCGCCCCCGGTCGGATACGCCCGCAGCCAGCGATTGGAGGAAACGGAGGGGGCGAAGAGCGACTGCGCAATCGGACTGAGCGCCGGCAAAACGGACATCGACCGCAGATGTGGCTCGCGAAACCGGTAGGTCGGCGCTTCCGCCCCGGCGGCGGCGCACCTGAACGAGTCCAGTCCGATGCCCAGCACGGACGCCACCAGCCAACAGATACGTTTCACGACTTTTGTTTTTCGCGCGCCGCCAATGGATCCAACGCCCAATGTTCGCCGACCCTCACGCTTTCCGCAATCGACGAGGTGATGAACTGCTTCGCCCGCGCCACCGCGTCGGGCAGTTCCCGTCCCAGCGCCAGATACGCCGTGACCGCCGCCGAATACGTGCAACCCGTTCCATGCGTCGCGACGCCCCGCACCCGAGGCGACGTCAGCAACAGCTCCGTGCGCCCGTCGTTGAAGAAATCCACGGCCAGATCATCCGCCGACAGATGCCCTCCCTTGACCAGAGCGGCGCAGCCGTAGCGTTCGTGGATCTCCCGCGCCGCCTCGCGCAGCGCTTCGAGCGTCCGCACGGGATGCCCGAGCAGGATCTCCGCTTCGTCCAGGTTCGGCGTCACCAGCGTCGCCAACGGCAGCAGTTCCCCGAGCAGCGTCTTGATCGCCGTCGGCTTCAGCAACCGCGACCCGGACGTCGCCACCATCACCGGATCCACCACCAGCGGCGGCGCGCCCTTCCTGGAAAACGTCTCCACCACCACCCGGATGATCGCCGTGCTGAAGAGCATCCCTGTCTTCGCCGCTGCGGGCGGAAGTTCCGCGAAAACGGCCTCGATCTGTCGCCGCACCATCTCCGGCGTGGCCGCCTGGATTCCGAAGACGCCCTTCGGATTCTGCGCCGTCAGGCACGTGATCGCGCTCGTTCCATGGACGCCGATCGCCGCGAAGGTCTTGAGATCCGCCTGCAGCCCGGCCCCGCCGCCGCTGTCGGAACCGGCGAGGGTCAAGGCGATGGGGAAACGTCGCTTCATTGTGTGGAGACCACGCTAGATTCGCAGCCGGACGGCCGCCAGTCCGATCAGCGGATCCAAGCGACCAGGTCGAAGTTTCCGATCAACTGCACCCCCGTCAGAAAAATCAGCGCGTAGACGATCCGCAGGAACCAGCGGTCCGACATCCGGCGGTTCAGCCACAAGCCCAGCCACACGCCGACGGGGATCAAGGGCAACAACTTGAGATCCAGCCACAGCGTTTCGCCGGTGATGATTCCCTTGGCCGCGAAGAACGGCATCTTGATCCAGTTGATCCAGGTGAACACCAGCACGGTGGTCCCGACGTAGATCTCCTTGGGCATGCGTTGGGGGATGAGAAACAGGCTCGCGGCCGGTCCCGCCCCATGCGCGAAAGTCGAAGTGATCCCCATGCCGATACCACAAGGAACACCGATCGCATGGTTCGGCGCGAAGGCGCCCTCGGCCGCGAAGATCCGTTCCTTGACCCACTGGAAGACCACGAAGGTGACCGCGAGAATGCCGATCGCGAGGTTCAGTTCACGGTTCGAAAACTTCCCGACCAGCTGCACGCCGATCACCACGCCCACCACCGCGCCCGGCAGGAGATACAGCAGGTTCTCCCGCCGCCATTTCCCCCAGTAGTGATAGAGCGAAAACATGTCTCCGGCGCACAGCAGCGGGAGCAATGTGCCGATGGCGAACGAGGACGAATGACCCTCCCGGGCGAACGCCACCACGCACAGCGGCGTGGTCAACATGCCCAGTCCGCCGCCGAACCCGGCCTTGGACAGGCCGATGAACACGACGGCGATCACGGCCAGCACAATGGTTGTCGCGTCCGACACCCCGGCTGTCTAGGCAGCGCAGCCCGTCAATGCGAGCCAACAGATAATGCTTCCGGTCCAACCCGCCGGCCACAGCCGGAACGAGGCAGTGGGAACCTGCGTCCGAAGCGAGGCGGAGCCCCGTATTACGGGCATCCCTGCCCGTCACACCGAAGTCTGGCGGTAACCACTGACCGGTGAGCGCGTAGCACGATGGGCAACCCTGGGCTCTTGCCCCGCCCCACTGGGCAGGCTGGGAGCCGACCCTGCTTTGGACTGCGTCGTTCCGGCTCAGACCGCGGTTGTCCCTCGCCTCCTCCCGTGGAAAGGGCGAACCGCTCGTCGCCGCAAAATCCCTCTCCCGCTTGGGTCCGCCAAGTCCCTCGAATAGTCTCTTGCACTCGGAGAACGATCTCCCTAAGTTCCGCCTCGCCTTTTCTGGGTGCCGACATGGCGGAATTGGCAGACGCGCTAGACTCAAAATCTTGTTCCCTTACGGGAGTGTGGGTTCGACCCCCTCTGTCGGCACCAATTGGCTCTTCTCTGAACCTTGACCGCGAAGTTGTCGGTTTGTCCGGAATAGGGTGAAACACCACGAAGGAGAGCGCAGATCAACGACTTACGTTGGAAATCCATCCGGGCTCTTGTCCGGCTTTTCCGGGATCAGCCAATCTCGCGATTCCCTCACGTCCGCCAGAATCGACTACGCAAAGCATTGATGTTTCAACGTTGGAACTCGGCGTTTTCAAAATACCGACAGAATCGCAGTCACGAAAATGGGGGTGTAACGTGTAACGGGTGTTCCACCCCATTTCACCCGTTCTGCAAAGCCCCTGCACGCCGGCTGCGCTGATTCCGCATATGGGAAAACAGCCGACTTTGGAGGAAGCGGAGCCAGGCCTTGCGGGTCACCCGAGTTGCCGCCCGGCGCGACCGGATGCCTTCGGCCAACGTCGCCTTCAGCGAGCCCTCGTCGATTAAATTCAAAAGGTGCCGTTCGCAGACCATGATCTTCTGCGACATCTCCTGAAGAGTGATCTTTGACCGTCCCGGAAAATCGAGGCTGGGATGGGCGGTCGCGAATTCCTCGATTGTCTCACGCTCTGCCATGCCTGAAAGACTACCGCCGCGGTCAAGCCAACCGCCCCAAAGCAAAACGCCCCGGGGTTGCCGGGGCGTTTGCCTTCCTTTATGTCCTGGGTCATTGACCGGCCACCGACCATTTCCAAACCAGCACGACCACACCGATCCAAAACACCGCGCACCCCGTCAACACCAGGACATTCCCCGGCTTTCTCACGTCCACCGCGCCCGGCTCGGGAAAACGGTGGACGCAACGCGGGCAGGCCACCGCGTTGACCGCGAGCAACGCCCGACATGTGGGGCAAGTATTCATGAATCGATCACGCTTTGAAGCCAGGCCGGCAATGCTTCAGTTCCGCCCGGCGCAGAGCTTGGGCTCCATTCCAAGCAGGGTCTTGCCGTAGTCTGCCAGGCATCCGGACAGACGGCGGATCGCCCCCATCGGTGCGTCGTCCAGAGCCTCCCTCATCCACTGGCGGGGCGGCCCAAGTTGCCTTCGAGCCGCCACCAGAGCTTCATGCTTAAAGGAGCGCCAGGCATCCCGCTTTTCGGACCGGTCCTCCGCAACCTCCGCTTCCAGCACGGCCACATACCGACCGAGAGCTTCGCTGTTATACCGGCACACGGAAGCCCACCGTTGCAGGTCTTCGGCCGAGCTGCCCAGCAGCGCCTCTTCCATTGTCGGAACCAGCGTCGTCACCCGGAACCGCCCGCCCCCGCCGAGGCTGTCCGCCGGCCGGGCCATGTCTTTGAGCAGAGAGGGAAAACGCCGGGCGAATTCGGCGTGGATGCGGTTCATCTCCCCCACATTCCAGAGGTTCGCCCGCCCTGGATAACGAATCTCTTTCCGCGCCTTCACGCCGCCCTCCTTTCTTCCGCTTGGTTGGAGGAACGGAGACCTTGGATCGTCGCCAGCTCATCCCGCAGATGATACACGCTGGCCGCGTGGGCCAGCATCTGGTCCAGGAATTGGTCGAGGGCCGCATGGGCGTCGCTCACCATCTCGCAGTAGCCCGCCGCGAGGGTGCTCCCTTTTGGGTCGTTCTCTTCTTCGTAGCGTCCGGCGACTTCGGCGAGCAGATGCAGCAGCGCCTTGTTTTTGCGAAACTCCGTCTCGATCCAGGAACTGTCGATCCCTTGCCAATCTTCGCTCACTGCGAAGCGGAGGTTCTCCGGGACGAAGAAATCCACGAGCCAGGCGCGCGATTGCAGGCGGTTCATCGCGGCGGCCTTCGTGGTTGTGCCATCGTCGGTCAAGGTTAGGAGCCAATAAGTGTGGTCCCTGGCCTGCACAAGATCCTCGCCCAACACGGGGACGCCGGTGACCGACTCCCAACCATGCGACAGAATATGAGAGGAAGGCAGAGTCCGACGGAACGTCGCTTCGGGATCTGGGGCAAAGGCGCACGCTGCGTGTTCGGCGGTGTCCGGCGTGATGAGATGCCCGGCATAGGTCTGCTCCAGGATCCAGTTGCGCGCTTCGTCCGGCGTGAGATGCCTCCACTCGATTCCATCCTCGCCGATCTGATCCTCCCTGAGCCAATGCTCCCCGTCCGTGGTCTGGCCAATGTCCGCAACGTCGCAGACGCAGTAGAATTCGCACCACCCGTTCTTCAGCGGATGCTCAGGGGGCAAGAGAACACCGGACGAAGCACTTCCCGCACCGTGCGGCAAGTGGGGATCTGGGGCAAAGGAACGCGCTGTTACATTGCTCTGCTTTTCGCGGGATTGCGCCGGCGCGGGCGTTGCTCTATTCCTTCTGGGGACTCGATTTGAGGGTTTCATTGCTTTTGATCTTCTTGGTTCGGGTCTTCGGCCCGGTCGCTGTTTCAGCAGAGGCCGGGCTTTTTTGTTGTGTGGCTTCGGCTGCTTGGACCCATTCAAGCATCCGCAGAGCCGTGTCACCGCCAGGCTCGCGCTTGCCGGACAACCACACCGAGACGCTCGGCAGAGTTGCACCCAGAAAAGCAGCGAGTTCCGATTTCTTGCCGTGTTCCTCTGTGACTGCATTCAGACGGGCGAGGAGATTTGGAAGGGCCGGAAGCACGGCTTCACTGTTACCGTATGCGGTAACTGCTTGCAAAGGTAAATTTGGGGTTGTGGAAGTTTTTTCCCAGTCAGCGGGAGGCATGGTCATCAGATTGCGGATGGTGTCGACGGCGGCTTCGTAGATCCGGCGGGTGTAGGTTCTCCAGTAGAGAGGCTCCCGTGCGCCTTGGTTCCTGGCTTCGTTGTTCAACAGGATGATGTGTCGTTCGTGGAGTGCCTTGAGGTAGTTGACCGCCGTTTCCCAATGGTCGGCATCGGAGAGCTGGATGAGCTGATGGTGGGTGAATTTTCGGACAAGCTCCGCATAGCGGGGCGCCAGAACGGTCCGGTATGCCTCGCTGAAGAGCGTCCCTTCCCGGATGTGGCGCGTGGCTGGATCGGACCAAAGATCCATACACTGGCGCCTGGAAACAGGCCCATCGAATGCCTCGTCGTCGAATGGTCCTTTGGTGCCGCGCTCTTCAAGTGCCTGGTGAAACGCCTTGTGGCGTCCGGTAGCCAGCCATTCTTCTGAGATGATGAACTGGCGGCAGAACCGTAGCGCCACCTCGAACCGCAGAGGCGTCCGACACGCCTCGTAATTTGCGAGGGTGCTGCGCTCCAATCCGATCTGTGCCGCACAGGCCTTTTGTGCAAGCCCCAGAATGCTCTCACGGGCGTCCCGGAGTCGGCTGCCGATTACGGCGTCGATTTCGTCCAGCCTTGTCTTTCTCATTTAATGAAAGCTAAGCCGCACCGGAAGTGGTGGGAAAACCATTCTGTTGACAAGATGCACCCTGAATGGTTATCCATCTACCCATGCGACCCGCCGCACAACAACGCCGAGCCAGCCGGATTCCCGGCATCGTGGCCGATGCGGCCGCGTTGGGCGTCGACCGCGATCACCTCCGGCTTGTGCTCACCGGTCGAAGGTCGTCTCGAAAGCTCTCCCAGGCCTACGCCGCACTGAAGGCGGCCCGGTCCGTCCCCGAACCCAACCCCCTCTCTCCATGACCCTCCCAGAACTCCGCAAGATCCGCTCCGCCCACGACAGCTTCCGCACCGAGTGCGACGGCTGGGAGGGTGCCAAAGTCACCGCCGAGAAGGAGCTGGCCGTCCTGGTCCGCAAATGGGGCTTGGGCAGCTCCGACAAGGAGCTGGATCTCATCGGCCGTCTTCAGGTCAAGGCGGCTTTGCTTCCCGCCAAGATTGCGGACATGCAGTCGATCTTGGCGGAGCGCGAAACGGAACTGCGGGACGCCGTCCATCTGTTCATCCACAAGACCCTGAGCCCGTTGATCCAGGAACGGCTCGCCACGACCCGTGAGACGGTCCGCCTACGCCTGAAGGATTTGGTGACATCGCCCGAGATCTGGCTCGACCAGGAGATCGAGAAGAGCGCCCCCGTCCGCCAGCTCGTGAGCCTTTCCTTGGGCGCCACCACCGACCACGGAGACCGCTACCCGGCGGCCGTGCCCTACGCCGAAGCCATGATGAAGCTCTACAGCGAGGTCGAGTCGTTCCGCGTCAAGTGATCCACCCCCAAGCGATTCCCCTATGAACCACCGCGAGCTGACCAATCTCCTGAACGACCGCAATGCCATTGCGGCCACGCTCACCCAGTCGCCCGAAGACCAAGCGGTTTTGGCGTCAAAAGACGCCGAGCTGGCGGCCGGTGTGAGCGCCTACTTGAATTCCACGCTCTCGCTTGAGATCCGTTTCAAACAGGAGGAAACCACCAGCGACTACGTGCGGAAGATCACGGCAGCCTTGCCCGGCGGCCTCAGTGCTTTGTCCCTCACGGAGCGCGCCGAAGCCGAAGCCGAGTTCAAGGCCATCGGTTCCAAGCCGGAAATGCAGACGCTGGCCGCGACCTCCGCCGCCGCAGACCCCGATGGAAGCGCCGCCTACGAATCCGCGGTGGCGTGGGCCGAAGCCCAGCTCGCGGCCGGCACCACCGTGGAAAATCTCACGGTCGAACTGTGATGGGCACGCTTTCCAACCGCGCCCGCCAGATGATCGCCGACGGTCGCCGTCGGGACGGGCTTTCCTACGCGGAGAGCTGGCAGCGCGTCGCGCGCGCCTTGCCCGGAGACTTCGGGCTGCCCGAATCCGAGTCCTGTGCCATCTCGGCTTTGTGCAATCGGTTGCAGGTCGAGAGGGGTGGGAGCTTTGAAGAAAATTGGAACCTTGCCCAGGCCCAAGTCTACCTCAACGGCCGCTCCCAGCCGTCCCCCGATGCCTTGCTCATGAACCGGTCCTTCTCTCCCAGTGCCGACGGCTGGTTAGAATTGCTCAAGACCGGCGAGTTCCCCATTGCTGGTGGCCCGGTCCAGGTGATCGACGACCAGGCGTTGCGGGCGATGCTGGCCGCGTTTGATCGGGATCAAGCGCAGCCCAATTTCCCCGGACTGCTTCTCGACTACGACCACCAGTCCTACGATGCCGCCAAGTCGTCCGAAGCCGCCGGATGGATCAATGATCTCCGTGTCGCGGGCGACACCCTGTTGGCCCGGCCCGATTGGACCTCTTCCGGCGAAGCCGCCATTGCTGGAGGCCTGTTCCGCTTAGTCAGCCCCACCTTTCGCGCCGACCAGGTCGAGAAGCTGGGCAACAACCGAGTGCGACCGCTGCGGCTCGACAGTGTCGCCCTGACCAATTCGCCCAACATGCGCGGACTTGCGCCTCTTTCCCGATGACCGTTCCCCTCCCAGCCAATCTGCAGCACCGAGTTCATGATGCCTGGCGCAAGCTCTCGTCCGCCTTGGTTGGGACTATCCACCGCTACAACCGGATGAAGGCCGATCTGAACAAGCTGACCTTGGAAGAGAGCTTCGCAGAACAGGAGATGCAACTCCTCCATAGTGCGGAGAAAAACGGAGGTTCCTCACCTTTTATCACCGTGGCCAAGGCATCGGCGGTCGCGCGGTTGCAGACCCTGGCCGACGCCGGCGAGGCGCTGCGCCGGATGGAGCTGGCGGAATGCCGGAGCGTGCCAATTTCGGAGCTGCGCAGCCTGCTGCTGGAGATCGCCGAACACCGCGCCGCGCATCTGGCCTCGAACGGGCCGGCAACGCTCGGCGGGTTGGAGTGCTTGATCGAATTTCTTCGGGATCCGGCGAACACCGAGCGGAACCTTGCCACCGACTACGCCACCCTTGAGATCCTCGGCAACGCACTGGGTGGCGCTGTGCAAATCCTGCCTGAAAAGGCCGTCACTGCTTCCTGAGCCATGGCCGACTTCGAGATCAAGATCACCACCCCGGCCGACCTGGCCGGCGCCAAGGGCACCGAGGAAAGCCTGAAGCGCCAGATTTCTCAAAAAAAACAGCTCAATGAGGAGTATGGGATTGAGGAGGCCCATCTCATTGCCCTGCAAAAGGCCCGCCGTTATTACGAGGAGACGCTCAAAACACCGGTCGCCCCGGCGTCTCCCGACAGCCCCGCGATCCCCAATGCGCCCGCCCCCACCGGCGGCGGCAATGCGGCGACCGACTTCCTGCGGAAGCAGTTCGCGGAAAAGCAAAAGCTCCAGCAGGAAGACCAAAAGCTGGACGAGGAAGGCGCCAAGAAGTCGATCGACTTGATCCATGGCCTCAAGGGCGCGCTCAAAGGGCTCGGCCGCGAGATCCCCGGCCTAGGCTTCCTCTCTGGCATCCTCTCCAGCCCCATCGCCCTGGGGTCGACGGCGCTGACGGTCGGGGTTGGGTCGGTTGTTTCAGAGGTCCAACGGCTCAATGCCGAGCTGAAGGAATTTAAGGCGCTCGGGGATGTCTTCCGTGGCAGCGGCCTCGCCCCATCACTCAAGGGGCTGCGCGAAGATCTGCAAGCAGCCCGCGTGGAATCCGCCATCTGGCACGACCAGCTCAAGCGGGTGGCCGGGGCCTTTGCCGATGTCAACTCCCGCGCGGCCGAGGCGAACAAGCTCCTCGCCGTCCAGGCCGCCGCCCTGGCCACGGTGGGCGAAGCCCAGGACTCATTGCTGAAGTCGGCCCTGGCCATCGCCAAAGCCCGAGGCCTCATCAATGACGACGAGATCGCCCATCTGAACCGCATCCTCGCCCTGCACAAACAGATCACCGCCGCCCAGGACTCCGCCGGCGCCGAAGCCCACGCCATCGCCGAGAAACATGCCGCGCTCACCGCCGCCACCGGAGAGCTGCCCAAGCTCATCGCGGACCGCGACGCTCTGGCGGATAAACAGACCAAGGACAAGCAACGCTCCAAGGCCATTGCGGAGAAACTCGCCGAGGCCGAAGCCGCAACCACGGTCAGGCTGGTGGACGGCAAGCCCGTCTTCTCGCCCCAGGAGCAGGCGCTCAACGATCAGGCCGCCATAATTCAGGGCAGTGGCACAGGGAAAGACGCCAAATCTGGACGGTTCCCCGAACTGGTGGGCACATCCAAAGCCGAGCGGGATGCCATCCGGGAAAGATTAAAAGCCGGTGACAAAATCAATTTTGAGACGGGTGTCAAATTTGGAGCCGCCGAACTCGACGAATTCGAGCAGATGCAGGCGCAATTCGATGAGAACCGAAGAAAACTGAACGCTAAACGTGCGTCCATCCCGGGCCTCCGCGCCGAGCTGGAACAGACGGACAAACGGATCGGCATCCGCGCCACCGATCTCGGCGAATTCGATGCCCGCATCGGTGCGCGCAAGCAACAGCGCGACACTCTCCCGGGTGAGATCGCCTCGGATACGGCCGCCTTCGCCGCCAATGATGAGAGGCGCAGCCGCTCCGTCGGGCTGGGCCGACGGCAGTTCGGGCTGGAAGAGTCCATGGCGGCCCTCAATCAGCTCAAGGATGGGGCCGATGAAGCCACCACCGCCCGCGTGAATTCCCAGCTCTTGGCTTTAACCAAAGAGCTGATCTCCATCCAACTCTCAGACCGCCGGGAGAACAAAACCACGGCCGCTGAGGTGGCCGCACTGCGGAAACAGGTCTCGGTCCAACGCCCCTACAGCTACTAGCGATGCCCACCAAACCCTCCAGGACGGTCCCGGAGCCCGCGAGGGGTGTCCACACCCCGCTTTGCGATCAAAGACGAAATGCAAGGGCACCACGGTGTTTTGCAAGAGGTCTGGGCAAGCGCGTCGGACTCCACTTTTTCAATTTGGTAGCCATCCGGACAGGAGCAATCGTTTGCGCTACCGGCTGGGCGGGTCTGTGTGGGACTCGCCCGGCCCTCACTTTTTTGCCGGTCCTTTTTCTGAATTTCAGTCTCGCGAGTGGCGGCTCGGTGACTGGATGGGATGCTGAACCCCGGGAGCAGTATCCCCCCGTCGGTGATCCATGCGGGTCACCGACGGGCCTTCCATCTCCTGGAACATCGACCCACACACCCGATGAACTCCACCGCCACCCAACCCGCCCGCGCCTTGCTCCAACTCCAGACATTCAATGACGCCTGCCACCGGGGACTCCCGGTCAAAGAGGCCGCCCGTCTCGCTGGCATCAGCCATCCGACCGCGTACCGCCTCCGCCAGCGCTTCAAAGCCGACGGCCTCGCCGGTCTGAACTATCGCACCCCCCGTCCGCGACTTCCCCAGGCGCTCGCTCAGTTCGGCCTGAGCCAGGCCACAGCAGCCCTCTTGCAAAACCACCGCCTCGACTCTGCCGACGCCCGCGCAGCGATTAGAAAGGCGATAAAGAACCCTCGCTGTCGAGCCGCCGAAGCTCGGCTGTTGACTCCCTATGGGCGCGGCCGCTTGCCGATGCCTGATGTGTTGGAGCGCCTGCTCGCGCATCGGTGGCCGAAGAGGGGTAGGAAAGCAGGAGCGCATGAGGGAGGAGAACGAGCCAGGAAGAGCGTTCCGCGCGTCGTGTTGAGCGGGGTCGCCGGGAGGTTGTTTTCTTGGGAAAACCCCGCGAACGCCCGTATAA
>JBBQXJ010000023.1:0-56532 GCA_038209745.1 Verrucomicrobiota bacterium
GCCGTCAAGCCTGTTTGTCGGAATTATACGGACAACCACGGGGTTTTCCGGGCGAAACGGCCTTCCGCCGACCCTTGTCGAACCGACGCGCGGATCGCCCTCCCAGGCCCCTTCCACGCGGTCATACGCCCTCTGTTTTCCCAAGGCTTTCGGCCACCGTTGCGTTTTTGGAGGGCCATTTTTGAGGCTGGGGATTTGCTTCGATCCGACAATGTCGGAAAACACACCTGTTTCGGTAGCTGGAATTAAGATAAATAATATAAGAACCATTGATTCCGGCATGATTGTGTTCGCTGGGGAATGAAATTGAACCTCACACGCCAACCAAGGCACGCTTGCTTGATGCGAACGGAATTGAAGCGGAACAAGCTTCTCGGCTGCGAACCATTCACATGAGAAGGAAAGATGGCCTACGTCAGACTGAACAAACCAACGCTATGCCCGTCTCGGGGCGCGGCCCCGGTCAACGCAGGGGCCTGGTTTTGCGAGCTTGTTTCATCCCAGCACGCCCGGTTCGCCTTCGGTCAGGGTTGCGACTCGGTTCCGCGATGTCGCGCGAAACAATACAAAGGGACAGGTCAACAGTTTGAGAACCACTACCTATTCCTATGGGTTTGACGGGAGTTCCAAGGACGGAGACCTTGCCGCCGTGGCCTATTCCAGCGATCCCGTCTCCACTCCCGGGGCCAGCTACACCTACGACCGGATGGGCCGCCAGCAGACGGTGTCGCGTGGGGCCACCACCACGACCTTGGCGCTCAACTGGCTCGGGACGCCCATCGCCGAGTCCTACAGCGGCGGCACCCTCGCCGGACTGTCCGTGACCAACGGCTACGACACTTACCTGAGACGGACCAAGCTCTACGCCAGTCCCGCCGCGTTCAGCGTCACCTACGGCTACGACTCGGCCTCCCGCCTCCAGACCGTCTCCGACGGCACCTATTCGGGCACCTACACCTACCTGCCGAACTCGCCGCTCGTCTATCAGCTGGATCTCAAGGAAACCACCAATCTCCGGCTTTCAACGATCAAGCAGTATGACACGCTGAACCGGCTCCAGACCGTCTTCAACACCCCGGCCTCAGGGGCGCTGCCCGTATTCAAAGGGACAGGTCAATAGTTAGAAAAACCTTCGAACTCCATCCAGTGGCCTATTACCACTGCATTTCCCGGGTCGTGGACCGCCGGTTTATTTTGGGCGATGCGGAACGGGAACAGTTCGCGGCCTGGATGCGGCACTACGAAGCCTTCTGCGGGGTGCGCGTCGTCACCTACTGCATCATGTCCAATCACTTCCACATTCTCGTGGAAGTGCCGCAACGGCCGGAAACCTTGCCGTCGGACGAAGTGCTGCTGGGCCAGTTGGAGCTCGGCTACAGCAAGGGTTTCGCCCAGACCATCCGGCAACGATTGGAGATGTTGCCGGAGGACGAGCGGCAGGCGTTGCGGGAAAGCTTCTTCGCCCGGATGTGGGACCTGAGCGCGTTCATGAAGCTCTTGAAGCAGCGGTTCACCCAGTGGTTCAACAAGCAGCAGGGCCGCAAGGGCACGTTGTGGGAGGAGCGCTTCAAGAGCGTGTTGGTGGACGGAGCCGGGGAGGCCTTGGCCACGATGGCCGCTTATATCGATCTGAATCCCGTCAGGGCCGGCTTGGTGGACGATCCTAAGGACTACCGCTGGTGTGGCTACGCGGAGGCGGTGGCCGGGAAACGTGCCGCCCGGCAGGGCCTGCGCACCGTGATCATCGCCGCGCAACGGGCCGAAGCCACCTTGAACGAGTCTTTGACCCAATACCGCGTCTGGCTCTTCGGCCAAGGCGACCCGGAAGGGGTGAACCAACCGGGAGAGAGGCCGACGGTCCGGCGCGGCATCGATCCGGAACGCGTGAAGTCCGTGGTCGGCGACCATGGCAAGCTGGCGGTAACGGACTATCTCCGCTGCCGAGTCCGTTACTTCGTCGATGGCGCGGTTCTCGGCACCCGCGCCTACGTGGACGACGTGTTTGAGGAGAACCGGGAACGGTTCGGTCCAAACCGCCGGGACGGAGCCCGCAAACTGAAGCATCTCCAGTCCAACGCCCTCTTCAGCCTGCGGGATCTTCGGGTGCAGGCCGTAGTGGGATAGCACGGTGACGCCGGCTCCCGTCGGCTCCGTGCTTCTATTCCGCACTTTGAGCGAGAAAAGTCCTTGCCTCTGGATTGGGTCCGCCTCGCCACCTCGGCGGCTACGGGCTCACTTCGGCGCGTAATACTTGGTGGCGTAGTCCTTGACCATGCGGTTGGTGCTGAACTGGGCGGCGAGCGTGGCCATGGAGTGGCGGATCTTCTGGATCCATTTCCGCGGCACGCCTTGGGGGTCGCGTTCGAAGAAGCAGGGGACCACTTCCTCGGTCAGCGCTTTGTAGAGGTTGGCGCTGTCCTGCTGGTCCTGTTCCTCGACGTTGTCCGGATTGGAGTCGTCGCCGATGGCGAAGCCGTTGTGGCCGTCGTAGCCTTCCCTCCACCAGCCATCAAGGATGCTCAGGTTCAAGCAGCCGTGGACGGTGGTCTTCATGCCGGAGGTGCCGGAGGCTTCGAGCGGTCGGCGGGGGTTGTTCAGCCAGACGTCGCAGCCGGAGACCATCTGGCGGGCGACGTGGATGTCGTAGTTTTCGAGGAAGACGAGGTTGCCCTTGAGCTCGCTGAACTTGCTGAGGTGGATGACCTTCTGGATGTATTTCTTGCCCTCGTCGTCACGGGGATGGGCCTTGCCGGCGAAGATGAACTGGACGGGGCGCTGGGCGTCGTGGACGAGCTTCACCATGTTGTCGAACTGGTCGAAGATGAGCGGCGCGCGCTTGTAGGTGGCGAAGCGGCGGGCGAAGCCGATGGTGAGCGCGTCGGGATTGAGCAGGTGCTCGAAGGTGATGAAATCGTCCTGGGCCGTGCGGTGTCCCTGGGCCATGAGCCGTCGGCGGGCGAATTCGATCAACTCGCGGCGGAGCCGATAGCGGAGGGCCCAGAGCTCTTCGTCGCTGATGAATCCGGGGTCGGTGACCATCTTCCAGAATTCCGGGGTGTCGACTTCCTGCTCCCAATGGCTTGCGGATTTGGCTCTCCAGAAGCTGGTGATCTCACTGGAGACCGCTCCCGCGAGGGCGGGGTTGGCGGCGATGGCGGTTTTGCGCTTCCAGAAGCGGCGGACGGGGCCCTTCATCCAGCCCATGATGTGGATGCCGTTGGTGATGTGTCCGATGGGGACATCTTCGACCTTTTTGCCAGGGTAGAGCTCCTTCCACATGTGGCGGCTGACTTCGCCGTGGAGTTCGCTGACTCCATTGGCAGCACGGGAGAAGCGGAGGGCGAGCACGGTCATGCAGAAGGGCTCCGTCACGTCGGTCGGATCGACGCGGCCCAAGGCCATGATGTCGTCGAATGTCACTTTGAGGCCGGTGGGCACCTTGTTCAGCGCATAGCCCATGAGATCCGCACTGAAGCGGTCGTGTCCGGCTTCGACCGGGGTATGGGTGGTGAAGATGCATTCCTGCGAGGTCAGGGCCTTGGCCTCTTCCAATGATTTGCCGGCAGTGAGCTTCTCGCGGATCAGCTCGAGGGTGAGGAAGGCGGCGTGGCCTTCGTTCATGTGGAAGGTGGAGGGCTGGTAGCCGAGCGCGCGCAGCAGGCGGACGCCGCCGATGCCCAGGAGGATCTCCTGCATGATGCGCGTGGTGCTGTCGCCGCCGTAGACCCGGAGGGCGAGATCGCGGAAGCGCGGTTCGTTCTCGGGCCGGTTGGTGTCGAGCAGGTAGACGGGGACGCGCCCGACGTTGACGCGCCAAGCCTGGAAGAAGACCTGCGTCATCGCGATGACCACGGAGCAGACGACCGGTTCGCCCTTGGGATCCAGGACGGGCTCCATGGGGAGGTTTTTCGGGTTCAGCAGGGTGTAGTACTCCGTCTGCCAGTTGTCCGGATTGATGGCCTGCTGGAAGTAGCCCTCCCGGTAGAACAGGCTGATGCCGGCAAAGCCGAGATCCAAATCGCTGGCTGCTTTGGTGTGGTCGCCGGCGAGGATACCAAGGCCGCCGGCGGCGATGGGGAGACTCTCATGGAAGCCGAATTCGGCCGAAAAATAGGCCACATGGCGCTGGTGGAGCTCGGGCGCGTTCTTTCGGCCCCACGTGTTCTGGTCGGCCATGTAGGTCTCGAAGTCCTTGAGCACCTCGCGAACGCGCTTGGCGAACTCGGAATCCATCAACCGGGCGCGAAGCTCGGTCTCGCTCACCTCGTGGAGCACGGCGACGGCGTTGTGGTAGAGGTTCTGCCAGCCGCGGGGGGAAAGCTCCTGGAAGACTTCCTGGGCGCCCTGGTTCCAAGTCCACCATAGGTTGCGAGACAGCTTGTGGAGGCCGGCGATGGTCGCGTTGATGTCGCTCAGAGAAACAATGGCAGTGCTCATAGGGAAAAACTGGAGGTCGCGACCGAAACTTTCGTCGGCCGCGACCTCGCGGAGGTTATGGAGGTCCAACTCCGACTCGCAAACGGAAAAACCCGCGGCTTTCGGGGCCGCGGGTTTTGGAAACTGGGCTGTGGGAGCCGGTTACTTAGCCTTCGTCGTTTCGATCTTGGAGATCGTGAGGATCTTTTTGCCGTCCTTCTCACTGACGGTGCCGGTGGCTTTGGCAGCGTGGGCTTCGGAGCATACTTCCTTGTGGAAGCCGGACACGGGCTTGCCTTCGAGGTAGTAGGTGACGGTCTTTCCGTCCTTCTCGACCTGCAGCACGGTGGCGCAGGTCTTGGACAGCTTGAGGTCGCACTTGGCGCAGGTGGCTTTGCCACTGAGCGTCAGTTCTTCGGCCGAAGCGCTAAGGGCTGCGGCAACGAACAGACCGGTAAGGAGAGCGAGAGATTTCATAAAGAGTTGTGTTTGGTTGACGGACGAAGAGTAGAAGCGCCTTGGCGGAGATCAAATGGAAAGTTTTCGGGTTTGACGCGAATTTTTCAGCTTGGTTGAGCACTGCCGCAACGGCCGCTGTCGAGTTTATTGCGGGAAATCAACGCCATGAAAAAAGTCGAAGTATCGGTGCCTTGGTCAAAAGGGCTTCACTTGAGACCAGCCGCGCATCTTGTGCGGACGGCGAGTTGTTTCAGTTCCCAGATTCTCCTCAGACTCGGCACCCGGATGGCGGACGCCCGGAGCGTTCTCAACATTCTCCTGCTCAGCGCGACATTGGGCTCGACGTTGCACATCGAGATTTCTGGATCGGACGAGCACGAGGCGGAGCGGGCCATCCAGGACGTCTTCCGGGATTTGGACGTCCAGCCTTGATCGCAGGGAAAGGGTCGTTCCCGCGAAACTTCGTTGCTGCACCGGCGGGTGCGTTGACAGTGTCCTCCGATGACTCATCTGTCGCGGGCCCGGGAAGTGTTCGATATCGAGATCGCCGCCCTCCAGTCCGTCCGGGACGGGCTGGACAAGTCCTTCGAGCTTATGGTCGCGCTGCTGCTGGAGATGCTGGCGCGGCGCGGGAAGATGGTCCTCGTCGGCATCGGCAAGTCCGGCAACGTGGCCCAGAAGATCGCCGCCACTTTCAACAGCACCGGCTGCACGGCCTTCGTCCTCAGCAGCGTCGATGCGCTCCATGGCGATGTGGGCATCGTCAGTGATGGCGACGTGGTCTTCGCCATGAGCTACTCGGGCGAGTCCGAGGAGTTGCTCCGTCTGCTTCCGGCCCTACGGCAATTCTCCGTCCAGATCGTGGCCCTGACCGGCGCGGCCCGTTCCTCGTTGGCCGAGGAGAGCGATCTGGTCCTCAACTGCCGTGTGCCGAAGGAAGCGTGCCCCTTCAATCTCGCTCCGACTTCCAGCACCACCGCCATGCTCGTGATGGGCGACGCATTGGCGATGGCGCTGCTCGATGCGCGGGGATTCAAGGAAAAGGACTTCGCCAGGCTGCATCCCAGCGGCGCCATCGGTCGGGCGCTCCTGCTGCGGGTGAAGGACATCATGCGTGCGGGAGCCCGCAACGCGGTCGCGCTGCAAAGCCTGACCGTCAAGGAAGCCTTGATGGTCATGACCAAGGCCAAATCGGGCAGCGTGAGCGTGGTGGACAAACGAGGCAAACTGACCGGCGTCTTCACCGACGGCGACTTCCGCCGTAGCATGGCCGAATCCGACTCCGTGCTGGGAACGCCGCTGGCCGAGGTGATGACGAAGAACCCTGTCAGTATCCGCGAAGACGCGCTCGCCGCCGAGGCGCTCCGCATCTTCAACGAGCGGAGCATCGACGACCTGATCGTGGTCAATGCCAAGAGGGAGCCCGTGGGGATGATCGATTCCCAGGATCTGCCGAAGCTGAAGCTGACGTGATGGTGCGGGACCGCATCGCGAGGAGCGCCCTTTCGATGCTGCGATTTCCCTGGGTGGCAATGGGTTTCCCGTGAAACCAACTGGGGAACGGAGCGAGATCAGGGGGCAACGATCTCTGCCGGTTTGGAGAAGAGCTGCCAGTGGTCCGGAGGGACATTTCTGAACGCCTCGGCAAAGCGGGGACTTGTGGACGCCTCGCCGGTGACGTCACGGATCAGGATTCGTCGGATCTGGTCGGGATGTGCGCGGAAGATGGTGCCGTAGGTCTCGGGGTCCTTCTCACCGGAATCGCCGACGAGGATGAAGTCCCGCAGGGGAAACTGAGCGAGCAAATGGCGGAGTTCCCTCAGCTTGTATTCTTCCGACGTGTCGGTGCCGAAGAGTTCGTCGCGGATCCGGATGGCGCGCATCACGACGGAGCGTGAGGGAAAGCCGTTGGTGTGGAGGAAGCCGTCGAGGGCGGGGTAGAGTTGCCAGGGTCCGGCGGAGAGATAGTGGAAGGCCGCACCGTCGCGGGTGTGCCAGTTTCGATAGAGCGGCGCCATGTTGGCGACGGCTTGGAACGGGCGGGCGAACGTGTTCAGCGACGCTTCATGATGGTTCCGCACGTCGGTGATCTTGATGGTGTCGTCGATGTCCGAGACGACGGTGAGCCCGCGTTTTGAAACGAACTCCACCGGGCCGGTGAAACGGCGTTTGTCTCCCGAAGGCAGCACGGCTTCGACCGCCAACGGCTTCTCCAGGTTTGGATCGGAAGGGATCAGCACAATTCCGGCAAACGCCCCGGAGCCGTCGGTGGGCGCCAGATCTTGGTCCACTGGGCCGATACGAACGCGGACCGTTCTCCGGCTTTCGGCGTCGATCAGGAACGGCTTGGTCCGCTCGAGGAAGATGCGGCGTTCTTCGTCCGACCAGGTGTCGTCGTCGAGGCCGAGGTATTTGCGGAGCACGAGCCTGGCGCCGGGCCGGCTTTCGGGTTCATACACGAAGCCTCGTACGGAGATCTCCCAGCCATCGGCAGTTTCGCGGGCGATGGCGGGCAGGAAGACGATTTGCTCGTCGGATTTGACCTGGGCCGCAGTCATCCGGCGCCCCGTCCACAGGCATGCGATGAGGATGGTCGCTGCAGCGACGGACCGGCAAATGCGGCGGGTGGCCATGGAGTGAAGCGGTGCCGTGGACTCAGGCCGCGGCCGGTTTGTTCGCCATCATCGCGAGAGTCGCCTCGCAGACGGCGCGGGCGGCATCGGGCCGGCCGAGGGCCTTCGCGGCGGCGGCGGTCTGCGCGAGTCTGGCGGAGCCGAGGAGTTTCTTGAGCTGGAAGCCGAGGTCTTGCACGCGGTTCGCTTTGAAGGCGGCACCGTGGGAAAGGAGGAAGTCGCTGTTGGCGGCTTCCTGGCCGGGGATGGGATTGAGGATGAAGAGCGGTTTGCCGAGAGCCAGCGCTTCGGAAGAAGTGAGCCCTCCGGGCTTGGTGATGATGAGATCCGAGACGGTCATCAGCTCGTGCATGTTCTTGCTGAAGCCGAGGACATCGGTGGCGTGGGTTCGGTCCTGCACGGCGAGTTCGCGGCGCAGAGCCTCGTTGCGGCCGGCAACAACGAGCGTTTGAAAATGGCCCGGCACCTTGTCGAGTTCCGCCAAGATTTCCGCCACGGGCCCCATGCCGAAGCCGCCGCCGAGCACGAGCAGGGTGGGGATGTCGTCCCGCAGGCCGTAACGGCGACGGACTTCGAGCCGGTCGATCGGTTGGCTGAACTTCGACCCGATGGGGATTCCGGTGACGACGATCTTCGCCGGGTCCATGCCCCTGGCGGCCATGCTCGCGCCGGTTTCGTCCGCGGCGACGCAGACAAGGTCGGCTGAAGGCTCCAGCCAGAAGCTGTGCGCCTCGAAGTCGGTGACGATGCAGACAGCCCGGGTGTCGAGGCGCTGCTTCGACCGCAAATGGCCTATGATCTCCAAAGGCAGGTAGTGCGGGCAAAGGACGACGTCGGGCTGGAACTCGGCCAGCAGCTTGGCGAAGCCGCGCGCGCTTTTGTGGGAGAGGCTTCTCCGGAAATCGAGCGTCCGTGCCAGCTTGGCGGGGTCGTCCGACTTCTTGAAAGCGTAGGCGTAGAGCTCAGGAACCGCTTCGACGAGCTTCACATAGCCGTCGACGTAGAATTTGCGGATCAGCTTCGGGGCGAAGTCGAGGACGTCGACCGTCTGGATGGTGTCCTTCGGCCGGAGCGATTTCCACGATTCCTCCAAGGCCCGGGCAGCGGCCAAGTGTCCCGCTCCGGCGGTGACGGTGGCGATGAGAACGCGCATGTGGGAATCGGTGTATCAGCCGACGTGCGGATGTGCAGCTGGAAACCAACTGAATCGGGCGACGCTTCGGGATATCGGGAAATTCCCTACGAATCATGAGGGGTGAAGGGCAGAACCAATCAGCCAAGGGGAGCTTGCATCTATTCTTGGTATCTGTCAGAAGTGTCCAAGATTTGAGCATATCAATGAATTCTATATCGGTCAGCGCGCTGGGTCTGATGCTGTTTGCGCCCGTTGTTTCGGTGCAGGCGGTCACCCTGACTTTGGTTGGCTCGGAGGCCGCCCTGCCATGGTCTTTGGCGGACGACTTCGAAGGCCTCAGCTATTACGGGTCGTCGGGAGTTGCTGGAGTGACCCCCGTGACCGCTCCGCTGAGCGTCCTCGGCGGTCTTGGAACCCTGAGCCTGTCGCCGTCCTCCGGGAATCTGGTCGTTTACGGAAATCCGCCGTTGGGTGCCGGAGCTGCCTCCGGCTCGGGAGTGCCCTCGTCCAGTGCCAGCTACCCCGGTTTCAGGCTCAATGGCAGCTTCGCCGGCACGGCGCAGTCCAGCGCCAAAGCGTTGGGAGCCGATGCTCCGGCCGCATCTGTCACGATTGATTTCAGCCAACCGGTCGACGCGTTCGGATTCTATGGGGCAGCGGAAATGTCGGCGATGTTCGGTGTCAGCTTGTTCGACACCACCGGCACTTTGATCGACGTCGCCCAAGACATGCCGAGCTCCTCTGCAGCGCTCGACTTTTGGGGTTGGCAGTCCCCGGTGGGGATCGGCAGCGTCAAGATCACCGGTGACTATCTCGCCTTTGACCGATTGCTCGTGAAGGGCAGTGGATTGAATCAATTCGCTCCGCCTCCAATTCCTCCGGCAGTCCCGGAAGTGGCTGTCGTCGCGCCAGTGTTGGGTGCGGTCTTGATCGGGTTCGAGCTCGTCCGTCGTCGTCGTCGGTAGCCTTCTTTCTCCAGCTGATTTGAGGACATCCGGGATTCCATCCCGGATGTCTTTGTTTTGGGAGGCTTGGGGAGGGGAGATTGACACTTCGCACCTTGATGCCTCTCTTTGTCGGCCTTATGAGCGAACCGATCATCTATCCCCGCAGCCCCCGCGAAACCATGGCGGGCTGGGTGTATCTGCCGCGCTACGTGGACAAGATCCGCCTCCACCTCGCCGGAAAGCTGCATCCGGACTATCGGGAGAATCTGGGGAAAGGGTTCGACGGGCTTTGGCTCAAAGTGGCCGGAACGACGCACGAACAGATGGTGGAGGTCGTAAAGCATTCGGCCATCGACGGGCAGGTCTGTGACTGGGTCCGGGCCAACGTGAAGACCTCCGTTGCAGACCAGGATTCGCACCGGGACCATGTGCTGAATCATCCCCGCGCCACGGACCAAACCGCCGTGGCCCGTCTGCAAACGAGGAAGGAAGAGAGCGGTCTGGGAGCGCGGATGGAACTGAATACCTTTATCGACTATATCGACGCGGACGAGAAGCGGCTTTGAGCTTCTCCCGCCCGGCTTTTCCGACCCGAAATCGGCCCAGGAAGGCCGATATGGGAGGACAAGTTTGTAAACTGCCATTGCCAAACCTGTTCTGGCGTGGCTAAAACCCGGCACATTTCATGGGAAAAGCGTTAATCATCGCCGAAAAACCGTCCGTCGCGGCCGACATCGCGAAGGCGTTGGGGGGCTTCAAGAAAGAGGCCGACTTCTTCGAGAACGACGAGTTTGTCGTTTCCTCGGCGGTCGGGCATCTGTTGGAGCTGGCCGTGCCGGAGGAGTTCGACGTCAAGCGGGGCAAGTGGACCTTCGGCGCCCTGCCGCACCTTCCTCCGGAGTTCACCCTGGCGCCGATCGAGCGGAACGTGAACCGGTTGAAGGTTCTCCAGAAACTAATCAAACGGAAGGATGTCGACCGGTTGGTCAATGCGTGCGACGCCGGCCGCGAGGGCGAATTGATCTTCCGGAACATCGTCGCCCACACCAAGGCGAAGCAGCCGATCCAGAGGCTTTGGCTCCAGTCCATGACGCCCCAGGCGATCCGGGCTGGATTCGAAAACCTGCGGAGCGACGCCGAGATGGTGCCCCTTTCCGATGCGTCCCGGTCCCGGTCCGAAGCCGATTGGCTCGTGGGCATCAACGGCACCCGGGCCATGACCGCCTTCAACAGCAAGGCGGGCGGATTCTACAAGACCACCGTCGGCCGGGTGCAGACTCCCACCCTGGCCATCGTGGTGGAACGCGAGGCGAAGATCCGGAAGTTCGTGTCGCGGGACTACTGGGAGGTGCTGGGATCCTTCCATGCCTTGGCCGGCGCCTATCAAGGCCGTTGGTTCGACGAGACCTTCAAGAGAACGGACGGCAAGGACGGGGACGCCGAGCAGAGGGCCGAGCGCCTATGGGAAAAGACCCGGGCCGAAGGTATCCGGGCCAAGTGCCTCGGGCAGCCGGGCACCGTCACCGAGGAGAGCAAGCCCGCCACGCAGCTCTCGCCGCTCCTCTTTGACCTGACCACCCTCCAGCGCGAGGCCAACGGCCGCTTCGGCTTCAGCGCCAAGAACACGTTGGCCATCGCCCAGTCGCTCTACGAGAAGCACAAGGCGCTCACCTATCCGCGAACCGATTCGCGCTTCCTCCCGGAAGACTATCCGGGAACGGTCCGCGACACCTTGAGGGCTCTTGGAGACACGGTCTTCGCACCGTTCGCCGGCAAGATCCTGAAGGAAGGCTGGGTCCATCCCAACAAGCGGATCTTCAACAACGCGAAGGTCAGCGATCACTTTGCGATCATTCCCACCGGACAGCTGCCCAAGAACCTGAGCGAGCCCGAGCAAAAGCTGTTCGATCTGGTGACCCGACGGTTCCTCGCCGTGTTCTATCCGGCGGCCGAATTCCTGGAGACGGTCCGCATCACCCGGGTGGTGGGGGAGCCTTTCAAGAGCGTCGGGAAAGTGCTGGTCAAAGCCGGCTGGCTCGAAGTCTACGGCAAGGAAGCGCAGACCGATGGCGACGCCCCGACCCTGGCTCCCATCCGACCGAACGAAGAAGTCCAGACGACCGACGTCGAGGTGAAACAGACCGCGACCAAGCCGCCGGCGCGCTACACCGAGGCCACGCTGCTCGGCGCGATGGAAAGCGCGGGCAAACTGGTCGACGACGAAGAACTGCGCGAAGCCATGAGCGAGCGCGGTCTCGGCACACCCGCCACTCGGGCGGCCACGATCGAGGGCCTCATCACCGAGGAATACCTCCTGCGCAACGGACGCGAGCTCCAGGCCACGGCCAAGGCGATCTCGCTCGTCCAGTTGCTCGACGGACTCGGCGTCAGCGAACTGACCAAGCCCGAGATGACGGGCGACTGGGAATTCCAGCTCAAGAAGATGGAGCGTGGGCAATTGCCGCGCGACCAGTTCATGGGCGAGATCCGGCGCTTCACCGAGGAGATCGTCAGCAAGGCCAAGCGCTACGACAAGGACACCATTCCCGGCGACTTCGGCGTGCTCCAGACGCCATGCCCGAAGTGCGGCGGCGTGGTCCACGAGAAGTTCCGCGAGTTCAAGTGCCAGAGCTGCGACTTCGCCGTCAGAAAGGTGCTTTCCAGCCGGATGTTCGAACCCGCCGAGGTCGAGACGCTGATCCGCGACAAGCAGATCGGGCCGCTCCAGGGCTTCCGCAGCATGAAGGGCTTTCCCTTCGCCGCATTGATCAGGCTGTCCCCCGAGAACGAGGTGAAGTTCGACTTCGGCGAGGACAAGAAAGACGAGGACGGCAAAGACGCGGCCCCGGTCGACTTCAGCGGCAAAGAGCCGCTCGGCGTCTGTCCGAAATGCGGCGCGCGCGTCTTCGAAAACGGGATGAACTACGTCTGCGAAAAAGCGGTCGGCCCCGGCAAGTCCTGCACCTTCAAGACCGGCGCGATCATCCTCCAGCAGCCCATCGACAAATCCCAGGTCACCAAGCTCCTCGCCAACGGCCGGACCGATCTGCTGGACAAGTTCATCAGCAAGAAGACCAACCGCGCCTTCAAGGCGTTCCTCACCCTCGACAAGGACAAGGACGTGAAGTTCGAGTTCGAGAAGCGCGACGCCAAGGGCAAGGGAGCGAAGTCCAAAGAGCCGGCGGCGCCGGTCGATTTCACCGGCCAGGAACCCATCGGCAAATGTCCGAAGTGCGGCGGCAACGTCTTCATCGGGCCGAACGACTACCTCTGCGAGAACACCCAGCGCGAGACCAGACGCTGCACCTTCAAGAGCGGCAAGGTCATCCTCCAGCGCGAAGTCTCCGTGCCGGAGATCCAGAAACTGATGGCGACGAAGAAGAGCGACCTGCTCGAGAAGTTCGTCAGCAAATCCGGCAAGCCCTTCTCCGCCTGGCTGGTCCTCGACGCAAAGGGCAAGGTGACCTTCGAGTTCCCCGATCGGGAGTAGAAACGCGGCGGTCGGGGCGGGGAGCCTGGCGTTTCGCGCGGGTTTGATGGTGGTTCTTGTTCTGGACTGGTCGCCTGTGGATGTAGAATCCGCTGTTGTCGTTCGGTTTCAATTTGAACATGCCAATCGCCTCTCTCTTCCCGGTTCGCGGGCTTCATCGCCTCCGGTCGCTTCTGGCCGCCGCCGCGTTGGTGGGCTGCCATCAGATGAACGGCCCGTCTGGGGCGCCGAAGTCTCCTGCCATTGCTCCTGCACCGCTCGCCTCTGCCAGGTTCACGGTCATCGATGGAGCGATCGAACGCTTCGTCACCAATGGCGACATCCCCGGGGCGACGTTCTGGCTGGGCCATGGCGGAGCTTCGTATCACCGGGCCTACGGGCAGAGATCGGTCGCGCCGACGCGGGAACCGATGACGGAAAGCACGGTCTTCGACGTGGCTTCGTTGACCAAGGTGGTCGCCACCACGCCGTCGATCATGGTTCTGGTGGAACGGGGGCGGATCGACTTGGACGCGCCGGTCTCGCGCTACCTCCCGGAGTTCACGGGAGGCGGCAAGGACGCGATCACCATCCGGCAGTTGATGACGCACACGTCGGGCTTGAGACCGGGTCTTTCGGCGCAGCCAGCGTGGTCCGGCTACGACGCTGGAATTGCTCGGGCCTGCGCCGAGACAGTCGCTCTGCCCCCCGGCACCGCGTTCAAGTATTCCGACATCAACTTCATCGTCCTCGGCGAAGTGGTCCGCCGGGTGGGAGGGTTGCCGCTGGACGAATTCGCCGCCAAGGAAGTGTTCCGGCCGCTGAAGATGAAGGACACGGGCTTCTGGCCCCTGAAGCGCATGGCGGCCTCGCGGATCGCGCCCACGGAATTGATCGATGGAGCGCCCCTGCGCGGCGTGGTGCATGATCCGACTTCGCGGCGGATGGGCGGCGTGGCCGGACATGCCGGATTGTTTTCCACCTCGGCGGATCTGGCGCGGTATGCGCAGATGCTCTTGAACCTGGGGGAACTGGACGGCGTGCGCGTCTTGAAGCCCGAGACCGTGCGTCTCATGTCCTCCGTCCAATCGCCCGGAGCGGTCGAGGCGCGGCGCGGGCTGGGCTGGGACATCGATTCGCCCTACAGCCGGCCGCGCGGCACGGTCTTCCCTCTCGGCTCCTACGGGCACACCGGCTTCACCGGATGCATTCTTTGGATGGATCCGTTCTCGAAGAGCTTCTACGTGCTGCTGTCGAACCGCGTGCATCCCGACGGCAAGGGCAGCATCGTGGCGCTTTATCGCGAGATCGGCACGCTCGCCGCCGAGGCGGTGGGGGACTTCGATTTCACCAAAGTGACGGGTGCGCTGGCGCCGCGTCCGGCGGAGGTGGGTGCCCTACCGGCGAAGTCCGGTGCGGTGCTGAACGGCATCGACGTGCTGAAGCGCGACGGCTTCGCCAAGTTGAAGGGCAGGCGCGTCGGCCTGATCACGAACCACACGGGTCGCGACCGCGAAGGCAACGCCACCATCGACCTGCTTCACCAGGCTCCCGGAGTGACGCTCGTCCGCCTCTTCAGCCCCGAACATGGCATTCGCGGCGCGATCGACGACAAGGTGGGCGATTCGGTGGATGCCAAGTCCGGCCTGCCGGTCATCAGCCTGTATCCGGCGGCGCCAAAGCGCCCGACCGGCATGTCGGACGCGGATTACACCGCGCGGGTCATGGAGACGCGCAAGCCGAGGCCCGAACAGTTGAAGGATCTCGATGTGCTCGTCTTCGACATCCAGGACATCGGCTGCCGGTTCTACACCTACATTTCCACGATGGGCGGCTCGATGGACGCCGCCGCCAAAACCGGCATCGAGTTCATGGTCCTCGACCGCGTCGATCCCATCGGAGGCGCGATCATCGAGGGTCCGGTCCAGACCCGCTTCCAGAGCTTCGTGGGCTACCACTCGATCCCGGTCCGGCACTCGATGACCGCCGGTGAATTGGCCGGAATGTTCAACGAGGAACTGGGCTATCGGGCCAGGCTCACCGTCGTGCCGGTCGAAGGCTGGAAGCGCGGCATGTGGTATGACGAGACCGGGCTGCCCTGGATCGATCCTTCGCCCAACATCCGCAATCTGACCGAGGCCACGCTCTATCCGGGCATTGGTTTGATCGAATTCAATCCGGTCTCGGTCGGCCGCGGGACCGACACGCCGTTCGAGCACGTGGGTGCGCCATGGATCGACGGCGATCGACTGGCGAATGAAATGAACCGCTTGAAGCTGTCCGGCATCCGGTTCGAGCCGACCCGCTTCACGCCCGCGAGCAGCGTCCACGCGAAGAAGCCCTGCAGTGGCGTGAAGTTGATCGTGACCGATCGTGACACGCTCCGCTCCGTCGACGTCGGCGTCAGCCTCGCGATGGTCCTTGGCCGGCTCTATCCGGCGGAGTTCCAGAGCCCCCGGTTCGCCACCCTGATCGGGGACGCGGCCAGCGTGGAACTGATCGAAGAGAACGCCGGGTTGGATCGGCTGCACCAGCTCTGGGCCCCATCAACGACCGAGTTCATCTCCCGCCGGACCCGCTACATGCTGTATTGAGGGTGCCGGCGGTCTAACCGAGGCGCTCGGCCCAGTGATCCTCGGCCACGGCGAAGGAGCGGGTCATGCCGGCGCCGCCCAGGGCGTTCATCACGGTGAGGCCGGCGGCGGGCTCCGCGATCCACTCCGTCCGCGAAGGATGCTTCGCATAGATCCCGTGCCAGCGACCGGCGATCTCCCATGAGGGCAGCCGGACGATCTTCCGCAGTTCGCGCAGCATCAGGTCGTCGATCTCCGCGCGGTCGAAGGGCGTGATGGCGTCGTCGTATTCATGCGAGTCGCCGAGGACGAGGCCGCCGTCGGGATGCTGCGAGGCCATGACATGGATGCCGAAGCGGTCCAGTTCCGGGGTCTCCCGGGCGACCCGTTCCTTCAACGCGACCAAGCTCCGGCAATCCTGGAAGATGGCGTAGTGCCGCAGCGTGAGGCCGCTGGCGATCATCGGGCCCAGAGACCACCCCTCCGGCTGCGGGGCCGTTTTCAACATCTGAAGTTTGCATCGGCGAATGCCCGAACCGGCGAACGCTTCGGGCAGCAGTTGCCGGAAATCTTCTCCGCTACAGACCACGGTCCGAGAAGCTTTCCAACGATTCCCATCCCCGGTCCAGACCCCATCCTCCGTCACGCGGCTTACCGGGCAGTCGAAGACGAAGCGCACGCCATGTTTGCGGTGCAGGAATCCGGGCAGCGCCGCGACGACGGCGGGCGGGCAGACACAGGCCTCGGTCGGACTCCATAGGGCCCCGAGCAATCCGTCGGCAAGCGGGGCGGGGGATCGCTCCAGAGTCTGGCTCGGCGTCAGCATCACGGCGTCGACCCCGCTGGTCATGGCCTGACCGGCGAATTCCTCCAACACGGCGGCCTCGTCCTCGCGGTGCGCCAAGTGCAGCGAGCCACAGGCTTCGAACGAGAAGCCGGCCTCGGCCGCCAGCTCGGCCCAAAGGTCACGGCTGCGGCGGGCTTGATCGTGGAGGGCGCCCGCCGGTTGGCCGATGGGCCAGACCATGCCGAAGTTGCGGATGGAGGCGCCGACCGCGCGTGGATGGCGCTCCAACACGGTGACGCGAAGGCCGCGGCGGGCGAGGGCCAGGGCGTTGGCCAATCCGACAATGCCTGCACCGATGACAATGGCGTCGCTTTGTTCGGCCGTGGCGGGAGGTATCATGGTTATGACGGTAGTCTTGCTGCCTGCGTGCGGATCCTGTCCAGAGGGCTTCGGCGACGATTCGGTGACAATTTCAAACAGGCCTCGTCACCGGACGCTAACCGGTTCGTCACAGGGCGGTCCGATGTTTGTAACCCGCAGTTGGCATTAGTTTATCCGGCGGAGCGACTGGTCGCATCTGGTTGTCATTTCAATCGAAGACGCTGTCCCTCCCCTGCATTGGGGGCTGGACGGCTGAAGCCAGATCCTGCGTCCTTTGGATTGTAGGGTGAGAGTATCCCAGTTTTGGGACGCTTGTTGTTTCGCTTTTCAATCTGCCCGAGCCGGAATCTCTCTATGAACCTTACCTTGTCGCGGTCCCAGCCCAAAGCTCGGGGATTCACCCTGATCGAACTCCTGGTGGTCATTGCCATCATCGCCATTCTCGCCGGCATGTTGCTGCCGGCGTTGGCCGCCGCGAAGGACCGTGGAAAACAGACGGTGTGCTTCAATAATCTCAAGCAGATAGGACTGGCGGCCACGCTCTACGCCGACGACAACCGGGACACCTTCCATAATGTGAACGGAAGCATCCCGAACGACGGGCAGTGGACCTCAAGTCCTCTCTCCACGAAGCTGTTGGATCCGGCCGATCCCAAGGCGTATTGGGCGATCGCCTATGCGCCCTACGCCGGATTCAAGTCCGCTCAAGTCAGCTACTCCAACGGCTACGGCAAGGGCGGCTCGATCCGGCTCTGGCGCTGCCCGTCGGCCGATATCGTGGACGAATGGCACGACGATGGAAGGAACTACCCGCACGACTGGTGGTTGGACTCGAGCATCGGCATCAACGGGTATCTAACGACTTGGTTTTCGGCGGGTCGTTCCGGGGTGAAGAAAGTCACGTCCTACACGAGCCCGGCCGAAATGGTGTTCTCCCAGGATGCGTCAGAACAGAAGATGGAAGGAGCCGACGATACCTTGGGCCGGTTTCCGGGGAAGGCTGAGTGTCTGACCCAATGGAAATACAGCTTAGCCGGACTGTATCCCGGGGTGAAGCTGGAGAACGGCTGGTGGCGGCACAACCGGAACAAAGCGTGCAACACCATCTGGGCGGACGGCCATGTCACCGCGATGCCCTACACCAAGACCGGCGTTGATTATCGCTGGTATGCCGGCGAACCGGGCCTTCCGGCCTATCCGTGAGCGGCTCCATTTCATAACAACTTCATGAAACGATTTTTAATCGCCTGTTGCCTTGCGGGAATGATCGTCGGGGTCGCCGGCTGCGGGAAAAAGACTCCTGCCGTGGTGGAAGTGGCCGTCGATCCGAGCGCGGTTTCACAGGCCTTCTCCAACGCACCGCCGGAGGCACGGCAAGAAGCCAGCCAAGCGCTGGATTCCCTGCAAAGCGGCAACGCGGTGGCCAGTTTCGAGCAGCTCCAACGCTTGGAGACCAAGGCCGGATTGACCCCGCAGCAGATGCGGGAAGCGGGGCGGGCCAAGGCGGCGGCGTTGCAGCAGGTCCAGAAAGCGGCGGCGGCGGGCGATCAAAGAGCCCAACAGACCATGGACCAATACCGATCCAGTCGGTAATGCCCGCATCTAGCGAATCGTAATTTCGACAATTCCTCCGTTTCTACACCAACCAACTAAAATGAAACATACACGTTACCTCGGACTCGCCGCGCTTTGCGGCCTGGTCGTCGGTGCCTCGGCCCTTCAGGCCCAGGTCGTCGGCCAGTGGGACTTCGACACCGGCAACCTCAACGCGACGGCCGGCAACGCGCTGACGTATCGCGACGGCGATACCCAGATCGGCACAAAGTTCGGTTCCACGACAACCCTGGGCCTGCCCTCCATCAATGGAGCCGTCGCCAAGGTCATGGGCGTCCCCACTGACGTCACCGGAGTCGGTGGCTACACCTTCGATGTGCCCTCCACGCCCAATGGCGGCAGTGCTTCGACGGTGAACGACTACACCCTGATTCTCGATGTCCTCTACCCGGCCACGTCCCAGGGCAAGGTCCGGGCCATCTTGAACTCCAACTTTGCGATCGATCCCAATGCGGATCTCTTCATCGGCGCCAACAACGGAATCGGAGCCAACACCTTCAGCGGCTTGTTGCTCGACAACACCTGGCACCGCATCGCGTTCGTGGTCGGAAACGGCTCGATCGAGAAATACATCGACGGCGCGTTCGTGGGTGAAGAAACCGGGGTTCAGATTGACGGCCGCTGGGCTTTGATCGCGGGCGGGACCGCCGATCTGTTCAGCGACGACAATGGTCAAAGCCAGCCTGGATTCGTCAACAGCATCCAGCTTCGGACCGAAGCGCTGAATCCGGGGCAGGTGCTGGCCTTGGGCGGCCCTTCCGCCGCCGGCGTTCCGCAGACCATCCCGCCCGTTCCCGCCTACTTTTCGACGCGAAGCCCGAACGTGAACGCGACCGGCGTGGGTCCCTTGCCCGCCATCTCGGCCACGCTCAAGTCAGGTGATAGCACCATCGTCGGTGGCTCGGTCGGCCTGCGCTTCGACGGCGCATCCGTGCCGGCCATGGTCACGATCGGCATCGTGGACGGCTACTTTATCAACTACCAGATCACGAACCTCCTGGCCCCGTCCTCGACCCACTTGGTGTCGGTGGTGTGGACCGATGCGGCGACCGGACCGAAGACCAACAGCTGGTCGTTCACCGTGGGTTCCTACCAGTCGGTCACGCTGCCCGCCCCGCTCTATTTCGAGAACTTTGACAGCTACGCCGAAGCCAGCCTTCCCACTGGCTGGACCCTGACCAACAACACCGTTTCGCTGACCCCGGGCCTCGACCTTGGAGATCCAAACTCCGATTCCTTCCTCGACTGGTCCTTGATCTCCAGCAACACGCTTCGAACCACCTTTGGAGACCGCCGGTTTAACCATAATCCAATCGTGCTGAACGGCTCTCTCTTGGACGAGCTGGTCCATGGCAACGTCATGTATGCGGAATCCGACAATCGCGGCCAGAGCCAGGTGCAGGCGATGTTCTCGAAGGACTACGATGTGACGGGCAAGAGCAACATCTTCGTGGCCTTCTTTAGCTCCTACGAGCAGAACCAGGACAACATGGACTGCCTGGAGTATTCCATCGACGGCGGTGCCAACTGGCTTCCCGCCATCTACTTCATCGACGACCAGGACATGGCTGCCGACGTGGTTCGAACGAACGGGGTGATCGATGTGGCCGCCACCTTCGGGACCGCTCGCGGCGACCAGGCCTACGGCACGAACTACGGAGCCTACGTCGCGGCCCCGATCTCCTCGATCAAGCCCGAGAACATCTCCGGCCGGATCAACGACGATTCGTATGAGTCCAAGCGCATCGAGGTCATCCGTCTCCCCAAGGCCGACGGTCAATCGAAGGTCCGCTTCCGCTTCATGCAGGCCGGCACCGGCAGTTGGTATTGGGTGGTCGACGACTTCGGCCTCTACAGCATCAACACCCCGGTCATCTCCACGCAGCCGATGACCCAGACGATCGATGCCGACAAACCGGTGACCTTCACCGTCGCCGCCACGATCAACCCGCCCTACACCTACCAGTGGCAGTTCAACAATGCGGACATCAGCGGAGCGACCAACCAGTCCTTTTCGATCGCGTCGGTCCAGCCGATCAACGGCGGCGCCTACAACGTGCTCGTGAAGAACTCGGACGGCACGACCAAGAGCGCCGCCGCCTCCCTGATCGTGGTGGACGCCCCGATCATCACGGCCCAGCCGCAGAACCTCGTGACCAGCGCGGGCAATCCGTTGTCCCTGCCCGTGTCGGCCCGTGGCCGCGCACCGCTCTCCTACAACTGGCTCAAGTCGGGAACTTCCGTGCAGAGCGGATCCACCGCTGCCTTGACCCTCGCTTCGCCTGCTGCCGCCAACTCTGGCAGCTATCAGGTGGTCGTTTCCAACGCCTCTGGCAGCGTGACCAGTTCGGTCGTTTCGCTGGAGATTTTCGCCGGCACGATTTCGGACGGCCTCGTGAGCCACATCAAGTTCGACGGCAGCGCTTCCGCCGCCTACAACGACGCTTCGGGCCGTGGCAACAACGCCACGGCGGTCGGCGCCCCCGTCATCGTCGCGGGCAAGATCGGTTCCGGGGCCATGCAGTTCACCACGGCCCAGGACGGATCTTCGTTCAACTACGCGACCCTCGGCACGCCGGAGGATCTTCTCTTCGGTTCCACCAACGACTTCACCGTCTCCATGTGGCTGAAGGTTGCTCCCAACAGCTTCAAGGGCGACCCCGCGTTCTTCGGATCGAAGAACTGGGGTTCGGGCGGCAACCAGGGCCTCGTGTTCTTCTGCAC
Source organism: Verrucomicrobiota bacterium (assembly GCA_038209745.1). Taxonomy (GTDB): domain Bacteria; phylum Verrucomicrobiota; class Verrucomicrobiia; order Limisphaerales; family CANJSG01; genus CANJSG01. The sequence goes on from JBBQXJ010000023.1 coordinate 21,139, forward strand.
CGGTCCCCTTCGCTGGAACTACCGGGAAGGCACGACCGGAACCCGGGTGGACTACAATCCGGGAGGCAACTACGCCGACGGCATCTGGCACCACCTCCTCGTTTCGTTTGATCGTGGCGTCGGAGCCAAGACCTACATCGACGGCCAACTCCTGGCCACGACGGCCATTGGCACGGATGTCATCTCGATCGATCCGCCCTCCGGGCTCATGTGGAACCTCGGCCAGGACGGCACCGGCTCCTATACCGATGGTGGCGGGGTCGGCATCACCAACGCGGTGATGGACGACGTCGGCATCTGGCGCCGCGTGGTCACCCCGCAGGAGGTCGCTTCGATCTATGCGCAGGGCCAGGCCGGCATGGACCTCACGACGGCCACTACGGTCACCATCGGCTCGATCACCATCGTTCCGGCCGGAACGAGCGTGACTCTGAACTGGACCGCCGCCGCCGGCGTCAAGCTGCAGAGCTCCACCAGCCTGACCGCTCCCGTGGTCTGGGCGGACGTCGCCGGCACCACCGGGGTCGGCACCATCACGCAGCCTGCCTCCGGCACGGCCACGTTCTATCGCCTGACGAAGTAGCCCTTCGTCGGGACCGCTTTCGCTTCTGAGTGGAAGTGATTCACCGGCGGGTCGGTGTGTGTGAATCCGTGTGTCACACGCCGGCCCGCCGGACATATTAAAGCCACCCGCGTCCCGCCCCATGAACCACGTCGTCCGCACCCTGATCATCGCCCTGGCCCTGTCCGCCACGTGTCTGCCTTCGCGGCTGGGAGCGCACGTTCCCGGGGTGAAGCATGTCATCGTCCTGGGGTGCGACGGCATGGGCAGCGTGGCCTTCCGCGGAACCAACGCCCCGAATCTCGCGGCGCTGATGAAACGGGGTTCGTGGACCTTGAAGGCCCGGGGCGTCATGCCCACGTCGAGCAGTCCGAACTGGGCCTCGATGATCATGGGTGCCGGCCCCGAACAGCATGCGGTGACCTCCAACGAGTGGGAAACCAACCGCATGGAGTTCACCGCCTCGGTGGCCGGGCCATCGGGGCATTTCCCCACGATCTTCCGGCTCCTCCGCGAACAGCGCCCCGCGTTCAAGCAGGCCGCCATCTATGACTGGAGCGGCTTCGGGCGCCTGATCGAACCGGGCATCCCCGACGATTCCGAACACGTCAAAGGCTCCATCCTCACCGCCGAACGGGCCATCGCCTATTGGAAGGCGGAGAAGCCCTCCTTTCTGTTCGTGCACTTCGACGACGTGGACCATGCCGGCCACGGCTTTGGTTGGGAATCGCCGCAATACTTCCAGATGGTGGACCTGGTGGACGGCCTCATCGGCGGCGTGGTCAAGGCCGTCCGCGACAGCGGCGAGGAAGACAGCACCGTGGTCATCATGACAGCCGACCATGGCGGCGTCGGGACCAGGCATGGTGGAAACACCATGGCGGAACTGCTCATTCCGTGGATCATCGCCGGGCCGGGCGTGGCGCAGGGCCACGAACTGGCGTCACCCGTCAACACCTGGGACACCGCCGCGACCATCGCCCATCTCTTCGGCGTCAAACCGCCCGAAGCCTGGATCGGGCGTCCGGTGCGCGAGGCGTTCCGTTCCGAGAGCAGTCAATGATGAAGATTTCGCGGAGTCGATTTAGCAGCCTGGTTCCGGCCCTTTTGGGTGCGCTTCTTGTTTCGGCATCGGCCGCGGCGCCGCCGCCGCTGCCGCGGACCCACTCCCACAACGACTACGAACACGCCCGCCCTTTGTTCGACGCGTTGGACCAGGGCTTCTGCAGCGTGGAGGCCGACATCTATCTGGTGGATGGCAAGCTCCTCGTGGCGCATGACCGGGACAAGGTCCGGCCGGAACGGACCCTGGAGGCGCTCTACTTGGATCCGCTGCTGGCCCGCTGCAAAGCGAACGGCGGCCACGTCTATCCCGAGCTGGGCCGGGATCCGAAGCTGCGGCGTCCCTTGGCCGCCACCGCGCCGGACGTCGAATTCACCCTGCTCATCGACATCAAGACCGACGGTGCGGCGATCTATCCGGTGCTGCGCGAAACCTTGCAGCGCTACGCCGCGATGTTGACCCGCTACACGCCGACCGACACGCGGTGCGGCGCCGTCACCGTGATTCTCAGCGGCGACCGGCCCACGGCTCTGGTGGCGGCGGAGCCCGAACGGCTCTGCTCCATCGACGGCAGGTTGTCCGATCTCGAGGACGGCAAGGCGTCGGTTCATCTCATGCCGCTGGTCAGCGAAAGCTGGCAGACCGTGCTGGAGCGACAAAAGGAGGCGGTCGCGAAGGCGAAGGCGAAGGGGACGTTCAACCCGGCCGACTTCATGCCGCGTCGCGAAATCAATCTCGCCCACGAGCAGGGCAGACGGGTGCGCTTCTGGGCCGTGCCGGCGAACCCGGCGATGTGGCGGGCCTTGAAAGACGGCGGCGTGGACCTGATCAACGCCGATGATCTCGCCGGCTTGGCCCGTTTTCTGAAGGGAAAACCGTGAGCGATCCCAGGGCTGAATCGAACCTCGATTCTCTCCGCTCCGAGGGAGACATAAACCTCTCGGCGCAGCGCCGGGAATGGAGCGCGGAGATGCTGGGCGACGGGACCCGGGCTCTGCTGAAGGCGGATGCGGACGTCTTCCTCCACCAGTCGTTGTCCACACCCTGTCTGAACGCGCTCCAGAGCGCGGAGGGTTCCTGGATCGAGGACGTCGAAGGGCGGCGGTATCTCGACTTCCACGGGAACAACGTCCACCAGGTCGGCTTCGGGCATCCTCGCGTCCTCGCGGCGGTAAAGGAGCAGCTCGACCGCATGTCCTTCTGCACCCGGCGCTACACCTGTGAGCCGGCCGTGGAGCTGGCGCAGCGGTTGGTGGAGATCGCTCCTCCGGGATTGACCCGCGTGCTCTTCGCTCCCGGCGGCACTTCGGCCATCGGCATGGCGCTGAAGCTCGCCCGCGTGGCCACGGGGCGGTTCAAGTTCGTCTCGCTCTGGGACTCTTTCCACGGCGCTTCGCTCGACGCCATCTCGGTCGGCGGCGAAGCGGCCTTCCGCAAGGGCATCGGCCCCCTGCTGCCGGGCTGCGAACATGCCCCGCCTCCCGAGCCGCACGGCTGTCCGTTCCGTTGCGGCGCCACCTGCAATCTCTCCTGCGCCGACTACATCGACTACGTGCTGGCGAAGGAGGGCGACGTCGCCGCCGTCATCGCCGAGACCGTGCGCTGCACGCCGTTCATCCCGCCGGCCGACTACTGGAAACGCGTCCGCGCGGCGTGCGACCGGCACGGTGCGCTGCTGATCCTCGACGAGATTCCCATCGGCCTCGGCCGCACCGGTCGGATGTTCGCCTGCGAACACTACGACGTCGTGCCCGACATGCTGGTGCTGGGGAAGGGGCTGGGCGGCGGCGTGTTTCCCCTGGCCGCGCTGCTGGCCAAGGAGTCGCTGAACGTCGCTTCCCACACCGCGCTCGGCCACTACACCCACGAGAAGAACCCTGTCGCCTGCGCCGCCGGTCTCGCCACGCTGGACATCATCGCCTCGGAGAATCTCGTGGGCCGCACGGCCGAGCTGGGCGAGCTGGCCCTTGATCGGATGGACTTGATGGCGCGGCGACATCCGTTGATCGCGGAGGTGCGCGGACTCGGTCTCCTCCTCGGCATCGTCCTGCGCAGGCCCGACGGAGCGCCCGCGATCGACGAGGCCGAACGCGTGATGTATGGCTGCCTGCGCCGGGGGCTGAACTTCAAGGTGACGATGGGCTACATCCTGACGCTGACGCCCGCGTTGACCGTTTCGGAGAGCGAGCTGGACCTCGCCCTCAAGATTCTCGACGACGCCCTCTCCGAAGTGGAAGAAGCGTCCGCCGCCGACGCCGCCCTTGCCTGAACCAATTCCATGACCGCCTGTTCCACCACGCCCTTCTCGGCCAATGGCCGCCACTACCATCCCCCGGCCCGGCCCGTTGTCGTCGTGTGTCTCGACGGCAGCGCGGATGAATACCTCGATGCCGCCATGGCGCGGGGACTGATGCCGCACCTCCAGTCGATGTCCGTCAACGGCTGGCGTGGATTTGCCCGTGCGGCGATGCCCACGTTTACCAATGTCAACAACACCTCCATCGTCACCGGCGTGCCGCCCGCCGTGCACGGCATCAGCGGCAATTACTTCCTCGATCCCTTGACCGGCCAGGAAGTGATGATGAACTCCGCCTCGTTCCTGCGGGCGCCGACGCTCTTTCCCGCCGCGGCGAAGGCGGGCCGGAAGGTCGCCGTGGTCACCGCCAAGGAGAAGCTGCGCGACATCTTCGCCTCGGGCCTCGTAGGCCGGGCTTCCAGCCCGGCAAGTCCGTCCGACGCGGAAGGGGCAGGCAGGATGCCGGCCCTGCCCGGCGGCATCGCCTTCTCCTCCGAAAAGGCGAGGGACGCCCGGCTGGAGACCCACGGCATCGAGGGCGTCGAGGCGCTCGTCGGCCCGACGCCCCAGATCTATTCCGGCGACGCCTCGATCTATGTGTTGAAGTCCGGAGTCCGGATTCTCGAAGCGGGCCGGGCCGACTTCCTCTACTTGAGCACGACCGACTACATCCAGCACGGCTACGCGCCGGACGAGGCCGGAGCGCTGGAGTTCTACGCCGGAATCGACCAACAGATCGGCCGCTTGCTCGAACTTGGAGCGGTCATCGGAGTCACGGCCGATCACGGCATGAACGCGAAGCAGACGGCGGACGGAGCGCCGAACGTCGTCTATCTGGAGTCGGAACTGGTCCAGGCGTTCGAGGCCGAGTTCCGCGTCATCCTGCCGATCACGGATCCGTATGTGGCCCACCACGGCGCGCTCGGCTCGTTTGCATGGGTGCATCTGCCGGAAGGGATGGATTCGTTCAAGATCGCCCGCTGGCTCTGCGAACGCGCCGGCATCACCGAGGTGCTCGGCCGCGCCGCCGCCGCCCGCAAGCTGCAGCTGCCGGCCGATCGCATCGGCGATCTGGCCGTGTTGGCGGGGCGCGACACCGTTCTGGGCCGCACGCCGGAACACCACGACTTGTCGGCGCTGCACGGCGGGCTGCGGTCCCACGGCGGGCGCTACGAGGAGATGGTGCCGTTCCTCCTCAGCCAACCGTTGAAGCCCGCTTTCAGGGCCCGCGCGATGGCCGACGTCCGCAACTTCGACATCTTCGACTTCATCTGCAACGGAATCGCCCTGTGAACCACCTCCTCGCGCGGTTAGTTGTCTGGATTGTCGCGGGGTTAACCTTCGCCGGATCGGCCGGCGCCGCTCCGCCCGGCGATTGGCTCCTCGATCCAAGCTTGGCCAAGGCCCGCGTCAGCCAGCTCGACGACGAAGTGGTCCTCGAAAACGGCCTCGTCCGCCGGACCATTCGGATCGCTCCCAATGCCGCCACCATCGGGCTCGATAACCTGATGACCGGGGCCAGCGTTCTGCGCGCGGTCGAGCCCGAAGCCCAGCTTACGCTGGACGGGCACACCTACGCGGTGGGCGGGCTCTACGGACAACGGGACCGCGCCTATCTGCTGCCCGAATGGATCAAAGGACTGACCAACGATCCGGGTGCGTTCCAGTTCGTCGAAGCGAAGACCACCCCGGTGGCCACGCCGTTCGCGTGGAAGCGGACGCGACATTCCGCCGATCTCCCTTGGCCTCCCGCCGGTGCGGCCGTCGATCTGGTCTTCCGTGGTCCCGATGAAGCCACCCGCGGCTTGAGCGTCACGGTGCACCACGAAATCTATGACGGTGTGCCGGTCCTGGGAAAATGGCTCGTGGTCAGCAACGGCACGGACCACGTCGTCACCCTGGATCGGTTCACCAGCGAACGGCTCGCGGTGGTCGAAGCCGAGGCGGCGGTGGACGATCGGCCCGGCGTCAGTTGGCGAACGCCCGCGCTCGACGTGTTGAGCGACTACATGTTCCACGGCATGGACGTGGTGACCGGGAACCAGGTGGCGTCTTGGCAGGCGGATCCGGCGTTCACCACCCAGGTCAGCTACGCCTACAAGACGCCCTGCCTATTGGTGGTGCAGCCGCCCATCGGTCCCGCCGCGAGGCTGGAACCCGGGCAGTCGTTCACCACTTTCCGCAGCTACGTCGTCGTGCATGATTCCACCGAGCGCGAGCGCCAGGGACTGACGCTCCGCCGCGTCACCAAGACGCTCGCGCCCTGGACGACGGAGAATCCGCTGATGATGCACGTCCGGAACGCCGACTCGAAGTCGTTCCGGCTGGCGGTGGACCAGTGCGCCGAGGTCGGCTTCGAGATGATCATCTACACCTTCGGCAGCGGACTGGAGATGGAGAACCAGTCGCCGGACTACCTTGCGAAGATCCGGGCCGACGTGGACTACGCCCATGCGAAGGGGATCCAGGTGGGAGCCTATTCGCTCTTCAGCAGCCGCCGGATCGACGACGCGAACGACGTCGTCAACCCCGCGACCGGCAAACCGGGTGGTGCGATCTTCGGCAACGCGCCCTGTTTCGGCAGCGCGTGGGGACAGAAGTATTTCCGCAGCCTGACCAACTTCATCGCCCGGACCGGGTTCGACCTGCTGGAGCACGACGGACCGTATCCCGGCGACCTCTGCGCCTCGACCCATCATCCCGGCCACCGCGGCGAAGCCGATTCCCAATGGGTCAACTGGCGCATGACCGCCGACCTCTACGCGTGGTGCCGCGAGCGGGGCGTCTATGTGAACCAGCCCGACTACTACTTCCTCGCCGGCGGCAGCAAGACCGGCATGGGCTATCGCGAGGACAACTGGTCGCTGCCCCGCGCCCAGCAGCTCATCCACGGCCGCCAGAACATCTACGACGGCACCTGGACCAAGCCGCAGACCGCCGGCTGGATGTTCGTCCCGTTGACCGAATACCACGGGGGCGGCGCGGCCGCGACCTTGGAGCCGCTCTCCGAACATCTCTCCGACTACGAGGACCATCTCGCCAACAATCTCGGCGCCGGCGTCCAGGCCTGTTGGCGCGGGCCGCGCCTCTACGACACCGACGCCACCCGCGATCTGGTGAAGCGCTGGGTCGCCTGGTTCAAAGCCCACCGCGACATCCTTGAATCGGACATCATCCACTGTCGTCGCGCGGACGGGCGCGATATCGACTATCTGCTCCACGTGAATCCGCGCCTCAAAGAACGCGGCTTCGCCATGATCCACAATCCGCTGGATGAACCGGTCGAACGCACTGTCACCCTGCCGCTCTACTACACGGGCTTGACCGACTCCGTCCGCATCCGTGAACAGGACGGCGAGCTGCGCTCGTATCGATTGGATCGACAGCAACGAGCATCGGTCTCCGTCAAGATTCCCGCGAGGGGCCGGACCTGGCTCGTCGTCGAAGCCCCGGTGTTGAAATTCGAGGGCGCCTATCACGGCCAACATCCTGTAGGCATCGCCAGCAGGTTGAATGGGCGGCCTTCCTCGTTGCCTGTTTCGGATCCAGCGGGCACCCGCGCGCCGTGGGTCGAGCAGGATGTCCGGGTGGCGCCGTTCAACGACCTTGAAACTTCCCGCACCCCCATCGCCGCGCATGCGGAGGAATTGGGCGGCGGCTTCTCCATCGGAGCCTACGGAGGAAACGGCGCGCTGATGGACACGGTGAACGCGCACCGGGCAGTGGCCGACCACCACGATTGGTCCGCGTCCACCACCGGGGGCAATTCCGCGGCCAGCGCGGCCGGCGAAGCCGGTCAGGTGCTCGGCGACGGACCGCTCGCCCAGCTCGCGTTTTCCGCCGCGCCCTTCACCGATCAGAAGTCGTGGCTGGCCAGCGTCCGGGGCCGGGCCCTCATGCTCGAGCTGCTGCGTCGCCGGGTCTTCCTGAACCCGATGGGAACGAGGCTCCATCTCTCGCTCGCCCACGATGACTCCGTCATCCGCGAGTTTGGTGGACGCCTGTCCGAGGCGCTCGTCGCCACATCCCCTCTGCGCAAACCATGATGAATCTCCATAGCCTTGTGGCCGGGCAACCCGTGCGGACCTCCGACCTCCTGACCGTTGTCAGTCCCTACGACGGGGCTCCGGCGGGCACCGTGACCCTGGCGGGCCGGGCCGAGACCGAGGCCGCCATTGCCGCCGCGCTCGCCTTCACCGCAACGCCGACCCGCTATCAACGTTCCGAGATCCTCGACCGCACTCGGCTCGCGCTGGAAGCCAGCCGCGAGGACTTCGCCCGGTTGATCGTCGCGGAGTCGGGTCTTTGCCTCCGGGAAGGCCGCTATGAAGTGGGCCGCGCGTTGGACGTGTTGCGCTTCGCCGCGATCGAAGCGCTGCGCGACGACGGGCAGATCTTCTCCTGCGACGTGTCGCCACAGGGCAAGGCGCGCAAGATCTTCACGACCCGAGAGCCGCTCCATTGCGTCGTGGCGATCACCCCGTTCAACCATCCGTTGAACCAGGTCGCCCACAAAGTCGCTCCGGCCATCGCCGCCGGCACGCCGATCATCCTGAAGCCGTCGGAGAAGACGCCGCTGACCGCGCTGAAGTTCGCCGAGCTGCTCTATGCCGCCGGCCTGCCTCCGGCGATGTTGAGCGTCCTGCTTGGGCCGACCTCGGAGGTGGCCGAGGTGTTGGTGCAGCATCCGAAGGTCGATCTCGTGGCCTTCACCGGCAGCGTCGCGATCGGTAAACGCATCGCCGCCACGGCCGGCTACAAGAAGCTGGTGCTGGAACTCGGCGGCAATGATCCGTTGATCGTGCTGGACGATGCCGACATGGAGACGGCGGTCACGCTGGCGGCGGAAGGCAGCTTCCGGAATTCCGGCCAGCGCTGCACGGCGGTGAAGCGGATCCTCGTGCAGGACGGGATCGCGCCGGAGTTCACCCGGCGCTTCGTCGAGAGGGCCAAGGAGTATCTTTGCGGTGATCCGATGGACGAAGCGACCCGGGTTGGCACGGTGATCGACGAAGCGTCGGCGAAGCAGCTTGAAGCCGTCTTGTTGGAGGCGGTCGCGGCCGGGGCCAAGGTCCTGAGCGGTGGCCGGAGGGAAGGCGCTTTGCTCCATCCGACCGTCCTCGCCGACGTGCCGCGCGACTGCCGGATGGTGATGTGCGAGAGCTTCGGCCCGCTCGCCCCGATCCTTGCGGTGCGCGATCTCGACGACGCCATCGCCGTGGCGAACTCGACGGACTACGGGCTGAGCGCCGGCGTCGTCACGACGAACCTCCAGCATGCGTTGAAGGCCGTGAAGCAGCTGCGCTGCGGCACGGTGAACATCAACGAGGTGCCGGGCTTCCGCATCGAGAGCAGCCCTTTCGGCGGGATCAAGGACAGCGGTCTCGGTGTGAAGGAAGGCGTGGTCGAGGCGATGCGCGGCTACAGCTATGTGAAGACCTTCAGCCTGCCTTGGTGATCTAGACGGACATCCCAATCCCGGCGAAAGCCCGCGTTGAATCCATGAATCCTCACGACAAAGAATCCGCGATGGTCTCGCGGCCCCGCGCCTGGTTTTTGATCGGAACGTTGGTGATGGGCTATATCGGCATCTATCTGTGCCGGAAAAACCTGTCGGTGGCCGTGCCGCTGATCCAGACGGCCTTCGGCGTGGGCCGGGCGGAAGTCGGTATCGTGGCGTCGATCAGCACCCTCGCCTATCTCGCCGGAAAGATCCTGCTCTGCCCGTTGGTGGACCGCATGGGCGGACGTCGGGGATTCCTCATATCCTTGATCCTCGTGGCGGTGTTCGGGGCGCTGGGCGCGCTGGCTCCGAGCCTCTTCGCGCTGACAGTGGTCTACAGCTTGAACCGGTTCTTCGGAGCGGCTGGCTGGGGTTCAATGGTCAAGCTGGTGCCGGATTGGTTTCCGTCGAAGAGCATGGCCCTGGCAATGGGCGTTCTCAGCCTGAGCTTTGTCGTCGGCGGGGTGCTGGCGTCGACGTTGGCGGGAGTGATCGTGCGGCATTTCCACACGTGGCAGGCGGTCATGGGACTGCCGTCCGTGGTGCTGCTCGGACTCGTGGTGGTGGCGGCGTTCATCCTGCCAAAAGATGCACCCGAGCGAAAAAGCCTTGATCAGAAGACCGGTGCGAAGAGGTCGTTGAGCGGTTACTGGCGGCTCTTCCGGAACGGCCAGTTCCTCGTGGTCTGTGCCCTGAGCTTTACGCTCACGCTGATGCGGGAAACCTTCAACACGTGGACGGTGGACTACCTCCACACGCTCGACCCGCATGGAAAAGTTTCCGACGCGGCCTTTCTTTCCACCTTGTTCGACGCGCTCGGGATCGTCGGCATCCTCGGGATGGGCTGGCTCTACGGACGGTTGGGTCCGGGCGCTCGGCGATGGACATTGTGCGGGATCATGCTGGCCGTGGGAGGGGTGTTGGCGTCTCTGCCGGCAGTGGGCGCGTATGGCGTCGGCTGGGCGGCGGTGGCCGTGGGCGCCGTGGGGTTGCTGGTCTACGGACCCTACAGCCTGCTGGCGGGAGTGCTGTCGGTGGAAGTGGAAGGCAAGGAGCGGGCGGCCACGGTGTCCGGACTCGTGGACGCGGCGGGTTATCTCGCCGGGGTGGTCTCGGGGTGGGGCTTCGGCCAATTGGTCGACACCTACGGATACAATACGGGGATGCGGGTCCTGGCCCTGCTCATGGCGCTGTCGGGCGGTCTCTGCCTGATGTTGTTTCGCAGAAAGCCGGACGAAGAGGCCGCCGCCTGAGAGCGGCTTTGCGTCGGATGCGGGCGGCGAGTTTCTGCATCGATCCGGTTGGACGGGAGAACCGCTGCTGACGGCGGCTTTCCGTCTTGTCCGGCAGCGGATTTGAGCAAGGTCCGGCAGAGCGGTTTTCTGGGAATGAATCCCGCCGGCGGGGATGGGTCAATGGCTGGATCGATTCGACCGGCTATCACGAGGGTCTTCCACCCAACAGGCGTGGAAATCTTCCGCCGTCCCATAGCCTCCGCGTCCCCGCAACCTTGGGTTGGATCAGGACGGGCGGTTGGCCCTCGTGCGCCTTGGGTTTGATTTTCTACTGGCTGGAAAGGGGTTCCAGCCCGATTGCACGGATGCTCTGAAATCCTCTTGGGCTGGTTCGTCGTCTTGGGGCAGGCTCTCTGGCTCATGAGCGACGTGAAGCTCTCCGATCAATTTTTCCAGAAGACGGCCGGTTGGGAGGCCGTGAAGCAGGCGCGTAGTCTCGTGGAGCGCGGCAACGTGTTGTCGTCGAACTGGACGCCGCCGCTGCTGAAGGGCGTGGTGCAGGAGGGCGGCGCCAGCTATCGCGCGGGTCTGGTCATCAAGGGCGAGACCGATGTGGAGAACATCTGTTCCTGCCGGCAATCGCGGGAGTGGGGGACGATCTGCGCGCATTCGGTCGGGGTGGGGATCCATCATTTGAAGAAGCTGGCCGAGCCTCCGGCCAACGCGGCGGAGCAGGGGGGCAGGGTGGGTGGTGGGCAGGGGAAACCGGGAGCGAACTCGGTGCCGGTGAATCCGGCGCCCAGGCTGAAGCGCGGAGACGGGGGCGAGCCGGCGGAGCTGTTCTTCATTCTTCCTCCGAACCTGGGTGCGGCGCTGGAACGTGGGCGGGTGATGCTCTGTGTGGAGGCGAAGTGGGCGCGCGGCCGGGGACCGATCAACGGACTGCCATTGGAGAAGGTGTGGGATTTTTCCGACGAGGATCTGGCGCCTTTGGAGGTGCTGGAAGGGATCACCCGCGGCGAGCCACCGGGGATGATCCAGCTTACAGCGGCGGAGCTGGCCAAGGTATTGGATCGGCTGAAGAAGCATCCGCGCGTCGCCATCGGACGGAACACCGAGCTGGAAGTGAGCGAGGAGCCGTATCGATTGAAGGTGAAGGCGACCTTGGAAGCGGACGGCCAGATCGTCGTGGGCCGGGCATCCCGCCCCGCCCAAGTGGCGTTTGTCGGGGCTTCATCGGGCGTGTCCGAAGGAAACTTACCGGGCAGGGATGCCCGGCCCACGGGGGCGTCTTGGATCTTCGCGGCGAATCGCTTTCAACCGATGGCCCTGCCAAACACGGTGGCGGACATCCTGGCGAAGCCGGTCGTGGTGTCGCGCGGGCGCGTGCCGCTGTTCCTCATACAAGAGTGGTCGGCGCTGGCGGCGGGCTGCGAGGTGGAGGCGAATTTCGAGCCGCAGGATTTCCAGTTCGATCCGCAACCTCCGAAGTTTCTGCTGCACTTGGCCGGCGGTTTGGCGCAGCTCTCGGCGCAGCTGCAATGCGCCTACGGTCCCCGCATCATGACCCTCGGCGTGAGCGATCCGAACGAGTCGCTCTGGGTGGCGGATCCGGACAATGTGAAGCGGTATTCCACCCGGGATCTGGCGGCGGAACAGGCGGCGCTGACCCGGCTCACGAAATATGGTTTCCGTCCCGGCAAGGCGGCGGGCACCTACGAACTGGCGGGGCAGAACCAGGTGCTGACGTTCTTGGCGCGCGAACATCCGAAACTCGAGAAGGAGTGGAAGGTCACGCTGGAGGAGCGGCTGGAATTCAGCGCGAACAAAAACCTGGAGCGCATCGAACCGAAGTTCCAGATCACGCCGTCGGGCGTGCAGTGGTTCGATCTGGACATGTCGTTCGGGACCAAGGCGGGCGAGACGTTTTCGCAGGCGGACATCCAGCGGCTGCTGCTGGGCGGGCAGAGCCACACGCGGCTGAAGAACGGCAAGTTCGCGCTCATCGACACCGGTGCGGTGGAGGAATTGCAGGAGGTGCTGCTGGACTGCAATCCGCAGCAGACGGGCGCGGGCTACCGGATGAACGCCACGCAGGCGGGCTTCCTCGAGTCGACGCTGTCCGAGAACGGGTGGCAGGCCTCGGCCCCGACGGCCTGGAAGGAACGGGCGAAGACCCTGGCCGGCGAGGCGGTGCTGGCGTGTCCACCGCTCGGGAAGCTGGAAGACGTGCTGCGGCCCTATCAGAAGCACGGGGTCGGATGGATGCACTTTCTGCGAAACAACGGATTCGGCGGCATTCTTGCGGACGAGATGGGACTGGGGAAGACGCTGCAGGCATTGGCGTTCTTGAGTGCCGTAGGCCGGGCATCCCTGCCCGGAAAGTCGGTTTCGGAGAATCGGAGCGTGCTGAAATCCGAGAACGCCCACTTGCCGGGCAGGGATGCGCGGCCTGCGGGGGGGCGGCCCCACTTGGTGGTTTGCCCGACGTCGCTGGTGTTCAACTGGGCGGCGGAGGCGGCGAAGTTCACCCCGGAACTGAAGGTCGTCACGCTGCAAGGTCCGGATCGACACAAACGTTTCGCGGAGATCGCGGACGCCGACCTGGTGGTGACGAGCTATGCGCTGGTCCGGCGCGACGCGGAGCGCTACAGGGCCATCGAGTTCGACACGGTCGTCTTGGACGAAGCGCAGCACATCAAGAACCGGCAGACCCAGAACGCACAGGCGGTGAAGGCGATCCGGTCGCAGCATCGGCTGGTGCTGACCGGCACGCCGTTGGAGAACTCGGTCCTGGATCTGTGGAGCATCTTCGACTTCCTCATGCCGGGCTATCTCGGGACGGCGCAGGATTTCCGTGACCGCTACGAGCAACCGATCACCAAGACCCGGGATGCCGACGCGCAGGCGCGGTTGGCGCGGCGGCTGAAGCCGTTTTTGCTGCGCCGTCTCAAACGGGAAGTGGCAAAGGAACTGCCGGACAAGCTGGAGCAGATCTCGTTCTGCGACCTCTCCGACGAGCAGGCGCAGGTCTACAAGCAGGTGCTCGATGCGACGCGGCGCGAGGTCGTCATGGCCGTCGATCAAAACGGATTGGCGAAGAGCCGGATGGTCGTCCTCAGCGCGCTGCTGCGACTGAGGCAAATCTGTTGCGATCTTCGGTTGTTGAAACTGGAGGAACCCGTAGGGCCGACATCCATGCCCGGCGAGTCCGTGTCGGAGAATCGGAACGTTCCGAAATTGGAGGACGCCCAATTGCCGGGCAGGGATGCCCGGCCTGCAACGCCGGCGCCTTCCGGCAAGCTGGAGATGTTCTCGGAACTTTTGGAGGAGGTCGTCGACGGTGAACACCGCGTGCTCGTCTTCAGCCAGTTCGTCGGAATGCTCACCCTGTTGCGCGAGCGGTTGGAGGCGGACGGGATCGAGTATTGTTACCTCGACGGCTCGACCAAGGATCGCGGCGAGGCCGTCAGGGGATTCCAAACCGGGAAAGCACCGGTCTTCCTCATTTCGCTCAAAGCGGGCGGCGTCGGCTTGAACCTCACGGGGGCGGACACGGTCATCCATTTCGACCCTTGGTGGAACCCGGCAGTGGAAGATCAGGCCACGGACCGGGCGCACCGCATCGGACAGACTCGGGTCGTCACCAGCTACAAGTTGATCACCCGGGGAACGATCGAGGAGAAGATCCTCCAGTTGCAGAAGAAGAAGCGGGACATCATCGCCGCGACTTTGACCGGCGAGGAAGCTCTGACCGGCAGCTTGAATTGGGCGGAAATCCAGGACCTTTTGGGCTGAGCCGCTCGGAATAGGGCGGCGGTATTATTTCAGATACAATTGTGGCAGAACAATATAGGTCAAAAAATTGCCAAAATCAGTTGGGAAGCCCTGTTCGTTGACGATAAGTTGGACAGAATGCCGAAGATAGGGCACTAGTTGCCCTCATTTTCCGGTCCGCCGCCTTGCCCAACGTATGACGCAGAACACAGCCTCCTCGCCCGATCTTCTCGATGAAGAGCAGTTGCCCAGTCTGCGCGATCTTTCGCGCAAGTTCGAGACCCCGTCGGTTCCACGCGCCACATGGCAGTTGCTGAACACGCTCGTGCCCTATTTCGGGCTCTGGGTGGCGATGTATTTCGCGCGATCGGCCGCTTGGTGGGTGATGGCGCCGATGGCCCTTCTGGCCGGGATGCTGCTGGTCCGCGCGTTCATCATCTTCCACGATTGCGGCCACGGCTCTTTTTTCCCCTCCAAGACGGCGAACACGATCGTCGGCTGGGTCACCGGGATCCTGACCTTCACGCCCTATCACCATTGGCGCAGGGAACATTCCATCCACCACGCGACTTCCGGGAATCTGGACGAACGTGGCGCTGGCGACATCTGGACGTTGACCGTCCGCGAGTATCTGGCGCTTTCGGGCTGGAAGAAGCTGGCCTATCGACTGGTGCGGAATCCTCTGGTCCTTTTTGGACTGGGTCCGTTGTTCATCTTCATCGTCTGGCAACGTTTCGCTCCGGCAAACACCCGACCCCGTGAGCGCCGTGAAGTGCATCTCACGAATCTGGCGCTGCTCCTGATCGCGATCGGGGGGAGTTGGTTGTTCGGCTGGAAAACCTACCTGGTGCTCCAGCTCTCGGTGATGATGGTTGCCGGAGGGCTCGGGCTCTGGATGTTCTACGTGCAGCACCAGTTCGAGGACGGCTATTGGGAGGGCGATTCGGCTTGGGACTACACCGCGGCGGCCATGGCGGGCAGTTCCTATTACAAGCTTCCGCGGATCCTGCAGTGGTTCTCCGGCAACATCGGCTTCCACCATATCCATCATCTGAATTCGCGGATCCCGAACTACAATCTGGCGCACTGCCACGCGGTCAATCCGGAGTTCCAGAAGGTGAAGCCGGTCACTCTGGTCAGCAGCCTGAGAACGCTTCGGCTTCGTCTATGGGACGAGGAAAGACGGACAATGGTCGGTTACAGCGCGCTCCGGCGCCGTCACGCTCGCAAGGCCTGACGCGGGGTGAGACGGGGTTGGGCGTGGGGCGGGTTTCTTCTTGGCGGATCCCGACGGCGGGTGTCCGCTAAACTTCCGCGATCGTTCGACCGGTTTTCGTGCGGCGATCGGCGGGCGGATGTCGTTTCAGGGTCTTCAGGGCTACGGCCAGCGCGGAGAACGTCAGCAATCCCCCCAGCCAGAACGGAGCCCCGGGCAGATGCGCGGGTGCAGTGTCGCTGATGAAGTAGCCGAAGAGGCCCGTTCCGATGAGCGGCGCGATGAAAGCCGCCACGCTCCCGAGACTCGCCAACGCTCCTTGGACGGCCCCCTGTTCGTTCGCGGGCGTGCTGCATGAGATCAGCCCCTGCATCGCCGGCCCCGCGATGCCCCCCATCGAGCCCACGACGAGCAGCGCATAGATCATCCACCCTTCCGTGGCGAAGCCATAGCCTGCCATGGCCAGACCCGCGACGATCAATCCGGACTTCAGCGACAGCACTTCTCCCAGCGCTGGGATGATTCTCCGGGTCAGACCTCCCTGCACGATGGCCGCCGTGAGCCCGACCGTGGCCAAGGACAGTCCGACCTGCCCGCTCGTCCAGCCGTAGCGGTATCCGGTATAGAGCACCCAAGTGGCGTGCAGCGAATACTCGGAGAGCTTTTGGAGGAAGAAGCTGATCGAAAGTCCGGCGACGACCGGGTGGCGCTTCAGGGCGGCGAGGGAGCCCAGTGGATTGGCCCGCTTCCAGGAGAACTCGCGGCGGTTTTCCGGGGCGAGCGATTCCGGCAGGACGAACCAACCATAGAGCCAGTTGACGAGGGTCATTCCGGCCGCGACGAGGAAGGGCAGGCGCAGGTCGTGGTTGCCCAATAGCCCGCCCACGGCGGGTCCGGCGATGAATCCGAGGCCGAACGCCGCACCGATGATCCCGAAGTTCGCCGCGCGTTTTTCGGGCGGACTGATGTCGGCGATGTAGGCCGTGGCCGCCGTGATGTTGGCGCCGGAAATGCCGTTGATGGCCCGCCCGATGAAGAACCAGGGCAGGGTCGGTGCGAAAGCCAGCAGGAGGTAGTCGAGCCCCGATCCGAGCAACGAAGAGAGGATCACCGGCCGGCGACCGAACTGGTCCGAAAGGCTGCCGAGAATCGGAGCGAAGACGAACTGCATGAGTCCGTAGAGCGACGCCAGCGCTCCGACCGTATGGGATGCGGCGGCGACATTTCCTCCCTGAAGGCTCTCGACCAGTTTTGGGAGAATCGGGATCACCAGCCCCACCCCGAAGATGTCGAGGAAGAGAGTGATGAAGATAAAGACGAGGGCGGGTTTGCGCGGTGCCACGACGTTCTCCACCGATGAAGCCCGCCGCCTAGGCGATGGAAAGCTCCTGCTTGATGCCGAACTTCTCCACCCGTTTGCGGAGGGTGGCGCGGGTGATTCCAAGGAGCTTGGAGGCCTGCACCTGGTTGCCCTTGGTTTCGCGCAGCGCGTTGATGATCAGCTCGCGCTCGACCGAGGGGATGATCTTCAGTTTCGGATTCTTCTTGGCCCACTGGAAAAGGAGCTTTGAGAGGCCTTCCATGTCGTCGGTGCTCGGCGCTTGGACCGACGTCCTGCCGGTCGCGTCGATGGGGGCCGAGAGTTCGGGGGCTGCGGTCGTTGGCGCCCCGGACATAGTGGCCGCAGCCAGGTAGGGCTGCACTTCAGGCGGCAGATCCGCCGGCAGGATGACGTCGCCCTTGGCCACGACGGAGGCGCGGAGGATGGCGTTCTCCAGCTCGCGGACGTTGCCCGGCCAGCGGTGCCGGGTGAGCAACGACATGGCGCCGGAGGAGATGGACCTGTGACGCTCCGGATGGTTCGCCTTGGCGAATTTTCCGAGGAAATACGAAACGAGCAGGGGAATGTCTTCCGCGCGTTCGCGCAGCGCCGGCAAATGGATCCGCATCACGTTCAACCGGTAGAAGAGATCTTCGCGGAACTGCTTCTCGGCCACGGCCTGCTCCAAAGGCTTGTTGGTCGCGGCGATGACCCGGACGTCGACCTGCACGGGTTGGTTGCCACCGACGCGTTCGAACGAGCCCGATTGGAGGACGCGCAGGATCTTCGTCTGCGTGGGCAGCGACATGTCGCCGATCTCGTCGAGGAAGAGGGTGCCGCGGTTGCACTGCTCGAACTTGCCGATGCGCTGCGCGGCGGCCCCGGTGAAGGCGCCCTTCTCATGGCCGAAGAGCTCGCTCTCCAGCAGGCTCTCCGGGATGGCGGCGCAATTGATCGCGATGAAAGGCTGCTCGTTGCGGTCGCCGTTCTGATAGATGGCGCGGGCGACGAGCTCCTTGCCGGTGCCGCTCTCGCCGGTGATGAGGACCGTGGCCTTGGAGCCGGCGAGCTGGCCGATCATCTTGAAGACCGTCTGCATGGCCTCGCTGCGGCCGATGACGCCGACGTCGAAGTCCTCGGTCTCCAGCACGGGTTGGCAGGCGATGGTCTGCTTCATGTCCCGGGCGGCCTTCAGCGCTCCGAAGACGATGGTTTTGAGCTTGGGGACGTCGAAGGGCTTCAGCAGGTAGTCATAGGCGCCCAGCTTCATCGCCTCGATGGCGGTTTGGGTCGTACCGTAGGCCGTCATCATGATGACGGGCAGTTTGGCGTCGATCTTGCGGATACGGCGGAGCGTTTCCAGCCCGTTCATCCCGCCCATGCGGACGTCCATGATGACGAGGTCCGGCTGGAAGCGGGGGATCAGCTCGAGGCCCGCCTCGCCGCTGTCCGCGGTGGCGAGGTTGACCTCCGGGGAATCAAAGATCCGCCGGAAGGAATACTGCACATCCGTTTCGTCGTCGATCAGCAGAAGTTTGTCCATAGTGACCGCAGGTCGCGGCGGAACGTAGCAACGGTGGCGGTCTTTGCACCGCCTTTTTTGGAATGGGGATTTGGTTCGGCCGGTGGGTCGTTTGGAGGAAACCCAGTGTCATCCACCGGAGCTTCGCGGTCCGGGACGGCTTTCGCCGCCGCCCAGGCGAAACAGCGGGTGCCCTTCAGTCCTCCGAGAACAGATATTCGAGATCCGTCTGCGAGAGGCTCTTCGCGAAGCCTTCTTCGCCGAGGACGTCGGCGATGGTCTGGGACTTGCGCTGCTGGAGGTCCCAGATCTTTTCCTCGACGGTGCCGGGCGCGATGAGGCGGTAGGCGTTGACCGTGCGGGTCTGGCCGATGCGGTGGGAACGGTCGATGGCCTGGGCTTCGACGGCGGGGTTCCACCACGGATCGTAGAGCACCACGTAGCTGGCGGTGGTCAGGTTGAGGCCGGTTCCGGCCGCGCGGAGGGAGAGCAGGAATATCGCGCCGTCTTTCTCGTCCTGGAAGGCGTTGACCACTTCCTGCCGGTCCTTGGTTTCGCCGGTGAGGATGTAGGTTTTGATGGCGCGTTTGCCGCACTCGGTCTCCAGCAGCTTCAACATCTGCACGAACTGGGAGAAGACGAGGACCTTCTGGTTGTCGGCGAGCAGGGGCTCGAGCAGTTCGAAGAGCGTCTCGGTCTTGCCGGAAGCGGAGTCGTTGCCAACAAGCGTGGGGTGGCAGCAGATCTGGCGCAGGCGGGTGAGCGCGGCGAGGACGTGCATCTTGCTCTTCGCGAGGCCCTTTTCCTGGACGGTCTGCATGACCTGTTCGCGGCTGCGACGGAGTTCCGCGAGGTAGAGCTTGCGCTGGGCTTCGCCGAGATCGCAGTCGCGGCGTTCCTCGATGCGGTCGGGAAGGTCCTTGGCGACCTGCTTCTTGAGCCGGCGCAGCATGATCGGGCGCAGCTTGGCGGCGAGGCGGCGACGGGCGATGCGTTGGGTGGATTCGGCCTCTTCGCCGGTGCCCTTGGGATCGTAGGTCTGGGCGAAATGGTCCTGGTCGCCGAGGTACCCGGGTTGGACAAAGTCGGCGATGGACCAGAGGTCGGTCAGGCGGTTTTCCAACGGGGTGCCGGTCAGGGCGAGGCGTTGGTCGCCCTTGAGCTGTTTGACGCTGAGGGTGACCTGGGCGCCGGGGTTTTTGATGAACTGGGCCTCGTCGAGGATGATGGCGCGGAAGTTGAACTTCTGGAGCCATTCGAGGTCCCGGCGGAGAAGCGCGTAGTTCGTGACGATGATGTCGTTCTCCGGGATCTGCTTGCGGAGGTTGTGGCGCGCGGCGCCGCTCTGGAGCACAAGCACCTTGAGATGGGGAGCGAACTTCTCGGCCTCACGGCGCCAATTGTGGAGCACGGAGGCGGGGCAGATGACGAGGGCGGGGCGGTGGGCCTTCTTGCTCTCCTGATGGAGCCAAGCGAGCCAGATCAGGGTCTGGAGCGTTTTCCCGAGGCCCATGTCGTCGGCGAGGATGCCGCCCAGCTTGTGGCGGGAGAGATGGGCCAGGAAGTTGAAGCCGTCGCGCTGATACGGGCGGAGTTCGGCGTTGATGCTCGGGGGAACGCCGGTGTCGGGCACCCCCTTGAAGTTGGCCAACGAATTGCGGAGGGCCTTTGACTGGGCCGAGTCGCCGAATTTGGAGAGCGCGGTGTCGTCGAGGTGGGCTGCCTGTTCCATGCCGACCTTCTGGGCGTTGGGCATCAGACCCTCGATTCCAAGGTCGGCGAAGGTCTCGTGCGCGGCCTGGACGGCGCCGGCGTCGAGCTCGACCCATCCGGCATCGGGCAGCTTGACGAAGCGGCCGGTGGCGGTGGCGAGGCGGTGGAGATCGGAGGGGGAGAGGCGCATCCCTTCGGC
The DNA here is from genome assembly GCA_038209745.1 of Verrucomicrobiota bacterium. Taxonomy (GTDB): domain Bacteria; phylum Verrucomicrobiota; class Verrucomicrobiia; order Limisphaerales; family CANJSG01; genus CANJSG01. The sequence continues at coordinate 41,546 of JBBQXJ010000023.1, forward strand.
TTCCCATTCGGCGGAGACGGAGAACCAGTCGATGCCGCTGCCCTTGACGACGAGCATGGGTTTGACCTGGCGCGGGCTGAGGAAGAGGCGGCGGAAGGATTCGTTGCCGAGGTATTCGGCCTCGGCGGGGCGTTGCGGCCAAGCCACCGCGAGGACGTTGAGGAAGTTCTCGTTGGCGTCGCCGACCCACAGGCCCGGTTCGGGGGTGAACCAGTCCAGCTTGCGCAGCCAATGGGTGGCGGCTTCGAGGCGGGAGTCGTCGAGGATCTCGGGCTTGCCTTGCTTGTGATGGCCAGCGGAGTCGCGCTGCCATTCGTGGCCGGTCCAGTGCCAGAGGGTCTGATCGGTCTCGCTGCGGGCGAGGAGGCGGAGGCGGACGGTGTCGTCGCTCAGTTCGAACATGAACTGGGGGACCGCCGAGTGCGTGTTGCACAGCTGGCCCCAGTCGACGCCGTTCTTCGGTTGGGTCTGTCGCAGGCGCGTCAGCACGCGGTGGCTGAGGCGGCTGACGGGGAGCGAGCCCTTTTCCAGCCACTTGCCGAGGAAGCCCGACGGGGGCGCCTTGCGCAGCAGATGGAAGGCGCCGCCGACGAGGGCGAGCGTGGGCTTGCCGGAGAAGAACACCGCCTGGTCCAGATCGTGCGTGCCGGAGGCGGTGACGACGTGGTGGGTGAAGGCGAGACCGTCGGCATTCTTGTCGAGGTGCGGCTTGAGCTCCGCGACCTGGCCGTGGAAGTGGTGGAAGTTCGGCGTGTTGACGATCTCCAGGCGGTTCATGTCGCCCCAACGCACGAGCCATTGGAGGAGGTTCGTGCCGGAGAGGCGGAATTCCTCGGTGGCGCCGGCGCCGGCCGCGAGATCGCCGGCGAGCCATTGGATGAATTCCCAGTCGGCGGGCGCGAAGAGCTCCTGCTCATGGGCGGCACGGGTGGTGAGCTCGACAAGTTCGGCGGCGGTCTTCTGCTTCTCGCCGGTGCGGGGCCGGAAGAGGAAGAACTGCACGGCCATCTCGTGGAGACCGGGGGTCTTCTCGTCCTTCACCGGGCTGCAGACGATGCGCAGCGTGGCGCGGGGCGAGTCGAGGTGCGACGGGGCGGGCGGGAACATCCAGGTCTCCAGCGCGACGACGAGCTCCTGTTCCTTCTCGGCCTGTTCGACCTCGGCGAAGCGGTCGAAATTGGCGTGGGACAGCAGCTCGGTGGGCAGCGACCGGTTCGAGCGCATGAAGAGCAGCGCGAGTTCCTCGAGTCGCGCCTTGCCCAGGACCGCGGTCATCTTGGGCCACCATTCCGAGGCGACGAAGTCCTTCCGCGACAGGTTCAGCTTTTCGAAATAGTCCTCCAGCAGCAGCCACGCGCGCTGCGAGTCGGCGCAGGCGCCGAACATGTTCAGCACCTCCGTGCGCTCGGCCACGGCGGTCTTGGACTCGGCCAACTCCTTCCGGAGATCGGCGAGCGCGCCATACGTTTTCTGCAGGACGGTGTGATGACCGTCATAACGGGCCGCAGCAGCGGACCGGGTGACAATTCCAGTTTTTCGGGACGTTCTCGCCATACCAACAAACAGCTTTAAGTCAGGATCCTGAATATCCACCCGTTTTGCCCAATGGGGTCAACGGTTAATTGCCTTCTCATTGTTCAAACCTTCCCGATCCACTTCCGATCCGCCCACACGGACCGGATGGAGGTGATGTTTCTCCGGTCGAAGACATGCTTCGCGGCGCTCAAGAGCCGGCCTCGCCGCAGCGCGTGCCATGCGTCGCTCGCGCTGATGGCCACGAACTGCAGCACGCTCGGGTCGCGGTAGCAGTCGATCATGCAGCGGGTGCAGCCGTCGCGGATGACCTTCGAGTCGTCCCAGTCATACACGTTGCACATCGGCGTTTCCCAGAAATGGCAACGGTAGAGGTTCAGATGCCAGTCGAGGTAGAAATACTTGTGTCCACCCAGGCAGGCGAAGCGTTCCTTTTCCCCGCGGAGATGCCGCTGCATCTCGTCGAGCGACTCCGTGGGGTTCACCACGGGGAAACCGCTGCGGTGCTTCAGTCGCTTGATCTTCTCGAAGAGTTCGACGAGTTCGTCACGCGTGAAGCTGACCAGGCCGCCGTCGCTGAAGCTGAGGTAGCTGCTGGCCAGCGAAGTCAGCGGATAGCTGAAGGTGCAGCTGGTGAAGCCGAGCGATCCGAGGAACGCGGGCAGTTGGTCGTAGTCCTCGACCAGGCGGCTGGCCGTGACGCTCGCCGTGGTCTGGATGCCGAGTTCGCGGAACACCTCGTTGGCCCGGCGCATCTTCCGGCACACATCGGGCAGGCCCCGATTGGCCTCGTGCTTGCCGACGTCGTGCGCGTCCACGGACATGATGACGCTGCTGAGTCCGGCGGCCGCGAAAGCGCGCATGTTCGCCTCCGTCCACAAAGCGCCGTTGGTGCAGACCATCGGATGCAGGCCGCGTTCCGCGGCGTAGCGGATCATCGCCTCCAGGTCGCGGTGGACCAGCGGCTCGCCGCCGACGAAGAGCAGGTAGCCGATGTGGTTCTTCACCGCGATGTCCACCACGTCCTTCGCTTCCTGCAGGGTCACGCTGCGGCGGGTCCTGGGATCCAGCTTGGAACGGGCGAAACCGCAGAAACCGCAGTCGGCGTTGCAGAGGTTGGTGATGGCGAACTGGAGGTAGCCCGGGCCGCCGTGGCGAAGGACTTCTCCGACGAGTTTGAGGACGCTTTGGCGTGGCCGTTGGACCGGACCGGGGACGGGCTCTCCAAAGGTTCCATCGGCGACGGACGCTGATTCATGGAAAGGACCTTGTGTCATGGTTCTGTCCACCATCTTACGCCCAACCCGCGACGATCCGGCAACGGGAATCTGCTGAGGGGCCCGGGCGACGGATTCGATTGCCGCTCCGGCGATTTTGTCGCATCCAAAATGCTGCGGGGATCGTTTCTATAGCTGAATGGTCACCGCTTGCCCAATCGAATGGGAACCGCTACACAGTCCGGGGCTTGCCTCGTGGTTTGTGCTTCCGGTCGTTCCGGTCACATTCGCCGATGCAGCCGGCGCGGGGCGGCACTTCATGGATCACTGCACGACAGCCACAACGGATGAAAGCCTGATGGGCGAGATAGCCCTTGGGGACGTGGATTCCTTCACGGAGTTCTACGATCGCCATTCCCGGCTGCTGTTCTCCGTCGCGGTCCACATTCTCCGGGATGAACGCGAAGCCGAGGACGTCCTGCAGGAGGCGATGGTCGCCCTGTGGGAACGCGCCGCCCGCTACGATGCTTCTCTGGGCAAGCCGGTGAGCTGGGTCGTGACAATGACGCGCAACCGGGCCATTGACCGGTTGCGGGGGCTTAAGCGGCGTCCTCAGGCGACCGCGGTGGAACTCGAAGAACCCGACGCGGTCTCGGACGAGGCCGACTCGGCGACCGCGCGGATGATGTCCCACGAATCCGCGCTGTCGCTGCGGAAGGCGCTGGGTCAATTGCCGGAAGACCAGCGTCGCGCGATCGAGTTGGCATTTTTTGGAGGATTGACCCATGTCGAGATCGCGGAGTCCACGGCGACTCCTTTGGGCACCGTGAAGGCCCGTATCCGACGGGGAATGCTGCAGCTGCGCGACGGACTGGATGGACTTCTATGAACTGCGACGAACTCCAACAACTTGCGGCGCTGAGCGCTTTGGGCGTATTGCCTGAGAGCGAGACGGTCGCGTTGAACGCTCGTTTGGCCGACGACGAATCGGCCCGCGCCGGTCTGGCCCGGTTCATCGATGTCGCGGCGGCGCTGGCCGGGCTCGTGCCGCAACGGCCTGCGCCGGCCGCGTTGCGGCAGCGCATCCTCGACCGGATCCGGAAGACGCCCCAGTCATCGGACTCGCCGGCGGCCCAGGGTGGTTCCGCACCCAATCCGTTCCACTTCATGGGCCACGACGCGCCGTGGCTGCCGACACCGATCCCCGGAATTCGGCTGAAGGTTTTGTCCGCATCGCCTTCCGCCGAATACGCGATGCTTCTCGCGGAGCTAGGCCCTGAAGCCGTCTATCCCGAGCACGAGCATGAAGGGGTGGAGGAAACCTACGTGCTCTCGGGAGACCTCACCTGCCAAGGCAGGGTGATGGGCCCCGGCGACTACTTCCATGCTGAGGCGGGAACGCACCACGATCCGCTCACTTCGCGCCACGGATGCACGGCGATCTTTGTCGTGCCGCGCAAGGCGTTCCTGGAATTCGTCGGCTCGTGATTCTTCAGGTTGGGCTGCGACGCGGCTGCGTTGAACGGCTCCGGTGTGCGAACCACAAACCGAGATCGGCTTGCGCAGCTCTCTCTTCGTGGTCCTGGAGCAAGGATATTCACTGCCCGGCCGATGTCCCGGTCCGGAGTCAGGGAGCTTGGAGCTTGAGGCGGATGAAGGCTGCTCCGTCTGGGCCGATGCTGTTGGTGATCGACATCGGCATGTCTGCGGACGATGTGATGTTCGTCACGAACTGCCAGTTGGGGAGGGTCAGGTCGGTGGTGGCTTCCTCGCGATAGACCACCCCGGTCTGAGCCGGGAAGGTCAGGACCAATTGGCCACCCATGTTCTGTGCTTCCATCGCCGGAGCTGCTGCCAGTGAAAGGAGGGCAGGTTGACTGGTGGCGGTGCCGTTCGCATTGACGACCGTGACCGTATAGGAACCGACGTTGTTCGTGGTCACGGCGGTCAGGGTAAGAGTCGCGTTGGTGGCCGATGGCAGGGGATTCGTGCCCAGTTTCCACTGGTATGACAATGGGGGAGAACCACTTGCGGCGACCGTGAAGCTCGCATCTCCCCCAGGGACCACGTGGATGCTGGACGGCGCGGAGGTGATAAAGGGCGGAGTAGCGCTTGAGACGACTACGATGCCGAAAGATATGGAGGTTGTGTTCCCTGAATCTGAGCTGTCGGTGGCCGAAACCGTGACCCAGTTCGATCCGGCTTGGGTGGGGGTGCCGTTGATGAATCGTGTTTTGCCCGAGGTGCCGCTCAGGTTGAGACCGACCGGTAGGGATTTCGCGGTCCAAGTGGCGGGCATGGCGGCGTGTTTTCCGGAAAGATCCATGCGAAACCGGTAGGCGGCCCCGTTGGTCCCCGTAGGTGCGGGATTTTGGGCCAGCACGATGAAGGTGTCGCTCGCCCCGGACACTGCGTCCGCCGCGCCCAGGAGGGCGGCGGTGCCGGCGGAGAGACGGAGAACAACGGCCCAAGCCGATTGCGGCGCGAGGAGCGATTGGGAACTCATCCAGCGGACGAGCGGGGCCAACTGAAGCAGGACCGCGAGGAGGACGGGAGGGATCTGGAGGAACCGGGAACGCATGTGAAAAGGGAGTTGAAGTTCAGCAATACGAAAGCTCTTCTGGACGAGGGATTGGGTCAGTTGCAACCGCAGCCGCCGCCACCCACGCCTCTTCCACCGGACGCGGCTTCGCGGGAAAACCACACGTGCTCGTTCAGCGCATCGGTCAGCGGATCACGATCCGATCGCATCGTGTAGTCGGCCAGGGTGCCGCGCTGCCAGGGTTTGACGTTGGCACATCCTGTCCCTGCAAGGACCATGCCGAGCATCGAAATGAGAATGAGATCCTTGTGACGTTTCATGGCGAAGTTCGGCTGGGCTGGATCACTTCAGAAGCTCTTCGATCTGTTTTTCGTATTCGACCCGGGTCTTGTCGCCCTCGAACCCTACGTGGGTGAACCGGATCTTGCCTTCGCGGTCGATGAGGAAGCTGGTGGGCATGGTTGCGACGTCGGCGGCGGCGACGAGCTTCTGTTGGCCGTCGCGCACCACGGAAAAGGTGACGGGCGTCTTCTTGAGGAACTTCTCCATGTCGGATTTGTCCTCGTCCACGTTGACGGCGATGATGACGAGTCCCTTTTCGCGATACTTCTTCAGCAACCCGTCCATGACGGGAAAGGACGCCTTGCACGGAGCGCACCACGAGGCCCAGAAGTCGACGATCACGACCTTGCCCTTCGTCTCGGGCAGGGTGCCTTCCAGATTGAATTTCGCCAGGTCGGGAAGGGAGTCGCCGACCTTGAGGCCGGCGCCGATGGCCGGAAGCAGCACCATTCCCGCGATGGCCGCGCCGACGGCGAGCGGACGAAGGGCCCGTGGCCAGTTCCGGACTTTAAGAGACGCAGTATTCATAGAAATTTCGGGTGTGGATCCGCTCGCGATCACCGGAGACGACACCTGCCGCTCCCGCCTGGGTTTCAATCAGGCTCACGCCTTCCCGCATCCCGAGCACGAACGCCGTGGTGGAGAGGGCTCCAGCCAAGGTGCAGGAGGGTGCTATAACGGACACCGCTCTGACGCCGTTGTCCACCGGATAGCCGGTCCGAGGATCGACGATATGGCCGATGCGGCGACCGTCCAGAGTCCGGTTCCGCAGGTAGTCGCCTGAGGTCGCCACGGCCCGGTCTTTGATGGCCAAACCGCACCAGACGCGGCCGGGTTGCGCCGGATCCTCGAGTCCGATGTGCCAGAATGGTTTGGCCGGGGGCAGGCCGATGACTCGGATATCCTTGCCAAAATCCACCAGCGCTCCGCGAGTGCCGGCTTCCGCAACCATGAGAGCGACGCAATCCACGGCGTATTCTTTGCCGATGCCTCCGAGATCGACGGCCATGCCCGGAGCGGTCAGTTGAATGGCGCCCTTGCGATGTTTCACTTTTCGCCATCCGACGAGCGCCCGGGCGTGCTCGACCTCCATGTCGGTCGGGAGCCGCGTGGAGGTTCCCTTCCAGTCCCACAGCTTCAGCAGCGGCAGGGAGGTCGGGTCGAAGGCGCCACGGGTGAAGAAATGGAGCTGGTCGCAGAGCGCGAAGATCTTGTCCGTCTCGGCATCGACCTCGGTCCACTCTCCCGCCGGAGCGGAGTTGATGCGCGAGATCAAACTGTCTGGCTGGAACCTCGAATACTTCATCTCGAAGGCGGCGACCCAGTCGCGGATCGCCTCACCCAGCGGCCGGATTTCGTCGGCTCCAGCGGCGAAGCGGACTTGGCAAAGGGTGCCCATCGCTTGGAACGAAAGCGAGGCGACTCCGTCGGCCGACGCCCAAGCCGTGGTGCGGCGGATCCTTTCTTGGACGGGGTGCTCCATCAAAACCATACCCGGAGTCCAACCGTCCAGACATTGGCCGTGGGATAGGCGCTGGGGCTCGTCACGTGGTCGAGGCCCTGCATTTCATAGCGCTTGTAGGCGGCATCGAGGGAGACGCGATCTTTGATCTTCCACGTGATGCCCATGCCGTAGGTGAAGGTGTTCATCCGCGAGAGGCGGAAGTCCGACGAGTAGTAGCTGGGCCAAGGCGGGGCGACGTTCACTCCGAACGGCGGTATCCCGAGGTCCGCGCCGATGTCACCTCCTCCGGGGTAGCCTTGGTCACCCGAAAAGACCGTGCCATAGAACGAAGCGGCGGACTGGTTGTAGAAACGGAAAAAAGGCGACACCACGATGTTCTGGCCGAGCTTCTGTAGCCAGGTGAGCGTCATGGTATGGGAGAAGATCCCGTAGTCGTTGTGGAAGAAGCGATATTCGGTGTTCAGGCTGCCATCGAGCGATTTGAAAAAGTGGCTGAGCGAGACTTCGGCGACCTGGTCGAAACGGTGGCGGGGCCGCGATTCCTCGAGCGGAAACAGGGTATTGAAATCCGGATTGAAGAGCGGATCGGGATAAGCGTAGTAGAAGTTGACGTTCTTGTAGGGATCCGCGAGGAAGCCGTCGGAGTAGATCAGGGTCAGATTGCCGGAGAGCAGGGTCTGGGGATCGAGGATCTGGCTGAGGCCCACGAGCAGCGACGTCTTGTCTTTCTTCTGGTACAACGGCTGGTTCGCCCCCGAGACCCGGTCGAAGTCATGGCTGCCTCCAAAACTAAGGACGGTGTTCTTCTGGTTGAACTCGAAAGTATAGGTGCCGGCGACTCCGGTGGATTCGTAGTCGCTCTCCTTGCTGTAGGCGACCTGGGGTGCGAAGCCGTGGGGGCCGAACTTCAAGGGAACTTCCAGGTTGTAGCCGCGACGGATATCCTTGATCTGCACCGTGGGCACCTGGTCCGAGCCGTTCTTGGGCGCTTCACCGGTGGGGGTTGCTCCCGAGATTCCGTCGTAGACGTAGGAACCCTTCACCGTCATCCAAGGCTTCAGATCCGCCGCGAACGCCGCGGAATGTGTCTGGACGTGGATGCGGCCGTTCTCTTCTTTGTAGTCCTCGTATTTGTAGTCGAAGTGGTCCTCCGCATGGACACCGGCACTCGCGCAGATTTTGGCGCCACAGAGACACAGAAGCCATCGGCGCGCAAAGCGGGGAGTTCCCGTTTCGATCCAACGACCCAACTGTGCAACGGCAGGCCGGAAATACATTTCTGGTTGTTAACCTAAGAACGAGCCAATTCGGTGTCATCGAAAAAAACACTGGATTAGCCTAAAATAATAGTTGGTGAATCTGCGGTGCTCTGCATCAGCTCCCGATCCGCCCCTGGCTGTCTCCGCTGGCGTCTTCCATTGGGGGGAGATCACTAAAACCTTATGGCTCAGAATTATGCTCCGAAAACGGGGTCGTTCTTTACCCGTTCGAAACCGTCGCGATGGCGCTCCGAGAGGGCTTCGGGCTGGTAGAAAGTGTCGTAGAACCCAGCGTCAATGTGGCCGGTCTGGAACCCCAGGCCACAGCGAAAAGCAGGCACATGGACGGGGAAGCGTGCGTAGCGTCGCCATAGGTAGGTGCAGTAGGCGGTGGTTGCCGCGATCGCCCGTTCACTGACGGGCCGCACGCCGCCGGTGACCGCTGAATGGTTCTGCCAAGCGGAGACACCGTCGGGGCGGCGGAACACGCCTTTCTCTCCTGTCTTTTGCGCGACCACGGCCCGGACCACTTCGTCCATGGAGCCGTAGTTCGGTGGACACAGCGCCTTCATCAGCTCTTCGCCCTTTGCTTCCAATCCGAGGAAGAACGGCACCTCGGGATTTTTTCCTGTCAGGTTCATGCCGAGGGTCACCAAGGGTCCTGCGCCGAGATAGCGGCTGGCCCTCATGGGGACCGACCGGAATCCGAGCGCTTGGAACCAACCGAGATCGTGGTTGGCGAAGTGCGGGAATCCGCCGAGTCCAAGCGCCTCGGTCATCAGGCCGAGGTTCTGGAGCATCATTCCCTGTTCGAGATTCACGAAGTCCGTCACGAGCTGCTCGACGTGTTTGATCGTGGCCACGCGGCCGTTCGACGGGTTGTCGTCGAGATGACCGCCGCAGCTCTTGGCGAAAGCGCCGAGACCGGCCGGGCGGAAACCCGCGCGCTCGTCGAGAATGAAGGCGCCCGTATCCTCGTTCAGAATCTCCAGCAGACCGTTCACATACATGAAGGTGAGATCGTTGATCGGCAGGAAGCAGCAGGTCCCCGGAGCGTGCAACGACCAGCGGTTGGCGTTGATGTTGAAGAGCGGTTCCATCGGTGGATGAACCCGATGGTCGAAGAGCCGGACGCGGCTGCGCCGATACGTTTCGATGAATTCGCCGGCGCGGTTCAGACGGATCAATTCCCGGATTTCATCGGGCGAGAAGTTCTGGGGCCGACGCACGAACCACGTGCCGGAATCGTTGATCACGGCCAGCGCCACGGTCTGGAGGCAGTCGCCGCTGGCGATGGTCCGACCGACCAGTCCCGACATGATGCTGCCGCCATGACCGGGAGCGTAGCAGAGGTCGGCGAGGGCTGGCCCGGTGACGCCGCAGGCCGAGTAGACAAGGGCCGCCTCTTCGGCTTCGGTCAACGGGACGGGCTGATGCCTGCTCCGATAGGCCAGCGGCCCGCCGGGCATGGTCATGCCCGGTGCGAAACGCCGCGATCGCCGGTTCTTCAGGGCGTCGAGCAGCGTGCAGTCGGGCGGGCCGGGATTGGGCGCGGTGTCCATTCCCGGAAAATGTAGGAGGGCAAGTGCGAACGCCAGTCGGGAGGACCGCCTTTCGGCATCCGGCGAATCAAAACGGCATGAAGACCAGATTGAAGATCCGCTCCACGCACCATCCGCCGGCGACGAGGCAGATGACGGCCGATCCGGCTTGGAGCGCCATCCTCCGGTAGACCCAAGTGGACCGCATCAGGAACGCGACCGGCATGAAGAGCGAGACGATGGCGAGCTGGCCGATCTCGACGCCGAGATTGAATCCCACCAGGCCCGAAGCCAGCGCGCTGCGGGGCAGGTCGAGCTCTCCCAAGGCACTGGCGAAGCCGAAGCCATGCACCAGCCCAAAAGCAAACGCCACGATCCAGCCGCGGTCGCGGAAGAAAGGTTTCAGGTTGTTCGCGGCGGCCAGCACCACGCTGGCGGCGATGGTCGATTCGACGAGGCGCGAGGGCATGCGGACCACGTCGAGGACGGCCAGGCTGAGGGTCAACGAGTGGGCCAGGGTGAAGGCGGTCACGACCTTCAGCACGTTGATCAGAGCCGGCTTGAAGGCGGGCGTCGGATGCCATTGGCGACCGGAGTGGACGAGCACCGCCGGCAGGAGGAGGGCGATCAGGAAGAGGATGTGGTCGTAGCCGGTCCAGATGTGCCAGACGCCTTCGCGGACGAACTGGAGGAAGCCGAAGGACGTGGTCGAACGGGTGACGGCGGGATCGATGGAGAAGCCGAGCGAGCGGCGGTCGGACGCGAAGATTCCCGTCTTCGTGGTCCCGTCGATCTCGAGTTTCAGCAGCCCGAGATGCAGCGGATCCACGTCGAACATGAGGCTGTAGTTCAAGGTGAGCTCGTGTCCGCCTTTCCACGGACCGGTGATCAACGGGACGACCACGTAGCCGCCGTCGTTGCGCTGGTTTATTTGGAGCGCTTGCGCCCGGAATGCGACGGGAGTGCCGTCCACAGCCGCTGCCAAGCGGGTCTGGACGTAGGCTTTGATCTCCGCTTCGCGCCGTTGGACTTCGCCCCACGTCACGTTGCCGTCGCCGTTGGCGTCGAGTCCGAGAGACTGTTCGAAGTCGTGGAGCGAAATCTCGAGCCGGCCGACGAGCTGCTGGTTGGTGACGGTGAGCGAGAGGTAACCGTCGCTGAGCTTGTGCGCGAGGGCGGGGAAGGTGCCGGCGAGGAGGAGGAGAGCGACGGCCCAGCAGCGGGGCCAGTGGCGCGGAGAACGACGGGTTGCCTTCATTGGTTCGAGCTGGCGGCGACTGTCGTCGTGGCCAGCTTGGCTGCCAAGTTCCGAATCGCCGCGTCTTCGTAGCGGTTCGCTTTTATCCACTCGAGCACCGGTTGGGCCGCAGCGGGCTGGTGCGCGGCAATTGCGGATTCCAGGACAAGACGGACGTCGGCGGGTTCGTGCTGAAGAGTCCAGTTCTCCAGCGCGACGCCGAGTGCGGTCGCGGGGTCGGCTTTCAGGCGGAGCAAGTAACGGGCTTCCTCGCGCTGATGAATGAAACCGGGGCGCAAGTGGCCTGCGGCAAATCCAGCGTCGAGTCGCTCGATCAATGCGGGAAGCCCGGCTTGGTCGTCTGCGGAACCGCGTTGATGGCGGGCTTCTGCGAGGCGCAGCGCGAGCGAGTCTTGCCGTTCATGATCGACCAAGAGGTCGATGACTTCAGCCGGGCGCTGTTGGTCGAGAAGGAAGTCCGCCCACGCGCCGAGCAGATAGGCATCCGACCCGTCGAGGAGCAGGGCGGCACGGAAGCTCTTTTCTGCGGCGGCGGCGCGGTCGAGACGGGCGTTCATCTCGCCCGACATCGTGAGCGCCCAGCGACGAAGATCGGGCGCGGCCTCGGGGTTGTTCTTCAGGAGGGAATCAAGGCGATCAATTCCGCCTGCCGTGCGGCCGGTCATCGAGCCGATGTTGGCCGCGACGGTTACGGCGGCGAATTCTTGGCCACGCTGGAGCAGTCGCAGGCAGGCTTGGCGTGATTCGTCGAAGCGGCCCTGGAGCGTGTCGATGGTGGCGAGGGTGAGCCATGCTTGGACGTTGGATGGATCGCGGCGGACGGCTTGCTGCAGATCGATCCGCGATGCTTCGAACTGGTGCAGGCTCTGGAGGATGGTGGCGCGAAGGACCAGCGCGGGAATGGGCGGCTCGGTTTCGGTCCACCACGGGCGCAGCGCAGCTTCGGCGTAGCTGAGGTGGCGTGGATCGGAGGTGGCCCGGGCGCGGCCCACCAGTTCACGCGCGACACGGCAGGCGAGATCGAGGTTGTCGGGCGTGGCGGTGAGCTGGGCGCGGAGGGATTTGAGTTCGCGTTCCGCCGCAGGGCTGGAGCCGGTCGCCAAACGACCGACGACTTCGTTGGGCGAGGCGGGCGTGTAGGGCGAAGCCACCAGGCTGGGTCCGAAAATCAACGAGGCGGCCAGAACGATCGTTGGAAGGGAGGAGAGCATGGGCGCTTGAAATCGGTGGGTGGGAAGTCCGTGGGGACCGAAACGGAGGGGACGAACACCGGCTTGGTGGCCGTTGTTCTGGTTGCCGGGATCCTCCGGCGACGATTTTCAAGATTGGCGGGTGCCGGCTGACACACGGGGTTAAAACGACCGGCACCCGCCTTCCTGTCACAAGACGAGGAAACTTATTTCACCTGGACCTTGAACTCGGTCGCGGTGGTGGTGGCGTTGGTCAATGTGACCTTGCCGTCGGCCTTCAACCGGAGGAACCCAGCGCTGCCGGCCGGCTTGGCCACGGTGAGCGTGCGGGTTTTCGCATCGTAGGTGCCGGGCACGCTGCTGAAGGGTCCGGCCACGATCGCGGCGGTTTGCGGGACGATCGTGATCGACTGTTCGTTGGGGGATCCCGGGATCGGCGGATTCAGATACGGGAAGTGGTCCATGAACATGTTCGAATCGACGTAGGCGCCGTCGGTGAACGGAACGTCTCCGGCGGGAGCTTGGTCCGGAGTGCCGAAGAGGCCGAGTTTGATGAGCTTGCCCATGGACACGCGAAGGGCGATGTCGACGACGTCGTCGCCGGGGCGGCGGCCATTGGGGAATCCGGCGTTGTCTCCGGCGATGACGCCGAGGTTGTTCTGGGCACCCTTGGCCACGGTGGGAATGTCCATGTTCAAGCGGAGCATTTCACCGGCGCCGCCGTTGGCGTTGAGGCCGGTGACACCCGTCACGAAGGCCGCGACGAGGTCGGTGCGGGGGAACAAGGTCGGAGCAACGGCGCCCGCGCTGCCGTAGAGGAGCTCGATGATCGCGGGGAGGGTCGGATGAGTGACGTAGTCGGCGAAGTTCGCCAAGTCGTTCTTGGGTTCGCTGGCGTTGAAGTTGTCCTTGTCCTTCACACCGATGACGAGTTCGTTGACCAACGGGCTGCCCAGCCGGGAGACCTGGTTGGTCACGCCGTCATGGACGAGACTGGCCGTGGTCCAACCGCCGATAATACCTCCCTTGCTGCCGCTTCCACGGAGGAAATCCTTCGGCAGTTCGAGAATCAGCGAGGTCACGTTCTTGTCGCGGAGGCTGTCCTTGTTGGCGTCGACCGGGCCCAGCGGACTGGTGGAGATGTTCACCAAGTCGAAGGTCTCTCCGAGGTTCACGACGAAAGGATCTTTCTTCTGGCCGACGAAGAGCTTCGCCTTGTTGGTCGTGCCGGGAAGGTTGATCTCGTAGACGTAGGCGTTCGCGTAGGAATTGTAGTCCGGGAAAGTTTTCTCTCCGACGTAGTCCTGCGGTTTGGTGAAGACCGCGCTTCCTGCGTGCATCAACGGGGTGACCGTGCCGGTGCGGCGCGGACCGTTGATCAGCGAAACCGTGTAGGTCTGGTCGACCAGCAACGATGATTGGTCTGCAGCGGTGATCTGGCCCACGGCGAGCACGGGGACGGAGTTGGTCTTCCGATTGCCTGCCGGGCCGACCGGTAGAGCAAAGCCGCGAGGCGTGTTCTGGAAACGGAACTGGAAGGTGAGGTTCTCAACGGCGTCGCCCGTGTTGTCGATGTGGATCTCGTAGAGGGCGTTCGGATCGAGCTGGAAGTAGTTCGGCCCGCCGTAGGCGTCCTGCAGGGGGAGGTAGTTCGCCACGACCGTCACATAGTTGGAACGACCGGTTTCGTAGCTGTTGAAGAGGTAGAAGTCCGATCCGTCGACCTTGGGAGTGGACGTGATCAGCGGGGCTTCGCGATGGCTGGAAGCGGCCGCCGGGAGAACGGCGGAGGCTGCGAGCGCCAAGGCGGCGGTCGTCTTTCGCAAACTGGAAGAGGTATGCATGGATTAGAATGGTTGGTGGTTATGACTTTCATCCATTCCTTACGACCCGGATGGCGGTCTGGATGCATCCGGACCGGAATAACTTTCCCCTAGCGCGAGCGGCCGGGGTTTCTCAAAGTCCGGGCGTCGAATTTTCCGGGCCCACGCCCGTCGCCCATGAAAGCAAAGATCATCATCACGCCGAAGCAAGCCGTCCTGGATCCACAGGGCATCACCGTTGAAAGCGCCCTCGCCCACATGGGCTACAAGGGAGTCACCGGGGTCCACGTCGGGAAATACGTTGAGATCGACCTCGCCGAAGGCACGGACAAGGTGGTGGCGGAGAAAGCTTTGAACGAGGCGGCCCACCGCTTCCTGAGCAATCCGGTGATCGAGGACTACAAGTTGGAGATCGTGGACTGACCATGAACTTCGCCGTCCTCCAGTTTCCCGCCTCCAACTGCGATCAGGATGCCGTCCACGTCCTGAAAAACGTCTTCGGCCAATCCGCCCGCTTCGTCTGGCACAAAGAATCGTCCCTCGGCCCGGTGGACGCGGTCATCGTCCCGGGCGGCTTCAGCTTTGGCGACTACTTGCGCTGCGGGGCCATCGCGCGTTTCAGTCCGGTTATGCAGGCCGTGAAGCAATTTGCCGACAACGGAGGGATGGTCCTCGGCATTTGCAACGGTTTCCAGGTTCTCTGCGAGGCCGGGTTGCTGCCCGGTGCGCTGATCCGCAATCGGTCGCTCCAATTCCGCTGCGAGCAGGTCTATTTGAAGACAGCGACGCCGGATTCACCCTTCACGAACAAGATTCC
>JBBQXJ010000024.1:0-56027 GCA_038209745.1 Verrucomicrobiota bacterium
GCTCAACAGTGTTTTCAGCGCCGTGAAGCGCAAAGCGCGCGGCTATCGCAGCAGCGTCCACATGATCGCCATGCTCTACTTCGTCGCCGGCAAACTTGCTATACCCACCCTCCCCAGCCACCGAAAGTAGCGAGGAACCAGTATTTCCAACCCTTCTTAAAGCCTTGGCCGTCGGCCTGCTGGCTTCCCTCGCGCCGGTCGCGATGGGTCAAACGACGACCTTATCCGACTCGTTCAATCGAAACGGACCGATCGCCGACAGCACGCCCGATTTGCCGGACTCCAACTTCCCCGGAACGTGGTCCTCGCCCGGCGATGCCGCCGCCATCTGGAACACGACGACGGCCCAAGGCGGCCGACTCGTCTATAGCGGGATCACCAGCGGCCTAACCCGCCTGCCGTTCGCTCCTCTGCCGGGCTTTGTCTACACGTTGAGCGTGACGATCAACATCGCAGCCACGCCGAACGACATGTGGATGAGCTTCGGCTTCGACGACGGCAACACCGCGGCCAACTCGCCCGCGTCCCCTTCCGGCCCGTGGTCTTTGGTCAAACCGTCCGGGGCGGTCGAATGCTTTGCCAACGGCACGAGCACCACCATCGTCAGCCTGCCGGCTGGAACAGCCAACCGGGGCGGAACGAACAACCTGATGCAGATGGTCCTCGACACCACGGGGGCCAACTGGTCGATGCGGTTGTTGGTGAATGGTTCGCAAAAGACGTCCCACACCTTCTTGGGTCAGCCCAACATCGCCGGGGTCGTCCTCGGAGAATACGCCGGCTCGAGCCAGCTGAGCGCCACCAACACCAGCCTCTCCGTGACCGCCTTCATGCCGACCGCTCCGGAGATCACGATCGAGCCCGTCGGCTTCACCAATTGGTTGGACAAGGCGGCTTCCATCTCCGTGTCGGCCTCCGGGGCCCAACCAATCTCCTACCAATGGCTGAAGAACGGCGCGGCGCTGTCCGGCAACGTCGCCGACAGCCTGCAGTTCCCCGCCTTGATCGGGACCGATTCCGGTGCCTACTCGGTCATCGTCAGCAATAGTCTCGGCGCCGTGACCAGCCGCGTGGCCGTCGCCTATGTGGAGACCTCCAGCGTGTTGCAGATCAGTCCCAAGCTTTCGATCGTCAGGCTTCCCGCAGTGTCCACCGACGCCTCTTCGGATATCGGGGGGGCCAACGTCTATTTGACCGCGCTCGACTTCGGATCCGATCCCAACCCCATCCTGGTCGGCGGCGTTCCGTTCCAGATGGTGAACCCTTCCGGCACCGCCTCGGCCAACGGCGTGGACCCGGTCCACGGTGGATCCTGGTCCCTCGCCTCGGCCTCCGGTCATGGCGCGGGCTCGCCCAACTTCACCGGCGAGATCGGCGACGCCAGCGGCGTGGCGGATCCGGCCGGCGCCACCTACCTGCTCCTGAGCGACGACACCTCCACCGGCACGGGCAACAGTCCCCTCGACTTCGTCAAGCTCTCGCTCGGCGGACTCACCTCCGGCGGGAAATACTCTTTGCGCTACTACTACCGGCAACTCGCCCTGGAGCCCGGCCGTCCCGTCACCTTTGACTTCAACGGCGACGGTTCGGACACGACGCTGAAGACCGACGTGGACACCGGCGGCGCCTACTACTTGAAGTATGACTTCACCGCCTCGACGAACTCCGTCGCCATGACCATGACCCAGGGTGCCGCCGGCAAGGGACTCGTCCTCTACGGCCTGACCCTCCAGCAGACGTCCGCGCCGGCCGTTCCTCCCTCCATCATTTCCCAGCCCATAGGTTTGACCAATTGGGTGGATCTCGCCGGAAACCTCTCCGTTTCTGCCAGCGGCGCCCTCCCCCTTTCCTACCAATGGTTCCGCGGCGGAACCTCGGTCGCCGGCCTCACCGGCGCTTCGATCGACTTCGTCGCTCTCACCGGCACGGATTCTGGCGACTACACCGTCGTTGTGGCCAATTCCTTCGGCTCGGTCACCAGCGGCGTCGCCCGCGTCTTCGTTGTCACCAATGGCCAGATGGATCTCACACCATCGATCTCCATCGTGAAGCTGCCGGCCTTCGACACGGATGCCGCCACGCGCATCGGAACCACCAACATCTACCTGTCCGCGCTCGACTTCGGATCCGACACCGCGCCGCTCTCGGTCAACGGGGTCGATTTCCAACAGGTCTCGTTGCCCGGGGCATCCAGCGCCAGCGGCACGGACGCGACCTACGGCGGCACTTGGAGCATCACCGGGAACAGGGGCACCAACGGCGTCGGTTTCGCCAACGCCGGGGCCGCGACCACGGAGGCGGATGGCGCCACCGCCTCGCTCTTGGCGGACTTTTCCTACCTCAATTCCGGCGCCGCCATCGGCGATTCCGCATCGCTCACTCTGGGCCGTTTGGTGCCCGGCGGCCAATACGCCCTGCGCTACTACTACCGCCGCTGGAGTGGCGACCGCCCGATCCGTTTCACCTTCAACGGACACGGCACCAATGAAACGGTCCGGACCGACATCGACCTCGGCGGCGCCTATTTTCTGGAATATGACTTCACCGCTGCGTCCACCAACGTGACCGGCACTTTTGAGGCGCTCCAGACAGGTAACGGCCCCCATATCTACGGGGTCACCCTCCACCAGACCGCCGCCCCGGCCGTGCCTCCCACCATCGTCGCCCAACCGGCCGGCATCACGAATTGGTCGGGCCTGGCCAGCAGCTTCTCCTTGCAGGTCGCAGGCGCCCTCCCGCTCCACTACCAGTGGTGGCATGACGGGGCGCCGATCGACGGCGCGAACAGCGCCTCGCTCACGCTGACCGGCCTCGCCAGCGCCAACGACGGCGACTATCGGGTCGTCGTCACGAACGCCTCCGGTTCCGTCACCAGCAGCGTGGCCAAGGTCCTTGTGGTGACCGGCGACCTCATGCAGCTCACCCCCACCACCGCCATCCGGCGTTTGCCCGCTGCGGGAACCGACGCTGCGTCGACCCTCGACGCGACCAACACCTACCTCGCCGCCCTCGACTTCGGCAGCGACACGACCCCGTTGACGATCAACGGGGTGACCTTCCAGCAGCTCACCCTCGCCGGCACCGGCAGCGGCGCGGATGGCAGCCATCCGTTGAGCAGCGGCACCGACGCCACCTACGGCGGCACGTGGAGCCTCGCGGGATCCTTCACCGGCGCCGGCGGCTTCGCGAGCCACAGCGCCGCCACCGACCAGGCGGATGGAGCCATGGCCTCCCTTTTGGCCGACTTCACCTATCTGAACGGCACGGTCGTCCCGGGCGACAGCACGACCCTCACCCTCGGCGGGATCAAGCCGGGCGGCGAATATGTCCTCCGCTACTACTACCGGAAATGGGACGTGAACAGGGTCATCCGTTTCACCCTCAACGGACAGGGCTCCAACGAGGTGGTCCAGACGGACCTCGACCTTGGCGGCGCCTACTGTCTGGAATACGCGTTCACCGCCACGTCCACCGACGTGGTCTCCGAACTCGAAGCCCGGGTCGCCGGAAACGGCCCGCACATCTATGGCGTGACCTTGCAGCAGACCAAGGCCGCTCCGGACACCGTGACGCTCGTTTCCGTCCGTGCGGGCAACAGCCTCACCCTCTCGTGGGATGCGGGCCATGCCGGCTACATCCTTGAAAGCGCCGATAGCGTGACGGCGGCGGTTTGGAATCCCGTCTCCGGCGTCGTGGGCAACAGCGTAACAGTGGACACCGCGTCCGGAACGCGCTTCTATCGTCTCAAGAACCCATGACCTCCCAGCGCACCAATTGACCAACTGCATCCGGGCCGGACGGGCAACCGTCCGGCCCAATTTCACGCTTCATTTCCCATGAGCACTCCATCCCTGTTCCGTTCCCGCCGCGCTTTCACCCTGATCGAGCTGCTGGTGGTCATTGCGATCATCGCCATCCTCGCCGGCATGCTGCTGCCCGCCTTGGCCAAGGCCAAGGCCCGCGCCCAGAACATCAGTTGCCTCAGCAACATGAAGCAGCTCGGCCTGTGCTGGATCATGTATTCCGCAGACAACAGCGACAAGCTGGTCCGCAACGATCTGCCAACGAGCTCGGCCTCCTGGATCGCCGGCGATGTCACCACGTCTGCCGGTGCCACCAATGTCCTGAACCTCAAGAACGGCCAGCTCTACGTCTACAACACCTCGGTGAAGATCTATCAATGCCCCGGGTCGCTCGCCGATTGGCCCAAGGGGCTCGGCCGACCCGCTGGCGCCTCGATGGTCCGCACGGTCTCGCTCAACATCCGCATGGGCGGCAACATCAACCTCGGCTACGCCTCGCTGTTCAAGAAGGCCGGCGACATTACCGCGCCCGGCCCATCGGCCGCGTTGACCTTCATTGACGAGAGCCTGAACACGATCGACGACGGGGTGTTCGCGATCCCCCAAGACCGGCCCAACCTTTGGCAAAACTCACCGACCATCCGGCACGGCAGCGCCTCGACCCTGTCTTTTGCCGACGGCCACTCCGAGAGCTGGAAATGGAATCAGTTGAAGACGGAGCAATACCTCGACGTCACGGCGACTGCCGCAACCAGCCTCACCGAACTCAGGCGGATGCAAGGCGCGGTCTGGATCAAGTGAGACCTGGGGTCTCGCATCTTGGACCGGCCCATTCCAACGGAGCGCCCGTCCCGATCATTCTCTGAAGCCGCATTACTAATCGGCCCACGATAAGTTGACTTCATCCCGGTCGGAGAGTTCGCTCAAGATCCATGCAGATCGACAGTCTCAAGGTGTTCTGCGACCTCGCCGAAACCGAAAGCTTCACCAAAGCGGCCCGCATCAACGGTGTCACCCAATCCGCCGTCAGCCAGCAGATCGGCTCGCTGGAACGGCAGTTCAAGACCCTCCTGATCGAGCGGAGCAAAAAGAAGTTCCGCCTCACCCGCGAGGGCCAGGTGCTCTACGACTACAGCAAGCAGATCATCCAGACGTATGACACGCTTCTGAGCCGCCTACAGGAGATCAAGGACATCGTCTCCGGCACCATCCGCGTGGCGACGATCTACTCGGTCGGACTGCACGATCTGCCGCCCTATCTGAAGTCTTTTCTGAGGCAATTCCCCACGGTCAACGTTCACGTGGAATATCGCCGCGCCAACCAGGTCTACGAAGACGTGCTCGGCAACGTGGTCGATCTTGGGCTCGTGGCCTATCCGGTGAAGGACTCCAAACTGGAGATCATCCCCCTGCGCAATGACCGCCTTGTCCTCATCTGTCATCCGAACCACCCGTTCGCCAAGAAGGAATCGGTCAAGCTCGAGGCGCTGAACAAGGCCAAGTTCATCAGCTTCGAACCGGACATCCCGACGCGCAAAGCCATCGACAAGCTGCTCAAAGACGGCGATGTGGAGATCCAGCACGTCATGGAGTTCGACAACGTCGAGACCGTGAAACGCGCCGTCGAGATCGAAGCGGGCATCTCCATCGTGCCCCGGGGCACCGTCCACCAGGAAGTCGCCGGCGGGACCCTCTGTCAGGTCAACATCGAGGGCCCCGAGCTCTATCGCCCGCTCGGCGCGATCCACAAGAAGAACAAGGTCCTCAGCCCCGCGATGAAGCACTTCCTCAACATCCTGAAGGGCGATCTCCCGGCGAAGGTTTGACCTGAAAAGCAAGACCTCGGTGCAGAACCGGTAGGACGACGGCTCCCGCCGAGCTGCCTTGGGCCGAGCTTCGTTCTCAGCCGGAACGAGGCAGTGGGAGTCTGCGTCCGAAGCGAGGCGGAGCCCCGTAGGACGAGGTTCCCTGCCCGTCACAACGAGGTCTGGAGGGAATCACTGAACGGCGAGAGCCTAGCACGATGGGCAACCCAGGGCTCTTGCCGCGCCCCGTAGAGCAGGCTGGGAGCCTACCCTCCTTTGGACTGCTTCGTTCCGGCTAAGAGCAACACTGGCGACTCCGGAACGTTCCGGAGTCGCCAGTGGATCTTGCGCGACGTAGGTCAACCATCCGGCGGCTTTCGGGAGCCGTCGCCCTGCCTTTTTTGACTCGCTCAATTCCCCGACCGCAGTGTGACGATGCGGCCCTGGGACATGCGCTTGATCGACAGCCGCAGATCGCCGCCGACGGCGGTCAACCGCTCGAAGTCCGCCACGGAATTGACCGGCTGGTCGTTCACATGGGTGATGAGCTCGTAGGGCTTGATGCCCGCGATGGACGCCTTGCCACCGGGTTCGAGCTTGGACACCACCACGCCGGGCTGGTCTGCGGTCCGTTGCAGATAGTGGCGCACCTCGTAGGTCAGATCCTTGACCGTGAGTCCCAGCGTGTCCGACTTCACCTTGTTGGCCGACTGGTAGTGGGCCGGGCTCGGGGTGACGGTGAATTCGTGGCTCTTCGCCACGCCATTGGAGACGTATTCCAGGCGGAACTTCCCGCCGAATCCAAGCTCGGTCAGGACGCGGTTGACCGTGTTGTCCACCGGAGGCCAAGGCGAGGGGAGGCGGTCGAAGAACTGTTCACGGAGCTGGTCGAGACGATCCCACGGGAACATGTCGCGCGACCGGTCCTCCTCGATGCGGATCTCGATCGGCGCCGCCTGGCCCGGCGCCACTACCCGCAACAGAATGTCGCCCGTCTTCACTCCCGCCTCGGACGCCGGCGAACCGGGGTACACATACGTCACCAATGCGCCGGTCTGCCCGTCCCGTGTCTGGTCGGCCACGTTGTTGGCGCGGGCCAGATCCTGGTCGAGGCTCTGCAGCTCGACGCCCAGCCAGGCGACACGGCCCGCGTCCGCCTCGGACAACGGCACGTTCGCGGGATCGGAACTGGTCGCGAGATCGCCCAGCGCCTCGGAGACATACTTTGCCGGCACCATCATTTCACGGGTGTCGAACCGGCTGCTGCGATCGAGCGAAGCGTTGCCGCGGAGAGCCATCGGCACGGCCACGAGCCGGGCATCCTGATCGAAGAGGAAGATCCCGCTTTGATCCTCGTAGAGCCGGGAAAAGATCCGCTCCTTGGCCCCCATCTCGAACCACAGAAGCCGTTCCCGGTTGAAATAGGCGGACCGCTGTTCCCCCAGCACCATCACCTCGGAGCGCAGCAGCAGTTTCATCCGATGGTCGCGCAGATCCGCGATCGACAGCTGGACACCGTTCCCGATGGACTTGTCCAGCGTCAGGATCAAAGCCCCGAAATCCTTGAGCGACGCGGTGAACTTGCCCTCGATCACTTCGTCGCCCACATGCACGCGGATCCGCTCCAGGCGCGCCGTCACCTTGGGCGGCAGGGCCAACGGCACCAGCACCCGGCTCCCGCCGATGACGATGCCCACCACGTTGCGCTCGGTCGCGCTCTCCATCGGGTCCTCGTCGAAGCCGCGCCGCAAAGTGGACGCCATCGCCGAGGCGACGGTTGGGCTGCGGAAGTTCAAGGTGACGTGGACCAGTCCAGTGTCGGTCGATTTCTCCAGATCCTTCAAATGGCGCTCCATCTGCGCCTGCGTCCACATCGGCCACGTCATCGGTGAACCGCGCCAACCGGATTCGGCCGGGGTAAAAGGCTTGATGGCCACGCCCACGGGGTTGCCCTTCTTGTCGGTGATGAGCATGTCCGCCTGGATCGGCACGTCGGCCTCGCGGCCGTGCCATTTCAGCAGCGAAGCCGAGAACCCGGAGACCGTCGCGGCCCATTCGCCGTTGTAGAACGTATAACCGACGGCCGAGAACGGCCCCGCCGCATCGTCCTTGAACTTCGACTCCTTGATCCCGGCCAAAGGCGCCGACAGCCGGAGGATCAACGCATCGCGGTCCAGGACATAGAACGCCGGCGTCGCCTCGACCTCCTGGTCGCCCTTGCGGACGGTGATCTTCTTGATGAAACGCGGGTGGACCATCGGATCGGTCAGCATCACCAGATCCTTGCCCACGACGAAGCCGCCGGATTCCCACGGCCGTTCCTCGCGGATCAGCTGGTTGAGATCCATTTCGCCGGCGGCCGCCCGGCCCAAGCCGCTCGACTGTCGGGTGGGCCCGTCGCTGCCATCGAACTGGAGGTGGAACTGGACGCGGACCAAGTAAGGATCGGCATTGGCCAGAAGCGCCTTCTGGCTCTCGACGTCCTTGGTCTCGGCGGCGCGGGCGGCGAACGGGATCAACCCGATCAACGCGGCGATCAACAGGGTGCGGAATGGTTTCATGAAATGGAGATCAATACTCGGAACCGGTTTGAAATTCTTGGGCAATATCGATGGGGCACCAGCAGTGCGGCAGATCGGAGCCCCAGCGTGAGCTTTGGTTTGAGGGCCGATCCAGACAAGCTCCGGCGGATCGGCAAAAGGCTTCTTCCATTTCTCCGAAGCTTTTTGAACTTCATTCCCTACAGGTGCCAGCCCTCCGGGTTGAATTCCGGTCCGCTCAGAGCCTTCGCCAACTATAAACCGTCGTCCTCTCATTCGCTGATCAGGGTTGATGCCGTTGAATCAGCACCGATACCAACCCAAAGCCGGCTGTAGCTGCCAAAATGGCGAGATAAGTCAGACGACGTGACAAGCGGCTGCTTTCAGCTGAAATCGGACGGAAGCGCGAACCAGTTCGCTGGCGGTTTCGTCGGCACCAGTCATAAGCCGCGAATAGCACAATCCCGAAGACTGCAACCATGGTTACAGTCCGCGAAAAAAAAGCCCACAGTAAGAATACCAAGGGGACCGAAGTAAACTCGGGGGCAAACACAAATGCAGAAATGACTCCAGGAGGTTGATCATAAGCGAGGGCTCCACAAATACGGCAGTTGGCAGGCCAGCCTCTGCTGAAGTGACTGTGCGAGCTTGCGACAATCCCGGGTTGCCCGCAGTTGGGACAATCAAACGTCTCGCTCATTTGAGGCCTCTTAGACGTTTTGCATCTCTGCTTCGCTGCGAGAATAGATTCCACGGTTAGCGGCTACTCCTTCTCGTAGTTCCGCGCGTAGTCCAGGACCACCTGGCGGAGCTGGCCGTTGCGCAGGACGCTGACCAGCACGCGGTCCTTCGTTCCCAGCGTGTCGAGCGCCTCCTTGTGGGCCTCGCGCACGTCGTCGAGGGTGGTGACTTCCTTGCTGCCGATCTTCACCAAGATGTCGCGCTGCTGCAGCACGTTGGCGGCGTTGCCCGGGAACTTCACCCCGAAGATGAAAACGCCCTCGGGGCGGACGAAATGGAGGTCCGGATTGTCGAACTGGTTAATCGCTTTGACCGTGAAGTCCCAGCGCGGGCAGTCCAGCTCCTCGCCCTCCACTTGGCCCTTTTCCTTCGCGGTCAGCTGGAGCGTCAGGGGTTCTCCCTTGCGAACGAGCTCCAGGGTGGACGGCGTGGTCTTGGGGAGAAAGGCGAGTTCGCGCCGGACGAGCGGCAGATCCTCGTCGGTCATGGCGGTCACCTGGTTGCCGTTGATGCTGACGAGCCGGTCGCCGGCGAGGATGCCCGCGTGCCGGGCGGGGCTGCCGGCGTCGGTGTCCGCAATCATCACTCCGTTCGAAGCGTCGAAGTAGATGTTGCGGTTGAAATCCTTCAGCGGCTGGAGCTGGAGCCCGGTCCAGCTCCAATCGACCCGGCCCTTCTGCCGGATCCGGTCGGCCACCTGTTTGACGACCTCGATGGGGATCGAAAAGCCGGTGTCGCCGCCCTGCATGATGCCTCGGGTGTTGATGCCGATGACCTCGCCGGCGGTGTTGACCAGCGGGCCGCCGGAATTGCCGGGGCTGATCGAGGCGTCGGTCTGGAGCCAGTAGCTGTATTCGCTGGTGCCGGGCAGGAAGCGCTTCGTGCAGGAGATGATGCCGATGGAGACGGAGCGGGACATGCCCCAGGGCGCGCCCATCGCCATGACGAAGTCGCCCTCGGTCAGCTCGACGGACTTGCCCAGCTTGGCAAAGGGCAGCGGTGCGTGATCCTTGGGCAGCTTGAGTTTGAGCAGGGAGATGTCGACGTCCTTGTCCGCGCCGATGATCTCCGCCGCGCAGGCCGTGCCGTCCTGGAGCAGGCAGCGGACTTCGACCGCCTTGTCCACCACGTGCCAGTTGGAGAGCACTTCGCCATCGGCCGAGATGACCACGCCGCTGCCGGAGACTTCCTGGGAGACCTTCTTGCCGCCTTCGAGGTTCTCGCGGAGCACCCGGATGAAGACGACCGTCGGGAAAACCTTCTCCTTGGCCTCGCGCACGATCTGGCGGAAATCGAGCCGGTCGAGGCCTCGCATTTCGTTCTGGGCGGAGACGGAGCCGCCGACCGCGAGCAGCGCGCCGACGACAAGAGCGGGGATGCAACGAAGAGGAAACAGGATCGAGGCTCTCATGTGACTGGCGCATAGGTAGCGCGTCGGTCGCACAGCGTCCAGCGTCGTTCCCGGATAAAAGCGCCCGCCCACAGAAAACCGGACGGAAGCGTGCCTGTGACGACGCGCTCAGGCGGCGAGGACGACGTGCTTTATGGCGCCGTAGACTTCGGATGAATTCATCGGTGCGCCGCCACCTTTCGGCGCGGCCGAGATCATGACCGGCCAATCGGCCTGGCTGGCAGGGCGGCAGCCGTGGGATCCCTTGACCAGAGAGGCATCGAGCGGGATCAGGTCCATCAGCATGCGGAAGCCGAGTTTCTTCTGGAGCAGGCGCCACGCGATCTTGAGCTTGGGCGCAGGGATCCTGGGATCGAGGAAGAGCTCCACGGGGTCGTAGCCGGGCTTGCGGTGGATGTCGACGCAGCGGGCGAAGTCGGGCGCCTTTTTGTCGCTGAGCCAGTAGTAGTAGGTGAACCAGGCGTCTTCGCGGGCCACGGCGATGAAGTCTCCGGCCCTCTCGTGGTCGATGCCCGCCGCCTTCTTCGTCTCGCCATCCAAGACCCGGGCGATGCCATCGGTGCCTTCCAACAGAGCACGGACTTCGTGTCGGATTCGCGGATCGATCCTTTCGTTCAGATAGACGTGGGCGACCTGGTGGTCGGCGACGGCGAAGACCTGGGAATTGCCCGCGTCGAGAATCTCCAAGCCCAGCTCTTCCTTCACGATGATCCAGCCGCGCTCCCGGAAAAGGCGGTTCAAGTGGATCGGCTGGGAGACATTCGTGATGCCGTATTCGGAGAGCAGGATCACGGAGACGCCGCATTGTTCGAAGAACTGGATGAGGTCGCCGACGATGGCGTCGATGGCGCGGAGGTCGGGGAGGATGGCGGGATTCAGGGAGGGATGCCCGGGGGCGGATGACTGATGACTAATTCCCGATACCTGATTCCCGATGCCCGATTCCGGATGCCCGATGCTGTTTGGGGCGGAGCCGCTGTTCTCTGGGATCCGGGATCCGGGATCCGGTGTCGTCCGATACGTCCCATGCCGTTGCAGGTTGTAGTCGAGGTGCGGCAGG
Source organism: Verrucomicrobiota bacterium (assembly GCA_038209745.1). GTDB lineage: Bacteria > Verrucomicrobiota > Verrucomicrobiia > Limisphaerales > CANJSG01 > CANJSG01. The sequence continues at coordinate 11,361 of JBBQXJ010000024.1, forward strand.
TAAACGAGGCTCAGGGTCGGCTGATACTTGCGCTCGGTCCACTTGGCCGATTCGGCGATCCAGCGGGTGACGCAGTCGGGTTCGCCCTGGGGAGACTTCACGCCGGCCGCAGGGCCCCAGAACCCGGCGAAGGGGAATTCTCCCAGCTCCTTCTTGATCTCGGGACGGATATCGGCGGGCCAGGAATAGATGTCGAAGAACTTCCGGCCGTCGGCGGGATACATGGGCCGGGGCGTGATCGAGTAGTCCACGCTGGCATACATGTTATACCACCAGAAGAGGGTGGCGCAGGTGAACTGCGGATCGAACGAACGGAGCTCGTCCCAGAGCTTGGGCGCGGTGACGACGTGGTTCGACTGCTTCCAGAAATGGACCTCGCTGAGCTCCCGGTTGAACCAACCGTTGGCCACGATGCCGTGTTTGGCGGGAGTCTTGCCCGTGACGTAGTTCGACTGGGCGGTGCAGGTCAGCGCCGGGAAAGACGGATCGATGTGGCGCAGGGAGCCGCGATCCCGGAAGGCGGCGATGGCCGGCGTGTGTTCGCCGATGAGGGCTTCGGTCAGGCCGACGACGTTGAGGACCACGGTGCGCTGCATGGATCGCACGTTGGCAGAGGGCGGACCGGGTTCAAGCCACGGTATCCGCCGAAACGAAATCGACCGTAGCCCGGTTCTGGAACAGGTCCCGGGCGAAGTGACACTGCTCCCGTAAGCCGCGCCGAAATGAACGTGCTCGGCCACCCGCGAGCGGAACCCGACGTGATGGTGGACATTGGCCACGCTTTATCCCTACCCCGGGTGTGGCGACGGCCATTGATGGCCCATGGGACGCCCATCCAACTCCCTCGCCAACCGAGCCGGACTGTGGCACATCCGCTCGATGCCCCGGATCATACTGACTCTCCTGGCCCTGTTGGCGCTTCTCCCCAAGTCCATCGCCGCGCAACCGCCCCGCCTCAAGGTCTCCGAAAACCATCGCGAACTGGTGACGACGGCCGGCCAACCGTTCGTCTATCTGGGCGACACCGCCTGGGAGCTGTTCCATCGCTTGGACCGGGCGGACGCGGACCTCTATCTGGCCGACCGCGCGAAGAAAGGCTTCAACGTGATCCAAGCCGTGGCCCTGGCCGAGATCAACGGACTGACGGAGCCCAACGCCTATGGCGACCTGCCGTTGAAGGACAACGATCCCACCCGGCCGAACGAGGCCTACTTCAAGCATGTGGACTACATCGTGAACCAAGCCGCGAGGCTGGGGATGTTCACGGGGCTGCTCCCGACCTGGGGCGACAAGGTGAACAAGAAGTGGGGAGCCGGCCCGGAGATCTTCACCCCGGAGAACGCCCGCATCTATGGCGAATGGATCGGCCGCCGCTATCAGGACAAGCCGATCATCTGGATCCTCGGCGGCGACCGTCCGATCGAGAACGAACGGCATCGGCTGGTCTTTCGGGCCATGGCCGAAGGCATCCGGGCGGCGGTCGGCGACTCGCAGTTGATCACCTATCATCCGTCGGGCGGCAGTTCCTCTTCCACCTACGTGCAGGGGGAGACCTGGCCGGACTTCAACATGATGCAAAGCGGCCACGAAGCCCGGAACACCGCGAACTACCGCATGATCGCCGAAGATCTCGCGATGAAACCGACCCGCCCGACGTTCGACGGCGAGCCAGCCTATGAAGACCACCCGGTGCGCGGCGACAAATCCCACACCCAGTGGTTCGACCAATGGGACGTGCGCAAGCTCTGCTACTGGGGACTCTTCGCCGGCGCCTGCGGCCACACCTATGGCACCCACAGCATCTGGGCGATGTGGGACGGGAAAGGACAAAAGCCCGCCGATCAACGGACTCCCTGGAAAGAAGCGCTCAAGCTGCCGGGCAGCGCCCAGGTCGGCTTCGCCAAACACCTCCTCGAAAGCCGTCCCCTCCTCGGCCGAATCGGCGACCCGTCGCTGCTGACATCCGGGACCGGTGACGGGGCCGAACATTGCCAGGCACTCCGGGCGGCCGATGGAGCGTGGGCCATGGTCTACTCGGCCAGCGGCAAGGCCTTCACCGTCGACACGTCCACGCTCACCGGCAGGCAGCTGAAGTCCTGGTGGTGGGATCCGCGCTCGGGCCAGTCTTCGCCGGGTCCCGCCGTCGCCAGGACCGGCAAACCCGAAACGTTCAGACCGCCTTCCACGGGCGACGGACAGGACTGGGTGCTGGTGTTGGACGACGCCGCCAAGAAGTTCGCCCGTCCCTGAGCCCTGGAGAAGCGCATGCCTCCGCCGAAGTTGCCGCCGACCGACAGCGCCGACGGCCATTCCAACAATGAAAAAGCCCCGGACGGTTCTCGTCCGGGGCTTCGCGTTTTAAGGGAAGGTTACTGCTTCACCTGGAAAAACTGCTGAGTTCCCGTCGGTGTCGTCTCATACGGCGACGTGGCGGCAGGGACGTCGTTCCACGGACCGGTCGCGTCCGGAGCGGACTGCAGGGTGCCGTTGGAGTAGGTGATACGGACTTTGTCGGTGTTGAGGCCGACCGCGAGCTCCGGTGCCCCCAGGCCGATCGGCGTGGTGAGGCCATAGGGCCGCGGAACGGTGGAGTTGAGGCCGCTCGTCGAGATGTAGAAGTCGTCGAAGAGCAGCGAGCTGGCGCTGTTGTTGCCAACGATGAGCTTGTCCAGCGTGGGCCGGGTCAGCGTGCCGCCGGCGGTGGCGGGATCGCCCGTCGCACTGCGGTTGCTGATGTAGTCCTGGAGGATCAATTCGCGGGGAGCCGAATCGCCGTCCTTCTGTACCCAGACGCTGAACATGTCGCCCGTCTCGACATCGGCGATGAGCGGGCCGTTGGTGATGTCGATCCAGACGTTGTAGACGACGTTTGATCCGAGCACCGGGCCCGCCGTGTCGACCGTGGCATTCCCTGCACCGTAGTTGGCTCCGAACATCAGGGAGCCGGACACGGTGGACGGAATCACTGCGGGTCCGAATCCACCGGCGTCGTTGTTGTCGCCCCAGAAACGATAGGCGCGGTCGGTCACACCGAAGAAGCCGGTCATGGCCAACGCGGGATCCCGGGCAACATAGGCCCGGGCGAACAGGGTGCGGGTCTGTCCCTCGGAGATCGCAAGCTTCTGGAGCTGCAGGATGACGGAATGGCTCCCCGTGCCCATGTCCAGCAGCTTGTTGCCGTCGATGTTGGTAATCGTCGTGTTGGCCTGGGGGTCGCTCCAGAATCCGTTGGACGTGAAGTTGCCTTCAGGGTAACGGTCGAAGTTTTCGAGCAGGGACCAGTTGGAGGCGATCCCGCCGATGGCAGCCACCGTGATCCGGTTGGTCAACGACTCGGCGCCACGCGTCGCGATCAGCGTGTAGGTCGTCGTGTTCGTGATGATCAGATCGACGCTGCCGATGCCCACGACGGTCGAGGGAAGGACCGTGCCGATTCCTTGGTCGATGGTGACTGCGGTGACGTCCTTGCTGACGTCCCAACGAAGCGTCGTGGTGCTGCCCAGGGCGACGGCGGGAAGATCCGACCTGAATCTGTTGATGACGAGGGGCTGGGTATTCGCGATCGGAGTCGGGGTGCCTTCATTGTAGAGCTTGAGGATCTCCTCGGCCGAAAGGGACCGGGACCAGATCGCGACGTCGTCTATCAGGCCCTCAAAAGTGAACTGTCGGCTCGGGGCCGCAGCTGCGCCCCGACGGACACCACCGATGGAGGTTATGACGGTTGAGAGCGGGCGCCGGGGATCGGGCTGTCCAGTGCCGCCGGGATCGATGACTCCGTCGATGAAGAGCCGAGCCGTGGTCACGCCGCCCAGTTCTTTTTGGACGTAGACCACATGGTGCCAGGTATTGTCATAGGCGGTCCCGAGGGAATGGATGTGGTTCCCCGTCGCCCCCGTGTCGCTCCGGACAAAGGAGTCGATCGTCCCGTCGGTGTTCCCGTTGTGGGTCCCGAGGTTGAAGAGCGGCTGCGCGCTGGTGGAGGACGACTCGGAGAAGATCCGCTTGTCCTGCTGCGGCCCAGGTCCGTTCACCCACAAGGACACGGTGAAGTTGGTGCTCTTGGAGTAGATGGAGAGCGCGTCCTCCGGGAGGTTCTCCCGCTCCATCATGGAAGCGCTGGCGGCGTAGAACTTCATGGCATTGCCCCACTTTCCGGGGACGATGTTGGTGGACGACATGTTGATCAGGGTCATGTCGTAGCCGTTGGCCAAGTCGGGGGTCTTGGTGCCCTCGACCGTGTTGAGCGGCCAATAAGCGACCAAGTTGTTGGTGAGATCGGGCGCCGGCGGTGAACTGACCAGAAGGGTCGCCACAACGCTGGTGACCGCGCCAAAGCCGTTGCTCACGACGAAGGTGTAGGCCCCCGAGTCGCTCGTTTGAAGGCCCTTGAATGCCAGCGAGGTGTTGGTTGCATCCATCAATGCCGCCGCGCCCTTATACCAACGCAACTCCGTGAATGGCCGGGTGCCGATCGCGCCCGAGCGGAGCGTGAAGTCGTCTCCGACCAGAAGATTGGTCGATCCCGTCGGCTGCACGCTGATGGAGGGCGGGAATTTCGGCACGGGCACCGCGATGCCGTTGCTGAAGACGTCCTGCACCTCGGAGGCGCTCAATGCCCTCTCCCAAACCGCCACGTCGTCGATCAACCCCGTGAACGCCACTTGGGGCAGGATGCCCGTGCTGGGACGGTAGACGCAGCCGATGGACATGATGTCCCAACGGATGGGAGCCGGAGGACGGACGAAGGTGAGGTTGGTGTTGAGGACACCGTCGATGTAGAGCAGGCCGACTCCGTTTTGGTCGGTCCAAGCCACATGGTGCCACGCATCGTCAAAGGGAGTGCCGCTGCGGAAGTGGTTGACCGGATTCCCGCCATTGCGGACGTAGAGATCGAAGCTGTCGTCCGTGCCGCCACTGTGGGTGCCGAAGGTGTAGAGCGGGTCGGTGCTCACGCTGGACGACATCGCGACGACCTTCCTGTCGTTCTGACCGGTTCCCTTGCCCTTGACCCAATAGGCCACGGTCAAAGCCGGGCCGTTGGCCACGGGAATCAGCGTGTCTCGCGGCACACCGGTGATGGGATCGAGGCCGGGATCCTGGAAGTAGAGGTAGCGGGCGGCGGCGGCGCCATCCGGGCCGCCGGGGAACGAAAAGGCGTTGCCGTTCTTGCCGGGCACCACTTGGGCCGCACTGAAACCGACGGCGGTCATGTTGTTGGTGCTGACCACGTCGAGGGTCTGACTGTCGCCATTCGACAAGGCGTCCAGTGGCCAATAGGCGACGAGACCTTCGCGAACATCGGCGGCTGTCGCCGATATTCCCATGACCACGCCAAGGGCGAGGCCGAGAATTTTTCTGGGGTTCATGGAGTTCATGTTGAGGAGTGTTTGTTTGTTTAGGTTTAGGTCGATCTCCCTGATGAAAACGCCGAGCCCTCTTGGTTCACCGTCAGATCCGTCCCGCTTCCCTCAAGGGACGGTCCTTCCCCGTTGTTCAGCAGGGAGAGAATTATTGGGAAGATGGAGATTTTTACGCCTTGGCCCGAAACGCGACAAGGCTGAATCATCATCTTCTGCGGCAAGATGATCAAAGTGTGGCGACGGTTGCGGACCGGGGCCAAGCCGCGGGAGCGTGGGTCCCGCAGATGCCAAGCGAGTCAGACCTCCAGTTCTTTTTCGAACTTCGTCAGATTCCGGCAACGACCGGCCTCCACCAGCACGACGTCCTCCAGCCGGACGCCACCGACGCCGGGATAGTAGAGCCCGGGCTCGACGGCCAGCACTTGCCCCGCACGCACGATGTGTCGGCTGCTTTCGCTCAGATTGGGTTGCTCGTGCAGCTCCAGTCCCAGGCCATGACCGGTGGGGTGGAAAAAACCCTCGAACCGGCCCCGGCGCACTCCGGTCTCGAAGCCTTCCCGGACGAAGTAGTCGGCCACCGCCCGATGGATCCCGGCGGCGAGCACGCCGTCCCGCAACAGACCGAGGGCGAGCTTCTGACCGGTCTTCACCGTGTCAAAAAGACGCCGCACCGCCTCGGAGGCACGGCCCTTGACCACCGTTCGGGCAAGGTCGGCATGGTAGCCGGTCTTCTGGGACCTCGGGAAAACGTCGAGGATGATCGGCTCACCCGCTTTCAGCGGGCCGCTGCCGCGTTCCAAGGGATGGCCGCTTTGTCTTCCGCACGAAACGAACGTGCGGACGGCCGTTCCTCCGGCATGGGCGACGGCCGACTCGATGATGCCACGAAGGCGTTCGCTCGTGAGCGGACTGTGCAGAAGATGCAGGCTCCTGTCCCGGCCGATCTGGGCGCGGCGCAACGCTTCGATGCCCTCGGACAAGCCCACTTCGGCCATGGTCAGCGCAGCGGAGATTTTCTTCACCTCGGCGCTGGTCTTGATCTCGCGCGCCGGAAAGACGGCCCCTTTGGCCACCTTCACCTTGAGATTCAAACGGCGCAGCTCGCGGGACATCCCGGCCGGAAAGCTTGCGGGAACGGTGACGCGGCGGCGGCCCGTGCGCTTCAGCACCGCCCTGATGACCGCCGCGAAATGGGCCGGTCGACGGTCGTCGTCGCAACCGGGATGATGTTCGCTGAGGGCCCCCACTTCACAGCCGACGACCTGCCGCCGGGCCCGGTCCAGCTCCGCGTCTTGGAGATAGACTCGGGCCTGTCCGTCGATACGCAGGTAGACAAAGGGATCGGTCGAGAAGAAGCCCGTGGCATAGAGCATGTCCGCGTCACGTTCACTGTCGGCGACGATCAACAATGTGTCGGATCGGGCCATGGCAGAGAAGCGTCAGACGTCGAACATCCGGTCCCCGGCGTCTCCCAGTCCGGGAACGATGAAGGAACGCGCGTCAAGGCGCATATCGATGGCGGCGGTGAACATCGGCAGGCGCGGATACCTCGCGCGCACCGCGGCGATGCCTTCGGGGGCGGCCAACAGGTTGACCATGCGCAGGTGGACGACTTTACGCTCCGTCAGGAGATCCAAAGCGGCCAAGGCGCTCCCACCGGTGGCGAGCATCGGGTCCAGCAGGATGACTTCGTAGCGGGAGAGGTTCTTCGGCAGGCTAACCTGATAGATCGAGGGCTTGGCGGTGACTTCGTCCCGCTTGATACCGACCATGCCGACGTGGGCCTCCGGCAAGATTTGCAGGATCGCATTCACGAGCCCCAGACCCGCGCGGAGAATGGGAACGAGCAAGACCGGGCGGCGCAGTTGACTGCCGGTCGTGATGGCCAGCGGGGTGATCACCCGTATCGGCTTCAGGGCGAAGTCGCGAGTGGCGTCGAAAAACATGAGCGCGGCGGTTTCGCCGACCAGCCGCCGAAAATCCTTCGGCTTGGTGCGCTCGTCGCGCAGCTGGGCCACGTTGTGCTGGATGAGCGGATGTTGATTGACTGTGACGCGCTTCACAGGGGGCGAGGCTTTGACAATATCGACCGACCGACAGCTTGTAACACCACGGTGCGGCCGGGAGGAAGCGCCGGTTTCGAACCGCCACGATTTCCCCGTCGTCGAATGGAAACAAACGGTTCGCAGGTCGGTTTGACTCACGCAGTCAGGCGATCCATCCGGCAAACCGTCAATTTTCGATAAATCGGGCCAGAGTCCACTTAGTGGACAAATGTTCCATATTTTGAATCCCCATCACCGCAACATCTTTCCGATTGGCTAGGATTAGGACTTCCAACAACGTTGGATTTCGACGATTTATCGGGCGGATGGCTCAGCCGACATGGGCATCCGCGACGATTCCATGAACCAAGACCTCGCGACACCCAAAGAGATCTCCCCCGGCTGCTCTGGATCGGGAGACACGTTCACCGCACTGGCCGGAGCCTTGGCCGTGGTTGGAATGGGTCTCTGGGAGCTGGAAGGCCGGCGCGAGTATTTTCAATTCAGCACTGTAGCCCATGACCTGTTCCGAACGGGAGGCGGTCCCGCGACAACACTGGAGTCGGTCCTGTCGCGGATCCAGCAACCGAGTCGTGACGGTCTCGATGCCGGCCTCGACCGGTTGATCAAAGATGGCGTCCCCATGGAGCTCGATCTTGTGCTGTGTCTGCCTGGCGGCGGAACCCGCTGGATCCAAATGCGCGGTCATCGGGTCGGCCCAGCGGGCGATCCGGGCACCTGCCGAGGAACAGTCCACGATGTCACCCGCCTGCGCGAAATCGACGCAGCCGCGAGCGACGATGCACTACGGCATCGTCGATTCGTGGAGAAAACCCATGAACTGGTCGCAGAGATCACCGTGGACGGCCGTTTTACGTATGTGAATCCCTGTCACGAACGGGTCTTGGGCTGGACGGCCGGAGAGATACTTGGCACGTCCGCATTTGATCTCGTCCACCCGGAGGATCTGCCCCGGGTCCAAGTCCGCTTCCACGATGACGACGCCAACGACACCTACCGCTTCCGTCACCGGGACGGTTCGTGGCGCTGGCTGGAATCCAGCGGATCCCGAATCCGCCTCTCCAACGGCGAAGAACGGGGAGTGATCATCTCACGTGATGTGACCGAACGACGGTGCGCAGAAGCGGAGAAGGCGCGGCTCGAAGTCCATCTCCGCCATGCACAAAAGATGGAGGCCTTCTGCACCTTGGCGGGAGGGATCGCCCACGATTTCAACAACATCCTCGGGATCATCATCGCCTATACGGAGCTGGCGCGGCTGGACCTGCCCGAAGAACATCCGGTCCAATCCGGACTCGGCCACGTGATGCAGGCCGGCATGCGCGCCAAGGATCTGGTGCAGCAGATCCTCGCGTTCAGCCGACAGCAACAGCTGGAACGCCGACCGATCCGGCTGGACGAGCCCCTGAACGACGCGTTGGCGCTCTTCCGTTCCTCCCAGAAACGTCCCTGCGGCCTCTCCGTGCGGATGGATCCGGACACACCGCCAGTCATGGCCGATTCCGGCCAGATCCGGCAGGTGATCCTGAACCTTTGTTCCAACGCCTCACTGGCCTTGCCGGACGAAACTGGCCAGATCGAAGTGATCCTCGACCGGATGGATGGTCGGACCGATCCTCGCCGCCGCCTCGGACCGATGGACTACGCGCGGATCACCGTGCGCGATTCCGGCTGCGGGATGGATGCGGGCACAGCGAAAAAGGTCTTCGACCCCTTCTTCACGACCCGGGCGGAAGGCGAGGGAGCCGGCCTGGGACTTGCCGTCGTGCATGGAGTCGTGAAGAGCCACGGCGGGATCGTCCAAGTGGAAAGCACCCCCGGCCGAGGCAGCACCTTCGAGGTGTTGCTGCCGAGATTCGCCGGCGACCCGCCCGCATAAGCGGCCCGGTCAGGGAGCGGGTCGGGACAAGCGGAAGAACTGCTGTTGATTGGTCGCGGGCCGCGTGATGTGCAGTTCGGCACCGGAGAGGGCGGGCACATTCGACAGTGTCTGCCACGAGCTACCCGCCGGAAGCTGGCCAACCGCCTGGACGGTGAAGTTGCTCCACTGCGACGGCCAGGACAGCACCACATTCGTCTGGCTGCCCTGCAGGATCTTGAGCGTCGGGGCCGTGTCGACGAAGACCACCACCATCGCGGAATTGTCCGCTTGGAAAAGATCCGCGGTCGAAGCCGTCACCATGGCGGTCGCCGCCGCGCCGATCGGAGGATTGGCCAGCACCGTCACCCGGCAGTTCAAGTTCAGGGTCCACGAGTTCGATCGTTCCAGGCTGCCGAGCGACGCGGTCCCGCCCATGGAACTGGTCGAGACGGACCCAGCGGACACCGAGGCCGATTGGACCGCCAGAAAGAACGGCACCTCCAGCTTCAGCACCAAATTCGTCGCGCCGTTCGGTCCGGCATTCGTCACCACGGCGGAGAGGAGGACGGACTCGCCCACCGTCGCCGGACTCCGGTCCACCGCGATCTGCACCGCCAGATCGGCGCTCGGGGCGATCTGGAAAAACTGCACGCTGTCGACCACCCCTCCGGGCGTGGTCACCGTCACAAAACCCGCCGTGGCATTGGCGGGAACCGTGGCATGGAGAGTGTTGTTGTCCACGACGGTAAACCCGCCGACCCGCCCGTTGAAGCGCACCTCCGAGGCGCCCGAAAGATTGGTGCCGGCAATCGTGATCACCGCTTGGACCGGCGCGTCCGAAGGATTCAAAGAGACGATCACGGGCGGCAGGAAGAAGTTGGAGGAGGTCGTCGCTGACCCGAAGGGATTGAGCACGGAGACCGGACCAGTCGTCGCCCCGACCGGCACGACCGCGTTGATCTGCGTCCTGGAAACGACGAAGAAGGAAAGCGAGCGGACCGAACCGAACAGCACATTCGTCGCATCGATGAGGTTGTCGCCACGGATGACGATCGGGTCGCCAACCGATCCGTTGGGCGGTGTGAACCCGCTGATCAACGGAGCTGAACCCGTCACCACGAAGTTGCTGGAGGACGAGTTGGTGCCGTACGCCGTGGAGACGGTGAAGAGCCCGCTCGAGGCGTTCGCCGGGATTGTCGCCAGCAGCTGGGTAGGGGCTGTGACACTCACTGCGGCGACGTTGGTGCCGTTCAGCTTCACCACGGTGCCGCCGGTGACGAAATTCACCCCGTCGATCGTCACGTGGGTTCCCGCCGGTCCGTAAACCGGACTGAAACCGAGAACTTCGGGCGCGTAGCCGATGAGGAAGTTCGTCGACGTGGTGTTCGTGCCGTAGGGCGTGACGACGGAGATCGGCGCGGTCACCGCGTTGGCCGGGACCCGGGCATGGATCTGGGTGCCGGCCGTGAAGACCAGCTGCGAGGCCAGGTTTGTGCCGAAGCGGACCAGCGTGGAGCCGCTGTAGAAGTTCACTCCATTGATGACCACCTCGGTGCCGGGCACGCCGCGCACCGGATTGAAGTCCGTGATGAGCGGACCTCCGCCGAAGGGATAGAAATTCGTCGACGTGACGAAGGTGCCGTACGCGACACTGAAGCTGTTGCTGGCCGTTATCGGGCCGGGAACGGCCCCGGCGGGAACCTTGACGCGGATCTGGCCGACGGCGGGGCCGGTCAATGGGACCCCCGTCGTAACGGCTCCGCCGAACCAAACCTTCGTCGAGGTGTCGAGGTTCTTCCCGTAAAGCGAGACCTCGGTGTTCGTCTGGCCGGTGAGCGGATAGAACGACGCGACATAGGGCTGGCCGCGCAGGACGACAAAGTCGTTCGTCGTCACAAAACTCGATCCACCCACCGTCACCGTGATCGGTCCGGTCGTGGCCGAAGCGGGGACCTTGCTGTTGATCTGGGAGCTGGCCGCCACGTAGGGCGCCGCATCTTGCACGCCGTTGAAGTAGACCTTGGCCCCGGTCGCAAAGCCCGACCCGCTGATGACAACGGTTTCCTGCGAACCGGGTGTGCCATACGGCAGTTCAAACCCAGTCACGATCGGAACCGCAGAAACTGAAAATGCCGCCAAGACCCCGATTCCCAAACCCAAGCGGAGAACCTCCCGAACTCGATACGGATCACACATGGCGCGGAGTCTTTCGCCAGTTCGACCCGATTCAAGCCCGAAGTCTTCCTCTACCGCTCGTTTCCGCAGTCCCGGCTGGAACCCCCGGAAGGCTTGGGTTGGAATCCTCTTCATTGAACTCCTCACCGCTGAAACAGAAGCCGGCTCCTCAGCCGCAAGCAACCGCCGCCCTCCCCCGATGGTTCTTGCTCGCCGCCGGCGCGATCTTCGGCCTGATCTTCGTGAAACAGGGGAATCCCGTGATCTTCGCCCGGATGATCGCCCGCCCCACCAACCTGGCCGAACTCGTATTCCAGTTCTGGCCGATTTCATGGGGCTACAAGTTGGGGCTCGTCCTCGGACTCGCGACCGTTCTGATGTGGCTGAGGTCTGGCCTGAAGCCGCGCCTCGGCTTCGACACTCCCTGGCCCCTGCGCTGCATGGCGCTCGCGTTGGCTTGGTTCGGTTGGCAGGTGCTGGCCGCGACCACCTCGGTCCAGGCAGGACTCACCGCCCTCGTCCTGGCCCAGTTCCTCGGCTGCGTCGCGTGTCTGGCGTTCGGTCTCTTCGTGCTGCGCGACATGAAGCCCGGACACTCCGTCTGGTTCTGGCTGCCTGTGCTGCTGGCCTTCAGCTACTCCCTCTGGGCCGGCTGGGACCAACATTTCGGGGGTCTGGAGCAGATCCGGCAGGAAGTCATGGCAGGCCGTGGATCCATGACCCACCAAGTCGGTGGCAACGTGGCCTTCGCGACGCTGCACACGAAGGCGATGAGCGACCGTATCTACGGCACGTTCGTCTACCCCAACACGTTCGCCGGCGGGATCCTGCTGTTGCTGCCCATCACCCTGGCTTGGATCCAGACTTCGGGACGTCCTTGGAAAGCCCCGCTTCGGCTCGGGCTGATGGGCCTTTTCGCTGGCGTCGCCGGCGCTTGTCTCATTTGGTCCGGCTCCAAGTCCGCTTGGCTGATCGCGGTGGTGATGGGAGGCATCGCCATTTGGAGGAGCCCGTGGCAACGAAAGTGGAAACTAGGAATCATTGTTTCCCTCACGGTCCTTGGCCTGACCGCGTTCGGCATCCGCTATGCCGGTTACTTCCGGAAAGGAGCCACCAGCGTGGAGGCCCGCCTCGACTACTGGAGGGCCGCCCTGGAAATCACCCGGACCCATCCGGGACTGGGCACCGGACCCGGCACCTTTCAGATCCCGTATCAGCGCCTGAAAAGCCCCGACGCAGAAATGGCCCGTTTGGCCCACAACGACTTCCTGGAACAGGCCAGCGACTCCGGAATTGTTGGTTTCCTCCTCTATTCCGGCCTGATCGCGGCGCTCGCCTGGTCACTGTATCGTCACCCGACAAAGGCGCTCCTGCCTCAAGCAGCCCTGCTGGGTTGGTCGGGGGTGCAGCTGCAGAGCTTGAGCGAGTTCAACCTCTACATTCCAGGATTGGCCTGGACGGGGTTTCTCATGGCCGGATGGCTGTTGAGCCGGAATCGATTCGACACGGCGAACGCCGGGTCCTAGCCTCCCGGCCTTGCCATGAAGATCCTCTTTCTCAATGGCCCGAACCTCAACCTCCTAGGCACCCGCGAGCCCGCCGTCTATGGGCACGCGACATTGGCCGACGTTGAAGCGATGATCCGGAAGCGGGCCGTCATCTTGGGCGTGGAAACCGACTTTCGCCAAAGCAACAGCGAAGGCGAATTGATCGACTGGATCCACGCCGCCCGAAATCAGGTCTCCGCGATCGTCATCAACGCCGGCGGCCTCACCCACACCTCGGTTGCTCTCCGGGACGCGATTGCCGGGGTCGCCATTCCCACGATCGAAATCCACTTGTCCAACGTCCATTCCCGGGAAGAGTTTCGTCACACATCGCTGCTGACCGCCGTCTGCAAGGGCGTCATCTCCGGGTTCGGAGTCCAATCGTATCTCCTTGGGCTTGATGCCGCCGTTAGCGTTACCGCCATTGGTAAAACGGTCTAACATGGGTAAAATCGTCACCAAACCAATGAAAAACCCTCTCCGAGATTCCACCTTGACGCTCTTAGGACCCACCCATAGCCTTTGGCCGACATTAGAGACGTCCATGAGAAAGCAGAGTCTGACCGACTTCTGCTTTTTTGTTTCAACGCCCTGTAACGTAACAGTCGTTTTTAGAACCGGAGCCACCTGTGGATCTTAAAGACATCAAGGCCATCATCGACCTGATGAAGAAGAACTCGATCTCCGAGTTCGAACTCGAAAGGCAGGAATTCAAAATCAGACTCAAGCGCGGCGGCAACGGCGTCGCCGGAACTGCCGAGGATGGCCCCATCACCTACGCGCTGCCTTCAGGCACGCTCCCTCCACCACCCGCACTGACCTCTCCGGCTCCCTCCGTCCCCGTGACCAGCGGCGGCCTCGAAGTCAAATCGCCGATGATCGGCACCTTCTACCGCTCCCCGTCTCCCGAATCGGCCTCCTACGCCGAAGTCGGCACGGAAGTCGGTCCGGACAGCGTCGTTTGCCTCATCGAAGCCATGAAGGTCATGAACGAGATCAAGGCCGAAGTCCGAGGCGTGATCACCGAAATCCTCGTGGACAACGCCAAGCCGGTTGAATTCGGACAGCCGCTGTTCCGCGTCCGACCGATCTGATTCCACCATGTTCGAGAAGATACTGGTCGCAAACCGGGGTGAAATCGCTGTCCGCATCATCCGCGCCTGCAAGGAACTGAACATCCGCACGGTGGCGGTCTATTCGGAGGCGGACGCGAATTCGATGCATGTCCAACTGGCCGACGAGGCCATTTGCATCGGCAAGGCCCAGTCCTCTGAAAGCTATCTCCGGATAGACCGTATCATTTCCGCCGCCGAGATCGCCGATGTGGACGCCATCCATCCCGGCTACGGCTTCCTCTCCGAGAACGCCCACTTCGCCGACGTCTGCGAGAGCTGCAACATCCGGTTCATCGGGCCCAGTTCCCGGGCGATGAACGCGATGGGGGACAAAGCGATGAGCCGCGACCTCGCCAAGAAGGCGGGGGTTCCGACTCCTCCCGGCTCGGACGGCATCGTGGTCAACGAAACCGACGCACTCACGGTCGCCAAGAAGATCGGCTATCCGGTCATGATCAAAGCCGTCGCGGGCGGCGGCGGACGCGGCATGCGCGTCGCGCACAACGACATCTCTCTCATCAAAGGATTCCACACGGCCCGCAGCGAGGCCGAGAAGGCCTTTGGAAACGCGGGCGTCTACATCGAGAAGTTCATCGAGAACCCGCACCACATCGAGTTCCAGATCTTGGCGGACACCCGCGGCAACATCATCCATCTGGGAGAGCGCGACTGCTCCATTCAGCGACGAAACCAGAAGTTGATCGAGGAAACTCCTTCGCCGCTCATCGACAACAAGTTTCCCAAGCTCCGCAAGGAGATGGGCAAGGCCGCCGTCCGGATCGCCGAAATGGCGAACTACACCAACGCCGGCACGGTCGAGTTCATCGTGGACGACAATGGAAAGTTCTACTTCCTGGAGATGAACAAGCGCATCCAGGTCGAGCATCCCATCACCGAGGAAGTGACCGGGATCGATCTGGTAAAGCAGCAGATCATGATCGCGATGGGCGAGCCGCTGCGAATCTCCCAGAGCGATGTCACCTTCAAGGGTCACGCCATCGAGTGCCGGATCAACGCCGAGGATCCCTTCGACGACTTCCGGCCCTGTCCCGGACAGGTGCAGATGTATTACTCGCCCGGCGGCAGGGGTGTCCGCCTCGACAGCCACGTCTACGCCGGCTACTCGATCCCGCCGTACTACGATTCGATGATCGGCAAGCTGATCACCACCGGCAAAGACCGTCGCGAGGCGATGGATCGCATGAGCCGGGCTCTGGGCGAATATATGATCACCGGGATCAAGACGACCATCGCCTTCGAACAGGCCATCATGCAGGATCCGAACTTCCGCCGGGGCGTCTACTCGACCAACTTCATCAGCGAGCTTCTGGAAGGACCTCGACGCGGACTGCTGGACGAGAAGGCCTGAGCCGGAGTCCGGGCATATTTCTAAACCCGCGGCCGCCTTCCATCCTGCCGGCGGATCGGAAACAAACGGAACGACCGATGGCGACCTGTTTGGAACGTTTGTTCTTCAAGCCACCACAAGCCCCGTGGGTTTTCGCGGTTGCCGTTGGTTCCCTCCATGTTCCATCTGGCGAAAGCGTGCCACTCTGGCTCCGCGATTCGAAGGCGCCGGGACCAAATCTTGGGGGGATGTTCGACCGGCACGGGCGCGCCAGTAGGAACCCACTCCGCGATCTGGATTCTGGAACATGTTTCGCCCAAAATCTCACGTCCGGCGAGGGCGTCTAAAAAAAGAAGAGTTGCGCCAGAGCCGGATCGACAGTAATTAACGGTCGTTCTGAAGGTCCAGCCGTTGGGCAAAATTTGGGGTTTCCAGTTTCCTGAGTTCGACGGTTTTCTATCCTCCACCATTCCGTGGCTGACTTGGATATTTCATTCGTCAGACCTTCTACACCGACTGATATTTTTATGAGCAACGCGCCACAAACCGCGCCCATCACCGACGGCCAAAGCCAGCAACACCACGGCGACGGCTACCTTGAGATTTCCGACAAGGGATTCGGATTTCTGCGCACTCCGCACAACAATTTCGCCCCCAAGCCGTCCGACATCTTTGTCACGCCGGATGCGATCAAGCGAAACTTCATCCGGGAAGGCTGCCACATCGTCGGCGTTACCCAACCCCCGCACCGCGGCACAAGCCCGCAACTGAAGTCCGTCGAATCGGTGAACGGCGTTCCATTTGCCGACTACCTGAAGACGACGCGCTACGAGAACCTCACCACGATCGATCCGATCGAAAAGTTCAAACTCGAGACCTCGCCCGACATTATCGAGACCCGCATCATCGACCTTGTCACCCCGATCGGCAAAGGCACCCGCGGCCTCATCGTCGCCCCGCCCCGCACCGGCAAGACGACGATCCTCAAGCTGATCGCCAATGCGGTGACCGAGAACCATCCCGAGGTCCACGTCATGGTCTTGCTGATCGACGAGCGTCCCGAAGAAGTCACCGACTTCCAGCGCTCGGTGAAGGCCGAGGTCGTCGCCTCCTCGAACGATCAAGATCTCGAAACCCACGTCCGTCTTTCCCGTTTCATGATCGAGCGCTGCCGCCGCATGGTGGAATCCGGCAAGGACGTCTTCATCCTGCTCGATTCGCTGACCCGTGTGGCCCGCGCCTACAACAGCGTCCACGGCGGATCCGGTCGGACAATGACCGGCGGTGTCGACGCCCGAGCCTTGGAAATTCCCCGCAAGATGTTCGCCGCCGCCCGCAAGATCGAACACGGCGGATCCTTGACCATCTTGGCCACCGCGCTCGTGGACACCGGCAGCCGCATGGACGAACTGATTTTTCAGGAGTTCAAGGGCACCGGCAACATGGAGCTCATCCTCGACCGTAAGCTCTCCGACCGGCGACTCTATCCCGCCATCGACATCCCGAAGAGCGGCACCCGGAAGGAAGAGAAGCTTTTCGCGCCCAAGAATCTCGAGCCTATCCGCAAGCTCCGGCGCATGATGATCGACCTGAACCCGGTCGAGGCGATGGAAACGCTCACGGCGGCCTTGAAGAAGAACAAGACCAACGACGAACTTCTGGCCAAACTCCTTTGATCCAAAGCGGAACCGGCCGGTGGCCGATCCCGCGTCGCCCAGCAACGCGCGACCTCTTCGGAGGGTGCGCGTTTTTCTTTGCGCCGGACGCAAGGCGTTGCTCTGTTGATACATCGTGAAACATTCGTCCGCCCCGCGCATGGACCGCCTCACCCGCCCACCGCTTCAGCGGATGATGAAGATCCATGAGGCGGTCAAGGCTGGGAGCTTTCCCAACCAGTCGAGTCTGGGTCTGGAGCTCGAAGTCTCCACCAAGACCGTCCAGCGCGACCTCGAGTTCATGCGGGACCGGATGAGCCTGCCGCTCGAATTCGACCGCCTCCGCAACGGCTATTACTACGAGGGCGAAGTCGGCCCCCTGCCCTCCGTCCAGATCAGCGAAGGCGAACTGCTCGCCCTGTTGGTCGCGGAAAAATCCCTCCAACAATATCGGGGAACCAGCTTCGAGAAACCCCTCGCCGCCGCCTTCAAGAAGCTCGCCGCCTCCCTGCCCGAAAACGTCACCATCCATCTGGCCGACTGGGAGCAGACCATCTCCTTCCGCACCAGCGCCGAGTCCACGCTGGACCTGAAGACGTTCGATACCCTCGCCAAGGCGACTGCCGGTCGGAAGCAGCTCCACCTGACCTACCGCAAGCCCGGGAAGAAGGGCACCGAACCCCGGGTGGTCGACCCTTACCACCTCGCCAACATCAACGGCGAATGGTTCCTCTTTGGCCACTGCCACCTCCGGAACGACATCCGTACGTTCGTTCCCGCCCGCATCGAGAACCTCAAGACCACCGGAAAGACGTTCCCGCGCCCCGCGAAGTTCTCCCTCGAAAAGAGGCTGCGCGACAGCTTCGGGGTCGTGTCGGGCGCCGGGGAATTCGCCGTGCTCATCCGCTTCACCGAGCAGGCCGCCGACTACATCCGCGAGAAACGCTGGCACGCGTCGCAGACGATCACCGAGCGCGCCGACGGGAGCCTGGACCTCCGGCTGAAGCTCTCCAGCCTCGACGAAGTGCAGCGGTGGCTGCTGGGCTGGGGCGGGCATGCGGTCCCGCTGGAACCGAAGGAACTGGTGGAAAGCGTGCGCCGCGCCGCCGAACGGCTCCTGGCCGTCACTTGAAGGCCGACCGGAGGAACCAGTGCTGCTTGAGCCCCTGCACCATCTGGTCCGCGTCGATCACCAGGTGATAGACACCGCTCAGCAGATTCGTGTTGGCATGCACCTGGACGGCGAGGTTCGAGGTGATCTGCGACAGGCTTTCGAGCGATTGGTTCAGAGTCAGGAGATTGGTGTTGGCCGTGCCCATGACCGTGTGGACACCGCCGAAGGTCTGGTCGATCTGCGCGTTCAGGTTGCTCGTGAGGATCCACTCGCCGAGGGATCCCTGGCCGTTCGTCAGGTTCCCGGTGATCTGGGCCACGTTGGCCGCGAGGCGGGGCAATTCTTCGGCCGCTTTGGTCAGGTTCAAGGCGGCGGGCCGGACGTCGCCCAGCAGGCCGTCCAGTTTGGCCGTGGCGCTGGCGGCGTTGTTGAGGATGGTGGTGAGCTGGTTGGTCAACGCGAGGAAGCTCGGCAGCGCCTTCTCGATCGTGTCCGCGATCTCCTCGACCCGCTCTCCTACCGGCCGCGCTTCGACAGGATCAAGCCAGAGGATGCTCCCCTCTTCCCACGCGACGTAGAGGTTGGTCTTGGCCGCGTCGCTTTTGGCCGTCTCCTGGAGGTCGAAGCGGGCCTGCTGTTTGAGCACTTCGCTCCGGTCGGGACTGATCGGAGCGCCTCCGGTCTTGACGATTTCGGCCGCCATGACCGCGTTCGTCGCGTGGGACCAGGCCGCCGCGAAGGCCGACTTGGACAGAGTCCGGTAATTGGCGCGGTTGTCGCCGATGACCGTCGGGACCGCCCAGGATTCCACCCCTTTGGAGATTTCGAACGCTCGGTCTCCCAGAATCCCGGACACCACCTTCACCTTCGAATCCGTCCAGACGTAGCCGAAGTTCGGTTGCATCACTTCGAAGTCCACCGTCACGCCGTAGAAGTCCCACGGATTGTTGGGGGTAATCTTGGTGATCTTGCCCGCGTTGAAGCCCATCAGCTTCACCGGCGACCCTACGGTCAAGCCGGCGGCGTTGTTCACACCCGTCTGGTAGTGGACCTTCGCCAGGAACCAGCCCTTCCGCTGCGCCGTGTGGTAGACGTAATAGGCAAAGCCCGCGAACAGCAGCAGCGAGGCGACCGTCACAAAGACACCCACCAGCCGTTCCACCCGGTTCAACCGAGTGCGCAACTGGGGTGTCAGATCCTGCAAGGCCATATCAGCTTCGTTGTTTCTGCCGGCTCCAGTCCGGCGCGGCCAGCGCCGAATGCTCCTTCGCCTCTTCCGTTCCGCCCAGCGGCACCCAGCGCCGTTCCTCGATCACTGCGAACCGTCCCTCCACGCTCCGCCACGGGTGCAGGGAATCCGTCCCCAGAACCACGGTCATCGGCGCCATGCCGTTGAAGCCACGGTTCAGCGCTTGCAGCCTTTCCAGCCACCATCCGTGCCGATCCGCGTTCGCCACCGCGAGCGGCCGGTCCAGAAAGAGCACCTCCGGCTCCAGCACCAAGGCCCGGGCCAGCGCGACCCGCTGGCGGGCCGAGAGCGACAACGCCACGGCCGGGCTGGTCAATTGGGGTTCCAGATCAAGGGCGCGGGCCAATTCCAGGACCCGGTCCTCGATCTCGTCCAGAAACATGAACCGATGATAACGGAGCGGCAGGGCGATGTTTTCCATCACCGTCAAGTTTCGGAGCAATCGGCCGCCCGCCGAAAACACCAGTCCGGCCCGTTTGCGCAGCGCGACCATCCCCTCCTCGGAAAGGGCCGCAGGGTCGTCACCAAAGAGCCGGATCGAACCGGCGGCGGGCTTTTCCAGTCCGGCGAGGGTTTGGATCACCCCGCTAGGGCTCGCGGTCGACAAACCGCCCACCACCCAGAACTGCCCGGCTTCGATCCGACACTCATGAATAAAGACCTCGGGGCGCTCGAAGTAGGCGGGCGCATCGGGTGCGTGGATCTCCACGTCGGCGGCTTCCAGGACGGGGGCGGCGTTGTTCATGGGGGTCATCACGGGTCGCCGCTCCGGTCGACCGGCAACTGGATCGTGATCGTGGTTCCACGGCCGAGCTCGGACTTGATCTTCACCTTGCCACGGTGCGCCTCCACGACCCGGCCGACGATCGCCAACCCGATGCCGGTGCCTCGCACCTTCGTGGTCTGCAACAGGGAGGTGAAGGCGCGCTTCTGCTGCTCCTCGCTCATTCCCTCGCCCGTGTCCTCGAACTCCACGACCACATGTCGCTGGCCGGACACGCGCGCCTTGGACAGGCGGGAGCTGATCCGGAGGCTCCCGCCGTTGGGCATGGCTTCCACGGCGTTCAGCGTGAGGTTCAGAAAAGCCTGTTCCAACTGGGTCGCGTCGCCCTGCACCTCCGGCAAATCAGGTTCCAAATCGCGGGTCACCTTCACGCCCTGGTTGCGCAGCTTGTGCCGGGTGAGCAGGCCGAGATCGTCGATCAAGCCGTTCAGGTCCACCGGACCCATCCGGGGCTCGGAACTGCGGGCGAAGTCGAGGATCTGCTCCACGATGCGGTTCAGCAGATCCATCTTCTGCCCCATGATCTCGACGTCCTTGTTTCGCGGATCCCGCTCCGGAAACTTCAGGTCGAGGGAGTGGAAAAGCATTTTCATCACCGTGAGCGGATTCCGGATCTCGTGGGCCACCTCCGCGGCCAACAAGCCCAGCGCGGACAGCTTTTCGTTCTGCCGCAGCTGCTCCTCCACATCGACGATGCGCTCGTAGAGCCGGGCCTTCTCGATGGCCACGGCGGAGAGCTCGGCCATGGCGCAGAGGATGCGGATCTCCTCGTTGGAAAAGCTGTGCGGGGCTGCGGTGTAGACGTTGAGCGTGCCGATCGCGTCGCCGCCGAAAACCAGCGGCACGCTCAACAGCGAGACCAGCCCCTCGGCGCGGGCCACGCCGATGTTCTGATAGTGGCCGGCCACCTGGACGTTCTCGACCTGGAGCGGCTTTTTCCTGCGGACGACGATGCCGAGCATGCTTTCCGCCACGATCAGCCGCGGCTTGTTCAAATAGGCGTCCCCCGCCCCATGATGGGCGCGCAGATCCAGAAAATCGCCCGACTCGTCGAGCATCAGCAGCGAACACATCTTGGCGTCCACCAGCAGGCACGCCTCGCGCGTCACGACCTGGAGCGCCTCATCGAGGCTCAGGGTCGAATTGATCGTCCGGCTCACGCTGACCAACGTCTCGAAGAGGCGCGCCTTCAGCCGGATCTGCTCATACATCCACGTGTTCGCGATGACCCGTGCCGCCTGGAGCGCGACCGCCTCCAACAGCTCCTGGTCCGCCGCGCTGAACGCGTCCTCACGGTCCGAATCCACGTTCAACACGCCGCGCACATCGCCGCCGACCTCGAAGGGAACGGCCAGCTCGGAACGGACTTCGCCCCGCAACGGGATGTAGCGGCGGTCGCCCCGCACATCGCCCACGCGAACCGGTCGACCCGAGCGCGCCACCCAGCCCGTGACACCCTCGCCGACGCGCAGCCGCAGATCGGACACCTGTTCCGGCAGTCCGATGGACGCCTGGATCTCGAGGAAGCCGTTCGTGGGATTGACCAGCACGACGGAGCCGCTGCTCGCGCGCATCAGGCGAACGGCTTCCCCCAGGATCAGCGTCAGCGCCTGCTGGGGATCGAGCGTCGAATGGATGACGTTGCCGACCTGATACAGGACGTTCAGGCGCTCGTATTTGTCGCGCAGTTCTTGCAGCTCGTCGCTCACGCACCGCAACAGTGGGACGGCGACCACGAACTGCAAGCGCCGGATGGTTTGATCGCCGCCCCGATGACAGCCCCTGGTTCTGGCGGGGTCCCCGAAGACCTTCGCATTTGCGCGACCGCACGGTCCGCCCTTAGCGTCGACCCATGTCGACTCGTCTTTCCGGCCAGTGGATCCTGATCACCGGTGCCTCCTCAGGGATCGGCGCCGCCGCCGCCCGAGCGTTTGCCGCCGAGGGTTGCCGGCTTCTGCTGGGCGCACGGCGCAAGGACCGCATCGAAGCCCTTGCGACGGAGTGCCGGGCCCTCGGCGCGGTCGAAGCCCACGCCCATGTGCTCGACGTCGCGACCACCGACAGCGTCAAAACCTTTGTCGCCTGGGCAGGCCGCTTGGCGGCGACCTCCGCCGCTGCGAGCCATGGCGAGATCCGGATCCTGATCAACAACGCCGGGGGCGCCGTCGGCATCGACCCGGTGGCCACGGCTCTCGATGCGGACTGGGAAGCCATGGTGCAGTCGAACTTCCTCGGCTTGCTCCGGATGACCCGCGAAACGCTCCCCCTCCTCCAGCGGCCCGGCGGCTACATCATCAACATCGGCTCCATAGCCGGCCGCGTCGCCTACGGTGGCGGCGCCGCGTACTGCGCCGTGAAGGCCGGCACCCTCCAGATCACGAAGGCGCTCCGGCACGAACTCATGGGCACCGGCATTCGCGTCGGCTCCCTGGATCCGGGATTGGTCGAGACCGAGTTCGCCCTCGTCCGCTTCAAAGGCGACGCCGATCTCGCCAAAACCGTCTATGCGGGCATGCAACCGCTGGTCGCCGAAGACCTGGCCGAGACCCTCGTCTTCATGGCCAGCCGTCCCGACCACGTCTGCATCGACGAGGTCCTCATCCTCCCGACCGACCAGGTCACCGTCGGCAAGGTCCATCGTCGCCCCTGAGCATCGTCCCACTCGCCGCCTCCCATGAAAGTATCCGTCCAGACCCTGAAGCTCCATCCGCGCACCCCGTTCCGCATTTCCCGCGAGGCCCAGCTCGAAGTGCGGAACGTGATCGTGAAGTTGGAGGCCGACGGGATCTCCGGCTACGGCGAGGCGTCGCCCAACAAGTTCTACTCGGAAACTGCGGAAGACGTTTCCAGCAGGATCATGGCGGCGGCGGGAATCATCGCGGAACTCCGCATCGATTCCATCGCCGACATCGAGACCGCAGGGCCTCGCCTCTGGTCGACCCTCGCGCCGTCCCGCGCCGCCCTCTGCGCCGTGGACGTCGCGCTCTGGGATTGGCTGGCCAGGAAGCAGGCGGTCTCAGTCTGTCAACTCGTCCACGGCCATGCCCCCAAGCCCGTCACCACGTCGCTCACCATCGGGCTGTCCACGCCCGAGGAGCTGGTCTCCAAGGTCTCCGAACTTCGCGACACCCCCGTTATCAAGGTGAAGTCCGACCAAGCCGCCGATCTCGCGCCGCTCCGCTACATCGCCTCCCACGCCCGGGGCGTTCTCCGGGTCGACGCGAACTGCGCCTGGGACGGGCTGGACATCGCACCGCTGACGCGCGAACTGGCCAAGCTCCGCGTCGAGTTCGTCGAGCAACCCCTGCCAGTCGAGCAGGACGACCGGATGCCGGACCTCCTCAGAGCTTCGGTTCTTCCCGTGTTGGCCGACGAGAGCTGCGTCGTGCCGGAAGACATCGAGCGGATCCCCGGCCGGTTCCACGGCTTCAACATCAAGCTGGTGAAATGCGGAGGCCTCACAGCCGGGCTCCAGATGATGCGGGAAGGACGGCGGCTCGGCCTCAAGACGATGGTGGGCTGCATGCTGGAGACGAGCGTGCTCATCGCGGCCGGACTCGTCGTCGCCCAGGGCACGGACTACGCCGACTTGGACGGCAGTTGGCTGCTGGCGGACGATCCTTTCGAGGGGCTGGCGGTCTCGGAAGGGCGGGTCTCAGTCGCCGATCGACCAGGCCTCGGCATCGGTGTCGATCTGTGAGCGGAGAGAGAATTCACCAAATGAACTGGTCAACCTGCGGCCCTTGTCCGTAAACAAACCCGCATTCCGCCGCCCCTTTCGGGAGACTTTCCCAAGGAATCGGCGACCCGATCCATGGGCCTGGACATCAACTCCATCCATTTTCTCCTCGCTGCCCACCGCCGTGGAGCCCGTTTCGACCACACGATCATGTTGGGTCGGCAGGGGTTGAACATCTTTCCACAGAAGGTGGCCGAACTGTTCGAGGCGGAAGGACTGCCCTCCGCGAAGTTCCGTGCCGCAGGCCCCGACTGCGCCTATGCGGAGCCGCTGTTCGAGGCGCTCGGGGCGAAGAACGTCGATACGCTGGACAACTCCGATTTCGAGGGAGCTCGGTTCATCCATGATCTGAACCTGCCGGTGCCGGATGTGCTGAAGAACCGTTTCGACACGGTCTACGACGGAGGCACGTTGGAGCATGTGTTCAATTTCCCGCAGGCGCTGAAGAACTGCATGGAGATGACGCGTGAAGGTGGACGCCTCTACATCCACACGTGTTTGAACAATCTGTGTGGCCACGGCTTCTACCAGTTCAGCCCGGAGCTCTTCTATCGCGCCCTCGGTCCGGAGAACGGCTTCGAGGTGGAGCGGATGATCGTCCACCGCGTCGGCCCCTACGGCAGCTGGTATGAGGTCAAAGATCCCAATCTGATCCGGTCGCGGGTCGAGTTGATCACGTTCACCCCCGTGCATTTGCTCGTGCAGGCCCGGCGCACGGCGATCAAGCCGGTCTTCGCCGAGACGCCGCAGCAGAGCGATTACAGCGTGATGTGGCAGGGAAAACTGGAACCTCCAAAAGTGAAGAACCCGGCATTTCCCAGGCTCTCCCGACTGAAGAACGCCTTCAAATACGGCTGGATGTTCTACACGGAGCAGTCGCTGCAGAACCGGAAGCGCTTCCAGAAAACCCGGCGGGACGCCCGCTGAGGCGCGGCCCGACGAAGATCAGAGGGCGTAGCCCGCCGCGAGCGCGTCGCCGGCGAACATCTTCACCGTGTCGAGCGAGAGAGCGTCGAGATCCATGCCGGTCATCTTGATGGCCTTGTTCAGGATGTCGTGCGGGACCGTGACGATGTCACAGCCACAGGCATCGGCCTGGAAGATGTTCAACACCTCGCGGACGCTGGCCCAGAGCAGTTCGCCCTTGGGCAATCGGGCGTTGACCAGTCGGAGGCACTCCTTCATCGCCACCGCGGGATCACGGCCGGTGTCCGCGACGCGGCCGGCGAAAACGGAGAGGACGCTCGGCACGTTCGGATCCAGCACCGCCACGAAGCCGGCGACCTGGGGAACAGTCAGGATGGCGGTGATGTTCAGCTGCACGCCCTCGGCGGACAGCTCCTTGGCCAGAGCCACGCAGGATTCGCCGCGCGTGTTGGTGGCGGGAATCTTGACGAAGACGTTCCGTTGCCAGTTGGCGATCCTCATCGCCTGGCGCCGCATTTCTGGAAACTCGTCGGAGAAGACCTCGAAGGAGATGGGCTTGGTGGTGACGGTCTGGAGGACGTCCCGGGCGAAGGCCTCGTAGTCCGTGATCCCCGCCTTGCGCATGAGGGTCGGATTGGTCGTCATCCCCTTGATCAAGGGATTGGCATTGAGGCCCAGGATGCCGGCCTTGTCCGCGCCGTCGGCGAACAGCTTGATCCGCAGGTCGGCAAGGTGTGAGTTCATCGGTGGAAAAATCCTAGCGAGCCGTCCTCCGCCGGGCAACCGGCCGTTTCTGGAATGAAAAACGCCCCGGCAAAACCGGGGCGTCTTCAAACCGTTCGAAGTTCCACGAGCGGAGCGCTGCGCCTAGGCGTGATGTTCTAGGAGGCTTTTCCCGCGACGATCGGCGACTGGACGACTTCGTCGATGCGCAGCTCCTTCTTCGTTCCCTCGAATTCGAATTCCGCCACGGTGCCGACGGTCTTGTTCATGAGGCACTGCCCGAGCGGGGTCAGGTAGCTGAGGATGTTCTTGTCCGGGTCGCCGTCCCAAGCTCCGAGAATGTCATAGGTCTCGGAGGTCTTGGTGGCCAGATCGGTGGCGCTGACCCGTGTGCCGAGTCCGACCACATCGGTCTTGGCCCCGGAGAAATCGGTGCCGCGCGCGCGGCCGAGATCCACTTCCAGCTCGGTCTTGCGGCGCATCAGCACCTTCTGCATTTCCTTGGCGGCCTTGTATTCGTGGTTTTCGCGCAGGTCACCGTAGCTGCGGGCGATGGCGATCTCCTTGGAGTTGGCCGGGACCTTCTTCTGCACCAGTTCGGTGTATTCGTTCTTCCGCCGTTCGAGGCTTTCCCAGGAAACGAGGAGGTTGGATTCCTGACGGGTGGAATCTCCGGTGATGATCGACTGGATGCCGGGGTAGCTCTTGACGATACGACCGAGCAGGGACCGCTTGTCCATGTCGTCGAACACAGGCGAGAGCTGCAGGGCGCGCGTCAGATCCTTGATGATCTCCAGATCGGCCGAACCAATGAGGTCCACGATCAGTTCCTGGTCGTCGAGGATGAAGTCGCGGAGCCGGTTGGAGCGCTTCTCCATGAACTGGTCCCGTTCCATCGCGGTCAGAGCGGCGCGGAAAACATCCGGTCCGAGGATGTCTGCGAAGGAGTCGCTGCGCTCTTTGCAGAGCCAAAGGAGGAGGTCGGAGCTGATGCTGTGCTGGCTGATGAGCCGGGTCAGCGTGTCCTTGAGCGCGTTTAGCTTGCCGCCTGCGATCAAGGTATGGGCGATCTCGCCGGCCAACTTGGTGCCGACGGAGTTGATCACGCCCATCAACGCTTCCTGCCAGAGCGCGGTCGAGTCCTTGTAGGACTGGAGCGCGCGACGGTGCTTGGATGCGGTGATGTCCTCGAGCAGCGAGGCGAGCCGGAGTTCGGCGTGCCAGATGGTGTTCGAATCGACCTCTCCCTCGATCGCGGCAAGGTCGCAGGCGGTGCGGAGATCGTCGCGAACGAAGATGGCTTCCAGCGCGACCGCCGGCTGGGTCCGTTGATGGGTGGCGATCTCGGCGTTGAGAGCGACGACCATTTCAGAGGCCAACGCATTCTTGTCCGTCAGATCCTCCATGCTCTTAAGAGCCTCGAAAACGACGCCCACCTTGGCTTTGAGACCTTTTCCAGCGCGGAAATCGGTCATCAACCGGTCTTGAAGCGAGGTTTCCTCCGACTGGTAGATGATCGGATCGGTCTTCTTGGCCGGAATGAGAAAGTGGCCGTCCTTCTTCATCTCGCGCCGGGCGACTTCCCACCACTTCTTCCAGTCCTCGGCGATGACATCCGGCACAAGGATCTTCTGGATCTGGTCAAGCGTCGCCTTGCCGCCGTAGCTCTTGAGCACGACCCGGATCAAGTCCAGGTGGTGGAGGGCTGCGGTTTGCCGGAGGGCGTCGATGTTCGAGAGCTTCTGGGCCAGAATGTGGTCTTTGGCGATTGGCACCAGCGAGTCGGCCGAAAAGCCCAGGTCCATCGTGTGGCCGGCCTTGTCGATGAAATCGATGGTGAACCGCGAGAACACCACGTCCACGGCGGTGATGCGGCCGAATCCCCAGCTCTTGTGGGAACAAAAGCCGCATTCCATCAAGGTCACCAGCTGATCCACATGCTGATGCTGGATCTTCCCGGTCCTGACCAGTTTCTCAAATTCCTCTCTCATAAATCGTAAATACTCGCGTCGTCTCCCAGTGCTCGAACAAAATAAGCGGGTTGAACAACAGAAATCCAAGAGAAATTGCCCTGAGGGTCCTGCTTGCCGCCAGAGAAAACGCCTACGTGGAGGAGGCGTTGGACCAAGAACTGGCGGCAAACCCCATGCCCACGGTAGATCGGGGCCTTTGCCGTGAACTCGTTTTTGGCGTCGTCCGGTGGCGCGCCACCCTCGATTGGCTCATCACCCAGAACACCGACGGGCGGGAGCCCCGACCGGACTTGCGCGACGTCCTCCGTCTCGGGCTCTACCAGATCTTCTGGTTGACGCGCATCCCGGACCACGCCGCGGTCAACGAAACCGTCGCCTTGGCCCGCTTCGCCGGACTCGACGCCCAAGCGGGCTTCGTCAACGCCGTCCTCCGCCGCTGCCTCCGGGAGCGCGACGACACCGCCATCGCCCTTGAAGAGCTGAAGGAGACGGACCCCTCCACCGGCTGGTCCCACCCCAAGTGGTTGGTGGAACGTTGGGAACGTAATTGGGGACCCGACAACACCCACAACCTGATGCTGTGGGACAATTCCCCGCCACCCACCTTCGCCCGGGTCAACACGCACCGGATTTCAGCCGCCGATCTCGAAGCCGCCTGGACCACGGAAAAGGTGAACTTCCTCAAGCGCGAATTCCCCTGGACCGGCCCGGATCTGGTCTACGAACTCATCTCCCATCCGCACCTTCCCTCGATGCCGAGCTTCCAGCAGGGCGGCTTCTACCTCCAGGACCCCAGCACGCTTTTAGCCGTCGCGGAGCTCGACCCGCAACCGGGCGAGACGATTCTCGACGCCTGCGCCGCGCCCGGGGGCAAGACCACCTACATCGCCCAGCGGATGCAGAACCGAGGCAGGATCGTCGCGGAAGACGCGGAAAAAGCGCGCCTCGGTCTGATCCGGGAAAACACCCAGCGCCTCGGCCTGACCTGTATCGACGCCGCCGTCACTCCGGCCAAGCCGCTGCCCGCCACGGCCGGGAACCTCCACGCCTTCGACCGCGTCCTCATCGACGCCCCCTGCTCCAACTCGGGCGTTCTTCGCCGCCGCATCCAGCTCCGCTGGCGCATCCAGCCGGAAGAGCTGGCCCGCCTTCGAAAGACCCAGTTGGAAATTCTCCGCACCCATGCGCCCCGGTTGAAGCCCGGCGGCGTGCTCGTCTACAGCACCTGCAGCCTGGAACGGGAGGAGAACCGCGACGTCGTCGATGCCTTCCTGGCGGAACACCTGGACTTCACTCTGGAGCGAGACCGCCAGCTCACCCCTTTCCAAGAACAAGTCGACGGCGCCTACGTCGCACGATTCAAGAAACGGGCTTAGGCCCAGACGCTCCCACCATCACGACCGCTACGGCACCCGCTCCAATCGGAAGAAGCGGTATCCGATCCCTCCGAGCGAAATCGACACGACACCGACGTCGTTTGTCGGCTGGACCGGGTTGGCAACCCGGGTCCAATTGACCAGGTCTGATGAGCCCTGGGGCTCGTAGAGATCGTAGGCCCGGGCCGTGAAAGTCAGGTTCGTCGACTCCGAGAGTCCGATCCGCAAGACCGAGTCGATCCCCGTCGGGTCCGTTCCGGCCAGGAACTCCTGGAAGTTGGACGCCCCGTCGCCGTCGAAATCATCATCAGCCCCGCGCTTCGTCCCGACGGACGGATCGGCGTTGCCGAAATACTGGATCATCCAGTTGTCCGGAATGCCGTCCGAGGTTCCGAAGGGCGACGAGTCGTTGCTGAATGAAAGCACCCGGACCGGGCTCCACGGAGAGCCGTTGGTGCCGTCGGAGAACCGATAAAAAGCGCTCTCATACCCTTGGCCGCTCCCCGGTGTCAGCCGGGGCGAATCCCCGAAGTTTCCAGCAGGACTGAAGGTCAAGACCCGGCCTATGGATGTAAACGTCCCGTTATTCGCGGTCTGGTTGGTGAGGATCAAGGTCAGGTCGGTCCCATCCAGATCGTAGCCCCGGAGTTCCACGGAATTGATCCCGGCCACATTGGGCGTGGTCGAAGCGGTGACCACGTGGAGGAACCGAGGATAGTTCCAAGGCGGCGTGTTCTTCGTCGGGTAGACCTGCTGGATTACCGGCGGATCATAGACCCCCAGCTTTGCCCCGCGTCCGTCGGCATGGACATAGGCAAACATCATCGCCTGCCGCAGAGTGTTGCTGCTCTCGCCCTGGTTGATGCTCGAGTGGGCCATGCTCAAAACGTGGCCGATCTCGTGGCACGCCACTTCCTCGAAGGTCTTGGCGTTCTGCATCGACGCGGCGGTGTGATTTAGGACCAGGTAACCGCGGGAGGTGGGGTGAAACTCGTTGCCCCTCACATTGCCACCCTCACCACCGTCCCCGAATGCAATGAAAGCATATCTGCGACCGCCGATCCCCAGCGTGCCGGCGTCGACGATGTAGCGGTATTGGTCGTGCAACTGGATCCGGATGCGGCCGTCGTCCACCTCCACATTGGCCGGCGCCATTCCGAAACTCTCCATGCCATCGAAGACGAACCGGGCGGAAGTCACGCCGCTCCATGCCTGGAAGGCGTTGCTGACGGCCGTCAGGCATTGCTCCAGCGACAGCCCCGCCGGCTTGGCGTCCGCATCGACGAGGTAGTGGATCGGCTCGCCCCGGTCCGGAGCCGTGAACCGAGAGGAAACCCCGCCCTCTGGAATAAGATTGGTCGCAACCGTCTGAGAAACCGTCGATCCGTCCGCATCGAACCAAGACGCGCTGAAGCCCCTGAAATCGGCGCCATCCTCCGGGGTCTCCAACATTTGCCGCCGCACTGCGGCCGCCACGGCGTCGCCGTCGACCAAGGACGTTGGTGAACGGCCCGAGCCGGAGACCCGCACCGCGCCGGCGTCGCCTTCAGGGATAGTGACGAACCCTCCAGGGCTTCGGCCGAGAAACAGCAGCAGCGATTCGCCCCGCACCAGGGCAAACCCACCGTCCACCTCCAAAACGTGGCCCACGGCGCCTCCGCGATACTTCACTTCCACCACTGCGGGAAACCGACCCTTCAAAGCTTCTTCCACCCGGATCGCCGCCCGCGTGTAGATCCCGCCGGATGCTTCCCGATACGAGTCCAAGGCCACGACATTCCCCCGGCAGATCGCCTCGGCACGCGACACACGTTCAGACAAGGTTCGCGGAACCAGCGACGTGGCCCAAGAAGTGAGAGAGCCTGCCAAGCAGGCCATTCCGGCTAGGAGGATGAGCAACGGTTTCATGGCGCAGGATTCCTGTAGGCAAGGCACCGCCAAAACCGGGGTCTGGCAAGTCCACAATTACCGGCGACAGAAGGCTGCCTCCCGGCCCCCCACGCGCCGCCGCCTAGGGGAGCAACTCGGCCCGGTAGAACCGGGCGGAACCGGAAGCCGGAAGCGTCAGCTGCTGGGAAGCCGAAACGAGGGTGTTGGTCTGGACCGGCACCCACGTGGCCAGATCGCTGCTCGCGAGGATCCGGAACGTCTGCCCGGCCTCCGCGTCCAACCGCACGGAGAAACTCGCGCCCGTCAATTGAGGCCCGAACAGCCTCGGTCCGGTCCCGCCCCCACTCTCGGAGCCGTAGACCGAAATGTTGTCCGCGCCGACGGCGTCGGAAGTCGACGCCCACAGGCTGACGCGCCCCAGAACATCGGACCCCGTCGTGGTGATTCCGATAAAGGCGTTTTCCAGGGCGTCCTGCACGTTCGCCACGATGTTGCTCCCGATCAGAGCGTTCGTCTGATTGTAGACTTGGATGGTCACGGTCCCGGCATTGCTGTTCCCGAGCCGGTAAAACGTCGGCACCAAGGAAACCGCCCGGGGGGCCTTGCCGGCGACCGAGGAGAAGATGATGTCGACGCTTTCGTTCTGCAGATTCCCGCTCACCTGGTTCGACGGCTGTTTGTTGCCGGAATTGCCGGTGAAGTTCGTCGGCGAGAAGAACAACCCGCCTCCCGGCATCGTGTTGGTCGCGCCCTCACCGAGAGCATTGCTCTGCACCCGGATCCCGGAGGCGACGCTCGTGCCGGCCGCGAAGGGCCCATTGGCCACGCCCGGCGCCAAAGGATCGTTGATCGCTATCGCCGACGCGTTTCCCGCGGACGACCAGTTCTCGGTGCCCATCAGGGAGAAGGCGGCTGCCGCCGAGGTGAAGGCGGGCAGTGTCGTCTGGAACTCGACTCCGGCCAGACCCGTGCCGACCGAAAAGTGCAGCGCCGCGAGCGCGGTGATGGAGACGGCGAAACTGCGGATCCGCGCTGAAAACAACGGGCGACGACTTCTTTGAATCAGGTTGTCCATACTGGCTATCGATTGACGTTTCCCTCCGATGCGATTTGCCGATCCGTCGGTTCGCGAAGAACCCGGGCACGGCGCCTGGCCACAAACCACATCCCGGAGGCGATGGGGCGATCACGACGACACGCCGAATCCCGGCTCATGCTTCATGATGAGCTTGCGTTTTGGCAGGCCAGACGCAATCGGTCAACGGCTCCGGCAGGGGATTTTACCATGCAACCCGACCCGCCCGAACCCACCGGAGCTACTTCTTGAGCAGCTGCGCGCCGTAGTCGTTGGACGGATCGCGATACATCGTGTGCAGATGCATTGTCGGATCGCCGCCCAGTTTTTGCGGGGCGTATTCGATGAAGACGGTGGGCCCCTGGATGCGGAAGTAGGCCGGGGTGCCGGGCTTTGTGGGACCGCTCCACGCGAAGTAGGTCCCGGCCAGGTTCGACTTGATCTCGGCCATCTTCTTCGCGGCGGCTTCGTCGTTGATGATGCCCACCCACTTGCTCGCCAAGTCCAGCAGCAGCGCCTTCTGGGTCTCGGAGAACGAGGACGCCTTCACGCCTTCCGGCATGATCTTCTTTCCGTCCTGACCCGGCCCGAGAACGAGGTCGCGCATCTGGGCGCCGAGGATCGCCTCCTTGCGCTGGCCTTCATCGAGGGCGTTGATCAACTGGAACGAAAGGTCCGTTTCTTCGCCGAGCGGGCGGATCGTCTTTCCGTCCACGACGTAGCGGGCGGGCTGCGTGGCAGTGTGGCTGGGAGTCAAGAGGTTGTCCCGGCCGATGACGGTGATGTTCAGCGCGAGGTGATGCCCGCCGAACTGGATGATCCAGCGGTCCGCCGGGGACGGTTTTCCGACGAACGAAATGTAGAACTCGTCCCGGCCAAACTTGATCCCGCCCGGCTGGCCCTCCTTTCGAAGTTGCTCCTCGGCTTCGATGATCTCCATCGCCTTGCGATAGCCCATCGAGCTCAACGCGGCGGCGAGGACGGCTTTGGCGGCGTCCTGCTGCGCGGGTTTCAGATCTCCCATTCGCAGGCCCGCCCGCTGGTAGATGCCCGTCGGCAAGTTGGACCAGTTCTTCCGCTGCACCTCGTCGTCGGCAGCGAAAACGGCCTTGGCCCGGCCAGCATCGTCGAGGGTGGCGAGAAAGGCGTTGGCGGCCGCCACGACGCGCTGGGTCGCGTTGGCACTCGCCGGGGCGGCGGCTTCAGCCGCCGTCGCGGAGACGAAACAGCCGATGCCCACAATGCCCGCTCCCGAGAGCAGAATGGCCAGCACCGCGGCGGAGGGGGAGAATCTTCGAGGTTTCATGGTAGGAGGAGTGTGTCCGGAGCGTGGCTGGATCCCGGCAAAAGGCGACCGGAAAACAAGACGTCCCCCACTTCGGAAGAGCCGCTTCACCGTCTGCGAAGACGCGCCGTTCGGCTTCGAAAAGCCCACCAGACCAGCAAAGTGATCCCCACGCCGATCGCCAGCCGACCCGGCCATCCACCCGTTGATCGGCCCGGCAACGCGACCGTCGGGTCGATGTCGGCCGCGAGCGTGTAGTCGAATTCCAAGCGAGTCTGGAGGAGGTTCCGTTCCTGTCGGCCGATGCCGACCGCTCTGGATTCGGGCACGAGGGCGTTGGCCTGATAGACCGAGTAATTGGTCAGATAATGGTTCTGGAAACTCAGCCGATGAATCCCCGGAACCAACCCAGCCACAGCCGCCGAGAACTGGAGATGGACGACGCCCAACCCTTCCGCCATCTCCGCGCCGCCGGGAAACCGCGAGCCGGAACACCACAGCGGCAGCTCCCGTGCATCCACCTTCAGGGAGAGACCCGACCGGACCCGCTCCGCGTAAGCCGCACCTTCCGCCGCCGACACGGTCCCATCGTGATCCGGATCGATCGAAGGCAGGATCCAGCCGGCCATTTCGACGCCCGGGGTCAACGACACTTCCACGTCGATCCGGCCCGGGCCCACCGAGACGAACGACGCCTGCAGGCATTCATCGAGGCGGTGCGACCAACCCATCGTAGGAACGGAAAGGAACGCCACCAGCCAAAGCATTCGGAGGAGTCGAATCCCTTTCATCGGGCGGGATGGATCACGCCAAGACCGATTTCAGGACCCGGCCGTACACGTCCGTCAGCCTGAAGTCCCGCCCGCCGAAACGATAGGTCAGCCGCTCGTGGTCGAGACCCAGCAGATGGAGCACCGTGGCCCAAAGATCGTAGGTGGTGCAGGGGTCCTGCACCGCGTAGTAGCCCAGATCGTCCGTGGCTCCGTGGACGCTGCCGCCCTTCACGCCGCCGCCCGCCATCCATAGGCTGAATCCATACGGATTGTGGTCGCGCCCGCTGCCACCCTGGGAAAACGGCGTCCGGCCGAATTCGCCGGTGAAGATGACGACCGTGTCCTCGAGAAGCCCGCGCGATTTCAGATCCCGGAGAAGCCCCGCCAAAGGCTGGTCCACCTGATGCGCCATCGCGCCATGGCCTTCCTTGATCTGTCCGTGCTGGTCCCACGGGTTGCCCGCGCCGCCGGCACCGATGCCGGCGCTGATGCAGCTCAGCTCCACGAAGCGGACGCCGCGTTCGATCAACCGCCGGGCCACGAGGCACTGTCGACCATAGGCGACCGTCGCCGGGTCGTCGGACTCGAGCCCGTAGAGCTTTCTCGTCGCGTCGGTCTCGCCGGTGATGTCGCACAGCTCCGGCACGGCCGTCTGCATCCGATAGGCCGTCTCGTAGTTGTGGATCGCGGCGTCGATCTGCGGTTCACCGGCGGTCGCCGAAAAACGGGCGTCCAAATCCCGGATGAACCCAAGGCTTCGCCGTTGGAGAAGGTCGCTCTCGACCGGTTTGATGTTGGCCAGCGCCGGATCGCGGTCCACCCGAAGAATGGACGCCTGGTGCTCCGCCGGCAGGAACCCGCTGCTGAACACGCCGACCCCACCATGCGGCGGTTGCGCGGATCCGCTTTGCAGCACGACGAACGCGGGCAGGTTCCGGTTCTCCGAGCCCAACCCGTAGCCCGTCCACGCTCCCGCGCTGGGATGGCCGGCGAAGGGAAAACCGGTGTGCATCATGTAGTTTCCCTGCGCGTGCTCGTTGACCTTGGTGGTCATCGACCGGATGACCGCCAGCTCGTCCGCCAGCTCCGCGATCTGGGGGAAGAGGTCCGTCATCTCGATGCCGCTCCGACCGTATCGGCGGGATTCCCAGGGACTGGCCATGATGTTGCCGTTGTCGTTGAACATCGTCGGCTTCACCGGCACCGGCATCTTCTCGCCGTGGCGCCGCTTCAATTCCGGTTTGGGATCGAACGAGTCGAGGTGCGACACGCCGCCGCTCATGTAGGCGAGGATGACGTGTTTCGCCCGGGCCTTGAAATGCGTTCCGGGCGGAAGCCCGGGGCCGGTCGGCGCTCCCAGGAGGTTCTCCGAAAACAGGGCCGACAGCGCGAGCCCGCCGAACCCCAGCGAGCAGCGCCGCAGCATCTCGCGCCGCGTGAGCGGACAGCAGTGGGAAAACTGGGATGCGTTCATACGGGTCTCACCGAAGGTAGATGAACTCTTTCAGGTTGAACAACGATTGCCCGAAGTCGCGCCAGACCCGTTCGGCTTCACCGCCGTGAGGGTCCTTCGCGAGGTCGTCCAGATACGTCCGGCACAAGGCGAGTTCCCCGTCGTCCGGCGGACGCGCGAAGGCGATCTCGAACATGCGGCGCACGCGGGCGTCGGGATCCGACTCCGCTCCCAGCATCGAAACGGCCCATTGCGCCGCCTGCTCGACGACGAAGGGATCGTTCAGCAAGGCGAGGGACTGCGCGGGCACGTTGGTCGCGTCCCGCTGGCCGAGGGTGGTGAAAGGTTTGGGCGCGTCGAACGTTTCGAGGAACGGGCTGGGGAAATTGCGCTTCACGGTCAGATAGACGCTGCGGCGCCGTTGCTCGGCGGGCGGCGCCAGCGCGTCCGAGCCCGGACCGAACATCGCGGAGTCCAAACGGCCGCTGATCGCCAGCAGGCTGTCGCGGATCGACTCGGCCTCCAGACGGCGCACGCGGGCATGCGAGAGCCATTCGTCGCTGGGGTCCACCTGGCCCGCGCGCTCGGACGCCGTGCTGGACAGCTGATAGGCCCGGGTCGTGACGAGGCAACGGATCAGTTCCTTGCTCGACCAGCCGTGCTCGATGAAGCGGAGCGCGAGAAAGTCGAGCAGCTCGGGATGCGAAGGCGTCTCACCGAGACGCCCGAAGTTGTCCACCGTTCCGACGAGGCCGCGTCCGAAAAGGCAGTGCCAGATCCGATTGACCAGCACCCGCGAAGTCAGGGGATTGCCCGGGTCGGCGATGTCGTTCGCGAGTTCCAACCGACCGCTTCCCTGCGTCGCATACGGATGGCTGTCGATCAATGGCAGATAGCCGCGCGGGACCGGGTCCATCGGTTTCCGGTGGTCGCCGCGGGACAGGAGCGGAGCGTCGTAGGCCGTTCCTTCCATCACGCCCGGCACCCGGCGCGGCAGCGGGATCTCCCCTTCGAGCCTCCGGTATTCCAGGACGTCCGTGGCCACCGCCGGCAATTCCGCGAGACTCGTGGGCAACTGCCCGCTCCGGATGAACGCGTCCAGAAACACCCGGTCTCCTTCGCTCAAGGAGTCCCGCCGCCACGCCTCGACGGCCTGAACCAGCCGGTCGCCGATCCGTTTCGACAAATCCTCGGCCGACGCGGGCGGACCGGCTTCGAACAAGCCCGTGCTGGCATTGGCCTCTTCCATCGGCGGTTGCTGGCCGTCGTGGAAGACCACCCGCTCCACCCCGAAGAAGGAACGTCCGCCCGGGCCGGCCGGAGAACGGTCCCGCGAGGTCACGTCCTCGGCCGTGGCGAATTCGAGATAGGCCGTCGAGTCCCGGCGATAGGCCGTGTCCAGCGTGATCCAGGTCGGCGCGTCGCTGTTGAGGTTGGCCTGCGGAAAAATGTTGCCCTGGCCGATCGGGTAGTTGTCCGTGATCAGCCGGATCCGCGCGCCTTTCCCTCCCACCACGCGCACGCTGATGCGGTCGCTGGAAACCTTGAAGCGGGGCGAGGCGAACACGCCGTTGTGCCGCTCGGAGAGTCGATGGCTGAACACGCCCGCTGGCAGCAGTCCGGCCAAGATGCGCTCGCCCTCCGGCTGAACGGTGAACTCGCCGGGTCGGGCGACGACTTCGGGTGGATTGGCTCCGTAGCGGAACCATCCGTCGGCTCCCTTCCCGGCGAAATCCCAGGCTGGTCGGAACGTGTCCGCGTTGGACTTGCGCCGCTCCGCCGATTCTTCGTTCTGCTTTGCCGACAGGGCCCGCCATTCACCGGCGAAGGATTCGGCCGCGTGGGTCGACAGCCGCGACCAGACACCCAGTGGATGGGTCCCGTCCTTTGTGGCGACGCCAAACGCGCTGTTCCGGCGAATCCGCTCGGCGTCGCGTTCCGCATAGTCCGGATAGCGCTGCGCCAAGACGCGGCGAAGATCGGCGATTTCTGCCAGACGCCCTTCCCGGACGGCCCGCTGATCCGGTGTCAGTGCTTGGGCAATCGCGTCGGGGGAGATCAATCCCGGACCCGCGCGAAACGATGCCGCCACTTCATCCGGTTCCAGCGCCCGGTCATAGAGCCGCGCTTCCTCGATCTCGCCCGCGAAGAAGGGAGAGCCTCCACCCGTGTGCCGCATGCCCAGGAGAACACGCGCCGACTGCGGCTCGAACGTCCGGAGCGTGGCGCCATCGCCGGGAGGAGTGTAGGCGGCGCCATAGGCCGCGCCGTCGCGGAAGAGCGCGATGCTGTGGTTCGTTCGATAGACCGCGACAAGGTGGACCAACGCACCGGCCGCCGCGGTTTCGGCGGGGCCGTCCAGGTTCCGGCTGCGGCGGAAACCGTCGCTCCCCGCCAACCACCGGCGCGGCTCCTTTTCGGCGAACACGATGGAGTCGAAGACGGCGCCGTCCTCTGATTGGACCGTGATCACGCCACCGCCCCGCTGATCGAGGTTCGCCGGGGCCACCCAGATCTCGAGCGTTTTTTCGCGCAACGGACGGTCCAACGGGGCGGTCCGCAGATACGCCCCCTTGCCGTCGACGATCAATCTGCCGTCCCGAACGAAGGCGCCTCCGACCAGCTCTCCGTTTAGTCCACCGACGGAATCCCGCGCGTCTCCGTCGAAGGTCCACGCCGCCATTGGCCGGGCGGAGCCTTGGTTTGCGTTCGTCACCCCGCGCAGCCGCAAGACGGCCTCCCGACCGAGGTTGTCGATCTCGGCCACCCGCTGTTGGAGTCGTCCGATGCGGTCCCTGAAATCGTCGCCGAGAATGGCCGGGGCGTTCGTTCCCCCGGAGCGGAGCCGCGCGAGCAGGTCCTCCGTGAGCCGGTGCGCGGATTTTTCCCAGGCTTCGGCCAAGCCGCTCTTGATCTCGGCCTTCAACGTTTCCAGCTCGGGCCGACGCACCCGCAGCCGCTCGGGTTGGTCGATGGTCAACTGCGTGGGCCGGACGCTCCCGAAGACGCCCTGCAACGCGTAGTAGTCGCGCTGGCCGATGGGATCGAACTTGTGGTCGTGGCAGCGCGCGCACGAGACCGTGAGTCCCTGGAACGCCTTGGTCACGACGTCGATCTGGCTGTCGATCGTCTTCACCTGTTCGTCGAGCGTGTCCACCGGATTGAAGCCGTGCTCGACGAGCCGGAAGTGCGCGAGGCCCAGCAGCGATTCGTTGAAGCCCTCGGCGTCGTTCAACCGGGGCTTCGCCAACAGATCACCGGCGAGATGTTCCCGGATGAGCTGGTCCCACGGCACGTCGGCGTTGAACGCGCGGACGAGGTAGTCGCGGTAGCGCCAGGCGTTGGGGATGTCCGGGTCGCCCTCGCTGCCGTGCGTCTCGGCGAACCTCACCAGATCCATCCAGTGCCGCGCCCAGTGCTCGCCGAAACGGGGGGAAGCCAGCAGCCGGTCGACCACTTTCAGGTAGGCGTCCGGTGCCGCATCGTCGAGGAAGCCACGGATCTCCGCCAACGTCGGCGGCAGCCCGGTCAGCGCGAAAGTGACCCGGCGGATCAACGTCCGACGATCGGCCGACGCCGCCGGCTCAAGCCCGCGCTCTTCCATTTTGGCCAGAAGGAACCGGTCCACCGGATGATCGGACCAGGCCCCGTTCGTCACGGCCGGCAAGGTGGGCAATCGCACCGGCTTGAAGCTCCACCAGTCCTTGCGAGCCTCGAACGTGGCCTCCCAATCGGCGGCCTTGGAAACGGCGGTGGCGGCGGCCGGCTGGTCCCGGGGATCCGGCGCGCCCTGGTCCACCCAACCGGCGAAGTCCGCGATCACGGCGTCGGCCAGCTTCGGGCGCTTCTTCGGCATTTCCGAATCCGCGATCTCGTGCCGGATCGACTGCATGATCAGGCTCGCCTTGGAGTCGCCGGGGACGAGCGCCGGGCCGGAGTCGCCTCCCTTGAGCAGTCCGGCCCGGAAATCCAGCCGCAACCCGCCCTTCTGTTTCGCGGGCCCATGGCACTCGTAGCATTCGTTCGCCAGGACCGGACGGATGCGTTGCTCGAAAAAGTCGATCTGCTCCGGCGTGGCGCCATGGGCGGCGACGGAACCAAGCAGGCAGAGCGAAGCGATCCGCTTCGTCCACATCCCCGATGCCTTCGTTTTTCCGGTGTGTTGCATCTTGCTCGCACCAAAGGGCGGCGACCCGGGTCGCGGCGGCTCTGGAAGATGGTGTGCAGCTAACTCTCACCCGTGCAGCCCTGTCAGGCGGAAAAGGAAAAGCCGCGCCGGATTTCCGGCGCGGCCCTCGAAGCCGGCTCCTGTTTGGGGCGCGGTTACGCCAGCACACGCTCCAGCAGGGAGTTCATCCGCTTGAGCATGGCGCGCGGGTCCTCCATCACGCCGGCGGCCACGCGGGCGTTGTCGAGGATCGTCTCCACCACTTCGCCGGCGAAGGCGACGTCCTTCTGCCGCATCTGGTCGAGGCGCACGATGATCGGGTGGGCCGGATTGATCTCCAGGTCCTGTTGCTCGGGCGGCAACGCGTCCTCCTCCTTCTTCATCGCCTTCAGCATCCGCCGCATGCTGTTCGTCAGATGCTTGTCGCCGTCCACCACCACGGCCGGGCTGTCCACCAACCGCTGCGACACGCGGACCTCGCCCACCTTGTCGCCGAGCGTGGTCTTGATCCATTCCGAAAGGGTCTTCGCCGTGGCTTCGTCCAGAGCGCCGTCCTTCTTGGGTTCGTTCAGGCTGAGATCGGCCTTCTCGGCGGCCTTCAGCGGCTTGCCGTCGAACTCGTGCAGATGCTCCATGACGAACTCGTCCCACGCGTCGTAGAGGAAGAGCACCTCGAACTTCCGCTCGCGGAACACCTCGTAGTAGGGGCTCGCCTCGGCCGCTTCGCGGTTCGGCGCCATCAGGCAATAGATCTCCTTCTGCTCGGAGGCCATGCGCTTCACGTAGTCGGCGAGCGACGTGGTCTTGCCCTTCGCCAGCACGGAGGACTCGTAGCGGATCAGCTTCCCGAGCGCGTCCTTGTGCGTGTAGTCGATGACGATGCCCTCCTTCAGGAAGCGGTGATACTCGGAGTAGAACTTCTCGTAGGTCTCCGGATCCTTCTCCGCCGTCTCGTCGAGGAACTTCAGGAAGCGGCTGGTCAGCACCTTGTTCAGCTTCTGCAGCAGCGAGGTGTCCTGCATCGTCTCGCGCGAGATGTTCAACGGCAGGTCCTCGCTGTCCACCACGCCCTTGAGAAAGCGCAGCCATTCGGGAAAAAGCCCCTTGGCCTTCGCCTGGATGAGGATCTTGCGGCAATAGAGGTTCACCTCGGACTCGATCCGGCCCACGCCCATCGACTCCCAGTTCTTCCCCGGGACATAGAGCAGCGACTGGATGGCGATCGGCGCGTCGGCGTTGAAATGCAGGCGCAGCAAAGGCTTCTCCTGGTCGTGCCCGATGAACTGGTAGAACTCGTCGTATTCCTCCGGCTTGATCCCGCTCTTGCTCCGCGTCCACAGCGCCTGGACCGTGTTCACCTTCTCGCCGTTCAGCTCGATGGGGAAGGACACGAAGCTCGAATACCGCTTGATGATCCGCTCGAGGGTCGACTTCTCGCCGAATTCCTTCGCCTCGTCCTTCAGCTCCAGCGTGATCTTGGTGCCGCGCGGCAGATCCGCCGCCGGCACGATCTCATATCCGCCCGTGCCTTCGCTGACCCATTGCCAACCCGGCTCCTCCGGAATGAACGACCGGCTCAGGACCGTCACCCGCTTGGCCGCCATGAAGGCCGAGTAGAACCCGACGCCGAACTGGCCGATCAAACCCACGTCCGGCTTCTTGTCCTCCGCCAATTGCTTGAGGAACGCCTTCGTGCCGGAATGCGCGATCGTGCCGAGATTCGTCACCAGCTCGTCGTGCGTCATGCCCACGCCCGTGTCCGTGATGGTCAGCGTGCCCGCCTCGGCGTCGACCGCGAGCGTGATGACCGGGGCCGTGTCCGCATCACGCACCGCAGCGCCGGACGACTGGGAAAAACGGAGCTTCTCGCATGCATCGGCCGCGTTCGAGACCAGCTCCCGGACGAAGATCTCTTTGTCGGTGTAGAGCGAATGGATGACGATGTTCAGCAGCTGCTGGATCTCCGCCTGGAAAGTATGCTTCTCGGTCGAACTCATAGGTCGGCATTGCATAGAAAGTGCGGGAAGTTTCGTCAAGAGATCGGTGGCACCCCGTTTCCGCCCGGCTCCAATTCCCGGGTCCAATGGTCGGGCGACGGCTCCGAGCGAACCGCCTTGGGGTGGGCTCGTTCCCAATGAGCCGACACGGGCAATTCCGGAGCGCCTCACCGTCGCCAGAGCCACTCTCCCGTCGTCAGCAGATCACGCGGCGGCTTGGCGGGCGCCAGCGCCCTACCTCCGTCTATCCGCTTGCCAGCCGACTGCGAGCACAGGAATTTCAGGCCGCACTTTCCAGATCCGAACCAAGAATCGTCCTCCAATCCCGCCGAGATCCCCATGAACCAGATCACCATTCCCACCGACGGCGGCCAGGCTGTCAACATCCTGGGCATCCCCATGCTCATCCGGCTCAAAGGTAGCGAGACGGGCGGCATTCTGGGCGTGGTCGAATCGCGCGACGTGCCGGGTGGCGGACCTCCGCCGCACATCCACCACCGCGAAGACGAGACCTTCCAGATCCTCGAGGGCGACTATGAATGGACCGTGGGCGAACAGACCTTCGTCGCCGGGAAAGGCGCGACCGTCTTTGCTCCGCGCGGCGTGGTCCACACCTACCGCTACCTCGGCCAAACGCCCGGCCGGCTCATGTGCATCATCACGCCCTCCGGATTCGAGGGCTTCTTCGAGGACATCGGCGCGCTAAGTCCGCAGGAACAACAGGACCTCCCCCGGGTGATCGGGATCGGGCAGAAATACGGCCTCCAATTCCTGCCGCCGCCGTCGGCCTGAGCGTGATGCCAAAGAGGCTGTTGGACCAATTCATGAAAGCTCGTGTCCTGCTTTGGCTCGCACTGTCGGTTCAGATCGTATTTCTGGTTTAATGGTTGTTCGTCAGCCCGGAAGTGCAGGGCGAGTTGAAGGTTGCCCAGGACGAACTGGAGACGGGGCATGCCGATTTGCCGGCGCTTACGGTTCGCCACGTCGACTCTTCTGAGACGATCGATTCATACGATCCCTCCAAATCGGCCAGCGAGAAGCTGGCTGCGAGGGCCATCTTGATGGCTGTCGCATGCCGATGCTTGGATACCCAGCATCAGTCACAGTCGCCATGCTCGCTAGGTTACTGAACGTCGTTCTGTTGATGACGCTACTGTTTCTGAATCGTCAAAGATCCAACGAGAATCTGCACGCAACCACCGCCCCGCCGCATGAACCCCCACAGTAGAGCCAGGTTCACCTCGTTCGTTCGGGTCGAACTGGTCCGACGCGTCTTCGAGATCGACGATCCGTCAAGATGCCGACTATTGACCTGTCCCTTTGTCTTTCTTTGCTTTCGTATTCACTGGAAAATGGTGAGATGAACAAGGAAAGCCAAGCCATAGCCCGTGACGTGGATACCTTTGCGTTTTCAGTGCTAAAGCATAGCGAATTCATGTTTGAGAATCCGATTGAAGCTAATTTGCACTATGACAAGTTCATCTGGGCGTTAAAGCGGCTAGCTAAGTGTGGTGATTGTGGTCTGTCCGCCTTGGCTGAATTGCTGGATGACGAACGGGCTGTTGTTCGAGTTACAGCGGCATGTTATCTGATACATTGCAGCACCGAAAAATCAATTAAAGTGTTAACAGAAGCGGCCAAAGAAGACAGAGGCATCGCAATGCTGGCAATTATTACACTTGAACGCTGGAAAAGAGGAATCTATTTTGATCCACTAACGGGAAAGGAGACTGATTTCCAATAAACGAACTAGGTTCCAACACGGCTTGGCTCCGGCCGATAAAGTGTGGCGGACTTTCGACATCCATCACATCAAGTCGAAAGAACTTGGATGTGGTAAACATTTCTGGAACTTAGTGCCGGTTGAACGGAAAACCCATCAAAACTTGTTTAATAGCTTATGGGGAGAATTCACCGAATTATGATGAACGTTGGAGAAGTCATAGACCTGCTTAAGGCGGAATGGCGGAGCCCGCGTGAGGCTAATTTCCGACTATTGACCTGTCCCTTTGTATTCTCGGGTCCTTTGTATTCTCGGGTCGAACTGGTCCGACGCATCTTCGAGATCGCCGATCCGTCACCGCGCATAGCCTAATAATATGATCCGCGCTTCTCTTCCCGCCCTGCTGCTGTTGACGACCCAACTCTCGGTGCCGGGAGCGGACTGGCAACCGGTCCCGGTCCATCGGATCACGCCCGAAAAGCCCGGCTACGGCGGCCTCTGCGGGATCGTCGTCGATCACGCTACGGGCGACGTCTTCGTCGATGTCAGCGACCTCGGTTTCTATCGGTCGGCCGACCAAGGGGAGACCTGGAAACACGTCCCTGCGCTTCCGCTCAAAGGACGCACTGAAACGCCGGGCTGCTGGACGATCAACCCGACCGGCGAAAACAAGACGATGGTCACGGCGCTGGTCTACGGCGCGCCGATCACGGTCGGCACCGAGTCGGCCTCCGGCTTCAAGCATTTCGACAAGCGGTCCGAGCACATCGACTGGTGCGCCGTCGATTGGACGGATCCGGCGATGGGATTCGTGCTCGCGCTCAAGCACGAGCAGGCGGGACTGCTCATCGCCTCGAACGACGGCGGCCAGTCGTTCCGCGATGTGGGCAAAGGCTTTATTTCCGGGTGGGTCTTCGATGGGAAGACCGCCGTTGTAGCCCGGGAAGGTCCGGAGCCGACCCTTCAGCGCACGACCGACGCGGGGCACACGTTCGTGTCCTGCGGGGGGTTCATGCCGGCCGGAAATGCCAGCGCGCGGGCCCTGCCGAGGTGGAAAGACGGCTCCCTCTACTGGCTGACCCGACAGGGTTTGATCGTCACCGACGACAAGGGTCTGTCGTGGAACAAGCTCTCCGATGTGCCGAAAGGGCGTAAGCGTCCTGCGGAGCGGCTCTGTTAGAGCGGCGGCATAGATGTCATAGGGAT
Organism: Verrucomicrobiota bacterium; assembly: GCA_038209745.1. Lineage (GTDB taxonomy): Bacteria > Verrucomicrobiota > Verrucomicrobiia > Limisphaerales > CANJSG01 > CANJSG01. Next base: position 55,943 of record JBBQXJ010000024.1, read on the forward strand.
GGGTCTATGGCATCGATGAAGCTGTTGAAGAGGGACGTGCTGGGGCGGGTGCGGACGCCGAGGGCGAAACGGGAGGAGATCCTGG
>JBBQXJ010000025.1:0-55936 GCA_038209745.1 Verrucomicrobiota bacterium
GCGCTGGCGGGCGAAGCGTTCGAGTTCGGCGTCGAGGGTGGCGTTGAGCTCGCTGATGGTGCTGGCGCTGAACTCGTGGCCGCAGAGCTCTTCGCTGATGGCCTTGACCTTCCGGGTGGAGACGCCCTGCACATACATCTCCACCAGGGCGGCCACGAGGGCCTTTTCGCTGCGTTGGTAGCGGCCGCTGCGGTAGCCGAGCCGGCCGGCGCTGCGTTCGCCCTTGGCGGCTCCCAGGGCGTCGTTCATCTCGGCTTCGAGAAACTCCTGCACGGCCAGCTGCACCAACGGGCGCAACAGGTCCTCGTCTCCGGCCATCTGAGCTCCCGCGTTCTTCCACGGTTCGGACAGTCTGCTTGCGGGTCATGGTTCCTTTGGGGTTCGGGGTTGCTTTGCTCGCTCCCGTTCCTCCCTTGACCCACCTTCTTTTTGCAGAACTTTCAGGACACCGTTGAAAAGCCCCGCCCTTGCCCGTCTCGTCGTTCGCACCATCTGCTTGTTTGTGTGTCGTGTGTTGCCTTGGGTGTGTCGTTTGCCGGGAGGCTAGGGGTGTGCCAGTAGGAGCAACCCCGCTCCCGGAGTCCCGCTAATACCCGCCCCCACTAACGAACCTCCTCCGGTGCCCGCGCGGTTTCTTTCGGAGCGTTAGGCAAGGTGTCGTTTGCCTGGCCCGCTTGGGTTTCGTGAACCAAGTTTTTTGAATAGACCCGTCGCAACCGGATAACCGCCCAAGGGGGGGTAGGTTTTTAGAATCGTCCTGCCCCTATCATATAGAGGGCAGGAGGACCTGGAGACGCCTACGTGGATTCCGGATGCCTGGCGGCCATGCCCTGCTTCATGGGTGATCTTTTGGAGAGGCGTCAACACCCGGAGGGAGGGACCTGAAAGAGGGGGCACGGGGTGTCATCGGTCTTTTTCTGCCGATGACAGAAGCGATGACGGGTTTTCTTCAACCAAGAGCGCATGTTTGGAGCCCTCTCTTCTTCTTCTTCTCTATTAGATATTTAAGAGAGAGAGAGAGAGAGTAATAGGCTTTCGTGCAAAAGAGGGTCTGTCATCGCTGTCATCGCTACTTTCCTCTCGTGTAGGTTTTAAGAATTCTCGGTTTGAGATTTCCGGTTTGATGGTCTCCTAGATGCGCTCTTACTATAGGCACACATTTCCAGAAAAAGCGTGTCCACCGTGGACAGCTATCATAAGTGCCTCTCCTTCATAGTGTTAACCTGTCCACACACTGTGCACGGAAGCCGTCCACACCCCCTATTTTTGTCCTCGTGAGCAAAGCCGGGGTGGATTTTGGCCTCGGGCTGGCCTGAACAGGTGGCTAAAATGAAACACCCCCGGCTTGGGCCGGGGGTGAAGGGGGGGGTGGGGAGTTGAACGGGATTTATCGCTTGGACGCCAGGACGGCGGCGAGGTGGGTGATGACTTGTTCGACGGCGGGGTCATTTTTGGCGGATTGGATGAGGGTGCGGAGGTGGGGCTCGAGGTTCTTGGGGACTTCCTTGAGACGGCCGAGCTCGGTGGGGATCTTCCCGCCGATGGTGATCTTGATGAGGGCTTCGGCGGCGGGCAGGCCGGGCACGGATTTTTCATCGGCCAGCTTGGCGGCGATGAGAAGGGCCTGTTCGGCGGGGTCGTTGCTGAGGGCGGCGGCGATGAGGCCGAGCACGACGACGGTGGTGATGATGCGTCGGGCGGGTTTCAAGAACAACCGGGGGCATCTCTGCACGCTGGCCCATGCGGAGGCGTGGCTGGAGGGACATCCGGATTTCAGGCCGGTGCTGTATCGGAAACTGCCAATACGGCCCAGGCCTTTGAAATCTCGGTCGAGTCCACCCGCCGATAAATCCGGTGCTGGGACGTCGACGAGTGGTTCACCATCTTCATCGCCACGGTCTCCGGAATCCCTCCCCGGTGGAGAAGGCTGATAAACCGGACGCGAAGGCTATGAAAACTGACATCTTTGAAGGATGGATCGTGGGCGCGCAGCTTCCTGAAGAGGCGCCACCAAAGCATCGTAGGGCTGGCGACGGGCTCGTAGGTATGGGTTCGCCCTTCGGCTTTGAGCCGCTCCAGGAACGGCATGAGCCCGGGGTTGAGAGCCGGGGAAAACTGCTTTCCTCCCTTGGTGCGGAGGTTGGTCAGGCATTGGTTGCTCCAGTCGATGGAGGACAGGGGAAAGCGAGTCTCGAACATGCGGAAGCCCTGATGGAAGGCGATCTCGAACGAGGCTTCAAGGAACAGGGCGGTGAGCGTGTCTCCGGTGGCGGCGGCGGCGGTGAGCCGAGCGGCGATGGCCGCGCGGATCTTCGCTATCTGTTCGGGATTGGGTTCCGCTTTGATCCGGCGGGGTTTGGCTCTGAGGTTCAGATGGATTGCCGGGTTGAACTGGATGAGTTCAAGGGAGACACACTCCTGGAGGATGACCCGCAGACACTTGATCTCGTCGAGGATGGTGTTGATGCCGGGCGCTCGTCCGTCCCTGCTCACGGCGTTGACGGCATTCATGCGCCAAGGGACGTAATCCAGGACGATCCGGCGGGTGATCTGGGCGGGATAGTGGGCCTTGATCGACTCGAGATAGACGCTGAGGCTCCGCCAGCTGGTAACCATTCTGTTGAGCGAATTGAGATTTCCGGAATACCGCTGCTCGAGGTAGGCAGGAATCCACTGGTTGAAGGCGGTGGCGTGGTTTACTTCCTCGCGGAGACGCTCGCCCTGCGTCCTTTGGTCCCGGACGAAGAGGGCCTTGCGGTAGCCCTGCGTGGTCCCGTGTGGAATGTGGGTGCTCTCCCTCCGATCCTCTTCGCCGACAGCCACGCGGCCACCTACAACTTTTCCCACGAACTGCGCGACAACCTTTATTTCCCCTACGAGGAAACAGCCCAGTGGATGTGGTATAAACCCGCCCAATAGCTCGCCGAGGCCCGACATGTCCGACTCCGCTCCAGTCTCCCGCCAGATCCGCGTCGAATCCCTCTGGACCCTTCTCCGGTCGCTTGCCGCCCGGCTCTGGTCGACTGGGATGGACAGCGAAAGCCTTCACACCGCGTGGCGTTCGCACGTCGAGGTGGCCTGCGACGCCTGTGACGCCCGGCTGACGGAGGAAGAACTCACCTCCCTCCTCGACTTGCCGGAAGGTTTGGAGCCGACCGCGCTGCGTCTTCAACGACTGGCCCAAGGCTACTGCCCCGAGCCGGGTTGCGCCTCGCGCTTCTACCGGATCACCCTCGCCCCGGCTGAAGCCATCGAATGGAACGCGCTCTTGGACGGGGCGCGGAATTCGCCTCCGTCCGAAATGGAAGAAGAAGCCGCTGCCGCCCGGTTAAGCCTTTCGTGGCGGACCAATAAGACGCTCCGGATCGCCCTTGCCCTCGTGGCGCTCGTCGCCGTTCTTCTGCTCCGCCAATGGTATGTCAACGGCACCATCCCGTTCGTGACTCGCACCTTCACGGTTGCTCCGGCCGCTGCGGCGCCGACGCCCGGTTCCACCACGGCGGCCCCTTCCGTTGAGCCGCGAACCAATGCGCCCTTCAGAATTGCTCGATAGCCGGCTGTCGACATCAAGGGGTGGTCCGGTGTCCCGGTGTGGTTTCAATGGTCCGCAGCGTTGCTGGCCTGATTCTCCACCGCCGCATTTGCCGCGCCCGGTCCGCCTGCTAGCGTCGTCGCATGGCATTTGATTCGTTCCGGGAGTTCGTCGAGCAGCTCGACCGCGCAGGCGAGCTGAAGCGCATTTCCCAGCCCGTCGCCACTGAGCTGGAGATCACGGAGATCGCCGACCGGGAGATGAAGCGTCCCGGCGGCGGCAAGGCGCTTCTCTTCGAGAAGCCCACCATCAACGGCGTCGTCTCTCCCTTCCCCGTCGCCATCAACACGCTCGGCTCGTGGAAACGGATGGCCATGAGCATGGGCGTGGAATCCGTGGACGCGGCCGCCAAGGAGCTTGGCGCCCTGATGAAGGCCAAGCCGCCCACCGGCTTCAAGGAAACCATCAAGCTACTGGGCACCGCGTTGGAGCTCCGCCACGCCAAACCCAAGACGGTGAAGTCCGGCCCGTGCAAGGACGTGATCCACCGCTACGACGCGCCCGCCAGCCATACCTCGCCCTGGCCCGATGCGCCCGATTGGAAAGTCGGCACCAATCCCAATCCGCCCACGCTCGCCGACCTGCCCATCTTGAAATGCTGGCCGCTCGACGGCGGCCGCTATGTCACGCTCCCCTGCGTCGTCACCCAGGATCCCGACACCGGCGACCGCAACCTCGGCATGTATCGCATCCAGGTCTATGACGACCGCACCACCGGCCTGCATTGGCAGCTCCAGAAGGTCGCCGCGCGCCACGGCCGTCGCTACTACGAGAAGGGGGAACGCATGCCCGTCGCCATCTTCCTCGGCGGCGATCCCATGTTCCCCTTCGCCGCCACCGCGCCGCTGCCCGACGGACTCGATGAGTTCATGCTCGCCGGGTATCTGCGGAAGAAGTCCGTCGAACTGGTGAAGTGCGAGACCAACGACCTCCAGGTTCCGGCCAACGCCGACTTCGTCATCGAAGGCTACATGGATCCGACCGAGCCGCTGAGGATGGAAGGCCCGTTCGGCGACCACACCGGCTACTACACCCTGCCCGAGCCGTATCCCGTCTTCCACGTCACCGCCATCACCCATCGCAAAGACGCCGTCTATCCCGCCACCATCGTCGGCATCCCGCCGATGGAGGACTTCTACATTGGCGCCGCCTCCGTGAAGCTCTTCCTCCCGATGTTCCAGATGAACTTCCCGGAGATCGTGGACATCGCCCTGCCGGCCGAAGGCGCCTTCCACAACCTCGTCGTCGTCTCCATCAAGAAGACCTACCCGATGCAGGCCTACAAGATCATGCACGGTCTCTGGGGCATGGGTCAGATGATGTTCACCAAATACATCATCGTGGTGGACGCCCATGTGGACGTGCACAACACCAGCGAAGTCCTCTTCCACCTCTGCGCCGACACCGATCCCCAGCGCGACACCCTGATGACCAAGGGCCCGGCCGACGTGCTCGACCACGCCACACCGAGTGTCGCTGCCGGCGGCAAGCTGGGCTTCGACGCCACCCGCAAACTTCCCGGCGAAGGCTACCAACGCGAATGGCCGCCGCTCATCCGGATGGATCCGGCGGTGAAGGCAAAGGTGGATAAGCTTTTCAACCCGTAGCAACCATGAGCGAAAGGGTGAGGTTGCTTCGATTTCTGGGACGGTGGGCAAGAGGGATTGAATATCATGAAATCCATCACCAAAGCATCTCCTGTCAAAACCGGGCGCAAATTCGACGCGTCCTGTTTACGCAGGGTTCGCCACGGGCATCTTCGGTCACGTCGGGCTCACTTCCTTCCGGTGCGACCCGTCGAATATTGAAACCGCCGAGACCGCGGTGACCGACATGTCGCGATCCATCGCGATGGTGCCGCGGCGCCAGCCGTGGCGAGCGTGCTCTCCGGCAGATCACTGGACTGAAGCCGCGTCGGTCCAGCCGTCGAAGATAAAGAAGACTCCTTGGTGTGGGTGGCTTTTGAAAAAAACGTCGGATCAACGACACATCATGGCGGCGACTTTCTGGATCCGGGCCCGGACGATTCCAAGGTCCTCCCGATCCTCCACGTGCTTGTCGACCACCTGTTCCATCCGGCGAACATGGTCCATAAATACGGCGCGGCGTTCGTCGCTCATTTCGCGTTGGATGGCCGCCTCCACGGCGTCCAACATCGTCAGGTGGATCGCCACGTTGCCTCGCGCATCCCTGCGAATCTGTGACAGCGCTTCGTCTACGAAGTATCGATGGGTCTGAATTCGGGCAATGAGCCGGAGGCTTCCAGCGCGCCGGCGAATCTCCCCGGGAATCTTCCGCCCGTTTAAGCGGCCCAGGATCGCGCCGAGGTGGTGCAGACACGTCACCGCGGTCGTGGTGTCGTTCACACCGGGTGAAAGCGCCCTGAGCGAAATATCCACGAGCTGACGAATCCCGAACGCGGCGTCTTGTTCTATCGTCCTGAACGATGCGACTCCGAAGAACGCATTGAGGCTCGCCGCGAACTTCCCGACCAGAACATCCTTGCGGGCCACGGCCAGCAGAGGCTCGCCCGCGATCACGAATTCGCCGACTCCCCGCCTCATGTGGACCAGGGTCTGGTTCTTCTCGGCCCAGTGCATCAGGCCCTCGGTGTCGACGCTCTGCAAAAAACCCATCTGGGTGGAGGGAACTTCCGCCCAGGAGTTGTCCTGGACATGCGACGCGGCCTCCGCTGAATCCTCCCCTTCGCCCCGGTGATGCTCGGGATAGAGCCCGTCGATCACGTTCAACGTTTCATTCCCGATTCTGGAGATGATGGTGGAGGCTTGGATCGAGGTGGCGACATGGTGAATGAAGAAGATGAGGAACCCGATGCCGACGATGCCGAGCAGAATCCCCGTCGCCACCGACAGCGACGGCACAAACGACTCCTCTCCGCCGCGAACCGACCGCAGCACGAGCAAACAATAGACGAAGACGCTGACGAACACCCCGAGCACGACCTGGTTCGCCCGGTCGCGCATGAAGTTGCGGAGGATGCGCGACGTGTATTGGGCCGATGTCTGGGAAAGAACCACGATGGTGATCGAAAACGTCACCCCGGCGACGCCGATCATGGAGCTGGCGATCGTCGAAAGAATGCTTCGCGCTCCGAGCGCGTTCGTCCCGAACACGAGCGGAAACCTTTCGGTGAGTTGGCTGCCGAGATAGGCATCCGCTTCCACCATTGCCGCCGCCAGCAGAGCCGTCGCAAAGATCATCAACGTCGGAATGAACCAGAAACTGGAACGCAGATTGATCCACATCTGGAGGAGTTTGGAATTCATGATCGCGGGGCTCTTTTGCGGAAAATTCGTGCCCAACTCAAACCCCGAAATCCAGCAACATCGGCCGAAGCGGGCGGAGCAGAGACCTAACAGCCGGCCGCGCGGCCATGCCCGGATCAAATCGCGGGCTCAGGATCCAGCGGTTCCGCATTGCGGCTTTGGTTGCTCCTGCAACCCTGCCGCTTCGATCCGAAACAACGTTGGCCAATCCTGTTGGGCCTGTATTGAAACATGAAAGCGATCCTTGGATTCCTTCTCTTCGTGGCGACCGTTTCCCTCGCTCAGACGCCGCGCCCCGACACGGTTGTCTCGCCCGAGGTGCAGCCGGATCGTCGCACGATCTTCCGCGTGTTCGCACCCAAGGCGTCCGAGGTGAGTCTGGAGGGCGACTGGATGACGCCGGGCACGAAGCAGCCGATGACACGTGACGATCAGGGTGTCTGGTCCACCACCGCCGGACCTCTCGATCCCGGCCTGGACATCTACGCGTTCACCGTCGATGGCGTGACCACACCGGACCCGGTGAACCCGCTGGTCAAACGCCGCGCCCGCACTTCCGCAAGCCTTGTGGACGTGCCAGGAAATCCGTCCGAATTGTGGGAAGCCCGCGATGTTCCGCACGGCGCGGTGGAGGCGGTTTGGCACCGGTCGAAGGTCACCGGCGACACCCGCGCTTATTATGTCTACACGCCGCCGGGCTATGATCCCGTCAAACGCACACTCTATCCGGTGCTCTATCTCCTCCACGGCCACAACGACACGGCGGCCGGCTGGACGGACGTGGGCAAGGCGAACTTCATCCTCGATAACCTGATCGCCGAGAACCGGTCCGGGCCGATGATCATCGTGATGCCATGGGGTCACGCTGTGCCGTTCAACGGTCCACAGTCGAACAACACCGCGACGGTCGAGCGGTATCTGGTCGATGAAGTCGTTCCGCAGGTAGAGAAGAAATACCGTGTTGCCAAGGGCCGCGAGAACCGCGCGATCGTCGGCCTCTCGATGGGCGGGGGCCAAGCTTTGCAGATCGGGTTGGGCCATCTGGAGCTGTTCAGCGCGGTCGGGGCATTCAGCTCGGCAATCCCGCCGAACTTCGAGTCCCGTTTCCAGTCGCTGCTCGATGATCCCTCGGCGACGAACAGGAAGCTGAGGCTGCTGTGGATTGGTTGCGGTCGACAGGACGGTGCGTTTGAGCGGAACGAGAAACTCTCGGAACTGCTATCGGCCCACCTTATCCAAAATACGTTCCGTCCCACGGAGGGGCTCCACAACTACGCCATTTGGCGCCGGCATCTGACGGAGGTCGCTCCGTTGCTGTTCCGCAAAGACGGCAAGATCCGATGAGGCGTGCCAAAATGGAGACGAATGGGGATGGCCGCCGCCCCGGCTTCCGTCCGGCGCCTCCAGTGAACCGCGAGCGCGCCCGGGGCGGGCGCGCGCTCCTTTCCCCACCGCATCGTTCCGGCTGAGAGAAGCTTTCCGAATGCGGGTCAAAGGCGATGTCCGACCTGAGCTTCTACCCGTGGCCTTACTTCCTGGAACTGGGCCTCCAGAATCCGGTCCACTTCGGTCTGGACCAGCGAGAGGAAATCTCCCGTTTGGTCGACATCGCAGATCTGAGGTCGCACCCGTTCGCGGCCGCCCGCGGAGGATCTCGTGCGAGTCCGAGCGGCCGAGTTTCCGGGATTGATTGGCGTCTCCATCCCGCGTCCGGTCATCTTCGAAACACTGAAGCATGCGCGCAGTCCCACCGAGGCGGATTTGACTTTGAACACCGTGGCCCTGTTGCCGGACTCGAAGTCCGGCCACCGCTTCGATCAGTCAGCGGTCGAGTTTCCAAAGGACTGGATGATCAGCGGAAAAAGCCCAAGTTTCATCTCCGAACGCCTGGCCGGTTCGAAGACCGGACAGACCTTTCTTCGGCATCTTCCGGTCACTTGATTTGCAAACCGTGAAAGCGATTTCCGATTTCTTCACCTTCCACGGTGTCGATCCGTTTCTGGCCGGTCTGATTGTCGGCGTCGTCCTCTGTGTCTTTGCCCGCGTTGCCTTTGGCGGCGGCAGGTCTTCGTCGGGTGGGCGCCTTCAGATCGAGCCAGATGTCGGCCCAGGCGTTGTCCGTTCCCAATCGACCCGCATCCGGGTCGACAACAACGGTCGCGAACTCGAGCTCTCTCCTGAACAGTCTGTCGCCGTCATGGCCGCCCTTGATCAAGGCCATAAAATCGAGGCCATTCGACTATTGCGCGACGCCACGGGCTTGGGCCTGAAAGAAGCCAAGAATCTCGCCGAAACCCTCCAACGTACCCGCTCCTGACAGGTCGATGGAGAACGCAGTCCCTTCTTTTAGAGGTGCCGTGGAGACGGACCGCCACGGCTGTTGGCTGCGATGGGAAGCGTCCGATTCCCGCTCAAGCCTTCCACACCTGCCCGGGGAGAGTGGCGATGGGAGCCATGGCGTTGCGGGTGTCGATGATCAGGGAGACGTGCCGGGCCAGGTCGGCGTAGTCCACCGCACGGTGGGCGGTGCAGATGATGGCGGCGTCGAAGGAGCGAAGGTTTTCCGAAGTCCATGGTGCCGACTTCATTCCGGCCCGTTCCGGATTGTCGCGGGTGGGGCCGATCTCGGGGATCAAGGGGTCGTGGTAGTCGACTTCGGCACCACGCTGTTGCAGCAGGTCGAAGAGATGGAACGCGGGCGACTCGCGGTGATCGGCGACGTCGGCCTTGTAGGCGAGGCCAAGGACGAGGATGCGCGCTCCTTTCAGGGCGCGGCCACGGTCGTTCAAAGCTTCCATCGTGCGATGGACGACATGGGCGGGCATGGAGGCGTTGATCTCGCCCGCGAGTTCGATGAAGCGGGTGGCTTGGCCGACTTCGCGGGCCTTCCAGGTCAGGTAGAACGGATCGATGGGGATGCAGTGGCCGCCGAGCCCGGGGCCGGGATAGAACGGCATGTAGCCGAAGGGCTTGGTCTTGGCGGCGGCGATGACTTCCCAGATGTCGATGCCCATGGCGGCGTAGACGATCTTGAGTTCGTTCACCATCGCGATGTTGACGCAACGGAAGATGTTCTCGGTGAGTTTGGAGGCTTCGGCGACGCGACAGGACGAAACGGGCACGAGCTGCTGGATGGCGCGGCCATAGACCGCGAGCGCCTTTTCCAGACAGGCCGGAGTGAGGCCGCCGACGACCTTGGGAATCTCGGCCACGCGGCTGTCGGGATTGCCGGGATCTTCGCGTTCCGGGGAATAAGCGAGGTGGAAGTCGACGCCCGCAGTCAGACCCGAGCCCTTCTCCAGCACCGGACGGAGTTCGTTCTCGGTGGTGCCGGGATAGGTGGTGGACTCCAGCACGACGAGCGCGCCTCGGCGGAGATGCGGCGCGAGCGCCTTACCGGTGTTCAGGATGTAGGCGAGGTCGGGTTCACGGTTGCGACCGAGTGGCGTCGGCACGCAGATGAGGACGGCGTCGGCTTCCCGGGCTTTGGCGAAATCGGTGGAGGCATGCAGCCGACCCACGGCGACCTGCTCGGCGATGGTCGCCGCGGGGATGTGGCGGATGTAGCTGTGACCGGCGTTGATCGCCTCGGTCTTGGCCGGATCGACATCGAGTCCGATGACGCTTGCGCCGCTGCGGGCGAACTGTACCGCCAAGGGCAGGCCGACATAGCCGAGACCAACGATCGCGATCTGCATGCGGAGCGGTGTTCCAGAGATGAGGACGAGTGCGAACGCTCGGAGAGGGATCCCTCAAAAAGCAGGTTCTCAGAGAACGGTCGGGGCCATGAAGTAGAGCTGGCCTTTCTTGAGCTTCAAGGATTCGAGCCCGAGATCGATCTTCACGGTGGCGGGTTTGGCGCGGGACTCCCCGAAAAGGTTCAAGAGGCTGCCGAAGCTGAAGGGCAGGCGGTAGGCGACCAGGTTGGCGTCGTCGATGCCCGCCAGGTTCAGCGCGCGGTCAAAAGCGGTGTCGAAATTGCCGAGCTCGTCGACGAGGCCGAGCTCCTTGGCCTGGGTGCCCGAGAGGATGCGGCCATCGGCGAAGTTGATCCAGTTCGGGACGAGCGCCTGTCCGATGTTGTCGTCCCCGCCAGCGGCGTAGGCGGCTGCGCGGCCGTCGGCAACGACGTTGGTGAACTGGCCGTAGGTCTCCATGAGAAGGTTCATCACCATGGCGCGTTCTTCGGGGAGGGTTTCCTCCGGGGACTTGGAGCTGCTGAGCATGTCCTTGAACTTGCCGCTCTTGAAGACCTCGGGACGGATGCCGATCTTGTCCATCAATCCACGGTAGTTGTAGCCGGACATGATGACCCCGATGCTGCCGGTGATGGTGAGCTTGTTCGCCACGATCCAGCGGCAGGGCGCGCTGATGTAGTAGCCGCCGGACGCCGCCAGCGAGTTCATCTGGGCGATGACGGGCTTTCCGGAATCTTCCTGGAACTGGGTGATGAGGTTCGCGATGTCGTCGGAGGCGAGGACTTCGCCGCCGGGGGAATCGACCTTGAGGATGACGGCTTTGATGCGGTCCGTGTCGGCTGCGATTTCCAGCTGGTCTTTGATCAAGGCCACCAGGGTATGCCCGGCCGCGTCGAGCGACTGGGAGGAGATCACGCCGTCCACATCGATCAACATGATGTCGTTCCGGGACCGGTTCTGCTCCACATAGTCCGGCACGAGTCCGGCTCGGCTGCCGCCGTGGTGGCCGGCAGAGCCCGAGTAAAGGGTCGATCCAAGATTGGCCAGGAAGCTAAGGCCCAAGAGGACGGCCAGGACGATGGCGGCGATCATCCAACCGCGGCCCGTCTTGGCGGTTTTGGCGGCGGGGCGTTGGGGCGGTCCGGGGCGCAGCACCGGCGGGGGCCGATGCGAGGCCGGCGGCACCGGTGGCGGAGTTGAGCCGAAGGATCCGGGTGGATTCTCATTGTCCATGGTCGCGGAAGCTAGTGGACCTCCCCGATGGCGGCAAGATCCGGAGCGGGCGGATCAATGTTCGATTTGAAGACGGCGCCACGGCGCTCCGCAGGCGGATTGTGCGGACGATTCGAGTCTGGGCCCCGTCGCGGACCCGTCCGACGCAGCGCTGGATCCGACCGTTGAATTCCTGTTCCCGGCCGCCGAGGTAGCGACGGTCGTTGCCGATCATCCGGGCCCAGCCCTGCTTGAGCTTCCCCTTCACTATGGTCCAAGTGCCGCAAAACCTGTGTCTGTTCATGATGTTGAAATGGGTTGTGCCCGGCGTTGCCGCTTCAAGCCGATGCGTTGTCCCTCCCTTTGCAGGGGATGTGCCATCGGGGAAAGGGCTCGGAGCGGTGGGGGAACGAGGCTTTTCCCGTTGAACCGGCGGATGTGGGTCGTGCAGGGAGCATCCAAGTCGTGCAGTCCGCCCGGCGGACCCGCGAGGCTCGGGCAACGGGAATGCCGGAATTCCCGTAAATTGGGGCGCGATCAAGCGAGGAAAGATTCGGAACGCTGTTGGCACGGTCGCGGCTAGAGGCGGGGTGTCCGGGCGAGTGCACGGAATCGGAAGGAATCCGCCGAGCGGGACGCGCGAAGGGAACCGGCAGGGAAAGGTATCGATATGTTGAGCTGGGCATTGACGTTTTTCGTGGTGGCGCTGATCGCCGGAATCTTGGGCTTTGGCGGCGTGGCCGGAACGGCGGCATGGATGGCCAAGATCTGTTTCGTGATCTTCATCGTCCTGTTCCTCGTGTCGCTCATTGGTGGGCGCCGACGGGTTTAGTCGCCGGAGGAAGGTTCGTTTGAACTGGACGCCGCGCAACCGCGCGGCGTCTGTTCATTTTGGGCCGAGAGGTCGCCGAGCGTGGCGGCTGGGTCCTATGCTTGGCAGTGGGCGGTCCTTGTCTTTCGCTTAAATTGCATTCTCCGACATGGCCGCGCGCGCCGGCGACCGGGTGCAGATGGTCCCGATGGTTGTTCCGAAAAGGACACCAGTCTCGTTGGTAGGCACGTGCAAAGGGCTGGAGAACCGCCGCTCCGACTTGCAGTTGGCAAGGGTTCGCGGTGTCGCTCCATGCGGATTCAAACGACGAAGGCCCGTTTCTATTGGCGGTCGGTTGCGGTGGCCTTTTGGACCGCGATCCGCTGCGAGTCAAAGTAGGTCAAAGAGCTGATTTCCCGCTCAAATCCAGGGACGATTCACCTGCTCGAAACCATCGCCGTCATCCTAATCGTCGCTTGGCTTTTAGGTTTCGTCTCATCCCATACGATGGGCGGCTTCATCCACGTGCTTCTCGTCCTGGCCATCATCTCCGTGGGGATGCGATTGATCCACGGCCGCAATCCATGAATCTCGCTCCGCAGACATCCCCACGAAACGGGTGCCGCCGCCTTCGTCATTGGCGTCCTGACCGGCTGCCTTGTCGGCCGACGCTGAGACCGGTGGTCTGCCGGGCGGCGGATTCGTCCCGCTTTGTGTCTTGACCTCGGGGTTGGGCTCCGGGTTCCGGACTAATTTTGGATACCGTCGTCAATTGCGTGAAGACCGGGACTGGCTCCATTATCCGGCGGATGTTTCGACGGAAGATAAACGACTGGAAAAGCGCCTCCTCTCCGGGTGGCGGTCCGGCCGGCGCGAGGGCGATGGACGGAGGGGTGGAGTGAAGGCGTTCCAGTGCGACCACTGCCGGAGTCTCGTCTTCTTCGAGAGCGTCTCGTGCGTCGCCTGCGGGCATGCGCTGGGGTTTGTCCCGGAGGTGCTCGACATGGCGGCTCTGGAACCGGCGGAGGGTGGGACGTGGCGGCCAGTGGGGAACGGACCCTCGGAAAGGCGCTTCCGGAACTGCTCGAACGGGATCCAACACGCCGTCTGCAATTGGCTGGTGCCGGCCGGAGAGGGCGACACGTTCTGCATTTCCTGCCGGTTGAACCGCACGATCCCCGACCTGACAATTCCGGGGAACCGCGACCGTTGGCACCGGTTGGAGAAGGCGAAACGCCGGTTGGTCTACACCTTCCTGAAGCTGCATCTTCCGCTGGACGGGTTGAACGGAAACCGGAAGACGGGACTCCGTTTCGAGTTCCTCGCGGATGCTCCGGGACGTCCGCCCGTCATGACCGGGCACGACAGCGGCCTGATCACCTTGAACGTGCTGGAGGCGGACGACGTGGAGCGGGAGACGCGGCGGGTGAGCCTGCGGGAGCCGTTGCGGACGCTGCTCGGCCATTTCCGCCACGAGGTGTCGCACTATTGCTGGGATCGGCTGGTCGCCTGCACCCCATGGCGGCACCGGTTCAGGGAGCTGTTCGGCGACGAGTCCTTGGACTACGGCGCGGCGCTCCAGCGACACTATTCCCAGGGCGCGCCGGCCGATTGGCAGAGCCGGTTCGTGAGCGCCTATGCCAGCTCCCATCCCTGGGAAGACTGGGCCGAGACGTGCGCCCACTACTTCCACATGGTCGACACTCTGGAGACGACCGCCAGCTTCGGTCTGTCGTTGAAGCCGGTGCATCCGTCCTCCGAATCCATGACCATAGATGCGGCGGAGACGGAGAGCAGGGGGGACTCCTTCGACGCTCTGGTCGCGGCGTGGGGTCCGCTGACGATCGCCTTGAACTCGTTCAACCGCGGGATGGGCCTGCCGGACCTCTATCCCTTCGTGTTGTCGTCGCCGGTGATCCAGAAGCTACGGTTCATCCACCGGGTTCTTTCCGTGGAGGCCGGAGGATTCTGATGGCCAACGAACGATCAGATATCGGCAGGATGGAGCCGGCGAACGGATCGGCGGATGCCGCGACAGGCTCCGAGGGACGCGCCGAAGGGTCCGGGTTGAAACGCTACGTAAAGAGAATCTACGGCCCTCTGGTCGCACTGTGGCTCTCGCTCACCGTGGCGGGGGTGGTTCTTTCGGCCATCACCTGGAAACAGCTCTCCGAGCAGGTGGACATCGCGGTTCGCCAGGCGGAGTTCAACAACGCGTTGGACGCGGTATTCACGGCGATCCAGGATGCGGAGACCGGGCAGCGCGGCTTCCTGATCACCGGGAACGCCGCCTACTTGGAACCCTATACTAAAGCGGTGGCGGGCTTCCAGGCGAAGTTCGGCCGGTTGGCCGACCTGGGCTTGGCCGACCCAAGGGTCAAGGCGCGGGTCCTCGAACTCCGGGGCAAGGTGGAAATCAAGCTCGCGGAGCTGAAGCGGTCCATCCAGATGATGCGGGAGTCCGGGTCCCAGAAAGCAGCGGACGCCGTCAAGACGGGCGAAGGTCTGGCCGCGATGGCGGACATCCGGCAAGCCGTCGATGGGATGCGCCTGGTCCGGCCGGACATCTTGACGGACAAGGACGACCCCACCCGGAAAAAGCTCTGGCGAGCCAGCGCCACCAGCATCGGGGCGGGGCTGATCGGCGTCGGCGCGGGCGTCTTCGCCCTCTTCCTCACCCGGGTCGCATTCAACCAGGAAAAGCGGGAACGCTCCCTGGCCGAGGCGAAGCTCCGGGCCGAGCGGAGCAGCGAACACAAGAGCGCCTTCCTCGCCAACATGAGCCACGAGATCCGCACCCCGATGAACGCGATCCTCGGCTTCAGCGATCTGCTCGACGGCGAACTGAGCGAGCCCCGGCAGCGCCAGTGGCTGCGCTCCATCCGCGCCAGCGGCCACTCCCTTCTCCAGCTCATCAACGACGTGCTGGACATGTCGAAGATCGAGGCCGGAGTGCTGGAGCTGCACCCGGAGCCAACGGATCCGCGGGAAGTTTGCGACTTCATCCGCACGATCTTCTCCGAGCAGGCCACCCGCAAAGGCGTGAAGCTCTCCTGTATCGTGGCCCAGGATCTCCCGAAAGCGCTCCTGCTCGACCGGTCCCGACTGCGGCAGGTGCTGGTCAACCTCGTGGGCAACGCGGTGAAGTTCACCGAATCGGGCCATATCCGGATCCGCGTCCACGCGGACCGCCAGGAGGACCAGACCGGGAGAATGACACTTTCGATCGAGGTGGAGGATACCGGAGTCGGCATCCCCGAGGACCGCGTGGGGATGATCTTCGAACCTTTCGTCCAGGCCGACTCCAGCCGGAGCCAGGAACGGCAGGGCACCGGGCTTGGGCTCGCCATCGTCAAGCGCCTCGTCGAGATGATGGGGGGGACGGTCGGCGTTGCCAGCGTCCTCGGGAAAGGGACCACCTTCCACCTGCGCATCCCGGATGTCGGAGTGTCCGCCCGTCTCCCCGTGAGCCAAACGGCGGAGCAGGACGAGGACGTGGACTTCAACACCCTTCGCCCGGCGAAGATTTTGGTCGTGGACGACAACGCGCTGAACCGGGAGCTGATGGCGGGCATTTTCGAGAGAAGCCACCACACGCTGGAGTTCGGGGTCAATGGCCGCGAGGCGGTGGAGAAGACGCTCAAGCTCAAGCCCGACATGGTGTTGCTGGACGTCCGCATGCCGGAGCTCGGTGGCCGCGAGGCGCTGGAGCTGATCCGCGCGAGCCCGGGGTTCGACCTGTTGCCGGTGATCGCGGTCACCGCGTCCAGCATGGCCGACGAAGAACAGGCCTTGCGGAAAATGTTCAGCGGCTATCTGCGAAAACCCTTCACTCGGCGCGCGCTCCTGGACGAGCTGGGCCAGTTCATCCCCAAGGCGCCGAACGCGAACAAAGAAGAACCGCCGCGTTCGGCCGTCGTTCCGTCCGGGGACGTGAAGGCGGAGCTGGCGGCGCTGTCGATCAAGCTGCACGCGCTGGAATCCGGCGAGTGGCCGTTGGTGCGCGACAGCGTCGCCATCAACGAATCCAAGAGGTTCGCCCGGCAGCTCCAGGCCATGGGCGAGAGCGCCCAGTGTGCTCCCCTGACGGCCTATGCCTCCGGGCTGCTTCGGCACGCCGAGGCGTATGACGCAGCCTTGCTGGAGGCCGAGCTTGCCCGTTTCCCCGCCGTGATCGCCGAGACAGAACGCCTTTCCCTCTGACCCGATGCCCGACAAGCCCTTCCATGTAAACGGAGTTCCCGCCCGCCTGTTGATCGTCGACGACCAGCCGGCGAACCTGCAGATGCTCGGCTCGATGCTCGGAAAAACCGGGATGGAGATCGTGCCTGCTTCCGATGGCGCCACGGCGCTGAAGCGGCTCGCGCTCCGGGCCCCGGACCTTGTGCTGCTCGACTTGTTGATGCCCGATATGGACGGCATCGAGCTTTGCCAACGGATCCGCGCGCAGGAGGCGCTGGCCACTCTGCCGATCATTTTCCTCTCCGCGGCCGACGAGAAGAGCCTGATCGTGCGGGCTCTCGAAGCCGGTGGCGTCGACTACGTGACGAAGCCCTTCAACCAGGCCGAACTCCTCATGCGGGTGCGGACGCATCTCGCCTTGAAGTCGGCTCGGGATCGTCTGAAGCGACTCGCCGAGGACAAGGACGAGCTGCTCGGCATCCTGGCCCATGATCTGCGCAACGCGATCGGGAGCATCCACATGACGGCCCAGGTGCTCGGCGAGAGATTGAAGGGAGGCGACGACGGAAGATTGGCGGGGCTGAACGACAACATCCTCTCGGCCACTTCGCGGACCTTGACGTTCCTGAAAGAGTTCCTCGCCAACATCATGGCCGATCACGGTCTGGCGATGGGGCGGGAACCGGTCCGCGTCGGCGAAACCGTTCAGAAGATCGTGCAAGACCACGAGGGCGCAGCCGAGCGGAAGAAGATCGAACTGAAAGTCGACTCCGGTGCGACAGGACTCGTGGTCCCCGCCGACGCTGCGGCCTTTGGCCAGGTGTTGGAAAATTTGATCTCGAACGCCCTCAAGTTTTCGCCCCCGGGCAGGTCCGTCCACGTGTCGGTGCGGGATGCCGGGAACCACGTCGATCTGGAGGTGAAGGACGAGGGGCCGGGATTTACTGCGGAGGACCGACTGCACATGTTCGGCCGTTATCGGAGACTCTCCGCCAGACCGACCGCCGGTGAACCCAGCACGGGACTGGGGTTGAGCATCGTCAAACGCCTGGTCGAAGCCATGGGCGGGGAATTGATCTGTGACAGCGTTCCGGGAGCGGGCGCCGTCTTCACCGTAAGACTTTCGAAGGAGTAAAATGGACTTTCTGGTCATTGATGACGACAAGGGTTTCCGGGACGCCACCGTCCTGTTGATCGAGGACGACGGGCACTACGCGGAAGGCGTGGCCGATGGAAAATCGGCGCTGCAGCGCGTCGGTGAAGAGCGGTTTGACGCCGTCATTCTCGACCTCAATCTCGGACCCGAGAACGGGCTCGACGTGCTGGTGGAGATAAGCCGTCTCAAACCGAATCTCCCCGTCGTGTTGTTCAGCGCAGCGGGAAAGATCCAGACGGCTGTCGAGGCCATGCGGCGGGGCGCGGCGGACTTCATGGAGAAGCCCTTCACTCGGGGCCAGTTCCACACCGTATTGGCGCGGCTTCAGAAGCTCCAGCAGATGGGCCGGCAGATCGAGCGGCTGGAGCAGGAGGTGAAGGAGACGCGTTCCCAGAATCCCGAGCCGATGTTCGACTTCGCCAATCCGGCGATGCGCGAGACGATGGATGTGTTGCTACGCGCCGCGCAGACCCGGGCGTCGATCTTGATCCTGGGGGAAACCGGGACGGGCAAGAGCGTGGCCGCGCGCGCGGTCCACCGAAACAGCCGCCTCGCCGATAGGGCGTTTGTCACCGTGAGCTGCCCGAGTCTCTCGAAAGAATTGCTGGAGAGCGATCTGTTCGGGCATTTGAAGGGCAGCTTCACCGGTGCCGTTCGCGACCATTGGGGAAAAGTGAAGGCGGCCGACGGCGGCACGCTGTTCCTCGACGAAATCGGCGACCTGCCGATGGAGGTCCAGCCCAAACTGCTCCGACTCCTCCAAGAGCGCGAATACGAACGACTCGGTGAAAACATGACCCGCCAAGCCGATGTCCGGGTCATCGCCGCGACCAACCGCGACCTGAAACAGCGCGTGGCGGAGGGGTTGTTTCGCGAAGACCTGTTCTACCGGCTCAACGTCATCGCCGTTGAGATGCCCCCGCTGCGCCGGAGGCGGGACGACCTCATCGTCTTCGCGGGCCATTATCTGAAACACTTCGCCATCCAGTGCGGCCGGTCGGCGATGGCCTTCGCGGACTCGGCCGACCGGGCGCTCAGGACGCATGCATGGCCCGGCAATCTCAGGGAACTCCGCAATGCCATCGAGCGCGCCGCGATTCTGGCGCGTGGCGACACGGTGGAGGTGGCGGACCTACCGGCCGAGATCCGGGGCGGGAGCGGTGGGGGAACCGGGGATCGCGTGCCGGCATTCAGCCAAGCGGGATCGCGGGTCACGCTCGATCAACTGGAGGAGGCGCACCTGCGCAGCATCCTCGAGGTCGCCAAGAGTCTGACCGAGGCGGCTGAGATCCTTGGAATCGACCAGGCGACGCTCTATCGGAAGCGGAAGAGGCTCGGCTTGATTTGATCGGGCGGATCTCCGGGGGTCGACGAGGAGTCCGGGTTCGTCTGCGAATCGCGGCAAGGCTCGGATCAAAGGCCAAGTTCCCGCTTCCCGCGTGTCGGATCCCGCGCCTATTTTCCCGCCCATGCGTATTTTGACCGGCATCCAGCCTTCGGGCGCGTTGCATCTCGGAAACTACTTCGGCGCCATGCGCCCGGCCATCGAACTACAGGACCAGGGCGAGGCTTTCTACTTCATCGCGGACTACCATTCGATGACCTCGTTGACCGATGCGAAGGCCCGGCGGCAGTTCACCCTGGATGTTGCGCTGGATTTTCTGGCCTGCGGACTCGATCCGGAGAAGGCGGTGTTTTGGCGGCAGTCGGACGTGCCACAGGTGACGGAGATCGCTTGGCTCCTCAGCACCGTGACGCCGATGGGACTTCTGGAACGGGCCACTAGCTTCAAGGACAAGAAGGAGAAGCTCGCCTCGGGTGATCTGGACAAGGTGAACCATGGGCTCTTCGCCTATCCGGTCCTCATGGCGGCCGACATTCTGACCTTCGACGCCAACGTGGTTCCCGTCGGCAAGGACCAGAAGCAGCACCTGGAGATGGCCCGGGACATGGCGCAGAAGTTCAATGCGGCCTACGGGGAGACGTTCATCCTGCCGGAACCCCGGATTCAAGAGGCGGTCGCCGTTGTGCCCGGCACGGACGGTCAAAAGATGTCGAAAAGCTACGGCAACACTCTGGAGATCTTCGGCGAGGAAAAGGCATTGCGGAAGAAGGTCATGTCGATCGTCATGGACAGTCGGACGCCGGCCGATCCCAAGCCGGACGCGGACAAAAATGTGGTCATCCAGCTATTGAAACTGATTGCCGCAAAAGACGTGGCGGTCGAAATGGAGGACAAGCTCCGGGCCGGAGGATTTGGCTACGGTGATTTGAAGAAGACGTTCTTCGAGCACTATTGGAACTACTTTGCTACGGCTCGATCCAAGCGGGCGGAATTAGCAGCCAATCTGGACCACGTCGAAAAGGTCCTTCGTTCTGGATCGGAAAGGGCGAAAGCCGTGGCGTTAACGGTCACGGAAAGAGCCAAGAACGCCTGCGGTCTTAGCGTATGAAGATTTGGGTATCGGAACCCGAACCCGAAGCGGTATCCGGCGTCGCTCCGGCGCTGTCACCTGATTGGGTCGGAAGAGTCTCTGCTTCGGCAGAGCGCAGCTTTTCCGCCATTCGGCCGGCTTGAGCTCGGCGGAAACGGGCGGATTGCAATGTCGAATCTACTGCCAGCAGTAGTGACAAAGGAGAGGCGGACTTTCTCATTTGTGTGAAAAAATCCTAGCACAGGATACTCCACCTCTAGCGAGAATTATTTTGCCTCATTGAGCGACACGGAGTCCAAAAATGGATCTAGCCATTCCAGCAAGTGGACAAATTCGCCAATAAGTAACCCATGGTTTGGCAACAAATGCCTCGCCGTGAATCTGCGCGAGACAACTCAGCCGAGAGACGAAGACTATCGAGCACTTGTTTTATGTCAGAGAAGAAGGGTCTGCCTCTTGAATCGGGCGAAATTTACCTTCTTCGCAACAATGAACAAATCCCTCGGTGGCTGACTTCAATTCCTCCCACCGAGCCCGGATGACCTTCGACTCTTTCGCGTTGATGTGGTTGTCAGCGGCAGCTGTAGCGATAACGGAAAGAAGGTCTGCGAATTCTTGGACGATGAGATTGGTCGCGGGAACTACATAGAACGGATGGGGCCACTTCGTCTTGGGATTCTTCATGAAGAACCCGTCCGCTCGCTCCGCAAGCCATTGGACGATCTGGTCGTTCTGGGTGACCGACAGGAGTTGGGCGACACGCTCGAGCGGATTGGTGGATCCGCTCCCCGCCGAGTCTGACTGCTCGGCCCATTTGTAGATGAGGGAGAGCGAAAGGCCCATTTCCGACGAGATCTCCTTGGGGCTCGTCTTTTGAAAGATCTCGCGGAGCAGCTCGTGGGATTCCATGGCGGCGGAGCTTGGAAACGGCAGGCTTGGCTGGCAAGCACCGAGCGTATTTTGGAGGGAAGTTCCGTGTGCCCGGATGCCGTTCTGGTCTAGTCTTCGCCGGTCATGACGTCGCCGATCCAGCTCCTTTCCACCGACTTCGACGGGACCATTTTCGCGGAGTTTGAGAGTCCGCCCGTGCCGCCCCGTCTCCAGGAGCTGATCGCGCGGATCCAGGCGTCCGGCGGCAAGTGGGTCATCAACACGGGTCGCGAGATGTCGAGCCTGATGGAGGCGCTCGGCCGGTCGCGGTTGTCGGTCCAACCGGACTTCCTCGTGCTGGTGGAGCGGGAGATCTTCCTGCACGAGCACCAGCGATACGTCTCGCTGACGGAGTGGAACGACGCGTGCGAACGGGACCATGCGGCGCTCTTCGCCAAGGTGAAACCCGATGTGCCGGCGCTCTTCAGCTGGGTCGAGGAACGGTTCGAGGCGACGCTCTACGAGGATCTTTGGTCGCCCTTTTGCCTGATCGCGAAGTCTGCCCGGGACGCCGAAGCGGTGAACGATCATCTCGACGAGTATCGGCGTGGGATCCCCGGCTTGGTCGTCGTTCGGAACGACGTCTATCTGCGCTTCAGCCACGAGGACTACAACAAGGGAACGGCGCTCCGGGAGATCGCCCGGCGAATCGGCGTGGCGCCGGAGCATACCATGGCTGCCGGGGACCACATGAACGACATCCCCATGCTCCAGCCCGGCGTGGCCCGTCATCTGGCGACGCCGCTCAACGGCATTCCGATGATCCGCGAATTGGTTCTCGGTCACGGAGGCTCTGTGGCCACGCAGCATTGCGGGCACGGAGTGGCCGATGCGATCGAAGCGGTTTTGGCGGAGATGGGTTAGTCCCGGAGGGCGCGGGAATATGCCGCGGATCGGCGCTTGGTTTGCGGAATGGCCGGAGTGTTCCGTTCGGAAAAGCCATCTCCGCCCGTCGGCGGCTACGGATTTAGTTCCTTCAGCCGGATGCAGGTGGCCGTGTGAGCGCCGCCGTCCAGCGACGCGAACTTCGGCGCTTCCAGCTTGCAGGCGTCGATCGCCCACGGACAGCGCGGGTGAAAGGTGCAGCCACTCGGTGGATTGATCGGCGAGGGCGGGTCGCCGGGCAGCAGGATCCGCTGGCGGACGCGTTCCTTCTCGGGATCGGGCAGATGCACCGCGCTGACCAGCGCCTTGGTGTAGGGATGCAGCGGACGTTCAAAGACTTCGGATGCGTCGCCGAGTTCGACGATGCGGCCGAGATACATCACCGCGATCCGATCGGAGATGTGTTTCACCACCGAGAGATCGTGGGAGATGAAGATGAGCGTCAGGCCGAGTTCGCGGGAGAGCTTGTAGAGCAGGTTGATGATCTGGGCCTGGATGGAGACGTCGAGCGCGGAGACCGGTTCGTCGGCCACGATCAGCTTGGGCTCCACTGCCAGAGCGCGGGCGATCGCGATGCGCTGGCGCTGTCCGCCGGAGAATTCGTGCGGATATTTTTTGATGTAGCGCGGGGCGAGGCCGACCTTGTTCATGAGGGCGCTGACCGCTGCGGGCATGTCCGGGTCCGGCACCGGTTTGTGGGTCCGGATGGCCTCGGCCAACGCGTCATAGACCGTCATGCGCGGGTTCAGGGTCGCGTAAGGATCCTGGAAGATCATCTGGAAGTCCGCCCGCGCCGCACGCAACGAGGGTCCGGACAACGCGGACAGATTCTTTCCGGCGAGGACCACGGTGCCGTCGGTCGGCGGAATGAGCTGGAGAATGGTGCGGCCGAGGGTGGACTTGCCGCAGCCGGACTCCCCGACCAACCCCAGAATCTCGCCTTGCTCCAGCGAGAGATCCACGCCATCGACGGCCTTCACCACGCCGACGAGCTTCTTGAAGATGACGCCGCGCTCGATCGGGAAGTGCGTCTTGACGTTGGTGAGTTCGAGGAAGGCGCTCATTCGCCGGAATTCCCTGCCTCTTCGATGCTTTTGCGGAACGCTTTCTCTGCTTTCTTGGCGGCTTTGACGGCGTTTTTCACAAGGTCTGCGTGGACCAGATTCGCCGCCCCATCGGCTCCTATTCCGCTGCGGGCCTGCTCGATCGTGAGCGCTGCCCGACCGATCACGAGGTAGAGTTCTTCGAGCAGCTCCCTCGCCGGCTGCAGGGTCTGCGCCTGGCGCTTGGACTCACGGGTTCGCTTCGATTGTTTGGTCTTCATGTCGTTTCCTAGAGTTTCAGTTCCCCACCCGACACCCGTGTGCAAGCCGTCCCGTGACCCGGCTCCATTTCGACAAGGGTCATCGGAGCCTGCCGGCAGGAATCGACGGCGAATTCGCAGCGGGTCTTGAAGGGGCAGCCTTCGATCGGTCTGGAGACGTCCGGCGGCATCCCGGGAATGGTGTAGAGCTCGGCGCCCTTCGCCTGCAGCGCCGGCCGGCTCTTCTGGAGGGCGCGGGTGTAGGGATGGCGGGGATGGTAGAAGATGTCGTCCGTCTTGGCCGCTTCCATGGCCTTGCCGGCATACATGACCATCACCCGGTCACAGAAACCCGCGACGGTGCCAAGGTCGTGGCTGATGAAGATGACCGCCGTGCCGAGCTCCTGCTGCATCTTCTTGATGAGCTCCAGGATCTGGGCCTGCACCGTGACGTCGAGCGCGGTGGTCGGCTCGTCGGCGATGAGCAGGTCCGGCTTGGTGTTGCGCGCCTTGGCGATCATCACCCGCTGCCGCATGCCGCCGGAGAATTCGTGGGGGAAGCTGCGCATTCTCGCCTCGGGCGCGGGAATGCCGACGTTCTTCATCGCTTCCAGCGCGCGGCGGCAGGCCTCCGGTTTGTCGCACATCTTGTGGATCAAAAGCGGCTCGATGATCTGGTCCTCGACCCGCATGTAGGGGTTCAAGGAGGTCATCGGATCCTGGAAGATCATCGCGACGCGGCGACCCCGGATCGCGGCGAGCTGCTGCTTGGTGCAGTTCAGCAGGTCGGTGCCGTCGAACTTTGCGGTGCCGCCCTCGATGCGTCCCGGCGGCTGGGGGATGAGCCCCATCATGCTGTAGCAGGCGACGGATTTGCCGGAGCCGGACTCGCCGACGATGCCGAGGGTTTCGCCCTTCTCGATGGAGAAGGAGACGCCGTCCACCGCCCGCACGACGCCCGCGCGGGTGTGGAAGTAGGTCTTGAGATTCTTGACTTCGAGGAGGGGCATGTCGCTTAGACCACGAATGGAGACGGAAGGGACCGACAGATTCGACCGTAGAAAACGCGGATCACGCGGAAGAAAATCTTCGCAGGAATTCCCTTCTGCGCGGTCTGCGTTTTTTGCGGTGTTGTCATGGCTGGATCAGTCTTTGGACGCCTTCGGATCCAGCGCGTCGCGGAGACCGTCGCCGAGGAAGTTCAGGCAGAACAGGGTCGCGGAGAGGAAGGTGCCGGGGATGATCAGCATCCACCAGAACTCCTCCATCACCTCCGCGCCGTCCTTGATCATCGAGCCCCAGGAGCTCATTGGCGCCTGCACGCCGAGACCGAGGAAGCTCAGGAACGCCTCCAGCAACATCACCGCCGGAATGGTCAGCGTGGTGTAGACCATGACCGGCCCGAGGACGTTCGGCAGCATATGGCGGAGAATGATCCGGCGACGCGATAGGCCGAGGGCGAAGGCCGCCTCGATGAACTCCGTCTTGCGCAGCGACATCACCTGGCCCCGGACGATGCGCGCCATGGTCAGCCATTCCACCGCGCCGATGGCGGCGAAGATCAGCAGCAGGCTCCGCCCGAAGTAGACCATCAACAGGATGACGAACACCGTGAAGGGCAGGGCCGCGAGGATCTCGACGAAGCGCATCATCACGTTGTCCAGCTTCCCGCCGACGAAGCCCGAGATCGCGCCATAGAGCACGCCGATGGTCAACGACACGAGCGTCGCGCACATTCCCACCGCCAGCGAAACCCGGCCGCCATACATGATGCGCGTGAGCTGGTCGCGCCCGAGCTTGTCGGTGCCGAACCAGTTTCTCGCGTTCGGAGGTTCGGCATAGCGGATGGTGCCGGCCGCGTCCTCGTTGATCTGGTCGTAGGTATAGGGCGAGAGGAACGGGCCGAAGACGCAGAAGACGACCATGGCGCCCAGCAGCAACGTGCTCAGGAAGGCCATCCGGTTCTTCTTCATCCGGTGCCAGGCGTCTTTCCAGAGGGACGTGCCCTCCTCCGCCTGCTCCAGCGGGTCGACGAACGGGACGGGAATGTCGGTGACGGGCATGTTACTGGAGTTTCAGCTTGGGGTTCAGCCAGACGAGGATCACGTCCACCAGCAGGTTCAGCAGCACCAGCAGCGTGGCGAAAAACAGCGCCGTGCCGATCACCATCGTGTGGTCGCGGTTGAAGACGGAAGTGACGAAGTGCCGGCCGATCCCCGGGATCTGGAAGATGGACTCGATGACGAACGAGCCCGTCATGATGCCGGCCGTCGCCGGTCCGAGAAACGACACGACCGGCAGCAGCCCGCCCCGGAGCGCGTGCCGCAGGACCACGCGGGTCTCGCTGGCGCCCTTGGCCCGGGCCGTTCGGATGAAGTCCTGGTTCATGATCTCCAGCATGCCGCCCCGGGTCATCCGGGACACATAGGCGGCGTAGGCGAAGCCGAGCGCGACTGCCGGCAGCACGTAGTCGCTGGTCTCGAACAATCCGGAGGCGTTGAACCACCGGAGGTTCAGCGCGAAGACCAGCACCAGGAGCGGGCCGGTGACGAACGTCGGCACGCAGATGCCCAGGATCGAGATGCTGGAGGCGAAGTAGTCGATGAACGAGTTCGGCTTGAGCGCGGCGATGACACCCGCCGTGATCCCGAAGACGAGAGCGATGGAGAGCGCCATCAGGCCGAGGCGCATGGAGACGGGGAACGTCTCCATGATCATCTCCCTCACCGTGCGATTGGTGTATTTCATCGAGGGACCCAGGTCGCCCTTGCACAGGCGGACCATGTAGTCCGTGTATTGGCGCCACAACGGCTGGTTCAAGCCGTAGTAGTCCTCCAGCTGCTTCCTGATCTCGGGGGCCGCGCTTTTCTCCGAGTCGAAGGGGCCGCCGGGCACGCTGCGGACCATGAAGAACGTCACCGTGGCGACGATGAACAGAACCGGGATAGTCTGCAAAAGGCGGAGGACAATGAATCTGAGCATGGCGAAGTCAGGCGGTCAGCGAGATTGGGCTGGGTCTGGCGGCGTGGGCCATGGGCCGGACAATGTGGGAGGCCCCGGCCGGCTTCAAGTCGTCGTCACGCATTTGTATGAATCTGACCGGGGGCGGCTCCGCGTTCGCCCACCCTGTTTCAGTGGGTGGAGGAACCGGGAACGGACTCGAGGCGGGGCACACACGCCCCGAGTCCGTGCAGCCTGCCGGTCCACCGCCGATTCCAGCCCGCTTTTTTCACCTGTCCGGCACACCGACATGACACACATACCCCAGTCGGTAGACTTCTCGCTGCCGCGACCCCGGAGCTCTGGACAGTCTCGCAGGTTTGAAGACACTCCCAAGTCAGCCGATATCGGTTGCGATCTCATTCCGCGTCGGGTCAGTCACTGGGAAGAATCCCTCCGCGACTAGCCTGGCAAGGAGCGCATCGCCACCGTTCGAGCGCGCAAAGGCAGCCTCTGATTCGCTGATGCCGACGGTCTGAAAGAAATCAAACTCTCCTGATTCCAGACGTCCGGTTCGGGGAAACTGCGAAGGCGGGGCCATCATGAGATGGGTGATAATGCTTGAGCCGGGACAAATGGGACCACGCATGGGGACTCTATCAAAATCGTTCAACGGCTCCTTCCCCGGATAGCGTCCGTGACATAGCAAGATCTGAAACGCCATCAACTGAAGCAGCCGTCGAATTGCCCATTCAGCCTGCTCGGCGGTCTCAAAGACAAACTCGCATCCGAGACCAGACAGCTTGGTGGAGTCGGGCGTGTCTGACTCCCAGTCGTTGGACATGCCTGAAGTCACGTAGAGCCAAGAATCACGGGTATGAGAAGGCGCATACTCGAAGACCCCGCAGTGTAACCACCGGGGGTCGCAAGACTCTTGCGCGAACAGGTCCGTGAACACGCTTGCTGGTATCGTGAAGATCCCTTTGGCACACGAACCAAACAGCAAAGGATAGATAGATTCCTCCCGATACTTCCACACGCGCTCAAACCATCCTTCCGAGTCTTGATTGCCGTCTGTTCGGGACATGTTCATGGCGGTTCAGTTCTTCCTCCTCGTCCTCGTCATTTTCTGTTCCTGACCGACGAGGACGAAGAGGAGGAGAAGGACGAGGATTGGGTTACTTGTTGAACGACTTCGCGAAGGTGTCGTCCTGGATCTCCACCACCTTCTTCTCGAATTTCGAGTCGCGGATCAGGCCCAGCAGTTTCCGCTCGAATTCGCCGCCGTTCAGCGGGAGGTCCACCACTTCGGCCAACAGGGAGGAGTAGAGCATCGCGTTTGCCAGTTCGACCGAGCCGATCCCCTCTTCACCCGGCGCGATCAGGGGCGCGCCGTCGAATATGTGGTCGGCGAAGTTGTTCATCAACGCGGCGTGCGGCGCGGGATTGTCGGCGAAGGGCACGTCCGCCACCCAGACCTCGGGTTTGGCGAAGCCGACCTTGGCCGTGCGGCTGAACTCCAGCATGTCCGCGTCGTTCCGGGTCAGGGTCAGCTTGTTGTTTTCCAGCACCAACCGGCCGCGCGTGCCGGCGATCTCGAAGCGGTTCGTGCCCGGCGCCTCGCCGGTGGAGGTGATGAAGACGCCGGTCGCGCCATTCTTCCACTGGAGGTAGGCGGTCACGTTGTCCTCCACCTCGATGTTGTGAAAGCGGCCGAGCTGGCAGAAGCCGCGCACGGTCTCGGGCATCCCGCAGAGCCACTGGAGCACGTCGAGATTGTGCAGGCATTGGTTCAGCAACACGCCGCCGCCTTCGCCCTTCCACGTCGCCCGCCAACCGCCACTGGAATAGTAGGCCTCGGTGCGGAACCAGTCGGTGATGGTCCAGCTCACGCGGACGACTTCGCCCAGATCGCCGGACTGGAGGATCCGTTGGATGCGCTGGTAACGCGGCTCGACCCGAAGCTGGAACATGCCGCCGAACGCCAGCTTGGGATGCGCCCTGGCCGAGGCGACGAGCTTTTCGGCGTCGGCTTTGTGCGCGGAAATGGGCTTCTCCACCATGACGTGCAGCCCTGCCTCGAAGGCCGCGATGCCGATGGTCGTGTGTTGGTAGTGGGGGGTGGCGATGATGACCGCGTCGACTGCCCCGGAGCGGATCAGCTCGCCGGAATCGCCGAAGACCCTTATCTCCTTGGCCTCGTAGCTGGCGAGCTTGTGCGGCGAGGTGCTGCCCACCGCGGTCAACCTGCAGCGCGGCGCCATGCCGTCGAGCAGGTAGCCGGCGTGGTGTTTGCCGATGTTCCCCATGCCGATGACGCCGATGCGGAGCTGGTTCATGGCCCGGACTATCGCGACCGGGAGAAATGGCCGGCAAGCGTTTTGGCCCCCGTTGAAAGGCGGAGCCCGACCTTAGGCTTGAACGAAACCGGCCGATCTGTGTCTATGGGTTCGCAGTGAAAACGTTCTTCCGGATCATGGCAGTCTGCTTGGCGCTCCTTTGGGTGCCGGTGAGCGGCCATTGCCAGATCGAGGCGTTGACCGGGGCGGCGCTCTTCGCCTGTGCCGGGGATTCGGGGCACGACGACGGCCCCGCTTCCGCGCCGACGGACGACCATTGCGGCGCCGATTCCTGCGCGACCGTCGAGGACGGCCACTACCGTTGCGACGTCCAGGTGGTCACAGCCACCCCGCCGATCGGTTCCAACCTGTTGCTTTCCCTGCGGGTCCCGGACACTTCGGACTTGGATCTCTCGCCGGCGGACAATCTTTCCGCCACCGGGCAACCTCCGCCCGAGCTCGCCGTCTCCTGGCAGTTCTCTTACCGCACGGTGCTCCCGCCGCGCGCTCCTTCCTTCGTTTCTTAAACGCGCCCTCACCCGAGGGCTTCCTGTCTCGCCGGACTTCGGTCCGGTGACGATTCAACCGCACGGATCTTTCCCCGTGCTCCCGTTGGCGACCGTTTATGAAACTTGGACTCTACGTATTTCTCTCCTTATCGCTTTGGGTGGCGACCTCGACCCGTGCCGCCGGACCGGATCTCACTCTCGATTCCGCAGTGGTGCTGGCACTGACCCACAACGCCGATCTGGCCGTGGCCCGGCTGCGCGTCGCCGAAGCGGCCAGCCGTGTCGGCAATGCCGGGCGTTGGTCGAATCCCGAGCTGCAGACGGAGTTCAAACCGAATGTCCGCGGCCACGAAGGCTCCTTGATCGTGGGGTTCAACCAACGGTTTCCGCTCACCTCCCGTCTGCGTTTGGAAAAAGCCGTGTCTCGCAGCGAGGTCGCCGTAGCCGAGGCGGAAGTCCGCGAGGCCGAGCGACAATTGGCGCTGGCGGTGCGGACGGTCGGCATTCGGCTTTTGGCTTTGCGGGCTCATGCCGAACTGATGGAGCGGCAATTACGGAACAGCCGCGAACTGTCGGCCAACGTCGCCCGCGCTGCCAGGGTTGGAGAAGGCTCGGAACTGGAGACCGCGCAGTTGGAATTGGAGACCGCGCAGTTGGAGCCGCGGCAAGTCCAGCTCAAGGCGGAGACAGAGCCTCTGGAAGGGCAACTGCGGCTGCTGCTCGGATTGCCGCCGACGGCCCAGATGAACTTGGCGGAGCTGCCGGATGCGCCGGCGTCTTCGTCATCGAATTCAGCCACCACAGAAACCCGGGCGGATCACGCCGTGGCCCGGGCCAAGCTCGACTCGGCGAACCAATCGATTGAACTGGCGCGCGCCAGCCGCTGGGAAGATGCGACCATCGGATTCTTCGGCGAGGTGGAACGAGGGGTAGACGCTCCGAACGGCTTGGAAACGGATGGATTTGTCGGCCTCCGATTCTCGGTGCCGTTGCCCATTTGGAACGATCGTCGTGGCCAAGTGGGCGAGG
Source organism: Verrucomicrobiota bacterium (assembly GCA_038209745.1). Classification (GTDB taxonomy): domain Bacteria; phylum Verrucomicrobiota; class Verrucomicrobiia; order Limisphaerales; family CANJSG01; genus CANJSG01. The sequence continues at coordinate 30,309 of JBBQXJ010000025.1, forward strand.
TCGCCGCCCGCGCCGCGCGGATCGAGAGCGAAGCCGACGCGCTTGCCGTCCGCATCCGAGCCGAGGTCGCGGCCGCCGTTGGCCAGCAGGAAGCGGCCGCCAAGCAGCAGCAGTCCATCAATGACAAACTCCTCCCGATGGCCCGCGACCTGGAGCGCCGTCTGATACGGCTGCACTCCGAGGGCCAGGCCCCGTTCACCGACGTCCTTCGCGCCCTCGAACGCCGCCTGCAGCTGGAGGCGGCCGCCATCGACGCCCGACGCGATTCCCGACTCGCCCACGTCCGCTGGATGGCGGCCACCGGCCAAACCCATTTGTCCAAGCCATGAAGCATCCCTTTCTCTGCTTAGCCCCCTTGTCGCCCGAAAACATGGACCCACCACAGATGGACGCAGATGGACACAGATCCGGGGCTTCATCGACCCGGCCATGGATTGCTTCCGCCCGATCCCCAGTCCTCGCAGCGTGGCGAAGACCAGGCTTTGGGTCCATCGGTGTCCACCTGGGTCCATCTGTGGTTTCAGTTCTTTCAATCTTGGTTTGTTCATCGATCTGCTTCCGGACATCCGCTGCCGAGGTGGACCCGGCCAAGGCCGCGAAGTTCGCCAACACCGTCGTGCTCGACGAAATGGGCGTCCGCAACCTGCGGTTGAAGATGGTCGAGGTGGAACCCGGCACCTTCGAGGAAACCACCTTCGCGCTGGGGCGCATCGAGGTCCTGCCGGGACGCGAAGCCGCCGTCAGCAGCCGCATCGCCGGCCGCGCAACGAGGGTGGACGCGATGCTGGATCACGCCGTGAAACAGGGCGCCGAAGTCGTCCTGGTGGAGAGCCGATTGGCGGGTGATCCGCCGCCGCAAGTGGCACTCATGGCCCCGATGTCGGGCATCGTTTCCGAGATCAACGTCGTGCTTGGCGAACCCGTCAGTCCGGACCGCGCGCTGTTGCGCATCGTGGATCTGGAAACGGTCTACGCCTTGGCACGGGTGCCCCAGCATCTGGGCGAGAAATTGAAGCCCGGGTTGCCGGCCCGCATCCGCATTCCCGGGTGGACCGGTCGCGAATGGACGGCGCGATTGGAGCATGTCGGCGCCGTGGCCGACGCGGCTTCGGGCACCTTGGAAGCGGCCTTCCAAGTGGAGAATCCGGGTCTGCAGTTGCGGCCCGGAATGCGCGCCGAGTTCAACATCGTTCTCGGCGAACGGGACGGATCCATGACCGTGCCGCGAGCCGCGCTCCAGGGCGATCCGGCCTCGCGCTTCGTCCACATCGCGGACGAGTCGCTAGCCAACGCCTTCGTGAAGGTGCCGGTGGAGATCGGCGCAATGAACGACCGTAGCGTGGAGATCGTGCGGGGTCTCTTCCCCGGCGATCGGGTGGTGACGGAGGGAGCCTACTCGTTGGCCTTCGCCGGCAAAGGCAGCGTGTCGCTCAAGGAAGCCCTCGACTCTGCCCACGGCCACGAACACAACGCCGACGGCAGCGAGATGACCGCGGGCCACGCCCCGGACGACGCCCACAACCATGGCCCCGGAGGCGGAGGCGGGTCGAAGTGGGCGGGCCTGACCGTCGCGTCGCTCATCGGCAATGGCGTTCTTTTGGTTCTCCTCGCATGTAGCACCGCCTTCAGGCGGAAGGAGCCGAACTCCTAATCCATGCGCCTCATGAATCCGCCGACAAAACCCAGAACGCTTCCCTCCGCCTGAAGGCGGAACTACGTGCCATGTATCTCTGGAGACAATTGACCGACGAGCAGCGCGCGGAACTTCTCGAGATCCGTCGTCGTAACCAACGGCCTTGGCATGGCCCACCCCGGCATAAATCCACGGACAAGAAGCGATTCCACCTCACGGCCGCCTGCTACGAGCATGCCCATTTGATCTGCGCAAGACATGAACGCATGGACGCCTTCTCCAACGCCCTCCAAGCCGCGCTCTCCGGAGCGGGCAAACACACCTTCGCCTGGTGCGTCTTGCCAAACCACTACCACGCGCTCGTGGAGACGTGGAACCTGCGGGAGACCGCCAGGCTGCTCGGGCAATTCCACGGGCGGACGTCGTTCGAATGGAACCGCCAGGACGATGCCCGAGGCCGGACTTGTTTCCATCGTGTATCCGACCGAGCCATCCGGGGAGACCGGCATTTCTGGGCCGCGATGAACTACATCCACCACAACCCGGTCCATCACGGCTGGGTCGGGACGTGGGCCGATTGGCCGTGGAGCAGCGCCGCAGACTACCTTTCGTCGGTTGGACGCGAGGAGGCTCTGCGGGTTTGGCGGGAGTATCCAGTCGGGGACTACGGGAAGACTTGGGATTCGCCGGAGACGAGCGCAACCGATCACGGCGAAGAGGAAGAAGGAACGTCCTATTCCGGCTGAAGCCGGGTCTACCTGCATGCTCAATAAACTCATCCGCTTAGCGCTGCACCACCGGGCCATCGTGGTCGGGATGTCGCTGTTGCTGCTTTTCTTTGGCTTCCAGACCGTTCGCGAATTGCCGGTCGAGGTGTTGCCGGATCTGACTAAACCGACGGTCATTGTCCTGACCGAATCGCCCGGTCTCGCCCCCGAGGAAGTGGAGGCCAACGTCACCATTCCGATCGAACGCTCGCTCATGGGTGTCGCCGGATTGACGCGGCTTCGTTCGAACTCGGATGTCAGTCTGTCGCTTGTCTACGCGGAGTTCGCGTGGGGCACCGACATCTATCGCGCCCGTCAATTCGTGCAGGAACGGCTGCAAGGTGTGCGTGGAACCCTGCCTGAAGGAGTCGAACCGTTCCTGACGCCGGTCGCCTCGCTGATGGGAGAAATTCTGTTGGTCGGCCTTCGCAGCACCAATTCCGCCGTGCCGCCGCCGGAGGTCCGGTCGGTCGCCGACTGGGTGGTGCGTCCGCGCCTCCAGAGCATTTCCGGCATCGCCGAGATCTTGAACATGGGCGGCGGCATCAAGCAGGTGCAGGTGCAGCCGGACCCGCTGCGGATGCAGGCGCACGGCGTCACCTACGAGGAGCTGGAATCGGCCGCAAAGGAGGCCTCCTGGAACAGCACCGGGGGATTTCTCAACTCCGGTTCGACCGAGATCATGGTCCGCAATCTCGCCATGACCGTGCAGCTCGACGACATCGCGCGCTCCGTCATCAAGCGGATCAACGACCGGCCCATTCTTATCAAGGATGTCGCCAAGGTGGAGTGGGGCATCGAACCGATGCGCGGCGACGGCAGCGTGAACGGAACGCGCGGCGTCATCATGAGCATCACCAAGGCGCCGGGCTTCGACACGCTCGCGTTGACCGCGCAGATCGAATCGGCGCTGAAGGAGCTCCAGTCGACGTTGCCTCTGGGTGTCGAGGCGGTGGTTCTCTTCCGCCAGGGCGACTTCATCGAACACGCCATCGGCAACCTGAAGGAAGCCATCCGCGACGGCGCGATCATGGTGACGGTCGTGTTGTTCCTCTTCCTCCTGAACTTCCGCACCACCTTCATCACGCTGATGGCCATGCCGCTGTCGTTCGCCATCACGCTCCTGATCTTCAAGTGGCTGGGAATCTCGGTGAACTCGATGACGCTCGGCGGCTTGGCCGTGGCCATCGGCATGGTGGTGGACGACGCCATCGTCGACGTGGAAAACGTCCATCGAAGACTGAAGGAGAACGCTGCCCGGGATGGTGGCACCGGCGCCCCCGGCTTTTCTCCCGGTGTCGCAGCGGAAACTCCGGGCGGAGGCGCCTGGGCCACCAGGCTTCCGATGCTCGAAGTCATCGCCCGCGCCTCGGGCGAGGTCCGCAATTCGATCCTCTACGCCACGCTGCTCATCATCCTGGTCTTCCTGCCGTTGCTGGGCTTGAGCGGCGTGGAGGGGCGGCTCTTCTCGCCCATCGCCATCGCCACCATCGTCAGCATGGTCGCGTCGTTCATCGTCTCGTTGACGGTGATTCCCGTGCTCTGCTCGCTGCTTCTGCGACCCAAGGCCGGCTTCAGCCGGAAAGAGAGCTCCGAGACCAAGGTCGTGATCCATGATCCCACGGCATCCGCCGAAACCAAGGACACCGCGTTCCGTCTGAAGGCGGGACAACATACGGACGGTCCGCTCGTGCGCGGCCTGAAATGGCTTCTGGAAAACACCCTCCTGCGTTTTGGTTTCAGCCAGCCGTATCTGCTGCTGGGGCTGGTTTCGCTCGTGGTCGTCGCGGCCTTCTCGCTCTATCCGAGCATGGGGAAGGACTTCCTGCCCGCCTTCCGTGAAGAGACGGCGCTCGTCTCCACCACCGCCGCTCCCGGCACGTCGCTCGACGAGATGAACCAGATCTCCGACGTGATCGAACAGGAGCTCCTGGCCATACCCGAAGTCCGCAAGGTCGGCCGCCGCCTCGGCCGCGCCGAACGCGGCGACCATGTCGTGCCCGTTTCCACGGCCGAGTTCGACGTCGACTTCCGCGAACCGGACGGCGGAGTGAAAGGCCGATCAAGAGCGGAGATCCTTGAGAACATCCGACAGAAGATCCGGGGTGTGCCCGGCACCTTCAGCGTGGTCACCGGGCCGTTGGCCGACCGTATTGGCCACATGCTCAGCGGAGTCTCCGCGCCGGTCGCGATCAAGGTCTTCGGGCCCGACCTCGACCAGTTGCGCGGCCTCGGGCTCCAGATCCAGGCCATCGCCAAGACCATTCCCGGCTTCGAAGACTGCAAGCTGGACCAGCAGTCGACCATTCCGCAGCTCCGCATCGAGATCGATCGCGACCGCGCCGCTGCTTATGGCGTCACCCCGGGCCATCTCAATCAAACGCTCGCCACCCTTATCGGCGGTCGGAACGTGGCCGAACTTCGCGAAGGCCAGCGCACGGTCGATCTGGTCGTTCGGTTGCCGGAAGAGTGGCGCGATTCGCCGGAGCGCATCGCGCAATTGCCCATCGAGGTGCATGACGGCGATTCCGCGCCCCAGCGCATCCCGCTCTCGATGATCGCCGATGTCCGCGAAGCCAAGGGTCCCAACGTGATCTTCCGCGAGAACAGCCAACGGCGCTTCGCCCTCGCGATCAAACCCACCGTGCGCGACGTGTCGTCTCTCGTGCCTCTACTTCAAGAGAAGGTCGCCGCTGCCGTGAAGCTGCCCGAAGGCTGCTTCATCAGCTATGAGGGCGAATTCCAGGCCCAGCGTGACGCCTCCCGCCGGATCGCGCTCTTGAGCGGAGTCGTGGTCGTGGTCGTTGCGTTCCTGCTTTACGGCTATTTTCGCACGCCGTTCTTCGCCTTCCAGGTTTTGTGCGACATCCCGCTGGCGCTGGTCGGCGGACTGGTCCTGACCTGGCTGCTGCTGGACAACATCAGCATCGCCACGCTGGTCGGCTTCATCGCCGTGGCCGGGGTGGCCGCGCGGAACAGCATCATGCTCATCTCCCACTACCTGCACCTCATGCAGCACGAGGGCGAAGGCTTCACCCGGGCGATGGTCGTCCGGGGAACCAAGGAGCGGCTAGTGCCCGTGCTGATGACCGCGCTGGCCGCCGGCATCGGTCTGATCCCGCTCGTCCTCGCCGCCGATCAGCCCGGCAAAGAAATCCTGCATCCGGTCGCCGTCGTCATCGTCGGCGGACTGGTCACCTCCACGCTGCTCGGCCTCGCCGTCACGCCGACCGTGTTCTTCACCTTCGGTCGGAAGGCGGCCCTGCACGTAGCCCGGCCTTCAGGCGGAAAGAACCTTTCTCAATGATCCAAACCTCGAACCGATCCGTTGCCCGTTCCACTCAGTAAACCCTTTTCCGCCTGAAGGCGGGACTCCCTACGAAACACATGAAAACATCTCTCCTCAACCTTGTCGCCGTGCTGCTGCTCGGCGTTTCCAGAACGTTCGCCCATGGCGACGTCGAACTGGGCCCAAACGGTGGTCGCATCGTCGAGTTCAGCACCAACCGAACCGTGCGCGGCGAAATCACCCTGAAGGACGGCAGATTCCACGTCGCCGTTGTCGACCAAGACATGAAACCCGTCGCGCTGACCGACCAGAAGCTCCTCGTCACCGGCGGCGACCGGACCAACCCCGAGAATCCAAAAGTGGAGAAAGTGGGCAACCAGTTCGTCTTCCCCGCGCTCAAGGGCGACAGCTACCTCGTGGTGCTCCAGTTCAAGGCCGAGCCCTCCGCGAAGTTCATCACCGCGCGGTTCGAGTATGACGGGGCCATCTGCTCCGCCTGCAAGAAGGGCGAATGGCTTTGCGAATGCGGCTCGAAGGAGACTAAGGGGAATGCAGACGGACCTGCCCACGACCAGGACGTGAAAAGGTAGAGGTCTCGGGTTGAGTGTGCCGACTTTTCGGCATCGATCAATTTTCAGACAATAGGATCGGCCTGTAGATCGCTGTCTTCTGCGGCGGCTGGTTGCATGAGATTCATGAATCCCCGTGAGGAATGAAGAGCCCCGGAATGGCCATTGAGCCCGCTACACGCTGTCAGGTCAGCTGGCTCTTGGCGGCTTCGATCAGCTCCCAGAACTTGGGATTGTTTTGCAGGTCGCTGTCTTCGCCGGTAGCGAGGCCGCTGCGGAAGCGGAAGTCCTTCAGCGTGTTCTTGCTGAGGATTCGGTGGACGACGACGCCGAGCGGATGCTTCTCGAAGTAGATCCGGTAGTCGCCCACGCGGAAGCGGAAGAGCGTCTTGCCCGCGCGCTCCAGCTTGCCGAACCGCTCCATGTCGGTCGCGATCACCTCGTGCGGCAGGCCCCGGAAGTTGCCGAGAATGTCGAGCTGCAGGTCCTTTGGCAGGTGGCTCAGCTCGGCGGCGCTGGTCGGATTGAAGATGATCTGAAAGTGCGGCATCCGCCGACGGTTTAACCACAGAGCCGTCGGGTTGAACACTGGGAAAAATCCGAAGCGCGCAGGCCAAAGGCCGAATTGGGTGGAACCGCAGAAGGGAAAACATGCCTTTCTGCGTGGTCCGTGTCTTCTGCGGTCTCGCCTTTCCGCTTTGTCTCCCGGGGCCGTCTCGGCCACGCTGCCGGGTGTGGGCATTTCCGCGCAGCAATTCGAGCGTTTGCAGAGCCGGGTGTCGGGCGCCGGCCGGCGTTCGGACGCCGGGCTCGATGCGCCCGCGCCGCTGGTCCACACGGTCATTCTCGGCATCGATCCTTCGCTGCGCGGCACCGGCTACGGAGTCATTCGGCTGGTTGGAAAAGTGCCGTCCGTCGTCGCGTTCGGCACGGTGAAGAACCTGCCGACGCTGGCGCGCTCGCGCTGTTTGGCGGCCATAGCCCGCGCCATCCGCGAGGTCATCCAGCAGCACGCGCCGACGGCCTGCGCGGTGGAGGGGCTCTTCTTCGCCCAGAACATCAAGACGGCGATCATCATGGGCGAGGCCCGCGGGGCGAGCCTGGTGGCCGTCGCGGAAGCCGGGCTGGAGGTCTGCGAGATCGCCCCGCGCAAAGCCAAGCAGGCGATCGTCGGATTTGGCGGCGCGGGGAAGCTGGCGGTCGCCCGGATGGTCCAGCGCATGTTGAACCTGGCGGAGGAGCCGGAGGCCGACGCGGCCGATGCGTTGGCGTTGGCCCTCGCCTTTGCCCAGAGCCAGGGGTCCCATGCCGTGGCCCGGCACAAGAGTCTTTAGCCTCCTTTCCCGCACCCATGATCGCATTCGTCCACGGAACCCTTGTCGAAGCCCTGCCCACGCTGGCCGTGATCGATGTCCACGGCGTCGGCTACGAACTGCTGATCCCGCTGTCGTCCTTCGACAAGCTTCCGCCGCCCGGTGGCGAGGTGAAGCTCCTCACCCATCTGGCGGTCCGCGAAGACGCCCACATCCTCTACGGATTCGCCACGACGGCGGAGCGGGATCTCTTCCGCATGCTGATCAACCTGGTGTCCGGGATCGGTCCGAAGATCGCCCTGAACATCCTGTCCGGCGTCACCGCCCACGCCTTTCGCGCGGCGGTGGCGGCGGCGGACGTGAAGGCGCTGTCGCAGATCTCGGGCGTCGGCAAGAAGACCGCCGAACGCATCGTGGTGGAGCTCAAGGACAAGCTCGGCCTGATCTCCACCGGGTCGGTTTTGACGGGCACCCGGGCGGAATTGACGGTCGGCGACCAGAAGCTGGCCGACGCGACGGCCGCGCTGCTGGCGCTGGGATTCAAGCCGAACGACGCGAGCGATGCTGTTCGTGCCGCCGCCGCCGTGCTGGGGCCGCAGGCGGGAGTCGACGTCCTCGTGCGCACCGCGTTGAAGAAGGGAGCTTGAAGCGATGGCCGACTCCGATGCCAAGCCGCCTCCCGCCCGGTCTCCAACCTCCGGGGTGGTCGTTCCGGCGCGGTTGAAATGGAATCAACGACTGGCGGCGGCGAGCATCTTCGGATTGGCCCGGTTGTTGATGGGAAGCTGGCGGGTGACGTTCCGTGACGAGACGGGTTTCCTCGCCGATCCGACCCACGGGCCGGTGATCTTCGCGCTGTGGCACAACCGCCTCGCGCTCTCCATGACCTGCTGGCTCGGCTACGTCCGACCGCATCGTCCGCACGCCAAACTTGTGGCCATGATCAGCGCCAGCAAGGACGGCGGGCTGCTGGCAAACATCCTTGGACGCTTCCGCGTGGTGCCGGTTCGCGGATCCTCCAGCCGGCGCGGCCGGCAGGCATTGTTGGAGAGCGCCCGGCTCATTGGGCGAGGGCACGACATCGCCATCACCCCGGACGGTCCGCGCGGGCCGGCGTTTCGGGTCCAGCCGGGTGTTCTCGCTTTGGCGCAGCTCTCCGGTAGACCGATTGTTCCCACTTCAGTGAAGATCGGCTGGAAGACCGAGCTGAAGAGCTGGGACCGTTTTCAGATCCCTTGGCCTGGAGCGAAGTGCGAGGTCGTTTTCCGGGAAGCGATCCAGGTTCCGCGCGCCGCCACCGTCGAGGACCGGGAACGGCTGGCCGTCGACTTGGCGAAGGCCATGGACCGACCCTGTAATGCCTGAAGGAAACCCTTTATTGTGGGACCTCCGGGTGCTCGACGGAAAGTTCCACGCTTGAAGGTTTGGATGGTTGACGGTTCGGTCGATAGGTCCACTGTCCCAACTATGCCAGCCCTCGATTCCATCAAGGTCCAGCAGTCGCATCTGCATGCGTTGGCCCTCAAACCCACCCCCGAGTCCACAGCCACCGTCCGTGCCGTGAAACCGAGCGACGATCCGTTGTCCCAACAGCGGATCCTTGCCCGGGTGAACCAACCGAGCTCCACTTTGGAGAAGATTCTCCACCGCCAGGAGTCCGTGCGCCAATACGGCATCAACGAGTGAGCGAGGGATCGCGGGAGGCGGCCGAAGGCCGCCGAAGTTTCCGCCCGGGAACGGGTGGGGAGGAACGTGTGTTGCGTTCCGTTTACACGCGCTTGGCCCGCTGCTAGAACCCCCCGGTGCCTTCTGCCATATCCATCTGGAAACAATTCTCGTCCCAGCGTCTCAGCCTGATCGCGGGTCCGTGCGTCGTTGAGAGCGAAGCGCTCTGTTTCAAGATCGCCCGATCCCTGATCAAGACCTGCGCCAAGCTGGACGTGCCCTACGTCTTCAAGGCGAGCTTCGACAAGGCCAACCGCTCCTCCGGTAAATCCTTTCGCGGACCCGGCCTCGACGTAGGTCTCGATGTCCTCGCGAAGATCCGCGCCGAACTCGGCGTGCCCGTGCTGACCGACGTCCACACCGCCGAGCAGGTCGAGCTGGCATCCGAGGTGGTGGACGTGCTCCAAATCCCCGCGTTCCTCTGTCGCCAGACCGATCTCATCGAGGCCGCCGCCCAGTCCGGCCGCATCGTGAACATCAAGAAGGGCCAGTTTCTCGCCCCGGGCGACATGGGCAACGTGGTGAAGAAATTCTACGCCGCCGGGGGCAAACACCTGCTCCTGACCGAGCGCGGCACCACCTTCGGCTACAACAACCTCGTGGTGGACATGCGGTCCATGCCGATAATGCGCGCGACGGGTTGCCCCGTGATCTTCGATGCGACCCATTCGGTCCAGCTCCCTGGCGGGGCGGGGGACCGATCCAGTGGCCAGCGGGAATACGCGCCCGTGCTCGCCGCCGCCGCCATCGCGGCCGGTGCCACGGGCCTCTTCATCGAAACCCACCCCGATCCGGACCAAGCCCTCAGCGACGGACCCAACATGATCCCGCTGGCCGACATGCCGAAGGTGCTCAAGCGCCTGGTGCGGATCCATGAGGCGTCCAAGGCCTGATCGCGACCACTCTGCCCGATTGGCTTTCCGGTAGACCTGCCCGTAGTTTCATTGATTAAACCCGACACAAAATGAGTTCCCTCGTCCATCCCCCGCTCGTCGAACGCCTCGTCCACATCAAGCTTCTGGTCATGGACGTGGACGGCGTCTTGACCGACGCCACGGTCCAGATGGGCGCCGGAGTGGAGACCAAGACCTTCCATATTCGCGACGGCCTCGGGATCGTTCTGGCCCGCAAACACGGGATCAAGATCGCCTGGATTTCCGCCCGCCCGTCGGATGCCACCATCGCCCGGGCCGAGGATCTGAAGGTCGATTTCCTTCATCAGGACAAAGGGCCGAAGGTCGCCGCCGTCGAAGACATCCAGCGGCAGTGCGGCGTCACCTGGGAAGAGACCTGCTATGTGGGCGACGACGTCGTGGATCTGGGCTGCTTGAACCGCGCCGGCATGGCAGTCGCCCCGGCCGACGCGATCCCCGAAGCCCGCGATCTGGCCCACTACGTCACTCTCACGACCGGAGGTCATGGCGCCATCCGCGAAGTCGTCGAGCTCATCCTCAAGGCCCAGGACAAGTGGGACGCCATCGTGCGCGAATACATGGCCTAGCATGGGTGACACGACGACAGGACCGAATCCGGGGCCATCCAGCGGCAGGGCGACGGCTCCCGCCGAGCCACCCAGCAGTGGACTCTTTGCAGGACCCGCGATTCTGGCCGCTCCTGCGCGCCAAGAAGTTGCCGGCGATGCTGTCTTGTTCCCTGAACGTCCACCGGCGGCGCGGCAGGATCCGTCACCCTGCCCGTCTTCCCTTGCGAGAGCCATTCATGGGCGTTGGGTCGCTTCGCTCCTTGTGCTCCTCGGTTTCGTGTCTTCCGGGTTCACCGCCGACAAGCCCCGCTCGGGGTTCACCATTCCCTATTACGAGGATCGCACGCTGTTGAAGGCCATCTTCACCGGTTTGAGCGGACAGGCGATTCCGGGAGGCGCGGTCTTCGCGACCAACTTCACCGCCACGACCGTCCTGGAAGGGCGCCGGGACCAGCCGGAGTTCTCCGTCTCAGCGCCGTGGGTTCTCTTCAACCAGGCCCAGCGCACCGCGTCCTCCGCCGGCCCCGTTCGGTTCGCCACGGCGGATGGAAACTTTCTCCTGACCGGCGACGGCTTCCTCTGGCAGCAGACCGAGCGCTTGCTGTTCATCAGCAACAATGTCGCCACCACTCTGGTCGATCCGAAGAAGCCCGGCGCCGCTCCGGTGACCATCCGGTCCGAGCGCCTCCGCTACGACCGTGATGCCCGCAGCGGGGCCTACGAGGGAACCGTCCGTGTGGTGTCGCCCGAGTTCACCCTCGATGGTGGCCAGTTGACCGTGGCCATGTCGGTGAGCAACACGCTCGAGAGGTTGACCGCCCGCCGAGACGTCGTCTTTGCGGATCTGCTCGAGAAGTCCACCGCGACCGCCGATTTCGCCGACTACCAGATCCTCGAAGGCCGCGAATACATCGAGCTCGACGGCAAGCCCCGGTGGCGCGACGCCTTTCGCCGCAGCCGCGCCGCCCACTATTCGATCGATCGCGCCGCCCGCACCCTGCTCGCCACCGGTGATGCCTACTTCAGGCTGCCCCGGGAATCTCTCTCGCAACCGGGCGGCGTGATGGCCGGCACTCCGACGATCCAGTCAGCGACCAACTTCGTGGAGCTCACCGCGTCGCGCATCTTCGCCGCGCTCGATCCGGCCACCAACCAGGTGCGCCACATCCTCGCGGAAACCAACGTCGTCATCGCCTCGACCGACGGCCGCGACCGATCCAGTGGTGACCGCGCCGAATACCTCGAGGCCACCGGCGATCTCGTCCTGACCGGCCACCGGGCTGAAGTGCGCCGGGACGACTCGGTCGTGCAGGCGCGACACATCCGCGTCAACCGAGTGTCCGGCGACGTCGAAGCGACGACCAACGCCTTCCTGCGCATCCGCCTCCCGATCACGGCGGAGCGGAGCCGGTCGCTCTCCGTCTCCACCAATCTCTTCGCCGAGGTCGACGCCTCCGCCTTCCGCATCCAGGGCGGCCAGGTCGTGGCCGACGATCAGGTGAAGGCGCGCCTGCTGGAGGATCGCGCCCTGGCCGGCACCCTCGACAGCCGGCAGTTGAAGGCGGCCTTCGACCTCGACAAGAACGTCCGTCACATCGATGCCTTCGGGCAGGTCTTCATCCGCCAGTTCCCGGTCAATGGCCGGACCAACTTCCTCGGCAAGGAACTGACCGCCGAACACCTCGTGGCCGACGTTTCGGTCGACCATTCCCTCCAGAAGCTGGAAGCCGATCAGGGACTGCGCGTGGAACAACGGGTCGTCGGATCGAAGGGCGCGACCAACGTCACCATCGCCGGGGCCCGGACCGCTTCGGCGTGGTTCGGACCGTTGAGCACGCTGGAGCGGTTCGTGGCCCAGCAGCAGGTCCATCTCAGTCGCGACGCGGACTACGTGACCGGGGAACGCGCCGTCTACCAGGCGACCAACCGCGTCGGTGTGCTGGAGCTGACCGGCAATCCCTTGGCGGTGAAAGACGGGGCCATGATCACCAACGCGGATTCATTGCTCTACCACGAGGAAACCAAGAAGGTCTCCGCCTACGGGCGTTTCAATGTCGTGCCCGTGACGACCAACACGGTGGCGAAGCCGAACGCCGGCCAGTAGACGCTCTGTTCCGTCGGAAACAAGAACCTGGATCCCATGTCCCTGCTGAACACCGACAAGTTGATCAAGTCCTACCGCCAGCGGCGCGTGGTCGATGGGGTTTCCATCCACGTCAACCCGGGCGAGATCGTCGGGCTGCTCGGCCCCAACGGCGCGGGCAAGACCACCACCTTCGGCATGGTCGTCGGCGTCGTCCGACCCGACGAAGGCACCGTCACCTTCGACGGTCACGACATCACCTCCAAGGCGATGCACCAGCGGGCCCGGCTCGGCATCGGCTACCTCACCCAGGAGCCGTCCGTCTTCCGCAAGCTGACCGTCGAGCAGAACATCCTCGCCATCCTGGAGACCCTCGACATCGGCCGCGAAGAACGCCGCGTCCGGCTCAACATGTTGCTCGCCGAGCTGGACCTCGGCCGCTTGGCCAAGACCAAGGCGATGGCGCTCAGCGGCGGCGAGAAGCGCCGGCTGGAGATCACCCGCGCCCTCGTCACCAGCCCCCGAATGCTGCTGCTCGACGAACCCTTCGCCGGCATCGATCCCATCGCCATCCACGAAGTGCAGAAGATCGTCCGCCGCCTGAAGGAACGCGGCCTCGGCATCCTCATCACCGACCACAACGTCCGCGAGACGTTGAAGCTGGTGGACCGCGCCTACCTCATCCACCACGGCGAAGTCGTCTATTCCGGCGGCGGCTTGGAAATGCTGGAAGATCCCAAAGCCCGCGAAATCTATCTGGGACCGGACTTCAACATGTAGCCGTGACTACGAAGAACCCAACTTGGTTGACCGTTTGGAAGGTTTGGAAGTTCGTCGGATGGGTTTTGCTGGGTGTGCTGTTTCAGGCGCTCGCGGTGTTTCTTGCGACAGAGATGCTCGGCGGCGGACACGGTGATCCATTCTACCTGCAAGTTTTGATCGGGCCTTGGTGGATTCTGCACGCCGAAGTATGGCTTTGGCCTGTCGCGGGAGCGCTGTTCGCGGTGAGAGAGTTCTCCTGGGCACGATATTCCCTGATCGGCCTGCTGTTGTTCCAGTATATCGGAATCATGATGATTGGCCCGGACGAACGCCCCAACGTTGTTTGGACTTACGGCAAGTTGCTGGTCGTCACTTATGTCGTGGTTCAGCTCCTCGTCTGGAGCGGAATCGTCCGGGCCGCTATCCTGGATGGGAAGCAAAGAGCATGAGTTCCCCGCTTGATTTCCTCCGCCTCTTCGCCGACCGCCTGCGCGAGGCTGGCATCCGGTTCGCCATCACTTCGGGCATGGCCTGTGTCCACTACGGGCTCGCGCAGAACACCAAGGATTCCGACTGGATCATCCGCCCGGAAGACTTGGCGAAACTGCGCGACCTGTTCGCCCAACGGGAAACCGAAGGGTGGCGCATCTCCTATCGTTCGATCTTCGGTGCGCCCTTGGATCAGGCCTATCTGGGCCACGGCTGGACCAGCCATCTCTCCGTGTGGAGCGGGGGAGATTCGATGGAAAACAAGGTCGACATCTTCGGCCAACCACCCCGTGTCCAAGCTTCGGAGATAGTGGCCGATGCCGAGGGTTGGGCCGACCGCCACGTCGTGGCCCAGATGAAGAGAACCGACCGCGACAAGGACTGGCCCTTCGTCGACGGACTGGGTTTGCAGCTCCGATTGGCGGGTGAGGCGCGGTCGCTTCTCCACATCCGGGACGCCCGTCGTCTGCGCGAAGCTTGGGTCGAAGCCTCGCCTGAGAGCCGTCGAAACATGGCTCTTCGGCGACCCCTGCTGGCCATGCTGGAGACCGTGTCGGACGATCTGGATCTGGAACGGCTGTTGGCCGTGGAGCGCGCCATTTGGGAAAACGTCAACCGCGAGCGTTATGGAGCCCATGAACGGGTCTGGAAGGAGTTCTACCGGCGATGGCGGCTGGCGAACGACTTTATATGGCCGGTTGAGGGTCCGTTCTGTGGGCAGCACGATCATCTGTTGGGAGCGGCCCGGATCCACCGGTTGGCTGAGGATCCGCTGGGCGATGCGGGTCGTGAAGCTTTGCTGAGGGCCGGACTCCAACGGGCCGCGCGCTTGCTCAACGCCCCAGAAAAGGAGATCAACCTGGTGTTGCCGCCGATCAAAGAAATGCTGCCATGAACCCATCTCCGGAATATCCCGAGTGGTATTACGAGCACTTGGAGCGCCTTTTCGGCGAGGAACGCGCTGCTTGGGCGCGGTTGCCCCGGGAAGAGCGGGAGAAGGAGATCCGCTGGTATCACGCGCATTTCAACACGCCCGACGATCTCTCCGAATGGCCCGCCGAACTCGACGGCGGGCGGGATCGCCCCTGATTGTCCAGCCATGAAACACACCGAACTCACCGTCCGACAGTTCTACGACCAGCAGAAGGAAGCCCTCCAGATGACCCTCGTCGGTGGAGAGGCGGGCCTGGAAAGGATCATCCGTGAGCCGACCGTGAACCGGCCCGGCCTCGCGATGGCCGGGTTCAACCGCTACTTCGCCCACAAGCGCATCCAGGTCATCGGCAACGCGGAGTATTCCTTCCTCCGCCAGCTGCCCAACGTCGCCCGCAAGACCTGCTATCACGAGCTGTTCCGCCGTCGCATCCCCTGCGTGGTCTATTCCCGGAACCTGGTGCCGGACAAGATGGCCATGGCGGAGGCGACCGAGTTCGGCCTGCCGGTCTTCCGCACCCCGCAGATCACGATGAAGTTCATCAACCGCGCCACGCTGGCGATGGAGGCGATCTTCGCCCCGCGCGGAACCGAGATTGGCAGCATGGTGGACATCCTCGGCGTCGGCGCGATCGTCCGCGGCGAAAGCGGCATCGGCAAAAGCGAGAGCGTACTGGCCCTGATCGAACGCGGCCACAGCCTCGTCAGCGACGACATCACGCGCGTTACGCTGCTCGACGGCAAGGAGATCATCGGCACCAGCCCCGAACTGACCCGCAATCTCATGGAGGTGCGCGGCATCGGCATCATCAATGTGGCCTCGCTCTTCGGCGTCAAGGCCATCCGCCACGACAAGCGCGTGGACGTGGTGGTGACGCTGAAAGCATGGAACGACGTGGCCGATATTGACCGGCTCGGTCTCGACATCGAGACGGTCGACATCCTCGGCGTGCCCGTGCCGCACATGACCATTCCCGTCCGGCCCGGCCGCGATCTCGCGCGCCTGATCGAAGTGGCCGCGCTCCAGATCAAGCTGCGCCTCTCCGGCCAGAATCCCGCCGCCGATCTCGACGAACGCCTCCAGGCCTTGATGCAGAGGAAAGCTCCTGAACCGATCCGGGCTCCCACCAATCGAGAGTAGACAACCCTGTGGAGGGAGAGGGTTCTGTGGGACGAGGTGTTGGATGCTGGGCGAAGCGCGTTGGCCCGAGGGGCGGCCTCGTCTTGTTGGCCATGGCCCTCATCTACCCGGTTGCGACTCGGCCGACCGGTGGCGGGTGGAATGCAAAAACGACCATGTCCTTCCTCGGATTCACCAACGTCGTAACCGGTGTCCAACGCCCGCCCGCACTCTTCGCAACGACTGGGCAGAAACTCCTGCTCGGACTTCAGCTCCGCCAGCCGCGCGGCCTTCCGTCACGAAGCAGACCCGCCACGCGACCCCGAAACGATCCGTGACCATGCCGAAGGACGGCGAGTCGAACGTTTTGGTCGACGGCAGCATCACTTGCCCGCCTTCGAACAACCCGGCGAAGGCGCGTTCGGATTCGGGAAGGACTTCTTGGTGCGGGGACAGCGAGATGCTGGTGAACGAAGGCCTCCCAGAGCAGCGTCCGGCGGGAAACTGGCGTGCGTCACCTTGTCGGGTGGAGGCGTCGGTTCCGGGCTGTCCTTGCTGCGCATCAGCATGGTGACTTCGGCGCCGAGCTTCGTCTTGAAGAATTCCAGGGCGGCTTCGCAGGTGCCTTCCCAGCGAAGGCAGGGCTGGACGAAGGTAGAGGTGGTGGCAGTCGTCATGGTGGTCGATTGCTCGCGGAGTCGTTTCTCACAGCGAGGACGAACGGAGGGGACGATCCAGGACACCGGGAGAATTTTTTTCGGAAACAAATTTTACGGATTACCACGAATCGAAAAGACGCGCTCCGTTCTCTTGTCCCGAATTCGTGTTCATCCGTGAAATTCGTGTCTGCCTCAGGGCTTCGCCGGCTCCGCACCCGCCTTTAAGTTCGCCAATCCCCGCTCGAACTGCCCGCCGACCATCTTGTCCATGCTCATGAAGAGGCAGAACGCCTTCGCGATGAAGTTGTTCGTCCCGGTCATGGTCCAGGTGACGGTCGTCTGGTCGCCCTCGGGCTTGAAGGTGAATTCGGCGTCGCTGATGCCGGCCATTGGCTTGACGAAGTCCATGCGGCAACCGATCGATTCGTTGGCGACGCTCCGGGTGATGGTCAGCTTGCCTTCGCCGACTTCACTGTTTCCGACCCAGTGATACGACGCACCGACGCCGGAGGGTGGACCGTCGTAGGTCATTTTCATGGCCGGATCGATCTTGCCCCAGGGATTCCACGCCTCCCAATTCTTGAGCTCGTTCACTTGGGCGAAGAGCGTCGCCGGGGGTGCGGCCACGGTGGTGCTGCGCGTGACGCGGTAGCCGCCGGGCTGCAGCGCCACGACGACGAGGAACGCCACGAGGGCGGCAGCGAGAACGGCGAGAATCTTCTTGGCCATAGGTTTTGGTGTTTGGCGGTTTTTAAGCGGTCCTTGCATCGGCGCGGCTCACCCGCCGGCGATGGCACCGACGATGAGGAACGGTTCTTCGCCGCGGACGACCGCTTCGGGCAACGGGGTGTTTGGTGGTTCGAGCGACAGGTCTTCCTTGCAGGCGAAGTAGCGGATGAACGGCCGGCGCTTCAGCGTGCCGTGGTCGCGGATCGTGCCGCACAACATCGGATAGGCGGCCTCCAACGCGCCCAGTGCCGCTCCGACCGTCACTGGCTCGGGGACATCCAAAGTCACCTCGCCGTCCACGCGGGCGAGCGTGCGGAGATGGAAGGGGAGGACGATGCGGATGCTCATAATGACGAAGCGGCCGCCGTCACCACCCCGCAGGGTTGGCAGCGATTGGCCGGGGGTGTCATCGCGCTGTGCGCTCCTCGATCCCCGGCTAATGGCTGGCAACCTTTCAGGTTGCTCAATCTGTCGCCATTTCCTGTTAGGCCTTGCGGCATTCGTAGTTTCTTCGGCCTTCGCTTTTCCCGCTTCAGGTTCACGGCAGCGTCTGCACCTCGACCGAATAGACGGCCGGCAGGTCGCGGACGATGGCGTCCCAGGTGTTGCCGCCGTCGGGCGAGCAGTAGACTTGGCCACCGGTGGTCCCGAAGTAGATGCCGCAGTCGTCCAATGAATCCACCGCCATCGCGTCACGGAGGACGTTCACGTAGCAGTTCTGCTGCGGAAGGCCTTTGGTCAACGGCTCCCATTCGTTGCCGCCGGTCTTGCTGCGGTAGACGCGCAGTTTGCCGTCGGGCGGGAAGTGCTCGGAGTCGCTCTTGATCGGGACGACGTAGATCGTCTCGGGATCGTGGGCGTGGACGTCGATGGGGAAGCCGAAGTCGCTGGGCAGATTGCCGCTGACTTCGCTCCAGAGGTCGCCGGCGTTGTCGCTGCGCATGATGTCCCAGTGCTTCTGCATGTAGAGCACGCCGGGACGCGACTTGTGCATGGCGATGCGGTGGACGCAGTGGCCGACCTCGGCGTCGGGATCGGGCAGCTCGTAGTTGGACTTCAATCCCTTGTTGATCGGCTTCCAGGACAGGCCGCCGTCGTCCGTGCGAAACGCTCCGGCGGCGGAGATGGCGATGTAGATCCGGTTCGGGTTGGTCGGATCGAGGACGATGGTGTGGAGTCCCATGCCGCCGGCGCCGGGTTGCCAGAGCGCGCCTTTGACGGAGCGCAGGGTCGGCAGCTCCTTCCAGGACTTCCCGCCGTCGGTGGTCTTGAACAGGGCCGCGTCTTCCGCGCCGGCATAGACCGTGTCGTGATCGGTCAGCGAGGGTTCGAGGTGCCAGATGCGCTTGAACTCCCACGGGTGCTGCGAGCCGTCATACCACTTGTGGGTGCCGACCTCGCCCTCGTAGATGAACTTGTTGCTCTGGCCGGACGGGAATTCGCCGGGCCCGGGCATCGTCTCGCCTCCGGGCGTGTTCCAGGTCTTGCCGCCGTCGTCCGACCGCTGGATCAACTGGCCGAACCATCCGCTCGACTGCGAGGCGTAGATGCGGTCCGGATCCACGGGTGAACCCTTCAGGTGATATATCTCCCAGCCGGCGAAATGCGGGCCGTCGACCTGCCAGTTCCTGCGCGCGCCGTCGGCGGTCAAGATGAACGCGCCCTTCTTCGTGCCGACCAATACTCGGACCTTGCTCATGGTGTCTCCTTTTTGGGTTTGTGCCTGCTGTTTTTAAAGTTCCCCTGAACCGTGGTGATCTGCGGCGGTTCTACTCCTGTGCGGCCGCTTGGCGCAACCCGGCGATGTCCATCTTCACCATCTTCATCTTGGCCGGGAAGACGTGCTGTGATTTCGCCGGATGGGGATCGCCCATCAATTCGCCGAGCGCGGTGGGCACCCTCTGCCAGGGAAGGCCGAACTTGTCCTTGAGCCAGCCGCACTGCCGGCGTGTCGCAGCGGACGACGAACGACACGGCCTCGTTGAACTTGAAGTGCGGGCCATCTTTGCGCGCCATGAACTCCTGGCCTGCGATCCGGAAGTTCACGATCATCGGCGAGACGCCCGTGACTTGGGCGCCCGGGAAGATTGTGACGTGGAACTTGGCGGCGGCTTCGGCCCGGTCGTTGAACCAGAGGAACGGGTCGATCTGGGGAGTGCGTAGCGGCAGCGCGGCTCCACTTTGACGGGAGAATGGTCAGGCTTGTTTGACGGGTTTTTTGGGGATCGCGCAGAGCGCGGAGAAGGTGAAGAGGCCGTTCAGCACCAGCAGTTCGTTGCCGAAACTGTAGCCGCCGAACCACGCCTTCGAATTCTGGTCGAGGAACCAGCAGATCACCGGCGCGACCAGGCAGGCCAACGGCGTGAGCACCGGATGCAGCTCCGCCGACACCGCTTCAGCCCCGGGTTTCCTGGCCTGGAGTCCTCGCATCAGCGCGAAGGCGAACAGGCCGAGCAGCGGACCGTAGGTGTAGTTGGCGACCTTCAGGATGATGCCGATGACGGCACGGTCCGCCACGGCCTCCATCACGAGGATGGTCAGGAGAAGAAGGACGGCGAAGACGATGTGGAAGATGTGCCGGAGCTTGGTCTTCCGTTCCTCGGTCATGGTCGTGTCCCGCTCCCAGCCGAGGATGTCGATGCAGAAGGAAGTGGTCAGCGTGGTCAGCACCGAGTCGGCGCTGGAGAAGGTGGCGGCGGTCAATCCGAGGATGAAGACGATGCCGGCGGCGGCGCCGAGGTGCTGCAGCGCGAGCAGGGGGAAAAGGTGGTCGGTCTGGTCCGGCACGGCGATGCCCTTGGCCTGCGCGTATTGGAAGAGCAGCACGCCGAGGCCGAGGAACATCAGGTTGACGCCCACCACCACGATGCCGAACCAGCGGATGTTCTTCTGGGCCTCGCCGAGCGAGCGGCAGCTTAGGTTCTTCTGCATCATGTTCTGGTCGAGACCTGTCATGCAGATGGCGATGAAGGCGCCGCCGAGGAACTGTTTGGGGAAGAAGTTCGCCGCTCTCCAGTCCCAGAAGAACGTCTTGGACATGTCGCTGGCGGCGATCTTCCGGATCATTTCGGCCGGTCCCAGATCCAGCTGCTGCGAGATGAACACGACCGAGAGCCCGACGCCGAGCAGGAGGAACGCCGACTGGAAGGTGTCCGTCCAGACCAGCGTCTTGATGCCGCCTTTATAGGTGTAGGCGAGGATCAGGAGGATGATCAGCGAGACCGTCACGGCGAAGGGAACGTGCCAGCGGTCGAAGACGAAGAGCTGGATGACGCCGACCGCCAGATAGAGACGCGCCGCCGCACCGAGCATGCGGGACAGAAGGAAAAAGGCCGAACCGGTGCGTTGCGCCGTCGGCCCGAGACGACGGCCGAGAACCGTGTAGATCGAGGTCAGGTTCATCCGGTAGAAGACCGGCAGCAGCACCTCGGAGATGACGAAGTAGCCGACCACGTAGCCGAGCACCACTTGGAGATAGCTGAACTGCGCCGTGGCCACCGTGCCCGGCACCGAGATGAAGGTGACGCCGGAGAGCGAGTCGCCGATCAGCCCGAAAGCGACCGCGTACCAGGGCGACGCTTTGTTGCCGAGGAAGTACCCCGAGTTGCCCGCGCCGCGACTGGTGAACCAGGCGATCAACAGCAAACAAAAGAAGTAGGCGGCGATACAGGCGAGAATCAGCAGGGGCGACATCGTTCTAATAAGGGCATCGCCTCAAAATCCGCGCCTTCGTGCAAGCCCGCGCGCGCCCCCGTTCTGGGGTGGCGCAGGCATGACCATGAAATGCGCGCCAGGTTCCCATGCTTGAAAGCCGGTTCTTCGGCGCTTCTTCTACTTCTTCGGCACGATGGGTCCGATGTAGTCGGTGGCCACGACCACGTCGTCGAACTGGACGCGGATGCGATGGCCGGCGGGTTTCTCGGTGTAGACGTAGAGCCAAAGGAAATTGACGTTCAACTCCGGGACGGTCCTCCAACGGAAGCCCTCGAAGGGCGCGCCTCCGGACGGGGTCTCGAAGTGTTCGCGGTCTCCCTTCTCCTCGTTCCAGCGGAGGCCGGGTCCGCCTTGGCCAGGGTAGAAGCGGTCGAACTGCCAAACGCCTTTCGGGAAGTTTTTGCCCAGATGGGAGACCGGTTTGCCGTCGATCCAGAGCGCTTGTTCACCATCGTCTTCGCCCACGGTGTTCATGCGGATCATCTGCTCGACGCAGGTCCAGCGGCCCCTCACGACCTTGAGGTTCGGGTCCTGGATGAAGCTGTTGCCCCAGGTCTGGCCTCGCGGTGGACTGCCGCGCATCTCGCTCCAGTAGGTGTAGAAGTCCCAGGTCCAGGATTTGCCGAACGGCTCGATGCCGGACCAGAAAGACATGGCGCCGTCGGTCGGGCAACCGGCCTTGACCATCGGCCACCGGGAGGCGGGATTGTTGCCGCCCAGGCAGGTGCCGAAGTGGTGGAGCTCGCCGGAGTCGGCCGCGAATTTCACGTAGCAGCGGGCGAAGACGCGGTCGTAGCCGAAGCCTCCGGCCTTGTTCGCCAACCGGCGGTAGAGCGCGCCGCCGGGCCCCTCTTGCCGGTCCATCAGCAGCGACCGCTGCCCCGCGCTGCCGGTCGGGATGTCGTTGGTGAACGACATCGACGCGACGTCCGTGACCGCCTCCCAGCGCTTCGCCATCGCCGCCGTTCCAGCCTCCTCGAAATCCTCCACGAAGATCACGCGAGGATCTTCGGCCAGGCCGATGTCGCCAGGATGGGCCGCGGCGATTCCCGGGCCGAAGCCAGGGTAACCCCGGGACGAGGAGGATTCCGCGCCATGAACGACCGAGAGCAGCGGTGGCGCGAGGAGCCCGGCGAAAGAAAACACGGCCACGGCATATCGGGGCGAAGAAAGCAGGTTCATGGGCAGGGACTTCAGGTGACGAATTTAGGTTATGTCCCTAGAAATGCCCGGGCAACTGTTCCTCCCCGGCATGGAGACAATCCTCAAAAGCGGGGGCTGAGATTCTGGGAAGCAGACGTCCGGACGGGTGTTGACCTCGGTCGTGGATGGCGTCTGATACAGCTCCATGAAGACGATTTTTGGCCGGAGACTTTCCCGCGCAGTCCAAAACACCCTGGTCATCGCCCTGGGCTGCTTGGCGGCCCTTTCGCGCGCGGCCGATGTCGTTGCGCCTGCCCCGGCCGAGACTCCGGCCAAGTCCGATGCGGACCGCGAGCATGACGCGCTTTGGGCGGGTTATCGGGAAAAACTCCCCGAAGAGGTCACACCCAAGGACCGGAAGTATTGGGAGAGCATGGACCGGAAACTCACGCGATTCGCCGAACAGGGACTGGCCTTTGCCAAGAACCATCCGGACGACCCGCGGCGCTGGGAAGCCATCGTCCAGATGGGCTACACCGCGCCGATCTATTGGAAGGGGTTCAAGCCGGAGTTCGACGCCGATCCGGGCTATCAGAACGTCGAACTCGACGAGGCCGCCGCCAAGGCGTTCCGCGCCCAACATGTGGCGCGGATGGTGGAGGTCTGCGAAGGCGAAGACCCGAGCGATCGCCAACGATTCGGGGCCTACCAGTGGCTGACCCTCCAGGCCCGCAGCGGGGTCGGCGAGTCCGGCGGCAAACCGGATCTCTCCGTTCTCGCGCCGTTGACCGACCGGTTGCTCGCCAAGTTTCCGGACGAAAAAGGAGCCACCGTCGCGGGCATCTACCTCGACTTTTTGGAGCCGATCGATCCCGGGGCCGCCACGGCGTTTTCGAACAAGATCAAGACCACCCCGGTCGGCGCCGCGATCGTCGCGAAGAAAGAAAAGGAAGCCGCGGAGAAACAGCGCGTCGCCGACCTCCGCGAAACGGAGATAGGCCGGATCAAGTTCACGGCGGTGGACGGTCGTGAAGTCGACATCGCCAAACTCCGAGGCAAGGTCGTGCTGATCGACTTTTGGGCGACCTGGTGCGGCCCCTGTATCGGGGAGATTCCGAACGTCGTGGCCAACTACAAAAAGTATCACGACCGGGGCTTCGAGGTCATCGGAATCACTTTGGAGTCCGATGTCGACGATAAGAAGAAGATGGTCGATTTCACCACGAAGCACGGGATGGTCTGGCCCCAATACTTCGATGGCAAAGGCTGGCAGAACGACCTGGGCCGCAAGTTCGGCATCAACGCCATTCCGGCGATGTTCCTGTTGGACAAGGAAGGCAAGATCGCCTCGGACGAGGCCCGGGGCGAAAAGCTGGAAACCGAGATCAAGCGACTACTGGGGCTTTGAGCCGCTGGACCTCGCTTCGCGGAGAACGGGGTTCGTCGCCATTCCATTCTCGGAGAGAACAGTGGCAGGCAAGCCGGTGTGAAGGGATTCAAGATGGTTCAGGGAACGACCCTCAGCCTCCAATAGCGGCTGCCCTCCGTTGCTCGAATCAGACGATTCTGGCGGACGCCGTCGCCGGCCAATACGGCTCCATGCGGCTGCCAATTAAGCAGATCGCTGGACACCTCCAGTTGGTAGTTCACCCCGATCAAGGTCGCGAACTCGACGTCCACCGCCGGGTAGATGGTCAAAGCCCCTGTCGGAATGCTGGCGGCGCTGGTCGGGTCGCTACCGAACTGGGTCTCGATACCGTCACTGTAGCCGTCCCCGTCCGTGTCCGCCTTTAGCGGGTCTGTAGGATAGCCATACTCCAGCATGTAAATCTGGCTGACATTATCCCTATTATCATTCCAAAACAATTTACTACCAGGAAGGTCATAGAAGCGAGCCTCCAAGTAATTCTCCGTTGGGAGGTGATTGGGTTCGTTGACAGCCCAATTGGTATAGGTAAATGGCTCTCCCGTAATCCACTTCCAACTCCCTTCGGTAACCTCGTCTGTGCCCCCGACCCAATAAGAAGCGTTTGGGGATCTGGACAAGACAAGAGCCTGTTCCCGTTCGCTGGTGATCGTCACGAGATGCCCGCCTCGGCGCTCGGCGTCCGCCTTGGCCGCTTTCCAAGTGAATAGGTTGGTTACGATCGAGTAGCGCAGGCCTCCAGCTTCCCATCCATCGCTCAACCCGTCCCCATCGGTGTCCGTCATGTTTGGGTTGGTGCCCAGCAGTAGTTCCTCGTAGTCGCTCAGCCCATCTCCGTCGCTGTCCGTGACACGCACCGTGATCGACGCCTCGGCGCTGATCGTGACCCCGTATGCGTTTCTAACCAACACCTTATACGCGCCGTTCGTCGATGGTCGAATGCCGTCCAGCACAAGACTGCTCTGGATCGCAGTCGGGATATTCCTACGGTTGAATTGCCACTGGTAGCTCAAGGCTGCTGGGCCCGTGGCGACCACGCTTAGGATGGCTTGGGATCCTTCGACTGGCGTCAGGCCCACTGGTTGAACCAAGATGGTTGGCGGCGAGTTTAAATTGACCCGCACGGTGGCCGAATCGCTGATCACCGTTCCCGCCATGTTGCTTACAATGACCCGATATTGATAGTTACCCACGAGAACGTTGCTGATCGTCAACGAGACCTTGTTCGCCCCCGGGATGTTTTGTTCGTTCATCTGCCACTGGTAGTTGTAGGTTCCTACATTCTGGAGACCCACCGAAAGGGTCACGTTCGAGCCCTCGTAGACCGTCAAGGTCTGCGGTTGCAGGGTGATGACCGGGGAGGCGGAAGGGTCTTCGTAGTCGTAAAGAGCCTTTATCTCGTCGTCAGGTAGAGCGCGGTTGTAGATGCGAAAATCGTCGATTGCCCCGCTGAAAAAGGTGCCCCCTGGATACGGCACAAATCCTCCGATATACCATTTCCCTTGAGGACGGGAATAGTTTGTGATCGATGGCGGCATAGAGTTTATTCGGTTTCCGTCGAGAAAGAAATGGCAGTCGTCATTTGTTCCAAACGCCAGCGAAAACTGATGCCAGTTCGTAGATGATGAAACAGGCGAGAACAGGCTCCAAACGCATCGGCGTCCGAAGGCGGGTGTCATGATGCGGCGTAGAGGGAGGCGAGGCGTGGCACGGCGAGGGCTTCCGTGAGCCGGTCGCGCAGGGCGTGGCGGAGCCAGCGGAGGAACTTCACGCTGCGCTGGGTGGCCCGCC
>JBBQXJ010000026.1:0-54899 GCA_038209745.1 Verrucomicrobiota bacterium
CCTCAACCTGCCGGTCGTCATGACCGGCGTCGCCGTCAGAAACGCGGTTCCGACCGTCATGGTTAGCATCGTCGATGGCCAGAAGATCAAGGATCATCTGGCGGACGCGGGTGGTGTCACCGTCAGCCTCGGTGCTGATACGGCCACCAGCCTCGGTCGCGCCAACTACGGCAAGGGTGCGAGCGACATCGTCTACGGAATCGTCGTTCCTCAGCCTGGTGTGTATCCCATGCGCGCTGTCTGGTTCCAAGGCGGCGGCGGCGGCAACGCCGAGTGGGCCAGCATCCAGCCCGACGGCACGAAGATCCTCGTCAACGACACGGCCACCCCGGGCTACGTCAAGGCCTTCCGGGCCCGCACTGCGGTGAATCGTCCGACCATCGCCATCGCTGGCGCGTCCATCACCTACAGCGGCACGCTGCAGTCCAGCGCCACGGTCAACGGCACCTTCACCGATGTGGCCGGCGCTTCCTCGCCCTACGCCGTGACCGCGACCGGGTTCTACCGGACGCGCAACTGATCCAGCAGTAGGATCCAACAGTCACAAAGACCGGGCTTCGGCCCGGTCTTTTTTGTTTCCGGGTTGGCCCCGCAGCCCGATCTGAATCGCGAAACACTACGAGGCAGGTCAATGGTTTGAGGGGACTTCCAGAAACTCGATTTTCCAGAAAAGAAATAGCCGTTGAAATTGAGCAGGCGGGGCGGGGTTTTCGTCCAGGAGCGCGTGTCTGAAACCATTCGTCCCGTTGAGCTTTCCTTCTTCTCCCGGACCGAGCGCCTGGACCGGATTTCCCGGCAGCGCGATCCGTTGGAACGGCTCAACGCGGTGATCGACTGGCAGATTTTCCAACTCGTGCTGGATCGGGTCTTCCCGGCCTATCCGCGCCTGTTCCGGTGCAAAATTCTGGTTCTCCAGCGGCTGTACCAACTCTCCGACGAGGCCACGCAGTTTCAGATTCTGGACCGTCTTTCCTTCCAGCGTTTCCTGGGCCTGAACCTGGCCGATCCCGTCCCCGACCGGAAAACGGTGCGCGAGTTCCGCGAGGCCCTGCAAAAGGCCCGGGCGTTTGCGTCCCTGTTCGAGGTTTTCAGCTCTTATCTGGCCGGCTAGGGACTCCTGCCCAAAGAAAGGGTGATGGTGGACGCGAGCTTCGTCGAAGTGCCCCGGCAACGGAACACGCGCGAGGAGAGCGCCCCGGTCAAGAGCGGCCAGACCCCGGCGGACTGGAGCGCCAAAAAGGCGTGCGCGGAAGGGCCCTCAACGAAGCGGAGAACCGCGAAATTTCCAGCACCCGGGCGCGGGTTGAACACCCCTTTGCGGTCATGAGCGGCCAGGCCGGGCGCATCTTCCTGCGCGACATCGGCCGGGCCCGCAACCCGGAGGCCATCCAGATGAAGAACCTCTGCTACAACCTCAAACGCTATGAGACGATCCTGCGCCTCAAACTTCATCCGCTCGCCGCCTGAGGCGCGGCTGCCAAAACGCCTTCGCCAGGCCTCTGAAAGACCTTCCGGCCTTTCGCGGGACCCACCGCTGCATTCCACCGGGCCGCAGCCGGCCATCGCCTTTGCGTTCCAATTTCCATTTCCAACGGCCCGCTTCCAAAAAGCTCGGTTTTTGGAAGTCCCCTTGGGTTTCCAGTGCCGTGAGTTTCGCACTGCTGCCGGGTTGCTTCATCCCAACTCGATTGGGTCCTCCGACTGGATCTGGACATTCTCTTCTGCAACCGTCTCATTCTTCCTCACCCGGAATTAATCACACCCGCTTCGCTCCCGGCCCAAAATCCCCGCTCGCCAAAACGGTCGGATCGGGCATCTTCGCGCCATGAAGCCGGAGCTGGAGGTCATTCAAAGAGTCGTGGCGAGCGCGCGTCTGCGCCTGCGCCGGCAGCGGGGGCTCAATCTCCTCGGTCGAGTCCTTTTCTGCGGGACCCTGGCTTGGGCCGTTCTGCTCATCGCCTACAAACTCCTCCCAGTTCCCCCCGGGATCGTCGCGTGGTCCGGATTGGCCGTCTTGGTGGCCGCTGCGGTCGGCTGGTCGGTGGGATTCCTGCGCGGCTTGCCCGATGCCGTCGTGGCGCGGCAGGTCGATGCCATGGCGAAGTTGAAGGACCGCGTCTCCACCGCCATCGAAATCCGCGACACCTCCTCGGAATGGGCCCGGCTGCAGCTGGCCGACGCCGCCGCCAAGGTGAAGGATCTCCATGGAGCCCGGCTCTTTCCTGTCCGGCTCCATCGGACTTTCAGCCGCAGTCTTCCCGCGTTGCTTGTGGCCGCGATTCTCACGTTCGTTCCCGAATACCGCACCGCCGCCCATCAGCAGGCGCGGACGGACAGGGCGGTGTTGAAGGATGTCGGCGCG
The DNA here is from genome assembly GCA_038209745.1 of Verrucomicrobiota bacterium. Classification (GTDB taxonomy): domain Bacteria; phylum Verrucomicrobiota; class Verrucomicrobiia; order Limisphaerales; family CANJSG01; genus CANJSG01. The sequence goes on from JBBQXJ010000026.1 coordinate 2,363, forward strand.
AATCTCGCCCAAGTGCTCAAGCACGAGACCGAGAAGCCCGTCGAGAAGATGTCCGACACCGTCAACGGCATCGAAGGCGCCATCGATCTGGCCAAGGAAATCGAAAAGGCGAAGCTGACCCGCGCCGACGCCTTGAAAGAGCTCTCGAGCGTGCAGAAGAAGCTGGAAGACCAGGCCCGCGAGCTCGGCAAGACCCCCGGCCTGAAGCCGCTCCAACAGGCCGCCAAACAATCCCAAGGCAAGTCGCCGACCGGCGATTCAGAGATGCAGAAGAAGCTGGCGGAGGCCCAGAAGGCGATGGACAAGCAGGGCCAGTCGATGGAGGACGCGCTCGACCAGATGAAGAAGGAGATGGAGAAGGCCAAGGAAGCCGGAGCCGGCATGGCCAGCAACGAATCGGGCATGACACCGGAGGCGAAACAGCAGATGGCCCAGCAGCTCGCCGAAATGGCGAAGCAAGCCCAGGCGATGGGCGCGTCGCTGCCCGACCTCGAAGCCGCCATCCAGGCCCTAAAGAACAGCCAGCCCGACGCCTTTCTGCGCGACATGAATTCCGCGCTGAACGATCTGGAGAAGCTGCAGGAAATGGCCAAGGCCATTGCCGAAGCCGAGAAGATGTCCACCCAGGAACAGGCCAAGACCTTGGCCGAGCAGCTGCAGAAAGGGCAGTTCCAGGCGGCCCGTGAAACCCTCGACAAGATGTCCGAGCAGCTGAAAAAGGGGCAGATCAGCCAGGACGAGATGGAGAAGATGCTGGCCGAGGTGGCCAAGGCCGCGAAACCCGGCGACAAGTTCGGCAAGGTTGGCGAGATGTTGAAAAAAGCCGCGTCCGAGATGAAGGCCGGCAACAAGGGCGAAGGCGGCAAACAGCTCGCCGCCGCGTCCGAGGAGCTCAAGCGCCTGCTTGACCAGATGGGCGACATGGACGCGTTGGAAGCCAGCCTCGATGCTTTGAGCCGGGCCCAGATGGCCCTCGCCACCGGCAAGAGTTGGGGCCAGTGCAACAACCCCGGAAAAGGACGCCCGAAGATGGGCAAAGGCGGAAAAGCCGGACCCGGAGTGGGAACCTGGGAACCCGAGGGCGGCTACCTCTACTATCCCGAAATGTCGGAGCTCTATGACTACAGCGACATGCAGCGCCCCGATATGGAAGGGAAGGGCCTGACCGATCGCGGTGGCGGCGAACTGGCCGCCGGCCTGAATCCCACCAAATTGAACGGCCAGATGAGTCCCGGTGGCCCGATGCCCAGCATCACGCTCAAGGGCGTCAGCATCAAAGGCACGAGCAAGTTGAAAGTGCAGGAAGCCGTGACCGCCGCCCAGAGCGAGGCCCGCGCCGCCATCAGCGACGAAAAGGTGCCCCGCGCTTATCGCGGTGCCGTCCGCGACTACTTCGACGATCTGAAGGAGTAGACGCGACGTCCATTGCTGACGAATCGAGCCCGCGATTGGCGCGGGCTCTTTTCTTGCGCTCTACTGCCGGAGCGCTTCGCCCGTCCGGCTCTTGGAGACGGACATGATTTCTTCCGGGGTTCCTTCCGCCACCACCCGGCCACCCTCATCGCCGGCGTCGGGGCCGAGATCGATCACCCAATCGGCGGAACGGATGACGTCGAGGTTGTGCTCGACGACCAGCACCGAGTGGCCGGCGTCGACGATCCGCTGGAAAACACCGATCAGGATTCGCACGTCCTCGAAGTGCAGACCCGTCGTTGGTTCGTCGAAGAGGAACAAGGTCGGTTTGTCGGACTTGCTGGCACGGGACTCGAAGTCCGCGAGATGCCGGACGAGCTTGAGCCGTTGGCTTTCGCCGCCGGACAGGGTGTTGATCGGCTGACCCAGGCGAAGGTAGCCGAGGCCGATGTCCTGGAGCAGGGCGAAACTCTTGCGGGCGCGGAGGACGGACTTCGCAGCCGGCAATCCGTCGAGGAAGCCGATGGCGTTGTCCACGGTGGCGTCGAGCAGGTCGGCGATGGACCATTCGAGCGCGGAGGGATTCGCGATGCGGGATTCCTGATGCCCGATGGAGGACAGTTTCACCTCCAGGATGTGGCCTCGATAACGGCGGCCGTCGCAGTCGGGGCAGCGGACGAAGACGTCGCTGAGGAACTGCATCTCGATCTTCTCGAAGCCCGCGCCGCGGCAGCGTTCGCACTGGCCCTGAGCCGAGTTGAAGCTGAAGGCGCTGGCGTTCAAGCCGCGCTGCTGGGCCAGATCCGTCTGGGCGAAGAGTTCGCGTAGGTCTTCGAAGGCACCGATGTAGACGGCGGGATTGGAGCGCGGGGTTCGGCCGAGAGCCGTTTGATCGACGAGAACGACACGACCCAGTGCTTCGTGGCCGCTCAAAGTCGCGCTGGTAACGAGAGAGTCCTTTTCCCCATCGGAGTCTTTTTCTTTGTCGTCGTCCGAGGTGGAAGCCGGGGCGTCTTCCTCGCGGCCGAGCCGTTCCTCCAACAGAGGCATCAGAATGTCGCGGATCAACGTGCTCTTGCCCGAGCCGCTGACGCCGCTGACGCAGACGAAGCTCTGGAGCGGAATCTCGACGGTGACATCGTGAAGGTTGTGGCGAGTCGCGTGCGCCAAAGTCAGGCGCGGAACACCGGGCTTGCCGCTGATGGGGCGGTGCTTCGGCTGGGCGGCGGATTTGCGGCCGGAAAGGTAGTCGGCGGTGAGGGAGGCCGTAGGCCGGGCATCCGTGTCCGGCGAGTTGCCGTTTCCGACTTTGCGGGACTTGCCGGGCAGGGATGCCCGGCCTACGGGGCGCAACATTTCATCCAGCGTTCCTTGGAAGACCAGGTCGCCACCGGATTCGCCGTGGCCGGGTCCGAGATCGATGATCTGGTCGGCCGCGCGCATGACGTTCGACTCGTGTTCCACGACGACGACGGTGTTGCCCTGATCGCGCAGGCGATGAAGGACCTTTACCAATCGATCCGTGTCGCGGGGATGGAGGCCGACGCTGGGTTCGTCGAGGACGAAGAGCGTATTGACCAAGCGGGAACCGAGACAGGAAGTGAGGTTCACGCGCGCCGTTTCGCCGCCGGACAAGGTGCGCGTGGCTCGATCAAGCGTGAGGTAGCCGAGCCCGACCTCGTCAAGATAGCCAAGGCGCGCGCTGACTTCCTGAAGGGCGAGGGCGAGCGGGTCGTTGGCGGAAGCGCGGTGCTGAGCGGCCAGTGCATCGACGAGACCCAGCGCGTCGCGGACGGGCAGCAGATAAAAGTCGGACAGCGTGATCTGCGATTTCTGATTTCTGATTTCTGATTTTCGAGCTGTCGTCTCCGGGGCTGCGTCACCCTGGGCAAGGGAGTCCGTTCGAATGTTTCCGCCAAACCCCTCACCGTGCCCTCTCCCCGTCCGACTGGGAGAGGGTGGCCGTAGGCCGGGTGAGGGCTTTTCAATCGGAATTCCAAAATCGGCAATCGGCAATCGGAACAACAGTGCTTCCGGCTGGAACCGTTGGCCGTCGCAGGTCGGGCATTTCGTGTAGGCGCGATAACGGGAGAGGAGCACGCGAACGTGCATTTTGTAGGCCTTTGATTCGAGCCAGCGGAAGTAGCCCTTCACGCCATACCACGCGTTGGGCCATTCGTGTTCCTTGTCCTTGCCGTAGCCGGGATCGCCGTCGACGACCCAGCGCTGCCATTTCTCGGGCAGGTCTCGGAAGGGGACGTTCAGCGGACACTTGTTTCGACCCGCCTCGTTCAGCATGTCGTTCTGGCACTGTTTACCGGTCTCGGTCTGCCATGGTTTGACCGCGCCCTCGGCCAGCGTCTTGGAGCGGTCGGGAATGGCGAGGTCGTAGTCGATCGTGATGATCCGGCCAAAGCCCTTGCACTCGGGGCAGGCTCCGACGGGATGGTTGAAGCTGAAGAGCGCGGCGGTGGGTTCGCGGTAGTCGAGGTCGCAAAGGGCGCAGTGGAACCGATTGCTGAAGAGGAGCGGCTTTTCCTTGTTTGCACCCATGAAACGCACGGACACTTTGCCGTGGCCGAAGTGGAAGGCCTGTTCGCAGGCTTCGGTGAAACGGGCGCGGCTGGAAGCGGCGAGCTTGATTCGGTCCTGGATGACATCGATGCCGCTGGAGTGATCCCGGATGCCGGATGCCGGATGCTCGACAAGGGCGGCGGCGTCCTCGATGCGAACGGGTTGGCCGTCGATCAGCAGTCGTTGGAAACCCTGCTTGGCCACGAGGGCTAGCTGTTCGGCGACGGAAAGTTTTTCCGAGAGGGTGAGATGGAAGGTGAGGAGCGCTTCACGGAGGCCGGAGGCCGGAGGCCGGATACCCGATCCCTGATCCCCGATCCCTGATGCCGGATCTCTCAGAGAGCTCGGCTGATCCCGGAGCTCCATCGCCGCGTAGCGGCTGCTGCCTTCATCCGGCATCGGGTATCCGGCATCGGGTGTCGTTTTGGTCAGCTTCTCCCAGATCGTCTGCGGCGAATCCTTCCGCACCGGCTGTCCGCACTTCCGGCAATACAGCGTGCTGACGTGCGGCCACAGCACCTTCATGTAGTCGCAGATCTCCGTCATCGTGCCGACGGTGGAGCGGGTGGAGCGGACGGCGTTGCGCTGCTCGATGGCGATGGCCGGAGGGATGCCCTCGATGCTGTCCACGGCCGGCTTGTCCATCCGGTCGAAAAACTGGCGGGCATACGGCGAAAAGGTCTCCACATAGCGGCGCTGGCCCTCGGCGAAGAGCGTGTCGAAGGCGAGGGAGCTCTTGCCGGAACCGCTCAATCCCGTGACCACGATCAGCTTCCGGAAGGGAAGATCGAGGTCGAGATTCTTGAGGTTGTTCTGGCGGGCGCCGCGGATGCGGATGCACGCCGGCGCGGCCGGTTTCGACATTGGGGGCGAAAGCTAGGGGGCGATGCCGGGAGCGTCAACCGGCCGGTCTCCTGTAACGGATCGGGCGTATTCGGCGTTGTTAGTCGGAAGCGGTGACGTCGTTTTCCGATTGGAAACACGTCGGTTTGCATTCGCCGGTGAGTGCGGCCAATGTTCGGCGCTCCAAGCAGTTGAAACGTCGGGAAATCACCATTGAAACGCACTTGTTCAGCCGAGTCGGGCAGAGGGTTCCAAGGTTCCAACGGGACCCGCACCATCCTCTTTCGCCGATTGAGTGGAATAAGCCACCGGTCTGATCCGTCTCTCCAACCTCAGAGAATCTCCGCAACCAAAAGCTCCAATGAAAACCCTCAGTTCCTTCCTCGCCGTCGCCGCCACCCTGCTCCTCGCCGCCTCGCCGCTCCAAGCCCAGCAGCAGCGCAAGAGCCCGCATGAAACCGTCAGCCAGGTCGTGGACGGCGGCCGCGTCACCATCACCTACGGCAGCCCCTACATGAAGGGCCGAAAGATCTGGGGCGGTCTCGTGCCCTACGGCAAGGCCTGGCGCATGGGAGCCGATGAGGCGACTTCGCTGATCACCCAGAAGCCCCTCCTGTTCGGCGATACGACCATTCCGGCTGGCGCCTACACCCTCTATTTTGTCCCGAACGAAGACGGATCGGCCAAGCTCGCCTTCTGCAGCGTGCTCGGCGCCTGGGGCGTGCCCGTCGATGAGAAGAACGACGTGGCCCGCGTGGACGCCAAGAAGAGCGATTCCAACGGTGCGGCCGCGACCGAGCAGTTCACCGTGGCCATCGACAAGGGTTCGTCCGGCGGGGGAGTGATCAAGTTGATGTGGGAGAAGACCACCTACAGCATTCCGTTCACCGTGAAGAAGTGAGGTCCACCCCTCACCCGGCCTGACGACCACCCAATCCCCATTGGGCGGGGGTTGGGCCGGGGCGAGGGGCTCCCGCAGCGCGTCCATCGTTTGTCCAGAGTTGAATGATTCGTTCCGAAACCGTCTCCCCTACCTTCTCCCAACATGATTCCGAGATACCTTGGGGCCCGCTTGGCCCTTGCCTGTGGTTTGATCGCGGCCCTCGCCGGAACCGCCATTGCGGCCGACCTTGAATTTCCCTCGCCCAGCCCCGCCGCCACCGTGAAGCAAAAGGTCGGGCTGACCGACGTCGAGGTCGTCTATTCGCGACCCGGCGTGAAAGGGCGGAAGATCTTCGGCTCGATGATTCCCTACGGCGAGGTTTGGCGAACCGGCGCCAACGCCGCGACCCGCGTTTCCTTCAGCGCCGACGTGACGCTCGGCGGAGCCAAGCTGGCGGCCGGTTCCTACGAACTGTTCACCATCCCCGGCAAAACCGAGTGGACGATCGTCGTGCAAAAACTCCCTGAGAAGGCGTCGTGGGGCGCCTATGCCTACAAGCCCGAGAACGACACGGCTCGCTTCAAGTCCAAGCCGATGAAGACCGGTGCGCCGGTCGAGAGCTTCACCATCGGATTCGGCGACCTGCACGATACCGGCGCCACGCTGTTCATAGAATGGGAACGGACCCGAGTGCCCGTGAAGCTGGAAGTCGACACCGTCGGGATGCTGACTCCGAAGGTCAAGGAAGCCATCGCCTCGGGCGCACCGCAGACGTGGAACTTCTACTACGGCGCGGCATCCCTGCTCTTCAACAACGGGGGCGATTCCCAACAGGCCCTGGCGTGGGTGGATGAATCGATCAAACTGCGCGCAGGCTATCCCGGTACCCTTTTGCTGAAGACCCGGCTTCTGGTGAAGCTCGGTCGCAAGGACGAGGCCAGGGCGGTCGCGGCCCAGACGGTCGAGAGCGGACTCAAGCTGGAAGGTCCCGACAGCGTGATGGCCCGGCAGGCCAAGGAAATTGCGAAATCGCTCAAGTGATGCAATTGCTCCGCTCGATGTTCCGCCCGGTCGTCGCGGCCACGGTGGCGACGGTCGTGTTTGCCGGATTCGGCATCACGGCGGCCGAGCCGTCGCCGGTTGCGATCCGGGAGGAACTGCGGAGCTTCGGCACCTACGCGACGGTGCTCCACATCGCCGCCCATCCCGACGACGAGAACACCCAGTTGATCGCCTATCTCGCCGGCGGTCGGGGCTATCGCATGGGCTATCTCTCGGTCACTCGTGGCGATGGCGGCCAAAACGAGATCGGTCCGGAATTTGGTGAACGGCTGGGATTGGCCCGGACGCAGGAGCTCCTGGCCGCGCGTCGGATCGATGGAGGCCGGCAGTTTTTCACGAGAGCCCTGGACTTCGGCTACTCGAAGAGCGTCGACGAAACCCTCGCCATCTGGGACCGGAAACAGGTGGTGGCCGATGTTGTCCGTGTGATCCGCGAGTTCCGCCCGGACGTGATCGTGACCCGCTTTTCGCCCGAACCCAGCGGGACCCACGGCCACCACACCGCGTCGGCCGTCGTGGCGCTGGAAGCCTTCAAACTGGCCGGTGATCCGACGGCGTTTCCAGAACAGCTCGCGGAAGGCCTCACGCCGTGGCAGCCCGTCCGCATCCTGCACAACGGCTGGCGTGGCGAAGACGGCGGGGCGATCACGCTCAAAGCCGGAGGCAAGGACGCCGTCACGGGCGAGAGCTTCCAGGCCATCGCGATGCGCAGCCGCGCGCAGCACAAGACGCAGGGCTTCGGAATGCGTCCGGCGGGTGATGGTGAATGGACGGAGACCTTCCGGCTCCTGGGTGGTTCCGCGGCGACCAACGACATCATGGACGGCATCGACACGACGTGGGCCCGCGTGCCCGGGGGTGCCGAGGTGGCTCGTCTGACCGAAGAGGCGTTGGCGAAGTTCGACGAGAAAGATCCGGCGGCGAGCGTCCCGGCCTTGCTGGAACTCCGGAAGCGGGTTGCCGCGCTCCCGACCGATCCAGTGGTCGCGGACAAGCGGCGCCAGTTGGACCATGTGCTGCAAGGCTGCCTCGGCTTGACGGTCGAGAGCGTCCCGGCGGTGGCCGAAGTGGCGCCGGGCGAGACCCTGGCGATCCGCGCTCAAACGAGGGTGCGCTCCAGCGTGCCCGTTCGGTGGGTCGCCGTTAGTGTGCCGGGATTGGCAGACGTCAAACGGCCGGCCTCGCTCCAGCCGGGCGAAGCCGTCGCCCGGGATCTGTCTTTCATTGTGCCCAAGGCCACGCCGTTGACGCAGCCGTATTGGCTCAGAGAAGAGCCAACGACCGGAATGTTCCGCGTGGCCGAGACCAAACTGATCGGCCGGCCGGAGAATCCGCCCGCGTTCACGGTCGACTACGAATTCGAAGTCGGCGGCCAGACGCTGGTCGTGGCGGACGACCTGATGGCGCCGGCCGACGGCGGGAAGCCCGCGCGCCCTATTGCGGTGATCTCGCCGGTGTCGATGCGGTTCGAATCCGGCGTGGCACTGTTCATTCCGGGCGCGGCGAAGTTGATCCAGGTGGATGTGACCGCTGCGCGAGCGGATGCCTTTGGAATCCTGCATCTGGAAGCCCCGGGCGGCTGGACCGTTTCTCCTGTCAGCCAGGCCTTCAAGATTGCCCGGGCCGGCGAGAGCACGAAGGCGACCTTCACCGTGAAGGCACCCGCTTCAGCGGCGTCCGGGGCGCTGCTGGCTGTTGCGGAGATCGACGGAGCAAGGTTCAGCAATTCGCGCGTCGTGATCGATTATCCCCACATTCCGCTCCAGCTCCTCCAGCCGCAGGCCCGGCTCAAGGTGGCGGCGTTCGATGTCGCCACGCGGGGCAAGGCGGTCGGCTATCTTCCAGGCGCGGGCGACGACACCGCCGAAGCCCTGGAACAGCTCGGCTACAAGGTGACCATGGTCACGGGAGCGGACCTAACACCGGAGAAGCTCGCGGGTCTCGATGCGGTCGTGATCGGCGTGCGGGCGTTCAACGAGCGCAAGGATCTCGCCGCAAACCTCCCTGGCCTGTTCGCCTACGTCGAAGCCGGTGGCACGGTCGTCGCCCAATACAACCGTCCCAACGGGCTCCGCGCCCAACCCCTCGGGCCCTACGAAATCTCCATCGCCGGTCCCGCTCCCAAGCAGCGCGTGACGGACGAGACCGCCCCCGTTTCTTTCCTCGCTCCGGGCCATCCCGCGCTGACGACACCCAACAAGATCGGGCCGGCGGATTTCAACGGCTGGGTGCAGGAGCGGGGCGCGTATTTCCCGAGTTCCTGGGACGCGCACTACACACCGGTGTTGGCGATGAACGATCCCGGCGAAGAGCCGTTGAAGAGCAGCGTGCTCATCGCCCGTCACGGCAAGGGCTACTTCGTCTACACGGGCCTGGCGTTCTTCCGGCAACTTCCGGCCGGGGTGCCCGGCGCTTATCGCCTCTTCGCCAACCTGGTTTCCCTCGGAAAATGAAGCGCGTTCCCGATCCCTCCACCCAGGAAGAACCGCCGGGAGTGCCGGGATTCCGCACTTGGCGCGGCGTCTACGGCTTCGTCTTCGGATTCTTCGTGGTCTGTGTCCTGCTGCTCGCGCTCTTCACGCGCGTGTTCGCATGAACCTGATCGATTGGCTGGTGCTGCTCGGCACCATCGTGGGAATCGCCGCCTATGGAGCCTGGCATACGCGCGGCACCCGCAGCCTGAACACCTATTTCAAGGGCAGCAGCACCAATGGCTGGGGCACCATCGGCCTGTCGGTCATGGCCACGCAGGCCAGCGCGATCACCTTCCTTTCCATCCCGGGCCAGGCCTACGAAAGCGGCATCGGATTTGTGCAGAACTACTTCGGCCTGCCGCTGGCATTGATCATCGTCTGCGTGGTCTTCCTGCCCATCTATCGCCGGCTCGGGGTCTACACCGCCTATGAGTATTTGGGCCGGCGCTTCGACACCAAGACCCGCGTCCTGGGCGCGGTCCTCTTCCTCGTGCAGCGCGGGTTTTCGGCCGGGGTCACCATCTATGCGCCCGCGATCATCCTCTCGACCGTGCTCGGTTGGAGGGTCGATCTCACCATCGCGCTCACCGGATTGCTGGTCATCGTCTACACCGTGACGGGTGGCAGCGAAGCCGTGAGCCTGACGCAGAAGTGGCAGATGGCGGTCATCTTCGGCGGCATGGTCACTGCGTTCATCGTCCTGCTGATGCGGTTGCCGGAAGGGCTGGGCTTCAGCGGCGCGGCGCACATCGCCGGAGCGATGGGCAAGCTCGAAGCAGTCGATGTGTCGTTCGATCCCAGCAGGCGCTACACGCTCTGGACCGGTCTGCTGGGAGGGCTCTTCCTGTCGCTTTCCTACTTCGGCACCGACCAGTCGCAGGTCCAACGCTATATCGGGGGCGCGTCTCTGAGGGAAGGGCGCCTGGGGCTGATGTTCAACGGACTGCTGAAGATCCCGATGCAGTTCTGCATCCTGCTGCTCGGTGCGTTCGTCTTCGTCTTCTACCAGTTCGACAAACCGCCCGTGTTCTTCAACCAGGTGACCTGGGAACGCCATGCCGTGGGAACGAACGCCCCAATCTTCCGCGACATCGAGCAGCGCCACGCCGCCGCCCATCAGGAGGCGAAGGACGACGTGACGAAGTGGCTGGCGATGCGCGGGGCGGGGGATGCAAAGGCGGAAGTGGCCACCCGTATGGCCATGGTCGATGCGCAGGGCCGCGTCGACGCCATCCGGAAGGAAGCCAAGGCGGCGTTGAAGGCGGCGGACCCGGACGCGAAGACCAGGGACTCGGACTACGTCTTCATCACCTTCATTCTTGCCCAGCTGCCCCACGGCGCGATCGGCCTGCTCATCGCTGTCATGGTGGCCGCCGCGCTGTCGTCGACCGCCAGCGAGCTGAACGCGCTGGCCACCACCACGACCATCGATCTCTGGCGGCGGGTGCGGCCGTTGGCGGCGGCGGACGAGGCGCGGAACGTGCGCGTCGCGAAATGGCTGACTGGCTTCTGGGGCGTGTTCGCCATCGCCTTCGCGCTGTTCGTGGGCATGGCGGAGAATTTGATCGAGGCGATCAACATCCTTGGCTCGATCTTCTACGGCGTGGTCCTGGGGATCTTCCTCGTGGCGTTCTTCTTCAAATGGATCCGGGGGCCGGCGGTCTTCTGGGGCGCGGTCGCGTCCCAGTTGTTCGTCTTCCTCCTCTATTTCAGCCTCACCATCGGCTACCTTTGGTTCAACCTCATCGGCTGCGCCGCCTGCGTGCTGTTCAGCGTTTTGTTCCAGGCGCTTCTCGGCCGCAGCCAGACGGAGTCGGTATGACAAACGGAAGGGAAAACCACAGATGGACACAGATGGACACAGATGGGGTGTCCTCCGATGAAAGGCTGCGCCTCAGCCGGAACGATGTCTTGGAACGGGGCGCGGACGGTCACGTCCGCGAGTCAGGCTCCAATCTCCGAAGCCGCCATGTGAACCGGCGTGGCCATCGTCCTCCCGTGTGGAATGCTGCCATCCCGGCCGTGGCTCCTTTCGCCGTGGGACGCGGCCTTGCGGACGTGACCGTCCGCGCTCCTCTTGCGTGGTTCTGCTTCAGTGATTCCCATGTCGTCTCCATTCCGTTCGGGCGGAGCAATGCTCCGCGCTCCCTGGCCCGCCAGATGGTTTTAGATCTCTGTCCATCTGTGTTCATCTGTGGTTCGCCTCGGCAGTCTGTCTTGCGACTTTTGTGCCTTTTTGAGGCCTTCACTCTACGTCCGGTATGAGCGCATCGCCCGTCATCTGTTTCGGCCAGCAACCCTGCGGCTTCTTTCCGCGGAGGTTCCTCTACGCCAAGTTCGTGACGGCCCGCCGGCTCCAGTCGGAGATCGGCGGCGAGATCGTCTTCTTCTACCACGACAGCGACCACGATCCGCGCGAGACCCGGACCACCTTGCGCCACCGCAAGACCGGCGAACCGATCGAGCTGAACTTCGCCTTCGACAACCCGGTTCAGCGAAAGTTTTCGCCGCTGTATCTGAAGCGCGTCCGCGCCGATTGGCACGCGAAGACCGCGCTGCAGTTGCCCGCCTATGTGGACCCTCGTTGGGTGGATGCGTTGCGTGGAAACGCGGCGTCGACCGTGGGCGAATTCTGCCTGGAGATGTATCGGCGAATGGGCTTGCTGGAAGGCGTCCGGGTCGCGAGATCGAGCGAAGCCGCGTTTCGACGGGCGGCTTGCGACGTGGCGGACTTCTTCGTCGACGTGCCCTTTGAAGACGAGATCGTCCGGGCCCGTTGGATGGAGGGCGCGTTGAAACTGCACAAGGGCGGCGACCACTTCGTCACGCTCCCTGCCGTGGACTTTGCCAAGGATCAGATCAGCCCGTCCCGCGACAGTCGGCTGCGCTGGATGCAGTCGGTCCTGCACTGCACCCACTACATTGCCGGCGCCGGCGAGGCCGCCTACTTGAACCACGAAGACGCTCCTGAAATCACTTTCGTAAACCGCGACACCATCGACCGATCCGATGAAGCCTACACCGACCTCCCAGCCTGACCTCGCGCCGTTGTTGGTCTTTGGCGCGCACCCCGACGACATCGAGTTTGGTTGCGGTGGTGTCGTGGCCAAGGAAGCCCAGACCGGACGCGCCGTGCACCTGGTGGTCTGCTCGCGCGGTGAAGCCGGTTCACGAGGGACGCCGGAAGAGCGGATGGCAGAATCGAAGACTTCGGCGGCGGTGCTCGGAGCGACCATCGAGTTCGTCCACCTCGACGGCGACGCCCACTTGGAGATCCGAGCCGCCCACGCGATCGGTTTGGCGGGCTTGATTCGGCGGGTGAAGCCGGCGGTCGTACTGGCGCCGAGCCTGGTGCAGAACCAACACCCGGACCATTGGCGGCTGGGCACGCTGGTGCGGGACGCGGCCCGGTTGGCCCGCTATGGCGGATTGGCCGAACTGCGCGAATTCGCACCACACGCCATCAATTTGCTGCTGTTTTATGCAGTGACGCCCGACGCCGAGCCTTCGGATCTATCGCCAGTGTTGGTGGATGTGTCCTCCGTGGTTCCAAAGTGGACTGCCGCGATGGAGGCGCATGTGACCCAGGTGACGTCCCGCAGCTATGTGGAGCTGCAATTGTCGCGGGCCCGATCCCGGGGACTGCAAGCCGGCGTCGAGTATGCCACGGCGCTCTTCCCGAACGATCCGCCGTTGATCGATTCACTGCGGCAATTGGGTTCGGGAGCCCGGAGTTTTTAGGGCGGATCTTTCGCAACCACAGATGGCCACAGACCAACACAGATAGCTGTCGCCCGATGGCCCACCTTTTCACAGCCGAAGATGTGTTTCAGATCGAAGGATGCGGGTGCGTGCCAGGTCCGGGCATTCTAACCGGGCCGGATTCGCCGACTGTGTCTATTGGAGAGAGAATCAGATTGAGAACGCCAGCCGTTCTGGAAATTGACTCGGTCGTCAGAGCGGTTGAGATGATTTCTTATCGAAAGAGACCTGAGAAAATCTTTGTTCCGATTTTGCTCCCGATAGACATCTCCAAGGACATGGTTCCTGTCGGGACAGAAGCGCACCTGTTGAGGGAAATATAAGAATGGCGGATCGTTTCGTATCTGTGTCCATCTGTGTTTATCTGTGGTTTCCCTTTTCAAGGTTCCATCACCGATGACCACCCTCGCACCTTTGAAAATTGGGATCACCTGCTACCCGTCGGTGGGTGGCAGCGGCGTGTTGGCGTCGGCGCTGGGCGAGGAGCTGGCGAAGCGAGGGCATGAGATCCACTTCATCAGCTACGAGCGGCCCTTCCGTCTGCAGACCGATGCGCCCAGGCTGCAGTTCCATCCGGTGGTCATCAACGACTACGACCTCTTCAAGTATCCCGACTACACGCTGCCGTTGTCGGTGAAGATGGCCGAGGTCAGTCGTGATCACGGGCTCGACGTCCTGCATGTCCACTACGCGGTGCCGCACGCCACGGCCGCGATTCTCGCGCGGTCGATGTTGCCGGTCGGGCAGGCTCCAAAGGTCGTCACCACGCTCCACGGCACCGACACGACGCTGCTCGGACGGGACCCGGGCTACGGCCCCGCCATTCGGCACGCCCTGGACTGCTCGGATGCCGTGACCGCCGTTTCGGCCTTCTTGAAAGGGGAGAGCCAGCGGCTGCTCGGCTTCGGCGGTGAGGTCGACGTGATCCACAACTTCTTCGATCCGCATCCGCCGCAGCGTTCCCGGGAGGAAGTGCGACGGGAACTGGGCGTCGGGCCGGATGATTTGCTGCTGTTCCATTCGTCCAACCTGCGACCGTTGAAACGCGTCGATCTCGTGCTCGAAGCGGTGGCGCGGCTCAAGACTGCGCGCTCCGTGAAGTTGCTCGTGCTGGCGGGCGGAAGCTTCGCTCCGTTCGGGGAATTGGTGCGCCGGCTGGGTCTGGAAGACCGTGTCGTCGTCCGCGAAAACGTCGCCACGATCGAAGACTATTTGCAGGCGGCGGATCTCGGGGTGTTCGCATCGGAGACGGAAAGCTTCTGCCTCAGCATCCTGGAGGCGATGTGTTTCGACTGTCCGAGCGTTTCGACGCGGGTCGGTGGGATCCCGGAGCTGATCGGCGGCGAAGCGACCGGAATCATGGTTCCCCACGGCGACGCGGAGGGGCTTTCTCGCGGTTTGAGCGACTTGATCAACGACCCGGATCGGCGTCGGGCGATGGGCCGGGCGGCCAGGGAGCGAGCCCGCGGATTGTTCTCCTCCGCGGTGATCGTTCCCCAATACGAGGCGCTCTATCGCCGCGTGTGCTCGATGGAGCCGCGTTGACTCCGTGAGGCTCCGTCGGAAGGCGGGACTACAGGCCGCGATGGTTGGCCGCGCGACGGAAATTTGTGTCAACCTGTGGCTCAAGCCGGGTCCGGTGGCCCGGCTGGTTGGCGGCTTGTATTTGGGAAGTCGCGCGCTAGAACTTTGATCCATGAACCGCCGACAATTCCTCCAGTCCAGTGGTGCTCTCCTCGCCTTGTCCGCCCTTCCTGGTTACGCCGCCGATTTCGGCGACGTCAAAAAACGCGTGGGACTGATCGGGACTGGTTGGTATGGGAAGATCGATCTCCTGCGGTTGATCCAGGTGGCGCCCGTCGAGGTGGTTGCCTTGTGCGACGTGGATACGCGAATGCTCGGCGAAGCGGCCGACATCGTGGCCTCGCGGCAGAAGTCCGGCAAGAAACCGCGCACCTACACGGATTACCGGGAGATGCTCAAGGAGAAGGACCTCGATGTCGTGCTCATCGGCACCCCGGACCATTGGCACGCATTGACCATGATCGCGGCCTGTGAGGCGGGGGCCGATCTCTACTGTCAAAAGCCGATCAGCTTGGACGTCGTCGAGGGGCAGGCGATGTTGGCCGCGGCCCGGAAACACAAGCGTGTTGTCCAGATCGGAACCCAACGCCGGAGCACGCCGCATCTGATCGAAGCCCGGGACCGGGTGATCAAGGAGGGGCTGCTGGGCAAGATCGGGCACGTGGAGATATGTTGCTACTACCACATGCGCGCGTCCGGCAATCCGCCGGACACGGCTCCGCCCGCAGAGCTGGACTACGAGATGTGGACCGGCCCCGCACCGATGCGCCCCTACTGCAAATGGACCCACCCGCGCGGTTGGCGCGCCTTCACGGAATATGGCAACGGGATCGTCGGAGACATGTGCGTGCACATGCTCGACATGGTTCGCTGGATGATGGATCTGGGCTGGCCGACCCGCGTCGATTCCTTGGGCGGCATCTACGTGGACAAGGCGAGCAAGGCCAATATCTCCGACACCCAGACCGCGACATTCTCCTTTCCGGAGCTGGACGTGGTCTGGACCCATCGTTCCTGGGGAGACGCGCCCGATCCGAAGTATCCGTGGGCGGCCATCTTCTACGGAGAGAAGGGAACGCTCAAAGCCGGAGTCAACGGCTACGACTTCTACCCGTTGGGCAAGAGCGAATCCACGCTGAAAGGCGAGCCGCTCTTCGAGTATGACAAGTTTCCCGAAGACAAGACCGAGAAGGACCTGGAGCGCCACGTCGCCTCGGCGGTCCGTTGGCACATGAAGGATCTGTTGGCGAACATCGCCACGCGGGGCAAGCCGGTGGCGGACATCGAGCAGGGCTACATCTCCACGACGTCCTGCATCCTCGCCAACCTCTCGATGAAGCTGGGCCGGAGCCTGGCCTGGGATGCGGCAAACGGTCGGATCGCGGGCGACGACGAAGCCAACCAGCTTCTTCGCCGGCCGTATCGCGCACCTTGGCAACATCCCGGAGCCGACCGCGTCTGAGCTTGCGGGGACAAAAGGGAGGGAGAGTCGAACGAGCCAGGGAGCCTCTTCGGACACGGTTTCACCGGGATGCCGCTTTTCTTCTCCGCACAGTGGATGGAGGGGGACTCTTGAGCGCAGGCAGAAGTTCAGCGTCCGATGGTCTGAACTATTTGATCGATCCGGCTCCGGTCAGGACACGAGCCAGTCGTTCAAACGGGCCCGAGCCATCAACGTGGCCGGTTCGGCGGTGCCGGGGTCGATCCAGGCCGACCAAAGGTCGCGTGGGAGGACCAGCGGCATCCGCGAAGCGAAAGCGGCCACGAGCGAGTCCGGTTCCCGGGTCAGCAAAGCGTAGCGGTGGTCCGCCGCCGAGGAAACATCTTCGGCCCACAGGCCGGCGATGCCCAGCAGTTCCCCGTCCCCGGGCTTGAACCGATGGAGGGTCTTGCGGCCGTGGTCCGTCTTCACCTCGACCCAGGCCGAGGCGAGGACGATGCAGCGCCGGGCCAAAAAGGCTGTCTGGAAGTTCGGGTTGTCCGCGACCGTCTCGCTCTTGGCCCCGATCACCGGCTGGGAGTTCCAGGAGTTCCTCCATCCCCAGCGGAGCACGGCCACCGTGGGACGTCCCCACCAGATGAAGACCGGGCCACGACCCATGGGACGGATCTCACCGGTCTCGATGTGCCCCGTGCTCCGCCCGCCGCACTCGGGCAAGAGGGGACGACGGTCCAATTCGTAGCGGGGGCCCTGGGGTGCGGGACTCTTCATTTTCGAGGTTTCTTCATCTGGCCCACGTCGTGGTTCGAGCGTGCCCATTGTCCGTTCCGGTTCATCCGACGGGCCGGTACCGGTATCGGGTTGGTGAGGATCGGCAGTTTCTCTCAACTGGCAAGCTGGAACGCGCCGGACGGCGAACGGCCCGCGCGTCATGGTCCGTAACTGCCGGCTTCCGGATCTCGGGCCTCGGTCGTAGCCGAGAGCATCCGGTCGCGGCGCAGGTCGGCGGAGTGCGGATTCTTTTCCGGCCATTGCAGCGGGATCCGCGTATGGGCCCGAGCAGCGAGTTTGGGACCCGCAGCAGAATATCCCTCCCGAACGACGTGATCGCCTTCCACTCCTCCCCGTCCGGGTAAATCCGCGTGAAGGTCAGGTTGTGGCGCGAGCCGTCCTCCACGGAGTCGGCCCAGAGGCGGCCTTGATCAATCCGATCCGCACCTCTTGCGCGGGCCGTTCACTTTAGTTTCGTTTTTTGGGGATTGTTCAGTCCTCCTGGAAACCCAATGTGGGTCGGATCGGATGCAGTGCGAAAGAGGACTTCTGCAGGTTTTCTTTTGAATCCCGAACCGTGCTATGACCGACGCTGGAGGATCGACGATGGAACCCGACCTCACCCTGCGGTTCCATCCATCGTCGACGAGCCCTTGGGCCGCATTTTGATAATCGTCGCGGCCAAGACCATTCCGCAGCAAGACGGCGGGTTGAGTGTGGTTGTAAATGGCGGACGAAATCTGGGGCGCGGGTTGGCCGACTTATGTCATGGGCCGCGCTGAACTGGAGAATCCACTGAAACCGGCCCCTTCGATCTGTCCATCCTGTTGCGGGGCAACGGTAAAAAAGTGGAGCCAGTTGTCGGGCTTGAACCGACGACCTGCTCATTACGAATGAGCTGCTCTACCACTGAGCTAAACTGGCTTTGCACTTTATCGGCCCTCCGAGGCGGACGGCCGACCGAACAAGGTTTGTTTAAGGGAGACCCGGGGTTCAGGCAAGTCGTTTAAGCCGGAACGATGCAGGGGGAATTGGGGAGCGCGCCCGCCGGGGGGCAGTGGACCACGCCCTCGCGGTCCACTGGAGGCGCAGGAAACGATTCACCGACTGGTGTGTCCGGACGCGTTCGGGTCCGGCGCGGGGCTCGCCGGACGGCAGTCGGGGCGGCTGCGATTTCCATTCTTTTCCACTGCATCGTTCCGATTAGGTCGGGCTTTTCGTGGCGTGGCGTGGATTGGTGACGGGGATGGGATCCGGGCAGGTGGCTGAAGATGGTTCTTGGTGGATGAGGCCGGTTCGGCCATTTTAAAGGTGTTGTCGGTGGTCTCCATCGGCAATTCCCACCTAGAAGCCCGCAGCGATTTCCTATCCCTCCCCTGCTGCGGGCTTCCCTTTGCCCACGAGTCCAACCGCGATTCCAAGGTTCGGTATTCGACGGTCACCGAAGTTGCACGACTGCGGCCGCTCCAGTGATTCCCTGTTTCAGACAACCGATCCAAATCTCCAGGAAACTCCGGCTCGTTTCACCGGTCGCCGGTGGCGCTGGCTTCTCGCTCGTCGCGGCGGATCGGGCCGTCGTTCTGAAAACGGTCGGCAAGGCCGGTGACGGCAGGAAGACCGCCGATGCCATTGCCGCGCGATCCATGACCTCCGGGCGTGAAAAAGGCGGCCCGAAGGCCGCCTGATGGTTGGAAAAACGAGACCGGGAAAGACCCTGAGAATCAGCGCTTGAGGCCGATGCTGGCCGTTTCCGGCATTTCGTGCGCGCAGGGTTGGTTGATCGGCGCTTCCGGCGCGATGTCGTTGGGCTGGACCACGCGATTCTGGAGCATCCACGACTCGACCTCTTCGCCGCTGATGTCGGGAAGCATGGTGCCGTTGATCTCAACGCAGGGGCTCAGCATCTGGCCGCTCTTTTCGATCATTTCCGCGCGCTGGGCGGAGTCGTTGATGATGTCGCGGTCTTCGAACGGCAGGTCATATTTCTTCATGACGGCGCGGATTCCCATGCTCCAGCCACACGACGGTTTCAAATAGGCGATGATCTTCGGTTTGGTCATTGCCGCAAGATGGGATGAAACGGGCGCGCCGTCCAGAGGCGACCGACGCGGAAATCCCGTAGCACGACGCCCTAGACCCGGACCACCGATCCCGTGCCCCGACAAACCTTCTGATTTGGGCCTTCGATCTCCGGAATTCCCGTAGGAAACCGCTTTCCATCTTGCGGCGCGGGCGGGTTCCGGGCTGTTTTGCCCCAATGCGAAAACGGGTTCTGATCGTCCCCGACAAGTTCAAGGGCACTTTGACCGCCGCTGCGGCCGCCCTGGCCATCAGCCGCGGATGGAAGTCCGTGCGGCCGGACGACGAGCTGACCCTGCTGCCGATGAGCGACGGCGGCGACGGTTTTGGCCCGGTGCTCAGCCGGTTGCTGAACGGGCGCGAGCGTTGGCTGAAGACCTTCGACGCGGCACGCCAGCCGTGCGAGGCGATGTGGTGGTATGACCCGGAATCCAAGACGGCGATCATCGAGTCGGCCAAGGTGATCGGCCTCGCGATGTTGCCGCCCGGCAAATACCACCCCTTCGATCTGGACACGTATGGGTTGGGCGCGGTGCTGCGGGCCGCGCAGAAGTCCGGGGCGACCCGGTGCGTCGTGGGCGTCGGAGGCAGCGCGACGAACGACGGAGGCTTCGGACTGGCGCGGTCGTTGGGCTGGCGTTTTCTGAGCAAGAACGGCCAGGAGCTCGGCGCCTGGACCAGTTTGGCCAAGGCGACCGGAGTGGAAGCGCCCGCCGGCCGGAAACTCTTTCCGAAACTGGTCGTCGCCACCGATGTGACCAATCCGTTGTTGGGCGCGCAGGGTTGTTCCCGCGTCTATGGTCCGCAGAAGGGGCTCCTTCCGGACGACATGGCCGCGGCCGAGGCGTCGTTGGAAGCGCTGGCCAAGGTGATGAAAGCAGTGGGCCCGGATCTGTCGAAGGAGCCCGGGGCCGGAGCCGCCGGCGGGCTCGGCTACGCGCTCATGGCGTTCTGTGGAGCGGAGCGCGAGTCCGGCTTCGAGATCTTTTCCAGGCTGGCCAAACTCTCGGGCCTGATCAGGGACTCGGATCTCGTGCTGACGGGCGAGGGATCCATCGACGAGCAGACCGCGATGGGCAAGGGCACGGGCCAGGTGGCCGCCCTCTGCGCGAAGCTGAAGCGGCCGTGTATCGGATTGGCCGGCGTGGTGGACATTCCCGAAAAGCTGGGCAAGAACGCCCTCTTCACGGCGACGGATTCCTTGGTGCGACTGGTTGCCCCGGAGGAGGCGATGG
Source organism: Verrucomicrobiota bacterium (assembly GCA_038209745.1). Taxonomy (GTDB): domain Bacteria; phylum Verrucomicrobiota; class Verrucomicrobiia; order Limisphaerales; family CANJSG01; genus CANJSG01. The sequence continues at coordinate 22,484 of JBBQXJ010000026.1, forward strand.
CGCGCCCCGCGATGCACTTGGCGGCGTTGGCGGCGGAACAAGCCCGTGCGGTCGCCTGACTTGGCCGGGACCTACTTGGTCAGCACGGCATCGACGTTCAGCAGGGCGTTGGCCACGACGGTGAGGGCGGCGAATTCCGGTCGGGTGGCGACGTGCCCCGACTTTTCAGCGTCGGCTTGGAACTTCGCCAACGACCGTTCGTAGAGTCCCAACAGGGGCTTGATCTGTCGGCTGCCCGCGCGACTGCCCGTGGCGAGTTCCCATCCTGCGGCAAGCTGGTCCGCCGGCTTGGTTGAATCGACGACCGCCATGCGGGCGGCGAGGGCCTGGGCGGCCTCGAAGTAGACCGGGTCGTTCATCGTGACCAGGGCTTGGAGCGGTGTGCTGGTGGGGATGCGGCGGGCGGTGCAGACGTCGCGGCTGGGAGCATCGAAGGTGACGAAGCTCGGGTAGGCGGCGGTGCGTTTCCAGTAGGTGTAGACGGCCCGGCGATGGCGATCCTCGCCGGCGGAGGTCTCCCATTTGGCGTTGCTGTAAACGGAACGCCAGATGCCTTCGGGCTGCAGCGGCATGACCGGAGCGCCATACATCTTCGAAGAGAGCAGGCCGGAGATCGCCAGGGCCTGGTCGCGGACCATTTCGGCGGAGAGCCGGTTGCGCGGACCGCGCGCGAGGAGGCGGTTTCGCGGATCGCGGTCGGCCAGTTCGGGTCGCATGGCGGCGTCCTGACGGTAGGTGCCGGAGAGGACGAGTTCCCGCAGCAGCTTCTTCCGGCTCCAGCCGAGGTCGTTCTGGAAACGGAGGGCCAGGTAGTCGAGCAGCTCGGGATGGGACGGCATGGTGCCGGAGCTGCCGAAGTCCTCCAGCGTCTCCACGATCCCGGTGCCGAAGAGCTCTTCCCATAGCCGGTTCACGGCCACGCGGGCGGTCAGGGGATTGTCCTTCGAGACGAGCCATTGCGCCATGGTGAGGCGGTTGGTCACTTCGGCTGGCGGCAGCGGGTTGAAGATCTTCGGCACGGCGGGGGAAACGACGTCGCCCTTCTGCATCCAGTTGCCCCGGACGAAGACCGCCGTCTCGCGTCGGAGGTTGGCCGGTTGTTCGGACATCACGGGAATGTCCACGGCCGGAATCTTCGAGCGGAGGCCGCGGGTCTCGGCGAGCTCCCGGCGGCGCTGGGTGAACGGCGCGGACTCGACCAGGCGCGTCCATTCCTCGGACCGGGTGACGGAGAAACGGCCTCGGGTCATCACCTGCGGCGTCTGATCGCCGGAGGCCGCGTCGAACGAAAGTGAAAACTGGAGCGAGCCGCCCGTCGGGATTTCGAGGGGATGCTTCAAGACGAAGACGGCATGGCGGGGCCGGTCGATGCGGGGGAAGGGGCCCCAGCCGCCGCGACCCTTGTCGATGCTTTGCTCGGGATCCGAGAAGGGCCGGTCGTCGTCGCCGAAGACATGGGCGAATTCTATCTCCGTGCCGGCGGGCAGGAGCTTCGCCTTGAACTGGGTCAGGACGAAGCCCGTCTCCGGGGTGAGCAGCGCGGCTTCGACATTCTTGGGCAAGGCGTCGATGCGGAGGGCGGTGATCTGCCGCAGGCCGTCGGGCAGGGGAATGGTGACGGTCAAGCGGGTGTTGTCGGAGATGGTGCCGGAGGTGAGCAGTTCGGTGACTTTGCCGTCGGGTTTGATTTCCAACGTCGCCTTTCCGGTCGATTCGGCGGCGGCGGGATGCAGCGGTGCCCAATCGGTCTCCGTCTTGGTCTCGACCTCCGTGACCTGGCTGCGCTCGTCGGCGACGAGGGCGGTGGCGCGGGCGTCGAGCGCGCGCGCCCGGGCGTTGTCGTCGCGGTTCAGCGGCACGGACAGCAGGGGGGCGTCGCCGGGCTGGTCCCAGTCTCGGGACGTATTGTAGAAAGAGACGAAGCGGTAGAAGTCCTCGTGGTCGATCGGGTCGTAGGGATGGGCATGGCACTGGATGCAGCGGAAGGTGACCCCTTGGAAGCTGGTCCAAAGCGTGTTCACCCGATCCAACACGGCGGCGATGCGGTATTCCTCGTCGTCGGTTCCGCCTTCGGCGTTCGTCGGAGTGAGGCGCTGCATCGTGGTGGCCACTTCGTCGTCGATGGTGGCGTCGGGCAGGAGATCGCCCGCGATCTGCTTCAAGGCGAACTGGTCGTAGGGCAGGTCGTCGTTGCAGGCGCGGATGAGCCAGTCGCGGTAGGGCCAGACGTTGCGGCCGGAATCCTTCTCGTATCCCTGGGTCTCCGCATAGCGGGCGAGATCCATCCAGAGGACGGCCCAGCGTTCGCCGAAGGCGGGAGAAGCCAGCAACCGGTCGACGACGTCTTCGTAGGAGTTCCGCCACCAGCCCTCGGTGAAGGCCGCCGTCTCCTCGCGCGTCGGCGGCAGGCCGGTCAGGTCGAACGTCGCGCGGCGGAGCCACTGGACGCGGTCCGCGTCTTTCGCGGGTTTCAGCTTCTCCGCGTCGAGCCTGGCCAGAACGAAGCGGTCCAACGGCTCGCGGCACCAGCCGGGGCGCGACACCTTGGGCAGAGGCTGCGGTTTCGGTGGCACGTAGGCCCAGTGCTCGGTCCACGGCGCGCCTTCTTGGATCCATCTTCGAAGCCGCTCGATGTCCTCCTTCGGCAGGGCCGGCCCGTGCTTGGGTGGCGGCATCCGGTCTTCTTCGTTCGTGGTGCCGACGCGATAGATGACCTCCGACTTGTCCGGATGGCCCGGGACGATGGGGATCTCGCCGGATTTGCCGGGCTCCAAGACGCGGTCCCGGACGATGAACGAGATGTCGCCGGCCCGCTTCACGCCGCCGTGGCACATCACGCAGTTCTTGTTGAAGAGCGGGCGGATCTCGGCCGCGAAGTCCACGGGCTGCTCCTCCGTGCTGGCAAAGATCGGGAGCGACCAAACGCCGAGGAGCACCAGGGTGGAGCGGATCCAAAATGGGCCGATGCGGAACATGGTCGGAACCGTGCCGCAGCGAAGCGCCCATGCCAAGATCCTACACGCGAGTCCAGCGGCGGGCGGACGGGCGGGCACTCCTTCACCCGTGATCCCCAGTCCAAGCTCTTCCATCTGGGCAATTGACCGCTGCTGATACTGAAAAGCAGAAAGCAGAAAGCAGAAATCAAAAAGCAGAAATCAGAAATGGGAAAGGAGAACACAGGGGAGCAGCGTGCGCCCATGGATTCGACCCACCCTGAAAGTCAGAAAGCAGAAACGGGAGAGCAGAGCCCATGGGTGCAGCGTTCGCCTGTGGAATTCACCCCTCATCAAGATGGAAGCAAGACCCTGCAACGGAGCCTTTGGGCCATGGTCGCCCTGCTGGGCGTCATCGCCCTCCAGCTCTTCCTCGCCTCTGGATCCCGTCCGCAGGACCGGTGGGAATACCGGGACCGCACGGCTGACCTGGTCGATGTGCCATCCACCCTGGCACTCTTCGGCCGATCTGGATGGGAGGTGATTACCGTCTCTGAGCAGACGGGGCTGGCCGGCACCAGCAGGCGCCTCTGGTTCAAACGCCGAATCCATAGGAGCAACAGTGCCCTCGACCAAGCTACCGGCATCGGCCCGTGGCTTGGATCGTCGCGATAGCTACCCCCTCCCCTGTTTCCTTCCGATTAAAAACCCTCTCCAACCAGCCGTGGGGTCGGATGGAGGGGGCGTTGCGCTTGGCGGGGTCGCCGCCGAAGCGGCGACCGTCTGCTCGATCCCCTACGTCGCCATGTGCGAGACCGGATTGCTCCAGCCGCTATAGCCGGTTCTGCCGCCGACCGCGCGGGCCTGCACGGAATAGGTCGATCCCGGCACCAGGTTCTTGATCACGATGCGTCGCGCCTTGGTGAAGACGCCGGCCATGGTCCAGCCGCCCGTGCCGTTCATCTTCTGCACCTCGTAGGCGCGGGCGTTCATGATCGGCGTCAGCGCCATCACCAGTTGCGTGCTCTGCTCGTTGTCGATGCGGACCACGCTCGGGGTCGGCAGAGGACTGCGCGCGCGGTTCGTGCTGGTGGCCTGGAAGCCGGTGGCCAGCAGGACGGAGAGGTCGTTGTTCATCATGCTCTGCACGTAGTAGGCCTCTTTGCGCAGCATGTCCCCCAACGTCGCGCGCACTATGTTCTTGGCGGCCGTGGTCTGGGGCCCGCCCGTCGCGGCGGCCGTGAGGGCCCGGGCGAAATCCGTCTTCGTCTCCGCCAGATCGGCCAAGGACACCGGTGGCGTGGGAAAAATCGGGTTGTCGGTGAGACCGGCCAGCACCGCGCCGGCGAAGTCGAGCAGATCCGTGTCGCGAAGTTGGGCGAACGCGATGGAGACGTGATAAGTAGGCATCAGGATGTTTCCTTGCTGTGTATTATGGTTTACTGGAGAGACCTCCCGTCCCTCCTCGGTGGACGGAACTGGGGAACGCCTCTTACGGAATCCGGTTTTAGCAGAGCCGATGCCAGCTCCGGTGCCCGCGCCCATCCGTTCCTGTAACAAACTGTAAAAGAACGGATTGGAAGAAACATAAAGAGTTCATGCCCTGCGGGAGATCCCGCCAAGGTCGGAAGAAACAGCCCGGCACCGGGCAAAAACTGCGACCCAGCGGCAAGAAATTCCCATTCCGAAGCCTTTCTCCATGACGGAGAAAGGTCGCTCTGAGACGAAGAAAGGTTTTCCCGAGACGGAGACAGGTTGCTCTGGGACAAAGAAAGGTTTTCCGAAGTCGGAAAAAGGTTCCTCTGAGACGGAGAAAGGTTTTCAGAAGGCGGAGAAAGGTTGCTCTGAGACGGCGAAAGGCTTCTCCAAGTCGGAGAAAGGTTTTTCCGAGACGGAGAAAGGTTTCTCCAAGTCGGAGAAAGGTTTTTCCGAGACGGGCTCAACCCCTGTTGAAGCCGAACCTAGCCTCTTGGGCTTGGACCCAGGCCAGTCCTTCAGCCAACCCGCCTCCCCGGCCACGCCCGGATCCGGACCCGGACCCTAGCGTCGAACGGGAGTTCGCCGGAAGCACGCCGGTTCGCGGCCACGAGGGCTTGCTCGGCCTCCATCTCCACCACGATCACTTGGTGCGTGGCGCCAGAGGAGACTAAATGCCCCCGCCGGAGGACGAGGGGCAAAGCTCCGCAGTCCTATCAGCCTGGGGCAACGCCCCGGGTCAAAGACCACAAAACGGCCAAGGGCTGAAGGCCCGTCCCATCCGCACTAACGATGAGCCGGGCCTTCAGCCCTCCGGGGAATTGGGGGACCGTGAACCTGGGGCGTTGCCCCAGGCTGGTATGGAATGCGCCTTTGGCGCGTCGGACGCCGGGGCCAATGCCACCAGCGTCCGACGCGCCAGAGGATCTGGGCGCCGGGCGATGGGTGAAGCGACTACTTCACCGACCGGAGGTAGGAGAAGAGGTCCGCCACTTGTTGATCGGGCAGGGATTCAAGGAGGCCTTCCGGCATGAGGGATCGCCGGAGGAACCTGGCGTCGCGGATGCCTTTCTTCTCGATCCGTTGTTCGCCCTGACCAGGCACGCGGAGAACCACGGCCGCGGCGTCTTCCCGGACGAACAGGCCGTCGAGCAGATCGCCGTCGGTCAGCTCCACGCGGTAGGTGCGGTAGCCGGCTTCCATGGCGGCGTTCGGGGTGAGGATGTTTCTCAGCAGGGCCTCGGTGCTGAGCGCGCCCACGCCGCTGAGGTCCGGGCCGATGTTGCCGCCGTCGCCTTTGACCAGATGGCAGGCAAGGCAGGTGGCGGCGACGGCTTTGCCCCGGGGGACGTCTCCGGGCTGTTGGGCGAGGGTGCGGAAGTGGGCGAACTTCGTGTCCATCTCGGCGGCCTGCGCGGCGGTGAGCAGCGGCGGATGGTCGAGTGATTTCACGAGCCGGGCTCCGGTGTGGAGCTTTCCCCAGGAACCGTCGCCGGTGGCGAGGAAGACGAGTCCTTCAGGCTTGGTTTGGCCGGCGTAGCTGCGGTCGAAGCCGCTGCGGATCTCGTCGGTCGAGAGGGCGCGGTTCCACAGGCGGATCTCGCAGAAGGCGCCGGCGGTGCCGCCCTTCGGTCCGCTGGCGCCGATCAAGGGATTCTGCAACGGGCCGGGCGCGGGTTGGCTCGCCGTGGCGTCCAGTTCGCCGTTCAGATACAGCCGCCAGATGCCGGCGCCGTCGCGGGTGGCGGCGAGGTGGGTCCAGAGGTCCGGCGCAAACGGCTTGCGGCTGACGACGACATCGCCCGCGCCGCCGCCGGCCCAGACGCGGAAGTGGGCGTCGTAGAAGTTCAGGTCAAAGGGGGCGGAAGCCAGCAGCAGGCTGTCCTGGTTGTTGATGCCAGGATTGAGGCGGACCCAGGCTTCGATGGTGCAGGCGCCGTCGAGCGTGACGCCGGATTCAAGGGCGGCTTCGTCGGTGCCATCCAGCAGCACGACGGTGCGGAGCACGTCGCCGAGGCCCGCGATGAGGGCGTTCAAATCCCCATCGCCCGGCAGCACGGCCTGCAGTTTCTCCAAGGTGGCGCTGTCGAGATCCGCCGGAGGAATCGCGCCGGCGCGGAAGACGGAGACCAAGCCGCGGGCGGTGGCCGGTGAACCCGACAGTTGTTGGAGGGCGCTGCGGCGTTCCCCGGGGGAGAGCTTGGGCCAGAAGGGCGCCACCAGCGCGGCGGTGCGTTCCGATTTGGCGGCGGTCAAGGCCTTGAACGCCTCGGTCCGCGTGTCGGCGTCGGTGGATTCCCGGACGTAGCGGGCGAAGAGGTCGGCCTGGCCGCTGCCGATCTGGGCGAGGGCGTTCAGGACGGCCGGCGCGTCCGATGGGTTGGTGCCGAGGAGGGCGATCAAATCGGGCTCCAGAGCGGCGAGCTTGAAGCCGGCGGCCACCCGCAAGCCGAGCGGCCGCTGGTGATCGTCGGCCAGCAGCGCCTTCGCCGACTTGGTCAGCACGGCTTCGAGTTGACCGGCGTTGAAACGGGTCCGGATGGAGAGCAGCGCGTCGATGTTGCCGGGAATCTTGAGGAGGCGCAGGAGCGCGTCGGCGACCCCGGGTTGGTCGGGGAATTGAACGAGACGAAGGAGCTCCTCGGTGCCGGGAGGCCGGGAGATCTCGGGCAGCAAGCGGGCGACACGGGACGCGCTCGACGCCGGCTCCAAGGCCAACGCGGCGACCAGACGATTCTCGACCGGCAACGCGGCGGCCTCTTTGGAGTCAAGCCATGCGGCCAGTTCAGCCGGACGGGTTTCGAGGAAGAGGCGCACGAGATACCGCTCGAACTCGCGGTCGTAGGCTTCGCGGACTTTCTGCGGGCGTCCGTTCTGGGTGGAGGGCGCCGTGGGGCCGTCGAGCGAGGGGCGGGCCATGGAGACCAGCAGATGGAAGGCGGCCGGTGGGACTGAGGCCGCCTTGGGGAAACCGATGCCGTAGGGCTGGCCGATGGATCCGCCGACGGTGCGGATCACCTGGGCGCGGACTTCCGGATCCGGATCCTCCGCCAACGATGCGAGGGTGGCGACAAGGCCGGGCAACTTCGCTTCGCCCAAGGCGCGGATGGCTTCACGGCGCAGGTTGCGATTCGAAGACTTGAGCGGCGGTTGCAGGGAAGCGGCGTCGACCGAGTGCAGGCCTTCGAGCGCCCAGAGGGAGGCGATGCGGCGGGCGGCGGCCTGGGTGTCGTCGGCGAGGACCGTCTTCAGCGCGGGGGCCAGCGTCGTCAATTGGCGATCGGTGATGGCCTGCCAGGCGAGATGGCTTTGGGCGAGAGATTGGCCGCCGAGTTTCGCGACCAATTCATCGGGCGGAAGCGTGGTGAAATCGGGGACCGCGAAGGGCTTCTGCGAGGAATGCTTCACGCGCCAGATGCGGCCGCGGGTCTTGTCGCGGTCGGGGTGGTTCCGGGCCACTTCGTTGTGGGAGATGATCTTGTTATACCAGTCCACGATGTAGAGGCAGCCGTCGGGGCCGGTCGTCATGGCGACGGGCCGGAAGAACTCGTCGCTGGAGCGGATGAACGACGGCAATTTCGACAGTCGATACCCCGGGCCATCGCGTTCGACGCGGAGGGCCTGGACTTCGCGGATGATGGGATTGGCGACGTAGAGGGTGTCCGCATAGGGCGCGGGCCAGGCGCCTTGGGCATCGCTCAAGGCGAGGCCGCTGAGGCCGGTGCCGCCCATGCTGAAGTCGGGCGCGGTGCCGGGGAAGACCGGGGCGTAGCTCTTGAACTGGCCGTCCGTGCAGCCCGGGTAGTTCGCGTAATCATGGAACCGCATGGCGGGATAGCCGTAGTCGTTGGCTTCCTGGATCCAGGTCTCGCCCTCGGGCCCGATGACGAGTCCCCAGATGTTGCACGGGCCTTGCGAGGTGATGTCGAACTGCGAGCCGTCGACGCGGAACCGGGTCATGCGGGTCTGGTCGAAGCTCTCCGATTCGCCGTCCTTGGTGCGGACCTTGCCGTAGTTGAAGGCGCCCTGGGCCATCCAGAGCCAGTTGCCCGGGGCACGGGTGAACTGGTGGGGAAAGAGGTGTGAATCCTGGACGCCGAAGCCGCTGAGCACGGTCTCGCGCTTGTCCGCCTTGCCATCGCCGTCGGTGTCGTGGAGGAAGACGATCTCCGGCCCATGAAGCACGAGCGCACCATCGCCGTAGGGCAGGAGGCCGAGAGGAATGGCCAGTCCATCGGCGAAGACACGGGGATGCTGGAGGCCGGGAGCGAAGGGGGTGTCGTAGACGAGGACCTTGTCCTTGCCCGGCGATGCGTAGAGCGCCTCGGCGACGGCGGGGTTTTCGTTGCCGTCCACCGGGTATTCGAAAGCCGTCATGGTCCACATCCGGCCGCGTTGGTCGAAGTTCACCGCGACGAACTTGCCGGCCAACCCCGGCTCCTCCGCTGCGACCAGCTCGATCTCGAACCCGGGCGGGAGGGTGAACGAGGCCTGTTCGTCACGGGGCAGGAGCGGCGATGGCTTGGAGGCTTTGCCCGGTTCGGGCGCGCCGATGAAGGCCGTACCCGGCGGGGTGGCTGGAAGCTCCTCGAGGGTCAGGTCCTTGACCTGCACCAGGGCTTTGCCGCCGCCGTGGACCTGGATGCCCATCAGGCCGTGCTGGGGGATCGAGCCGTCGGGTTCGGTGTAGTCGATGCCTTGGACGCCATTGAGCCAGGTGGTGATGCGGGGACCATCGGCGCGGATGACGAATTCGTTCCAGTCGTTGCGATGCAGGACGGGCTCGATCACCGCCATGTCGGCGGCGACGAGATTGCGATTGCGGCGCGATTCGTCGTAGAGCCCGGCCCACCAGCTGGGATCGCCGTAGTCGCACTGGTAGCCGCTCATCTCGGAGTCGTTCGGCACCCGCTGGGAGCGGATCTGGAAGCCGCTGTTGATGAAGCCCTCGGTGCCGGTGAGCTTGATCCGCATGCGGACGATGAAATTCGTATAGGGCCGGGTGGTGGCGAGGAATTCGTTGCGCTGGACCGCCTCCGTCAACGATCCGCCGGCGATCATGCCATCCTCCACGCGCCACAGCTTGGGATCCCCCTCCCAACCTTGGAGCGAATGCCCGTCGAACAGGGGAACGGTCTTGCCCGGGGCGGGCGGGGGCGCGGCCAGGCAGACGGTGGGCAGCAGGAGCAGCGCGAGGGACCAGCGGGCCAGGGAGTTCATCATGGACATGGGCTTCAACATTGGACGATCGAAAGGCAGACGCCACGGGCACCGGGCTTCATTCGATCCTCGGACCACTTTCCCCGGGATGGAGGCGTCGGCCGGTCCGAGGGCGATACAATGGGCGGTGCGGGTGAACGCTTGCAGCGTCGCAGCTGGAGTCGGCCAAGAGAAGAGGAAGGAAGCACCAATTACCGACGATCCTGCGCCGGTCGGGGAGGGCTCCAATGGGGTTGACGGGGCGAGGGAGAGAGGACTCGACCTTGGCCGGGAGCGAAGGGCCGGGCGGTCGAGGGGTCTCCCCCGGTTCGAGACCAGGAGAGACCACGACGGACGGGACTACTTCTTCTTCGCGACGCCCGCCTTGGTGGCTGCGTCCTGCTTTTTCTGCTGGTCGGCGGCGCCGGCCTTGGCCTGTTTCTGGCCGGTCTTCTTCTGGTTGTCTTTCGGGGATCGGTCGCCCATAGAGGTTGATCTTTTTTGAGGTTTGCTGGCCTGCGGCATGATTGGTTTCTCCGGAGGCCCGCCTACCCTGCTGGGCGATTCGTTGATTGTAAACCGTGGAGGCGGACGATGTGTCGCGGGACTGGATCCGGCGGATCTACGGGAGGACGACGGTCCCATTCTGGTCCGTGAAGTTGGCGAGTCCCAACGACGAGGACTGGTTCGGCCCGAGGTATTCCGCGCGGCGGGTGGCGGGCCGATAGATCGCGGGGTAGAGCGTGCCATAGCCGTGCTAGAACCCCGCTTGGACAGAGGCGGACGGAGGCAATCCGCCTCGCAGACGTTGTGGTCCGTCGTGCGGTTGAACAGCATCTCGAACAGACGCCGTGCGCGTTCCCGGGTGCGGGTGGCCTTCGCGTGCAGGGGCCGCGCGACCCGGTCCTGGTGGTTGGTCGACGCCTCGGTGCGGCGAAGGAAACGTGGTGGTGTCCGGCGAAGGAAACGTGGTCGCGAAACTGCCCTGCTGGTCGAGCAGCAGGGTATTGTCCGGAACGATGCAGTGGCGATTGGAGAGCGCGTCCACGCGGTCCATAGGAGGCGCCGGAACACATCGCCCGAAGGTGTGTCCGGACGGCAGTCGGGGCGGCTGCTCTTCCCGTTCGTTTCCAGTGCATCGTTCCGGTTGAGGCGGCGTGCTTCAGGGGGACGCGATGACTTCCAGGACCACGCCGGGGTTGGGTCCGGTGCTCACGTAGTTCACCTTGAAGGCTCTGCCGGCGGTGAAAGCGGCCCCGGTGATGTAGGTGAATTTTCGGTTCGACCAGCTCGTGCTGCGCAGGATCTGGAACGTGTCGCCGATGTTGGGCAGGTAACCGTTCAACAGGTGGATGTTCAGGGTCGCATCCAGGAAGTTCACGGTTCCGGCCACCACGATCTGGTCGTAGCCGGTGCCCGGAGCGGGGCCGGCGATGTCGATGTTCAACTGGGGAGGCGGCTGGTTCGCCGTTGTGGTGAAGCCGAGCGTGACCGGGCCGGCGTTGTTGCTGATCACGAGGGTGCCCATCGGCGAACCTGGAGACACGTCCGCCGAGCCGGTGACCAGGACCTTTCCACCCAGCAGTCCCGCCCCGGTCAGATGGCCGCCGCTGAAGGTGAACTGGCTGTTCCTCACGTTGTTGACCATGAGATCGCCGCCGGCCAGTCGGGTCTCTCCCGCCGTCTGTTGATAGGCTCCGGATTCGAGGGAAATCGTCCCGGCCCCGGCGATGAAAAGGCCCTCGTTGACCAGTTGCGGATAGCCAGTAAGCAGTAGGGTCGCTCCCGCGTTGGTCTTCGAGATCGTGCCTTGATTGACGAAGATGCCGCCCCCCCAAATGTCGATGGCATTGGTCGCCACCAAGTCGATCGAGCCGGTGGGTGAGACGATGAGGCTGTCGGAGGTGACATTGCCGGAATGCCAGGTTGTCGGGCCGTTGATCGTCACATGGGCGAGCGTGATATTGGTGCGGATGTCCATCGCTCCGTCCACGAAGATCTGCGCGGTATCCGGACTGCCGAGGTTCAACCGGTTGGTCAGCGTCAGATCGCTCGTGATCCGGATACGGCCGGTGCCGCGTATCCAAGTGCCGCCGAAGTCTGGCTCGACGGAGATCGGACTGGACAACACGGCCTCCGTGGGGCCGTTGAAGATGAGACTGCCGTTGCCCAGCGTGATCGGGCCGGTCAGTTCGGTGCTCAGGCCGGAGAAGGTGGCGATGCCATAGTCGAACCGCCACGGACCGGCCGCGTGGACCGGGCCGGTGAAGTTGACCGTGCCGGTGATGTGGGTCAGGCCGGCGAACCGGTAGTCGGACTGGACGGTGGCCCCTTTCACTTCCACCACGCCGTCGCCGACCACGCTCGCGGCCGGGCCGAAGACCGTGCTCGTCGGCGTCCCCCACACCTGAAGCGTGGCGGCGGAAGCGATCTGGCAAACGCCGTTGAAGGCGAGCGATTGCCCCAAAATATTGAAGTTCAACAGGCCCTCCTGCACGTTCACCGTGCCGTTGTTCTGGAACTGGATCGAATAGATCGAGGCCAGGCCGGGGCCGGTCTTCCGCAGCTCTCCGTCGTTGCGGAAGGTCGACCGATGGGAGGGCGGAAGGGGGACTCCGCCGGACTGGTCGACGTTGTTGATGTGGACCAACAGGTTGTTCGGGTCGATGGCGTGGATCTCCAGCACGCTGCCCGCCAGGGTGCGCAGTTCGCTCGGGGCGAGATATGGGGTGCCGGCCGGCGTGATGGAGTAGCCGTCGAGATAGTGGGGCGTGGCTGTGGGCGCCAGTTCCATCACATGGTTGTAGAGAGAGAGGGAGGCCGAGGAAACATGGAGCGGCCCGTGCAGGATCGAGCTTCCTCCGGTGAAGTTGGCGCTTGCGGACGGTTCCACCGTGACGGATCCGTTCAGCACCGCGAGATCCTCCAGATAGAGTGTTCCGCTATTGGTGAAGTCCAGGTTTTCGTTGGAGATCAGCGACCGGAGATGTTGTTCGCCGGTCACCTGCACCACGGGGTTGGCCCCGGCCCGATCGATCACCACGAAATCGTTGGTGCCCGGAACGGTTCCGCCGCTCCAGTTGGCGCCGAGAGCCCAGGCACCGTTCAGATCGGACAGCCAGAGCTTGAAACCAGTGACCGTGACGGCGTAGGAGACTGCGGCGGGCAGGGGAGCGCCGCCGCTGAGACTCGTGATGCCGGTTCCAAGCACGAAGGTGTATTGGCCGACCGCGACGCCGTTCGGATACGAAAGGACGACATCGTTTCCACCGTTGGTGAGCGAGATTCCACCGCCCGGAACCGGCGTTCCTCCCGAGATGAGCTGGCACGAACCGGGAGTGACCGAGCCCGGTGTGAGCGGCTTCTGAAAGCGGGCGGTGATTTGAAATGGCATCCCCACGCCCAATGGTTGGCGCGGAGAGCTCGTGATCCCCAACAAGACGGGTGGAGCGAGGACGATGGGAACCGTCTGGTTGCCCGTCCAGGTCACGTTGCCGCCCGTGTCCGTGGCCTTGGCCCGCAGGACAAAATTGGTCTTGGTCGGACTCCAGTCCGGTGCTTTCAGATGGGTTTCAAAGGGGAACGTCCCGGAGGTGGCGGCGAGGGCACCATCGATGTAGAACTCGACGGTTCGCACCTGCACGTCGTCGGACGTCTGCGTCGTGGCGAACAGATCGAACGGATCCTGCCGGCCGGTCGGGATCGATGGTTCGTAGGCCAGCGTGATGACGGGAGGATTGGTCCCCGTATCGGCCGGCTGATAGTTCACCGTCACCAGACCTTTGAAAGTGGCCAGCACCGCAAAGCCCCGTTGGAAAACCAACGCTGCCGGCGGGCTGGGGGTGGGCAAAGTCCCGAGATAGTTGGTCGTGGCCAGGAGGTTTTGGATATTGTAGAGCGACATTCCACTGCCTTGGACGGAGGCAAGAAGGCCGCTGCCATTGACGGCGAGGTTGTGGGCGGCGATGCGCGGAATTGTGGTGGGCTGACCCAAGAGGGTCGGCTGCGAAGGATTACGGACATCAACGGTGTAAATTCCCTCGTCGGATCCTTCATAGGCATATCCCTGCGCCACAAACCATTTTTGGCCGCCGAATGAGGCGGCGGTATCTACTTGGCCCAGGAGCCCGAGCATATCCGGGTGGGCGTCGTAGATCTTAAGGGTCGGATTGAACCCCGCGACGTAGAGGAGATGGTCGCGAAAGAGCAGTTGCGCAGAACCGTCCACCGCGAGCGTGCTCAAGACCTGCCCGGTCCGCGCGTCGAGGACGCTGATCATCGATCCGGTGCCGAGGTTCTTGGTGCCGACGTAGATCCTGCCCGAGCCGGCCGCCAAGGTCTTCGCGTCCGGGACAAAGACCGTGTTGATGACTCTGGCGTTCGCGCCGTTGCCCAGATCCAACAAGCTGACAAACTGCTGGTCCGACAGCATCGCCGCCGCGCTGTCGTCCGCCGCGACCGCGACCACGCTACCTCCGTCCGGGCTGGGAACTTGGCCCAATACCATGGGATGCAGCGGATCATGCACGTCGTAGAAGATCGCCCCGGCGTTCCCGGCGGCGGCCAACAAGAAATCCCCCGTGCCGGCGAGATCCCCCAGGGGGGAGGAGGAGGCGAGCGAGGCGACCGTGCCGGTGGCCGCTGGCCGGCCATCCAGCGGATCCGAGTCCACGGCCACTTCCACGCCGTCGGGGATGCCGTCCCCGTCGGAGTCGGCGAGATGCGGATCGGTGCCGACGATCCGTTCGACTAGATCCGGAAGTCCGTCGCCATCGGTATCCTTGAGGGAGATGCCGGTCTCGTCCACGGGCAGCACGCTGGGAATGGCGGTGAAAAGACCCGAGGCGGACGACACGAAGAAGCCGACGCCGCGCCGTTGATGCACCGGATCGTAGTAGCGCACGGCATAGTGTTCGTTCGGCGCGAGCACGAGGGGGTCGAAGCGCCCCTGCGAGTTGAGGCGTCCCCGCTGGACGAAGCCGGACTCCAGCGACTCGATCATGAACCAGTCGCCCGGCGAAGGCATGGGCACATAGGGGGTGGTGGCGTCCTGCTCGGTCGCGGTCAGTTGAATGGCCTGGTTGATGTGCGCGAGGAAGTCCGGGTCCAGGTCGGTCTGTTGACGGGGGGAGCGAGGTGTAGGGATCCAGGAATTTCCGGTGGCGTCCGCGCACGGGTCCGGGTTCGTGCTCCGGCATTGCAGGTAGTCCTGATAGAGCATGTCCACGATCTCCCCCATTTTCTTCGTGTTGGGGCTCGTGTTGCCCGTGCCGCCATTGGCGACATCGTGGTCCAGCCGGAACAACTCCAGATAGCCGATGCCCTCGGGATCGTATTGGGCGCAGGCGTCGCAGTAGTTGCCCGAGCCGCCGTTGGCGTGGCTGCCGTCCAGAGCCCAGAGGAACTGGGTGCGGGCGTGGGCGCACGGATCGGTCGCATCGCAATGGTGCTTGGGCTTGGGTTTAGGGTAAGTGTCCGGCCCGCATCCATAGGGACAGTCGGGACCCGTAGGCCCGCCGCCGCCCGATCCAGGATAGGGTAGATGCCAGCCCGGTTGGCGCACGCCGACGCCCGGATCGCTCACGATGAAGTTGTCGTCGGCCGTCACGGTCGCGGGGCCTTGGATCTCCCAGTGGCCGGTGTCGTGGTTGAAGCTC
Organism: Verrucomicrobiota bacterium; assembly: GCA_038209745.1. Taxonomy (GTDB): domain Bacteria; phylum Verrucomicrobiota; class Verrucomicrobiia; order Limisphaerales; family CANJSG01; genus CANJSG01. The sequence continues at coordinate 37,749 of JBBQXJ010000026.1, forward strand.
CACAGGGCGGACTTCGCGCCCGCGGGCAGTTTGATGCCCGTGATCGGGTCGGGCAGGTTCGGGAACTTGATCGGCACGGGCTGGTCGAAGTTCTGCGCGCCGTCCGTCTGGATGGTGATGACCAGAGGCGGGTGCAAGCCGGGCGGCAGCGGACCGGGCAACCGGTCGGGCGGCACCGGCGCGATGCCCACCCGGCCGCCGCGAACGCCGCTCGCGCTGAACAGGGCGTTGGCCGGCACCTCGAGCTGCACGCCCGCCAGCGCGGGATTGGCCGCAAGGACGGATGCGGGGAAGGTGATGACGGTCATGGCCGTGGGGCTGACCGTTTGCAGCGAACCGACCGCGACCAACGGCAGGTAGATGGTGCCGGTGCCCCCGGCGAGATTGTTCGAGTAGCCGGCCTTCGCCTCCCATTGCTTGCCGACGAACGGATAGTAGGCGCCGTTGGGCCAGTGCGATTCCCCGGCCGTGCGACCATCGATGTGGACGAAGAAACTTCCCGACGGAGCGGGTGTCAGCATGAAGGAACCGGTCGCGTCCGTGACGACGCGCAACGTCTCCTCGGCCCCGTCCACCGTCACCGTCACGCCCGCCAGCGGATGGTCCGATCCGTCGCTGTTCGTGACGGACGCGAAGACATGGCCGATCACGGCGGTGTTGGGGAGGCCGGAGAGGCTGGCCGTCTGGAACGTGAGGGTTTCGACGCCGCCCGGTTGACCGTCGCCGTCGGCGTCCACCGCCTGGCCGGCGGCATTGGCCACCGCGTCGCCGTCGAACGTGACCTGCACCTGCCCGCTGCCCGGGAGGTTCTCCAGGTAGAACAAGGTGGCGGTCTTGCGGTCGAGCGACAGCTCCGGTCGGGTCAAGATGCGGCGCCCGCCGAAAAGGGCGTAGAACGACGTGCCGCTCAAAACGGCGTCGGGCGCCAGCGGCTCGCTGAAACGCAGCACCGTTTCGCGGGTGACCGACACGCCGCTTTCCCCCGCTGAAGGCGACGTCTCGACGATGGTCGTCAGGACAACGCCGTTGCGGAGCCGGAAGAACCGGCTCGGGCCGCCCAGATCGAACTGGAGGCTGAACTGGATGGCATCGAGCTGCGGTTTGGCGGTGATCGGCTGCCACAACGGGGGCGCGGTGATGCCGTCGGTCGCGTCGAGCACGTAGCCGGTGGCGGTGTTCGTCCAGCTCAGCGTGATCTGGTTCGACGCCGTGGTCTGGATGGAAAGGCGGGGCGGAGTCGCGCTTTGGGCCGTGTCGATCGGCAGGGAAAAAAAGACACCCAGAAAGAAAACGAGAGAACCCAACCGCGAGAGTGATGCCTTCATCGTTTTCGTCTATGCGCCTGCCCCGATCCGTTGTCACGATCATCTTGGGAGGGGTGACGCTGCAAAAAAAGCGGGCCAATCGGGTCGGAGAGTCAGGGCGCTGGCTCCCGGCAAGCCGCTGCTGGATCCGCTGCCGACGGGAGCCTTCTCCCTACCCTTGGTGCCTACTCTCGGACGCGATAGAAGCGCTGCATGGCGACCGGTGTCCGGTCCGTGACCAAGACGCCGCCACTGACGGCGGTGTTGGTCGACACGGGTTGCCAGATGGCAAAGTCCCCGGTGGCCTCCAAAATCTCCTTCGCACCCAGGTTTCCATGAACCCGGAGGACCGGCATCCCGTGGGTGAATCCCTCCAGACGCACCTGTGGCAACCGGTCGTTGGGCAGCAGGAAATTGGAGGTGATGTAGGCGGCGACCTTCTTGCCGGTCTCCTGGCCGGCGCGGTTGTCGGATTGGAAATGGATGCCGCCGTAGATCCGGCTTCGACCCACTTCTTCCGCGCAGGCTCTGAGGCTGGTGAAACTCCGGGTCACGCCCGGCATCGAGTCGGACCATGCTGAAAACGAAACCGCGTCCGTGCCGAAGAAGGAGGAGAGGACTTCCGCGCTCGCCCGGCTGAACGTGCTGTGGCCGCTGGTGTAGGAAGGAAACGGCGGCGAAGCGAGATACTGGCCCCAAGCGGGATCAGCCGCAGTGTCCGCGTTGCCGTCTTCCTCGGCCCTTTGGATCGCGGTGATCGGCCGCCAGAGGTTGTAACGGAACTTGGCCTCCCAACAAACGATGGCCGCATCCGCCTGGGCCACGCTGATCAGGGCGAACAACCGCGCCGTGTCCGCCAGAGCCAGTTGCCGATCCTGCGAAATCGCGGCGGCGATCTCGTGCCAATGTCCCGGGGGCATCGAGGTGTAGGAGAAGTCCGACCAGAACACGGCGATCTGGCTCTGTTCCGCCGTGCGGGTCGTGCTGTTCTTCGCGCCGAGCGCTTTCACTTCGTCGAAATCCTTCGCGTATTCGGGACTGCCCATCGAGGGCGGTGGGCCGGGCACGAAGGGCTCGATGTCTGGGAGGCAAAACGGCGTCACGTAGCGCCACTGTGGGGTGAGGGGCGGCAGGAAAAGAGGGGGAGTGCGGCGCCATTGCCCGGGGTCGCTGCTGGGCACATAGGGCACGTCGATCTGTGCGCCGTCGCCGCTGCGGGACTGGAGCGTCAGCAGCGCGATCTGCCGGCCGAGCGCCAGTCCGTTGGTGAGTTCGGTGGTCGCCAAAACTCCTCCAAGATAGGCCGCGTAAAGATCGTCGGCGCGGGCCTTGAGCGAGGGGTAGAGCGAAACCATCACTTCGTAGCCGGCCGAGACGGCCGCCGCTTCTGCTAAAGCGTCTCCTTGGGGAAGGACCTGGAAGCGGAACGGCTGATGCGTGCGTTCGATCGAATTGATCGAGTCATAGATGGCGGTGTGGAGGATCGCGAGGTTTCGCGTGCTCAGGGTGGGACCGGTATCGTCCGCGCGAATGGCGTCGATCGCCATGGCGTTCCAGTCCAGCACGACGTTTGGTCGGGCGGTTTGCGGGGAAGCCAGAGCGACCCCCAAAAAGGCGACGGTGATCAAGAGGCGCAGCGGCTGGATCACAAAGACTCCTCGATGAGGTGCGAGTGGTGCCAGCAATGCGGCGCGGGGAGCCGCATTGTTTTCCGGGGGTCGACGCTCTTAGGCTGCGCACCGTGCTTCACCTCGGAGCCAGTAGCACGCGCCGGTCGCCGAATGCAAGCCGCCGACGGAAGCCTGGCAGGATCTCGTCGAAGAAAAGTTCCGCCAGGTGAAGCGGAGGGTCACCGGCCCAGAGAGCGCCGTGGAGCGATTGCATGTCCGGGTGGAACCCGGCTTGGCGATGGAAACCGCTCACCGGACGCAGACCGTCTTGATGTTCACGAATTCCTTGATGCCGTAGTGCGAGAGTTCGCGTCCGTAGCCGCTCTCCTTGATGCCGCCGAACGGCAGCCGTGGATCGGATTTGACGAAGTCGTTCACCACGCAGCAGCCGGCGTGGAGCTCCTTGGTGGCGATGCGTTCGCCCCGGGCCCGGTCCTGGGTGAAGACGGCGGCGCCGAGACCGAAGACGGAATCGTTGGCCGCTTTGATCGCCTCTTTCTCATTCTTCACCGGGATGATCGAGGCGACGGGTCCGAACAGCTCTTCGTGATAGGCGACCATGCCCTTCTTCACTCCGGAAAGGACGGTGGGAGGGTAGAACGCGCCCGGTCCGGGCGGGATCTTTCCGCCGAGCAGACACCGCGCGCCTTTTGCGATGCTGGCCACGACCTGTCGATGCAGTTCGTCGCGCAGATCATGCCGGGCCTGCGGCCCCACCTCGGTGGCTTCGTCCATCGGGTCGCCCATTTTCGCGGCGCGCATCTGCTCGACGAACAGCCGCTCGAACTCCTCGGCGCGGGAGGCGACGACGATGAAGCGCTTGGCGGCGATGCAGCTTTGGCCGGCGTTGATCAGCCGGCTGGCGACACAGAGCTTCGCCGCGGTCTCCAGATCGGCGTCTTCCAGGATCAAGTAGGGATCGCTGCCGCCGAGTTCGAGCACCGACTTCTTCAGCAGCTTGCCCGCCTGTTGGCCGATGGCGCGGCCGGCGCCGGTGCTGCCGGTGAGGGTCACGGCGCTGACAAGCTTGTGCTTCAAGACGGCCTTCGTCTGCGCGCTGCTGATGAGCAGCGACCGGAAAAGTCCGTCCGGAAAGCCTGCCTGTTGGAAGACCTCTTCGATGGCGAGCGCACAGCCCGGCACGTTGGAGGCGTGCTTCAGAAGACCGGCATTGCCGGCCATCAAGGCGGGAGCGGCGAACCGGAACACCTGCCAGAAGGGGAAGTTCCACGGCATGACCGCGAGCACGACGCCGATCGGTTCGAACGCGACGAAGTTGCGCGTGCCGTCGATGGGCACGTCTTCATGGCTGAGGAACGACTCGGCTTTCTCCGCGTAGAAGTCGCAGACCCTGGCGCACTTCTCGGCCTCGCCGCGACCGGCCGCGACGGGTTTGCCCATTTCCTCGGCCATGATGCGGGCATGGCGGGGCGCGTTCTCGCGGAGCACCCGCCCTGCGGACTGCATCAAGGTGGCGCGCTTTTCGAACGGGACATTTTTCCAGGCCAGATGCGCATTGTGGGCCGCCACCACGGCCTTCCGGGCGTCGCTGTCTGCCATCTGCGGATACTCTCGGACGGTCTCGCCGGTGGCTGGATTGATGGATTTCAGGGTCATAGGAAAAGTTGTGTTTCGCAGTCGACGCGGAGGCATCGGGCGAAGGTTTTCCTGCGTGATGCCCAACAACAAGGATGTCCGATCTGGTGCGGAACCTAGCCCATTCGAGCGTTTCCAACCAAGCCCAAAACCTGCGTGCAGGTCCGTCCGAACGCGGGGGACATCGTCGTTCCGAGCGGCTGCGGTCGAGGGGTGGGAGGACCGATCAACGCCTCCGAACCGAGCGAAGCCGGCAAGCTTGAAGGAACAGGGAACCCAATGCCGAAGCGAAACGCCCGGACGACATCAGACCTGATGGGATGACCCGCGAGCGTGACACGAAGATCGGTTCTCCGGAGCTTGCGCTTTGAATGTGCCGGGCAAGGATTCCATCCAAACCGCCATACAATGATAGACCCGAGAAGAGTCTCCGCCTTTGACCGCCCCGGCCGTTCGTCGGACTTCCTCCGGACGAAGATTCTTACGTTGTTCAGCGGGCTTCTCCTGCTTGGATCCGGATCGTTGTTGGGCGCCGAATCTCGACGCACGACCGTTTCGATCCGTGGTGACCAGTTCTTTATCACCGGCCGGCCCACGTTTGCCGGTCGCGAGTGTCAGGGACACAAAGACGTGGGCTTGCTGGTTAACGCCCGGAAGGTCGAGTTGATCCGCTCGATCCGCCGCACCGAGGCCTATGCGCCGAAGCCGATCATCAACCACGAAGGCGACCAGGCCTGGCGCGACGTCCATCAGGGCTGGGGCAGGACCGGTCATAATTTTGTCGCCTGCGTGGCCAACGGCGTGTCGTGGGGATGCTTCGACTATCGTGAGCGCGGCGAAGGATTCGACGAAGGCTTCCAGAGCGTGCCGGTGAACTGGCGGCTCAGTTCGGACCGTAAGCGTGGTTTCTTGGGCCTTTTGGCCGAGACCACGGGAAGCCCGGCCGCCCGGTTCAAAGCCGCCGATATCAAGCACCCATGATAAAACCTTTCCGCAGGATGATGTATAACCAGTTCGCTCCGGTGGTCTTTGCGCTGGTGCTTCTTGCTCCTAGACTGTTCGCGGGCGAGCCGGTCCAGCGGACGATGCGGGTCTACTACATCGGCAACAGCGTCACCGATACGATCCGCTACGGCCAGTTGGCGGAGCTCGCGGAGACGCGGAGCGTCAAGCTCGTCTGGGGCCGCCACATGATTCCCGGCGCTCCGTTGGAATGGCTCTATACCCATCCCGACGACGGCTTCCGCGAGGCGCCTTTCGGGGGTTGGAAGACGGCGCTCGGCGAGTTCGCATGGGATGCGGTGTCGTTGCAGCCGTTCGACCGGCACCTGCACGGGACGAACGAGGCCGGCGAAGACCTGGGGGATGTGGCGATCATCACCCGGTTGGCGCGGATGGCGGCCGCGAAGAATCGCGACGTGCAGGTCTATGTCTACGCCCGTTGGCCGCGCGTCACGATTGGCGGCAGGGGTGTGCCGTTCGACAAGAATGACTACGATCCGGCGAGGCCCGGCAGCGGCAACGACCTTTCCAAGATCGACGACTTCACCGCGCGGTGGGAGACGAAGTACACGGGCGGCTGGGACAACTCGAACGAGACCCGCGACTACTTCGACACGCTGCTGAGCGAGGTGCGGCGGGCGACACCCGAGCTGAAGAACCCGGTGCTTCTCGTCCCGGTCGGCCACGTGCTGGCCGACCTGAACGCCCAGATGAAAGCCGGGAAGATCCCCGGATGGACGAGCGTGCACCAGTTCTTCCGGGACGGCATCCACCTGAACGAACCGGGCAGCTACGCGGTCGCATGCACCTACTTCGCGACTCTCTTGAAAAAATCGCCCGTGGATCTGCCCACGGCTTCCTACGGAACGATCGCACCTGATCTGGCCCGCACGATCCAACAGACGGCTTGGCGGGTGGTCCGTTCGCGGTCGGATTCGGGCGTAGCCGCAGATCGACCACCACAAGCCTCGCCATGAAACCTCGTTCCATCCTTTCTGCCTGCTTCGGTCTCCTCCTCGCGTTCCCGGCGGCGGCCGTCGTCCCCGAGCACACCGTCGTGAACGGCGCGGTCCGACTGGGCGGCGTGGGTCCGGACAATCCGATCCTGTACGACAACGACTGGTGGTTCGATGTCTTCGACAACAACTACCTCTGGGCGCAGGCCAGCCTCGGCACGGCGAAGCTCCGGGGAAACATCGTCTCCCGGGACATGTGGGACTGGGAGAAGGGCTTCCTCTACAAGATGGAGGATTGCCTGAAGGACGGGGAGAAGGCGATCGCCTTGGCGCGTCGTGTCGGCTTGAAGAACATCCCGGATTTGACGCGCGGTTCCGACCGCGTGCTCCAGCGGCCCGCCAGCGGGCGGATCGAGGACACCCGGGCCCAACCCACCGACGGCAGTCGGCTGATCGTGGCCGAGGCCAAGAAGGCCTCGGCGGAGAAGCCGCTGCTGATCATCTCCGGCGGGCCGCTGTCCACCGTGGCGAACGCCCTCCTGACCAATCCGGAGATCGCGCCCAATCTCGTGGTTTTCAGCCTGACGGTGGCCGGCGGCTACAACGGGAACGACGCTTGGAGCCCCTATATCGTCGCGAAGAAGACGCGGCTCGTCGACTGGGCCACGGGAACGTTCTGGGACAAGAATTCCGTCTTCACGGCGAAGGACTTCGAGGTGCTGCCAAAGAATCCTTTCTGCGACGACATGCGCCGTCTCATCGCGTCGGATCTCGGCCAGGCGAACCAACTGGGCGACGGCGCGGCGCTGGTCTGGCTATGGCGGAACGACTGCTGGACCGGGGTGAAACGGCGGCGGGCGGAATGGAACGGCCATTCCGTCCAGTTCGTCGAAGCGAAGCCCGACGAGGCGGCCGACCTGTTGGACATCCCCAAGGCGTCGACCCATCTCCGGGCTTGCCGCGACGAGTTTTTCCGCGTGCTGACCCAGCCGACGCTTTTCCCATGAAGACACTTCGAACGGCCTTCGCGGCGATGCTGCTCGCGATTCCCAGCCTCCCGGCGGCGACCCCGCTCGACCCTTCCGTGACCTGGGTGGGGAATTCCTTTTCCGGTGCGAGCAACAAGTGGGTGCAGAACTTCTTCATCCATACCCGCGTTCAGCCCGACGGCACCGTGAACACGTGGAGCCATTGGGACGAGGGCGGGAAGAAGTTCGGCGTCTACAAGGACGGCGACGTGATCGGGAACACGAACGTGAATCCGAACAGCTTGGAGACGCGGGACCGACTGGGCCGGCTCTGGAAGCTGGAGGTGGACTACACGGATCCGAAGCATCAGGAATGGGAGTTCGTCCCGAAGGGAATCACGTGCGACGGCCAGGCCGTGGCCTTTCCCGATCTCTTCCAGCCGATGGCGCTGGCGCTCGCGAACGACGGCCGATTGATGGTGGCGGATTCCGGCACGGGGCCGCGCCAACAGGTGCTCTTCTACGACATCGCCGATTCTGCGAAGCCCAAACTGATCCGGGCGTTTGGCGAGCGCGGCGGAATCCGCTCGGGCACGCCGGGGCAGATCACGCCGACGAAGTTCTGGGGCATCCGCGGCCTCGGCATGGACGCCGCCGGCAATGTCTACGTCGCCATGAGCGAGATGGGCACCGTGCTCCGGTCGTTCACTCCCGACGGGAAACTGCGCTGGGAAGTCCACGGAGAATTCTTCTGCGACGTGGCCGTGGCCGATCCGGCCGACGACGCGGCCACGGTCTGGGGCATCCAGGAACGCTACGCGATGGATTGGTCCCAGCCGGCCGGCAAGGATTCGAAGTGGGTCGGCTACACGCTCGACCGCCACCAGTATCCGAATGATCCACGCGGCCTGATGCACGTGAAGCAACAGGGCGAACATGGACTCACCTCGCCCCAGATCGTCTACCTCGACGGTCGGCGGTTCCTGTTCGTGGGCGGCATGTTCGCCAGCAACTTCATCGACATCTTCCGCTTCGAGGGCGGCGTGGCGGTCCCCTCCGGTTTGATCCTTCAATGGGGCAACAACCTCTTCAACACGGACCTCAGGTGGCCGCCGAACAAACCGGCCGGTCCTGCGATCTGGCGCGACGCCAACGGGGACGGCGACTATCAGGCCGACGAGTTCGCGGCGAACACCGACCGGGTCCAACCGGGTCCGTTCTGGGTGGATAAGAAGGGCAACATCTGGATGGCCTACGGCTTCTTCCGCTATGATTTCCAAGGTCTCGACTCCAAGGGAAATCCGGTCTATTCCGCCGAAAAAACCACCGTTCTGGACAAGCCCAAGGGCGTGAAAAAGGTCGCGCGGGTCTGCTATCTCGACGACAGCGACACGCTGATCGTGGCGGAGGAAGGCAGCGACATGAGGCACATCGGCCGGGTGTTCGTCTGCAAGAACTACCTCGCGGGCAATCGCGAGACCGTTTCGTTCGGGCCCGGCGCCGGAGACAAGGCGAGCTGCGTGGCGGCGGTCGGCGACTACGCCTTCACGGGCGGCTGGCAGGAACGCGGCCGGATCTGGGTCAATCGCCTGAGCGACGGTGCGGAGGTCGGCGTCTTTGATCCCGGCCCCACCGTCGGCGGCGTGGAGAACACCGGCTGGATCGACCTGCTCACCGGCATCAACGCGTTCAAGCGCAGCACCGGCGAATACCTCGTCTTCGTGGAGGAGAACTACAAGGGCAAGAGCCTGGTCTATCGTTGGAAGCCATGAAGCCGCTCCGACTCTTTCGACTTCTCGCGCTCTTCATCGTGGCCACGGGAGCCTCCCTTCCGGCGCGGGCGGCGGCCGGCGATCCCATCGTCTTTCGCCCAGCCTACGCACCGGGTCCGGCCGACAATCCGCTCAAGGGCTTCGTGCCCTATGCGGGGCAAGGCCGGGAGTTTCCGCATTCGATGGAGTTCCAATACCTGCCGTTGGCGGCGGTCATGAGCGGCCCGACAAACTTCAACTGGTCCGCTCTCGAACTCCTGCTGGACGACGTCGCTTCGCGGGGTTGCCAGACCGTCTTCCGCTTCTATCTGGAATATCCGCGCCAGCCGAGCGGGGTGCCGGCGTATCTGGTTGAGGCCGGGCTGGAACTGCGGACGTGGACCAACACCAACACCCAGCCGCTGCCGCCGGCGATCGACCATACGCCCAACTACGAGGATCCGCGGCTGCGGGCCGCGCTCACGCGTTTCATCGCCGCGCTGGGTGCCCGTTACGACGGCGATCCGCGCATCGCCTGCATCACCGCCGGCCTGTTGGGCACGTGGGGCGAGTGGCACTGCTATCCGCACACGGAATGGTTCGCCTCGAAGACGGTCCAGTCCGAGGTGATGGACGCCTACGAAGCCGCCTTCCAGCGGACGCCGGTGTTGCTCCGCTACCCGGCTGGAGAGGACGACCCTGCGCACGCGCCGAACGGAGGGCGGAGGCAGGGCTACCACGACGATTCCTTCGGCTGGGCCACGCTCGATACCGGACGCAAACAGGACGACTGGTTCTATCTTTCCGCATTGAGGAAAGCAGGACCGGCCGCGATGAGCCGGTGGAAGACGAGTCCCATTGGCGGCGAGATCCGGCCGGAACTCTGGCCCTGCCTTTGGAAGACCGGAGGCTGCCAGAAAGGCCAGGACTTCGCGCAGTGCGTCCGCGAGACCCATGCCTCATGGCTCATGGACACGAGCACTTCAGGGCCGATGAAACCCGACGAACGGGAACGGGCGATCTCGGCCGCGCGCAGCCTCGGATACGAACTGCAGGTGCTGGAAGCCAGCGCAAAACGGATCGGCCACCGGATGGAGGTCTCGGTGGCGATCACCAACCGGGGTGTCGCGCCGTTCTCCGCGGATTGGCCGATCCAGGTCAGGATTGCCGGGAGCGGAGGCAGCGGGACGGACGGGGTGTTTCCGGTCGGATTGAAAACAATTCTGCCCGGTTCCTCCGTCACGACGTCCGTCCGCATTGATCTGCCAGATGGTTTGCGCGGCGACCTGCAACTGCGCGTCGGCGTCGTGAACCCGCTCAAGGGCGGCCGACCGTTCCGCTTCGCCAACGTCTCTTCGGAGCCGATCCATCCGGGCTGGCTGACCCTCGGGCAGATCTCCGGCTCCACAGTCGCGCCCGATCCGTCCGGAGCCTCCACCAAAGGCGGTCCCACCCGAACCACGGTCTTGTTCAACGGCACGGACCTGACCGGTTGGCGCGCGCCGCGGGGCGCATGGACGACCGCTGAAAAGGTCGCCCTGGATCCCGGCAAACCGGAAGCCTTCACGATCGCTCCCGGCCAAGGCGTGCTGGTCAACGGAGCGGCGGGACGGACCGGTGATCTGATGACGGAGGCCGAATTCGGGGACATCGATCTGCACGTCGAGTTCTGCATCCCCCGCCACTCGAACTCGGGCATCTACCTCCAGGGGCGCTACGAGATCCAGGTCTACGACAGCCACGGCGTGGCCAAGGCCGACTATCCCGGAATCGAATGCGGCGGGATCTATCCGCGCTGGGTCAACGAACAGGGCATCGAGGGCCATTCCCCGCGCGTCAACGCCAGCAAGCCGCCCGGCGAATGGCAGACGTTCCGCATCCAGTTCCGAGCGCCGCGCTTCGACCCCGCTGGCCGCAAGACCGAGAACGCCCGGATGATCCGCGTCTGGCACAACGGGCAGCTCATCCACGAGAACGTCGAACTCAAGGGGCCGACCCGGAGCGCGCATTGGTCCGATGAAAAAGCCATCGGTCCGATCCTGCTCCAGGGCGACCACGGTCCGGTCGCGTTCCGTAACCTGAGAGTCCGACCGCTTGATCCGAACGACGCTCTATGAGGGGAATTCTCCCGTATTCGGAGTCCAAGATGAAGGCCGTCATCGCCCTGATCGCTGCCGTTGTCTTCGTCCATGCTGCCACCGCGCAGATCCTCGTGCCCACCGACGCACCGAAGCCGCAGACGCCGGAGCGGGGCGCCGCCGCGTTCAGCACCAACGCCGTCTTCGCCGTGAGCAGATCCGCCAAGGGGCCCGCCGAAACATTCGTCGCCACGGCCACCGAAGAGGGCTCCACCAGCGCCACGTCCATCGCCGGAGGAGAACAAGTGAGCGAGGAGACGTTCCGCAGATTCATCGCCGCGCTCTCGCGCCCGCGCGACTTGAAGCGCGGTCACGAAATCTATCTTCAGGCATGCGCGACATGTCACCGCATCGGCAAAGAAGGTTTCGACGTCGGCCCCGATCTGCCGGGGCAGGTCGGCATGGCGGAGGAGTCGCTGCTCAAGGATATCCTGATGCCGAACGAACGCATCCGCCCGGGCTACGAAACCACCGTCGTCCAGACGGCGGATGGTGCGTCCGTGACCGGCATCTTGAAAGACGACGGCGCAACGAGCCTGGCCTTGGTTTTGCCCAATGGAGTGGAGCACGTGCTGCTGCGCAAAGACGTGACCGAAGTGCGCCGTCTCTCGACCTCCCTCATGCCCACCTTCGCCCAAGGCTTGTCTCCGGCCGATCTGGCCAATGTTCTTGCCTGGCTGCGGAGCAATCTGGGAAGCGGAGGGGCCCGTCCGACGGCCGGATATTTCGAGCTGCGCATCTATGATGTCACCCGCCACCAGCTCGCCGCCGTTCTCGAACGTTTCCGCGAGACCGTCCAACCGGTGCGCGAGAAGCACGGCATAAGGACCGTTGGCTACTGGACGGCGCGGGGCGTCACGAACGATGGAACGTTCGCCTACCTGATGAGCGCCGGGAGCCGGGACGAGTTGCAGCGGCGGGAGAAAGAATTTGGTGCCGACCCGGAATTCAAAAAAGGCTACGCCGCCTCAAACAAGAAGCACGGGAAGACGGTGGACGGAATCGCGGCGTTTTCATTGTCCGTGGACGCCACTGCTCGGTTTGACTTCAACCCAAGCCAGCCGCCCCGCGTGTTCGATCTGCGAATCTACTCCGTTCTGCCGGGTAGGCTGGATGCTTTCCGCTCGCGCTGGCGCGACCATGCAGTGCCGACCTACGAGCGACATGGTCTGCACAGCATCGGCTGGTGGGTCGCGGGGCAGAAGGATGCAGAAGGGCATGACCAGTTCGTATGCCTGCTGGCCGCTGAAAGCGCAGACGCCGTCCAGAAGGCCATCGCCGCGTTTCACGCGGATCCCGAGTGGCAACGGGTGGAACAGTTGACCGAAGCCGGAGGCGCCCTGCGCTCGGGGGTGACCGTCTTGAAGCTGACACCCGCCGACTTTTCCGAGCTGGAATGAATCGTCTTCGAAAACTGGCCGACGGTGGTTTCGATGGGCCTGACCCGGATTGGTGGCCACCTTCTCCCCATCCGATGGCAAGAAGGACGAGATGAGGGGTTACCTGCTGTTTTACCAGCCTTCTTCCGTAGTGGGTATGGGTCGGGACGGGGAGACAATGCAGCGGACGAGGCGAGGCTCGTTTGGCAAAAGAAAGCGGCGGCCCGCTTGGCCGCCGCTGCGTCGAGGTCTCCGGCTGGAACCGGGACTCAGTATTCGCGGTTCTTCTTGATGCCGGGTTCCGGGATCGGATAGCGGCCGTGCGCGTCGGGCATGATCGGCGAATCGCTGGTGAGCGTCAGCTTGTCGGAATTGGGCGACAGCTCGATCGGGTGGTTCAGGAAGTCCTCGAACGTGACCTCCTGACCGGTGTGCGCGGCGTAGCGGCCCAAGGAACTGGTCACGCTGGCATGAACCCCGCGCGCCACCTCGTTGTAGGGCTTGTCGTTGCGGATCGCCTCGGTCAGGTCGTTCCATTCGTTGAGATAGGGGTCGCGCTCGTCCGGCTTCACGTCGGAGACCCAGACTTGGTTTCCGCGGTTCGGATTCTGGCTGGAGTGGATGCTGGAAGGGAGGCCGCAGTCGCCGTTCTTGGCCGCGATCGCCATGCCTTTGGTGCCCTGGACGTGGCTGAAATACATGTCGTTGCAGCCGTTCATGCAGCGTCCGTCCATATACATCTTGGAGCCGTCGGCGAAGGTGTATTCCACCGCGTAGGAATCGAAGTTCTGGTCGATGTAGTCCACGCCGTCGGGCCCCTTGCGGTAGTGCCGACCGCCAAGGGCCTGGGCTTTCACCGGCCAGGCGTTCTTCATCCAGCAAAGGTGGTCGACGTGGTGGATGTAGAAGTCGTTGAAGCAGCCGCCGCTCAGCCAGATGAAGCTGTGGAACCGGCTGATCTGGTACATCAGATCGGTCATGCCGCCGGGGTTCGGAACGGAAAAGGCCGAGGCGAGCGGACCCGCCATGCGGTAGCCGCGCATCAAAAGGACGTCGCCGATCTCGCCGTCCTCGATGCGCTTGTGCAGTTCCTGGAGGGCGCGGCTGTGGCGGGACATCAGGCCCACGCCGACCTTGAGGTTCTTGGCCGTGGCCTCTTCGGCGAGCTTGAGCATGCGCCGGGAGGTGGGGCCGTCCGCCGTCAGCGGCTTCTCCATGAACACGTTGATCCCCTTGGCGATGGCGTAGGTGAAGTGGACCCAGCGGAAGGCCAGCGGCGTGGTGAAGATGGCGATGTCCCCGGGACGGAGGCAGTCCATGGCCTTCTTGTATCCGTCGAAGCCGATGAACTTGCGGTCGTCCGGAACGTCGACCCTTTCCCCGTGCCGCTTCTTGAGGCTGCTGTAGGCCCCGTCGAGCTTGTCTTTGAAGACGTCGGCCATGGCGACGAGCTGCATGGGACCGGTCTTGACGGACAAGGCGTTGTCGGCGGCACCACCGCCCCGGCCGCCGCACCCGATGAGCGCGACCTTGATGGTGTTGGTGCTCGCGGCGTGGACGTGGGGGATGAGGGTTCCGGCCAGAGCTGAGACGGCGGCGACCGTTCCAGTGGTTTTGATGAAGTCACGACGGGTCGTGAGAATGCGAGGCGTGGAGGTCATTTGTTTAATTCCCGACGTTCCGCGGGCGAAGTCAATTCAAGAGACGGCTCCATCCGGATGTTTTTATTGGCGAGGGGTCGATCGAGGCGTGGGTTTTGGGTCGCGTTGACGGTCTTGGCCGCCACCCCTAGTTTCCGCGTCCGATGTTCCAGCTTGTTTCGTCCTACCAACCCGCCGGCGACCAGCCCCAGGCCATTGCCCGGCTGACGAAAGGCGTCCTGGGCGGGGTGCGGGACCAGGTGCTGCTGGGCGTCACCGGTTCGGGCAAGACCTTCACCATGGCCAACGTCATCGCCACGGCGAACCGGCCGACGCTGGTCATTTCCCACAACAAGACGCTGGCGGCGCAGCTCTACGCGGAGTTCAAGGGCTTCTTCCCCCACAACGCCGTCGAATACTTCGTCAGCTACTTCGACTTCTACCAGCCCGAGGCCTACATCCCGCGCACGGACACCTTCATCGAGAAGGATTCGAGCATCAACGAGGAGATCGAGCGGATGCGCCTTTCGACGATGGCGTCGCTCTTCACCCGGCGCGACGTGATCGTCGTCGCCAGCGTGTCGTGCATCTACGGCATCGGCAGCAAGGAGGACTACGAACAGCTCATCGTCCCGGTGCATGTCGGCCAGGAGATCGGCCGCGACACGCTGTTGAGCCGCCTCGTCGATCTGCAATACGGCCGCAACGACATCGCTTTCGAGCGCGGCCAGTTCCGCGTGCGCGGCGACACGGTGGAGCTGCGGCCGGCGGCGACGGAGGACGGCGTGCGGATCGAGTTCTTCGGCGAGGAGATCGAGCGCATCACCCGCTTCGAGCCCTTGACCGGCGAGAAGACCGAGGACTTGAAGAGCGTCCTCATCTTCCCGGCAAAACAGTTCGCCACCGTGGCCGACAAGATGAAGCGCGCCATCCTCTCCATCCGCGAGGAGCTGGGGACCCGCATCTTCGAGTTCGAGAGCCAGGGGAAACTGCTGGAGGCGCAGCGCATCAAGATGCGGACGGAATACGACCTGGAGATGATGGAGGAGCTCGGCTTCTGCTCCGGCATCGAGAACTACTCCCGCCACATCACCCAGCGGCCGCCGAACTCGAAGCCGAACACCTTGATGAACTTCTTCCCGCAGGACTTCCTGCTGGTGATCGACGAATCGCACGCGACCCTGCCGCAGATTGGCGGGATGTTTGCCGGCGACCGTTCGCGCAAGACCACCTTGGTCGAGCACGGCTTCCGGCTGCCCAGCGCCTTGGACAACCGGCCGCTGAACTACGAGGAATTCACCAACCATATCCACCAGGCCGTCTACGTCAGCGCCACGCCCGCTCTGGAGGAGATGCAGAAGGCCGGCAAACACGTCGCCGAACAGATCGTCCGTCCCACCGGCCTCATCGATCCGGAGATCGTGATCAAGCCGCTCAAGGGCCAGGTGGACGATCTGCTGGAGGAAGTCCGCCAGCGCGTGGGCGACAAGCAACGCGTGCTCGTGACCGTGTTGACCAAGCGCACGGCGGAGGAATTGACCGACTACCTGCGCGACCTCGGCATCCTCGTCCGCTACCTCCACAGCGAGATCGACGCCATCGAGCGCGTGGAGATTCTGCGGGCCTTGCGCCGGGGCGAATTCGACGTGCTGGTCGGCATCAATCTCCTGCGCGAAGGCCTCGACCTGCCGGAGGTTTCCTTGGTCGCCATTCTCGACGCGGACAAGGAAGGCTATCTCCGCTCCGTCACCAGCCTCGTCCAGACCGCCGGCCGCGCGGCGCGCCATTTGGACGGCAAGGTCATCCTCTACGCCGACACGATGACCCAGAGCATCCAGAAGTTTCTGGCCATCTCGAAGTATCGCCGGGAGAAGCAGGTCGCCTACAACACGGAGCACGGGATCACGCCCCGCAGCGTCAGCCGCGCGGTGGAGGCAAGCCTTTCCAGCCGGGCCCACGAGTTCGACAGCAAGGCGCGTCTGATGATGAAGGATTCCGGCCAGGACTTCGACCTGACCGAAACCGTCCGCGAGCTGGAGGAGGAGATGATCGAAGCCTCGAACAAGCTGGAGTTCGAGAAAGCCGCCCTCCTCCGCGACCAGATCAAGGAACTGAAACGGCGCATGGGCGGGGACACGGGCGCGGCTCCGGCGAAGCCGGTGAGTTATGGGAAGAAGACGGGGAGACGGACGCGCGGTTGAAGTTGATTTGTCTGTGCGGTCAACCGTGAGATTCTTGATCTGGGAGACTTTCATGGAGAAAAGATGTTCTCCGCTTTTCAACTTGTTTTTCTACAGCCGGTCCATTGAAATGATTCCACAAAAAGGGGTATATTTGCAGATGTTCTAGGATGCTTCTGCGCGCGGCTCACTTTCATAAATCAGCCATTCTATACTATGACTCGCATTCGATTCGCTTTCGCGTTTCTGGGATTGATCGCATTTACCGGCACTTCGTTTCGAACGATATCCGCATCTCTCCCTGTTCCTGAATGGCACCTCGCCGAGAGACAGACATTAGCTTCCGACTTGAGCCCACCTGGTTCAGACACCGACAATCCCGGTCGACCCTCCGTGGCTTTTGACGGGACGAACTACTTGGTTGTCAGTAAGCGTCCTGCCGAGCACCGGTTGAAGGCATAGATGTCGTAGCGATAGGCTATGACATCTATGCCGCGCTATGCCGCGATTTTGTGGAGGGGCTGGCGGGATCTGGCCCAAGCGGCGGGGAGGATCTCGGGGAGCTGG
>JBBQXJ010000027.1:0-53892 GCA_038209745.1 Verrucomicrobiota bacterium
GCCGTCCTTCGGCGCATACTCGCAGCGCGTCACCCGCCACTGCCGGCCCAAACCGAGGAGTTCATGAAACAATTGCTCAGGTGTCATCCCCCTTGCTGACCCATCTCCTACCCTCTACCCACTGAAAACAGCGAGGAACCACCAAAGATTCAAGTTCGGCGATTGGCTGACTGTTTTTGATGTTCAGTTTGATTTGTCCAGACGGCATCCAACCGGTGACAGGATTGCGGACTTGAAGCTCGCCCCGAGTAACACGGCGATATTCGGGAATCTTGGCCGGATCGTCATACCCGTTCAATTCGGCCGCCAGCCATTCTGTAATGTCGCTCAAACCAAGCTTCACCGAGATCAGTTTTGCGGTCCGAAGGAGTTCCGTTGTGCTTTTCTTCGACTGGATCAGATCTCGCTGAAAATCTTTGATGAGAGAACTCATGGAAGTTTCCTTGGGTTGCCGGGATTAACCGCATTCAAAGCCAAATTGCGAGAAATCATATCATGTTTGCCTCTTCATCAGATTGGTTTCTCCCTCACTTCCCCTTCGGCAGTTCCTGCCAGAGATGGGCGCCCATGCGCATGCCCTTCTTGAAGAGGTCGAGGTCGAACTTTTCGTTGGGGGAATGGGCGCCGTCGTCGGGCAGGGAGAGGCCGAGCAGCAGGGTGTCGGCGCCGAGGACCTTCTTGAAGTCCACCACGATGGGGATAGAGCCGCCTTCGCGCATCACGGCGGGTTCCTTGCCAAAGGCGAGTTTCAGCGTCCGCAGCGCGGCGTTGGCGGCCGGGCTGGTGGGCGAGAAGAGGTAGGGTTCGCCGCCGTGATAGTCGCTGAAGGCGATCTGCACCGTCGGGGGACAGATCTTCTTCAGGTGGTTCGTCACCAGCTTGTAGGTCCTGGTCGGCGATTGGCCGGGCACGAGGCGGAAGGTCAGCTTGGCGCTGGCCCAGCTCGGCACGATGGTCTTGCTGCCCTCGCCCTGGTAGCCGCTGGTCAGGCCGTTGATCTCGACGGTCGGCCGGGCGCTCTTGCGCTCGATGGTGGTGTAGCCGGCTTCGCCGAACAGCTCCTTTACTCCGAGGAATTTCGCATACTTTTTGTCGTCGTGCGGCAGCCGTTTGAAGGACTCCCGCTCGAACTTGGAGAGAGGCACAACATCGTCGTAGAAGCCGGGAATGGCCACGCGGCCCTTCTTGTCGCGGAGCGAGGCCAGCATCTGGCTGAGGGCCATGGCCGGGTTGTCCAGCGTGCCGCCGAACAGGCCCGAGTGGAGGTCGCGGGTCGGACCGGTCAGCTTGACCTCAACGGCGGTGATGCCGCGGAGCGCGTAGGTCAGGGCGGGGAGGTTCTTCTGCGGAATGCCGTTGTCGGAGATGACGATGTTGTCGCACTTCAGCGCGGCTTTCTGGGCCTTGATGAAGGGCACGAGGCTCTTGCTGCCGATCTCCTCTTCGCCCTCGATGACGAAGGTGAGGTCGCAGGGCAGTTCGGTGCCGGTCTTCAGGTAGGCTTCGACAGCTTTCAGGTGGGCGAAGTTCTGGCCCTTGTTGTCGCAGGCGCCCCGGGCGAAGAGGCTGCAACCCACGATGCGCGGCTCGAACGGGGGCGACTTCCAGAGATCGAACGGCTCGGCCGGTTGCACGTCGTAGTGGCCGTAGACCAGGTAGTGCGGCTTCTTGGTTCCCGCCTTGCGCGGGGTGCGGGCGACGAGGATGGGATTGCCCTTGGTCGGATGCAGCTCGGCTTCCAGGCCGATCCCGCGGCAGTGCTTCAGCAGCCATTGGCCGCAGGCCGCCATGTCCTGGGCGTGGCCCGGCTGGGCCGAAACGCTGGGAAAGCGGAGGTATTCGCAGAGTTCCGTGAGGAACCGGTCGTAGTTCGCGTCGAGGTAGTCGAGGACGGCTTGCATGATCTGCGGTCAAGAGGGCCGCAGGCCGGCGGGAGCCGCAAGGGGGAAGTGGTGGGCGGCGCGTAAGACAGCTCCCCACTTTTGGGCGTTGGCAGTTTGAATGCGGTCTGGTTCCTTTAGTCCATACCTACACCAATGAACTCCCAGTTTCGCATTCATCGCGCTCTGACGATCAGTTTGGCCCTCGCGGGAGCGTTTTCGCTCTGCGCGGCCGATACCCAGACACCCGCCAAGGCGGAGCCCAAGACGCCGATTCCTTCCGGTGCCCAGACTGACGGCCCGTTCCGCAAGGTCATCCTCGACGCCGATCGCGAGGTCAACGGCGTCTGGGAGGACACGCTGAAAGACCCGATGGAGCTCGCCGTGGCCAAGGACGGGCGCGTCTTCTACGCCGAACGGGCCGGCGTGGTGAAAATGTGGAAGCCGGACACGCAGTCCGCAGTGGTGATCGGCACGATTCCCGTTTTTGACGGGCTGGAGGACGGAATGCTCGGCATCACCCTGCACCCGGACTTTGTGAAGAATGGTTGGATCTACTTGAACCATTCCATCCCGGACACGACGACCGACACGATGGGCCACAAGACCGGCATCATCCGGGTGTCGCGCTACACTCTGAAGGGGGACCACCTGGACCTCGGCTCCGAGAAGAAGATCCTCGACGTCCCGACGCAGCGCGACGAGTGCTGCCATGTCGGCGGCTCGCTCGGCTTCGACGCCGAGGGGAATCTCTATGTTGCGATCGGCGACAACACCAACCCCTTCGATTCGGACGGGTATTCCCCGAGCGATGAACGCCCCGGTCGGTTCGCGTGGGATTCGCAGAAATCGTCCGCGAACATGAACGACCTTCGCGGCGGCATCAGCCGGATCCATCCCGAGGACGACGGCTCCTACACCATCCCCAAGGGCAATCTGTTTCCGCCCGGTACCCCCGGCACCAGGCCCGAAGCCTATGTGAAGGGCACCCGCAATGGCTTCCGCCTCTCCGTCGACCAACGGACCGGGATCCTCTACTGGGGCGATGTCGGTCCGGACGCCGGCGGCTTCGATCCCAAGCGCGGCCCCGGCGGATTCGACGCGGTCATGCAGGCGAAAAAGGCCGGCTATTTCGGCTGGCCCTATTCGCGCGGAGACAACAAGCCCTACGCCAAGATCGACTTCGCCGCCCGCGCAAAATATCAGGCGGACGAGGCGGCTTACGACAAGGCGGTGAAGGAGGCCAAGGACAAGGGACAGCCCGTTCCGGAAGGTCTGAAGCGGCCCGTTTCCTACACGGCCGGCCCCGCGAAGATGTTCGATCCGGAGCATCCGGTGAACAATTCGCCGAACAATACGGGCATCAAGAACCTGCCCCCCACCCAGCCCGCGTTCATCTGGTATCCCGGTTCGCCCTCGGCCCGCTTCCCGGCGGTCAACGGGGGCGGTGGCCGCACCGCGATGGCGGGCCCGGTCTACTACTTTGACGACAAGTTGAAATCCCCGCACAAGCTGCCGAAGGAATTCGACCACACTCTTTTCATCTACGAATGGTCGCGCAACTGGATCGTCGCGGTGCATCTCGACGAAAACAACGACATCGCCAAGGGCGCCGACGGCAAGCCGCTCATGGAGCGCTTTTGCCCGAACATGACCTTCAAGCGTCCTATGGACATGGAACTCGGCGCCGACGGTTGCCTCTACTTGATCGAGTTCGGCTCTGCCTGGGGCAACAACAAGGACACCCAGATCATCCGCATCGAACACACGGGCAACTGAGTTCCGCCAAAAGATCGTTGGAATCCATCGCCGCCTCCGAGGCTTCCTCGGAGGCGGCATTCTTTTCGGGACCTGCTAACGGCAGTTCCTCCTGCTTCAAAAGGGTCTTGATCCTCCCCAGTCGCAGCCGGTTGATCTCCTGGAGCGGGGTGCGTCCAAACGCGCTCCGGGAAGTCTTCAGCTGTCGCGCGTCCTGCTTGGCTTCGTAGTGGGCCAAAGAGCGCGGATCGCGCGGAAAGAACGAGCTGGAGAACGTGCCACAACCACCGATCGCGCCCTTGAAGTCCTCCAACCGGCGTCGCTCGCACGCTTCGTCCGGATGATCGACAGCCCGGCGCGGGGCGGAGGTGGAACTTGTGGAGGCTGGGCCGCCCGCCCGTGAAGTTGGTCTCCGCGCAGAAGAGCTCGCAGGTTCATCACGACAAGACCGTCGGCGACGACAACGCCCTGCTGATTCTGGAATCCGCCACCCGCACCCTTTTTTGGCCGCGGAAAGCTGGGCCAAGCGTGGCGCGATGGACGATCGGGCAGAGGTTCACTGCTCCAAAGCAGTGGCCTATGGCGACCTGCTCCATGGCAACACCATCGACACCGACAGCTTCGAAGCTACGACTACGCCGTCGAGAAAGCCGGCCCGCTCAAGAGCGGATCCTTCACCCTCGACGAAGAGGCGAAGAACTACGGGTTCCCTCAGGAGATGGCCCACTTCGTCGACTGCGTGCAGCGCGACAAACAGCCGCTCGTCACTGGCGGCGACGCTCACGGTGTTTTGGAGATTATCTTCGCCGCCTATGAGTCCTCCGGCACCGGCCGCCGCTGGGTTCCGTAAACCGGAATATCGCAGCTTCAGGTGCGGGACGATAGTGAGTCGGCAACGCGGGACGCGCTGTTTTTCGAGGGAACATGTGCAGAAATCACTCGGTCGGGTGCTTGCCCCTCTCGTCGGTTTCCAGCCAATCTGCAACACCACAACCCATGGCCATCAAGATCGATTCCAGGCTCACTTCCGCGAAGCTGCAGAGAAAGATCGAACGCGTGTTCGACCTCGCCGGGGAGAAGATCCTCAACCTCGAAAAGTCGTGGAAGCCGAGCGACGGCACGCCCGTCTTCACGGTGAAGGGCAGATACACGTCGCGCGGCTGGACGGAGTGGACGCAGGGCTTCCAGTTCGGTTGCTCGCTGCTCCAGTTCGACGCCACGGGCGACGACCGTTTCCTGGAACTCGGCCGAAAGAAGACCGTCGAGCTGATGGCCAGCCACGTCTCGCACATGGGTGTGCACGACCACGGGTTCAACAACGTCTCCACCTACGGAAACCTCCTCCGCCTGATGCGCGAGGGGAAGATCGCCTACAACGAGGGGGAGAAGAACTTCTACGAAATGGCGCTCAAGGTCTCCGGCGCCGTGCAGGCCGCGCGCTGGACCTACGTCGCCGACGGCTCGGGCTTCATCCACTCGTTCAACGGCGGCCATTCCCTCTTCGTCGACACCATCCGCACCTGCCGCTCGCTCGCGGTGGCGCACCAGCTCGGCCACGTCCTCATGGGCGAACAGGACGAGAAGATCTCGCTGCTCGGCCGCGTCGTGGACCACGGCATCAACACCGCCCGCTACTCGATCTACTACGGCGAGGGACGCGACACCTACGACGTGTGGGGCCGCGCGGCGCACGAGTCGCTCTTCAACGTGACCAACGGCGTCTACCGCTGCCCGAACACGCAACAGGGCTACTCGCCCTTCAGCACGTGGACGCGCGGCCATTCGTGGGCGGTGTGCGGCTTCCCGGAGGAGTTGGAGTTTCTCGAAACCGTCTCCGGCGCCGAGCTGAAGCCCCTCGGCGGACGCAAGGCGATCACCGAGATCTTCCTCAAGGCGGCCCGAGCGACGGCGGACTTCTTCATCGAGAATTCCTGCGCCGACGGCGTGCCCATGTGGGACACCGGCGCGCCCGATCTGCATCGTCTGCCGTCGAACTATCTCTCCAGGAAGTCCAATCCCTACAACGCGTGGGAACCGGTGGACAGCACCGCCGCCGCCATCTCGGCGCAGGGGTTGGTGCGGCTGGGCAACTACCTCGTCGCGAAGGGCGACACGAAGGCCGGCGCGAAGTATCGCCAGGCCGGACTGACCGTCGCCGACACGCTCTTCTCCGAGCCGTATCTCTCCACCGATCCCCAGCACCAGGGGCTGCTCCTGCACTCGGTCTACCACCGGCCCAACGGCTGGGACCATGTCGCTCCCGGCCAGAAGGTGCCCAACGGCGAAAGCTCGATGTGGGGCGACTACCACCAGATGGAGCTGGCGCTGCTGCTTCTGAGGGAAGCGCGTGGCGAGAGCTACCTGACCTTCTTCGACTACACGAAGTAGGGAAGCGTGGCGGTCTGGCAGACCGCCACGTAGCGCGGGCAGCTTGCCCGTGGCCCAGCCTGGCAGGCCGGGCTACATGACGGGCTGGCAGCCCGTCCTACTCGCATGAGATGGCGGCAGACGGGAGTCTGCCGCTACGGACTCGGTAGCGGCGAACGGGAGTTCGCCGCCAATCTGTTTTCCGCGCGTCCAAAGTCCGGGATTGAGCGACGCCCTCTGCCGTGGCACTGCTGAAGCGTGCAAGACGACCGGACGATGAAGGTGCTCGGTGGGCGGCTCGCTCCCTATTGGGAGCGGTTCAATCGGTTGCAACGGTCGGCCGGCACGTTGCTGGCCGGCCGGCTGGGGCCCAAGGGAGTCCAGAGGTTCAAATCCTACGAGGAGTTCGAAGCATGGAAGATGTCCCATCGACTGAAGTCTCCCGCATCCCAGGTGACGACGACCTCGTCCGGCTCTGCCGCGAGCTGAACCGTCAGGAAGCCCTCTATCTCGTGGTCGGAGGGTTTGCCGTCATCCATCACGGATTCCTCCGGGCCACGGAAGACATTGATCTGCTGATCGAAGAATCGCCCGAAAACCAAGCTCGGGTGAAGCGGGCTTTGGAGATCCTTCCGGACAAGGCGATCCGGGAACTGGGCGACGACGATCTTCGGACCTATCTGGTCGTCCGCGTGGCGGATGACATCCTCGTCGATCTCATGCTGTCGGCCTGTGGCATCCGCTACCCAGAGGCCGCCACCCAGATCGAGCGGCGGACAATCCAGGAAGTCTCCATTCCGTTCGCCGCGCCCGAATTGCTGCTCCGAATGAAGCGGACCCATCGGGAGAAGGACGCGCTTGATCGATTGTTTTTGGAGGAAAAAATCCGTCAACGCGGGTGATCAATCAAAGCCAGCTCTTCCTCCAACGCCCGCACCGCCTTCTCCAGCTCCTTCTCCCCGAGGGTCAGCGGCGGGGTGAAGCTGATCACTTCGGCGTGTTCGCCTTCGGGCAGGAAGACGAAGCCGCGTTGGAGCAGGCGCTTGATGATCCCCAGGGATTCTTCCGTGGCGGGGGATCCATCGGGCCGACGCAGCTCCAGTCCCGCCATCAAACCGAGGCCCCTGACGGAGAGCGTCAATCCAGGTGACGCGATCTTCGCGAGGCGCTTGAGCAAGGCACGGCCGAGGCGGGCGCTGCGTTGAGGCAGTTTCAGTCGCTTCAGTTCCTTGATCTGCGCGAGCGCCATCGCGCAGCCGACGGGATGACCGAGGAAGGTGCTGGTGTGGATAGCCTCGCCGTTCGACGGCGGCCAAGCCCGGTCCATCACGTCGGCGCGACCGATGCAGGCGGAGAGCGGGAAGCCGCCGGTGAGCGCTTTGCCGAGGCAGACGACGTCCGGAACGACGCGCTCGTGTTCGCAGGCGAACCAGGCCCCGGTGCGGCCGAAGCCGGTGTAGATCTCGTCGAGGATCAGCAGTGCGCCGGATTCGTCGCAACGCCGGCGCAGCATCTGGAGGAAGCCGTCCGGCGGGACGTTGATTCCGCCGCGGGCCTGGATGGGTTCGACGAGGATTGCGCCGATGGAGCCGTGCTTCAGCAACTTGACGATGGAGGATTCGCACTCGACGAAGGCCGGGCAGGGATGCCCGGCAAGTTCGTTTTGAGCTGCCACTCGCCGGACAGGGATGCCCGGCCTACGGGACGGAAACGGCACGAAGCGGCCGAACTCGCGAAGCTGGTCGCGGAATCCGCTGCGGAAGTGGTCGCGATGCGTGGCGTTGAGCGCGCCGTAGCCGAGGCCGTGGTAGCCGCCTTCAAACGCGATGATGCCCGGTTTGCCGGTGGCGAGCCGCGCGGTCTTCAGGGCGGCTTCCACTGCTTCGGAGCCGGAGTTGCAGAAGATGCTCTTCCCTGATGCCGGATGCGTGATGCCGGAGGCCCGATCTAGGCGCGACCATCGGCCGTAGGTGATGCGGCTGAGTTCTCGGGCCAGTTCGGCCTTCAACGCATGGGGATGCACGTCGCCCATCGCGTGGAGCAGGGTGGCCATCTGCTTCTGGCCGGCGCGGACGACGGCCGGATTCGCATGGCCGGCGGCGGCGACTCCGAAGGCGCCGGTCAGATCGAGATACTTGCGGCCCTCGGCGTCCCAGACGTGGCAGCCCTTGGCCTTGGTCCAGACGATGGGCCACGTGCCGTCTGGATCGAGGAAGGTGATGTTCCGCGACTCGTATTGCTGGAGGAGCTGGAGTGTTCGTCGGGTCGTCACAGGGGAGAAACCACAGATGGACAAAGATTGACACAGATGAGGAACACCCCGAGGGAGCATGCGTCCGATCTGTGTTTATCTGTGTCCATCTGTGGTTGAAAATTCAGACTCCCTTCTGATCGGGCGGCCAGATGAACTTGTGCATCTGGAGCTGGAAGCGCACGGGCAGCGCGTCGGCCACGATGCGTTCGACGAGGTCCTTGCGGCTGATCGGAGTGTGGTCCTGGGGGAAGGGTTTGAGCGACTTGTCCTGCTGGTGCGGCAGCAGCGGCGCGACCCAGGAGAAGAGGAGCGGGCACCTCGCCGCTAATCCATGCTGGGCGATCTGCGCCTTGGCCCACTCGTAGTCCTCCACGGTGCCGATGACGAACTTCACTTCGTCGGTCGGTTGGAGGTGGCCGATGTTCGGCGCGTGCATCCGGGCGGATTCGCCGCTGCTCGGGCACTTGAGGTCCATGATGCGGCGGACGCGTGGATCGGTCTTGGAGATGTCGATGGCCCCACTGGTCTCGACGAGCACGGTGAAACCGTCGTCGCAGAGCTGGGCCATGAGCGGGAGGGCGTTGGCCTGGAGAAGGGGTTCGCCGCCGGTGAACTCGATGAGGGGGAGCTTCGTGGTGCCGTGGGAACTGATCCCGGAGGCCTGATCCCGGAAACCGGATGCAAAAGGCGCGGCCAGTGCGTTGATCTTGGCTCGCACTTCGTGGGCTGCGAGCTTTGTTCCTTTGGTGAAGGCGTAGGCGGTGTCGCAGTAGGAGCAGCGGAGATTGCAGGCGGTGAGACGGACGAAGACGCAGGGCAGCCCGGCAAAGGTGCTTTCCCCTTGGAGGCTCAGATAGACTTCGTTGACGACGAGCGTAGCGGACACGCCGGAGAGTCTAGGGGTCTCTCCGGCGGCGTGGAAACGGCGAATCGGTGGATTCGCAAAACGGGCGAAAAAAACGACGTTCCTTCCCGCAACGGGCAATGTCGAAGCGCGGACGCGGGAAACCCCTCACCGGCCCTTCGGACACCCTCTCCCCGTCCGACGAAGAGAGGGCGGGGTGAGGGGCTTTCCCCTGTTTTACGAACCCTCGCTTTTACCCGGTTCTCAATAGACCGCGATCTTGGCCCGGGTGCGGAACTCGTCTTCGGTGATCTTTCCTTCGGACAGGGCGGCGGCGTCGGATTGTTTGACGGTGATCGTCATCGTCGTCGGAGAGGGAGCCGGTGCCGAGGAACGGCCTGCGCCGGTCCCGAGGGTGGTGGCCCCCATGCTGCCGTGACCGCCATATCCGCCGCCCATTCCCGATCCTGGAATTCCCATGGCTTGCGCTTGGCCGAACAACGGAGTTTCGGATGGCATGGAGGTCACCACCACGGTCACGGTGTCGTCGGCGGAGAGGTGGCGGAAGTTGTGCGTGTTCGCGAGGGCTTTCAGCACGCCCTTCTTCAACGACTCGACCCGTTCTCCGCTGAATTCAGGGCGGCGTTCGGGCCCGACAAAGGGATCGAGCGGATCGAGCTCACCCCGGACTTCCCGACGGGCGGCTTCCCAGTCGGAACGGGTCTTCGGTTTGTCCGCTTCCTTCGTTTCTTTCCCGGCGGGTGCCGCCAGCGGGAAACCCACGGAGTTTTGGAAGATCGCTCCGTGTCCTGAGATGAACAGATCGCGACTCGCGCCGCCGGAGAAGGTCTGGACCACGATGCCCATCGCCCGTCGTTCCGTGGAATGGTCGCCGCTGTCCGCGATCGAGTCCTCCAGCAGCTTGGCCATGATCCGCATGTCCTCGCGGATCTCGTCGAGCTCGCCGCGTTTCAGGTTTTGCGACGACACGATCAACGGCTGGTCCGCACTGGAAGGCGCGGCCCCGTAGCCGTAGGAATGGCCGCCGTTCGCGGGCGACAAGGGTTCACGGAGTTCCACCCGCATACGCCCGGATTGGCCGCCGGGGCGTTCGGCGGACGCGGACCCCCGCACATCTTCGTTGATCTTGAGTTGAAGACCCGAGGACTCCGCCTCAGACGGTGCCGGCTCGGGAGCCAGAGGAGCGGTGGGCGGCGCGGGACGTTCCGGCGGGCGGTTGTCTGCCAGGCCGCTTTGGGCAAATCCCGAGGGGACAAGGGTGAGCACGGTGAGGACAGTGGCTTGGAACAGAGTGGAGCGGTTCATGGCGGTAGCGGGGTTGAGCAACGGAGTTCAGGGATCACTGGATGGTTTTACGAGGGTCCGCCGGCGCGGAGTTGTTCGCCAGCTGCGCCAGGCTGGATTCGGTCTGGCGGAAACTGGCGGCGGTGAAGACGGCGACGGTCTCCAGCTCCTTGCGCAGGGAAAGGTAGTTGGCCGTCTGTTCGGTGCGGAGATCATGGAGTTCTTCCCGGACCGCAGCGGAGACGGGCTTGAGCTGCTTGGCCGATTCGGCGGCGGCGACCTGCTGCATCCGTTGATCGAGTCCAGCAGTGAGTTGTCCGAGTTGTTGGCGTAGTGCGGCGACTTCGGCTTTGGACGCCGACGATTGTCGGCCGGCCATGAAGCCCACGGCCAACAACGCAACCAAGGCCGCTGCGATGGCCGCGATGCGAACCACGTTGGATCGTCGGCGCGTCGGCTCAGCCGGGAGCGGCGCGATTTCCCATTGGTCCAGAGAGCCAAGGACCGAACGCCAGGATTCGACGCGGTCGCGGCATTCCGGGCAGGACGCGAGATGTTCGCGAAGCGGCGCGCTTTCAGCGGTGTCGGCTTCGTCGGCGTAGAGGTGGGCGAGCCATTGTTCGCGGGAGGGATGGTTCATAGCACGGGAACTGTTTTGGGTCGCGCCGGAGCGACGGGTTTGAATTCGGCGAGCAAGGGCGCGAGGCGGTCGAGCGCTTCGGCCATGCGGGATTTGACGGTGCCTTCGGGCACTTCGAGGACTTCGGCGATCTCGCGGAGCTTGAGCCCTTCGTAGTGCCGGAGGATGACGACGGCGCGGTAGTGCTCGGGCAGCCGCTGGAGTGCGTGGCGCACCGAGTCGGCGCACTCGCTCAGTTCCAGTTGGACGGCGGGCGATGGTTCCGGTGCCTCGTTGAACGGTTCGTCTTCGTCCAGCGAGAGCTCCCTGCGGCGGCTTCGGCGGCGGAATTCGTCGTGGCAAAGGTTCAAGGCAACGCGCCAGAGGAAGGTGGAGAAGCGGCTGTCCGGCCGATAGTCGGCGCGCTTGGCGAAGATCCGCGAGAACGTCTCCTGCGCCAGGTCTTCCGCCCGGTGATGGTCGCCGGTCATGCGGAAACCCAGTCGGCGGACCGGTTCCCGCCAGCGGTGGACCAGCTGGTCGAACGCCGCCGGATCGCTTCCGTGCTGCAATCGCCACATGAGCTGCTCGTCCGAGGGATCGAACAGGCGCTGAAGTGGCTGGAAGAGATGGGTCATCGCAAAGGTCGGGATGGCGTCGGCCGGTTTCGGGCTCAAGGGTGAAACGCTCGGCAGGGCGGTTTCGTTCGGAAGTATTTTGAGAATTCTTCAGGGCGGAAACATCGAACGCCGGACATTCAACGCCCGAGGTCCAACAGCCGCTGTGGCGGCACTGCTTGGATGTTGGGCGTCGGCGGTTGAATGTTTCCCGGTCCCGGTCCGCTTCGCTGGACAGACCGGGCGCCGGGCCTACCATCGTCTGCAATTCATCCCGAGCTCCATGGACATCTACAAGCACCCCACCTTTGACATGGCTTGCCGCCAGTTCGACCTCGTCGCGGACCGTTTGGAGATTCCGGACGATGAGCGTGCGCGGCTGAAATACCCGAAGCGTTCCCTGATCGTCGCCGTCCCGATCCACAAGGACGATGG
Organism: Verrucomicrobiota bacterium; assembly: GCA_038209745.1. Lineage (GTDB taxonomy): Bacteria > Verrucomicrobiota > Verrucomicrobiia > Limisphaerales > CANJSG01 > CANJSG01. The sequence continues at coordinate 12,080 of JBBQXJ010000027.1, forward strand.
TTCGGTCCAGGTCTTCTCCGGCTATCGGGTGCAGCATCACCTGACGCTGGGCCCGACCAAGGGCGGCATCCGCTTCAGCCCGGACGTGGCCCTGGGTGAAGTGGCCGCGCTGGCCATGTGGATGAGCTGGAAGTGCGCGCTGGCGGGTCTGCCCTACGGCGGAGCCAAGGGCGGCGTGAACTGCGATCCGCACAAGCTTTCCCTGCGAGAGCTGGAGCGTATCACGCGGCGCTTTACCCAGGAATTGATGCCCTTCATCGGGCCCCAGATCGACATCCCCGCGCCGGACATGGGCACCAACGAGCAGACCATGGCGTGGATGATGGACACGTATTCCATCCATGCGGGCCACTCGGTGCCCGGCGTGGTCACGGGCAAGCCGGTGGGGCTTGGCGGCTCGCTGGGAAGGCGCGAAGCCACGGGTCGGGGCGTGGGGTATCTGATCAACCGCACGATGGACACGCTGGGGATGGATCCCGGCCATTGCACGGCGGTGGTGCAGGGCTTCGGCAACGTGGGTTCGGTCGCCGCGATGTCGCTTTCGAAGTTCGGCGTGAAGGTGGTGGCGACCAGCGATGTGAACGGCGGCATCCACAACGAGAAGGGCCTCGATCTCTGGAAGCTCGCGGACTACGTGCGGGAAAAAGGCAGCATGGACGGCTTTCCGGAAGCGCAGCCGGTGACGAACAAGCAGTTGCTGGAACTGCCCTGCGACATCCTGGTGCCGGCGGCGATGGAGCGGCAGATCACGGGGGAAAACGCCGCGCGGATCCAGTGCCGCATCCTGGCCGAGGCCGCCAACGGTCCGACCACGCCCGACGCGGATGTGATCCTCGATCAACGGCCGGAAATCTTCATCATCCCCGACATCCTCTGCAACGCGGGCGGCGTCATCGTCTCCTACTTCGAGTGGGTCCAGGATCTACAGAGCTTCTTCTGGTCCGAGACCGAGGTGATGGACAAATTGTTCCGCATCCTGGAAGGCGCCTTCACCCAGACGCTCAGTCTGAGCCGCAAGGAAAAGGTCTCCATGCGTTCGGCCGCGTTGACCCAAGGGATCAAGCGCGTTCGCGAGGCGAAGCAGATGCGCGGACTGTTTCCGTGACCTCTCTAGCGCTTTGACGGCGGCGGTCCGTTCGCTCCAGGTTTCAACGACACGAACATGGGAAAACCAAAGTCCAAGACCTCCCCGAAGCGGGACTCCCTCTCGGCCGCGACCCAGGACCGGCTGCTCCTAGGCGGGCTCTTCGTCGCGTTGGGTGTCGGTTGGCTTGTCTACCACCGGCCGGTCGCCACGCTGGAACCGGAGACGTCGCCGGCCGCCGCGTCAAAGGCGACCTCCGCCTTTCAGCCGACGATCCCCAATCCGGCGCCGGCTCCGGGATCCGCTCCGGTCGGCATGGTCTGGATTCCCGGCGGCGAATTCTCCATGGGCAGTGAGGATCCCCGCGAATCGATCTGCGGCGGCCGTGAGGCGATGGACGATGCTCGCCCGATCCATCGCGTGGCCGTGGACGGGTTCTGGATGGATGCGACAGAAGTGACCAACGACCTGTTCGCCAAGTTCGTCGAAGCCACCCACTACGTCACCATCGCCGAGCGCACCCCGCGGGCAGAGGACTACCCGGACGCGCCGGCGGAGAACCTCGTCGCCGGTTCGGTTGTCTTCACGCCGCCCGACCACGAAGTACCTTTGGACAACCACTACCAATGGTGGGCCTACCTCCATGGGGCCAATTGGCGCCATCCCACCGGTCCGGACAGCAACGTCGAGGGCAAAGGCGACTATCCCGTCGTCCAGATCGGCTACGAAGACGCCGAGGCCTACGCCAAGTGGGCCGGCAAGCGGCTTCCGACCGAGGCCGAATGGGAATTCGCCGCCCGCGGCGGCAAGGCCGGACAGCTCTACTTCTGGGGCGACGATCTCAATCCCGGCGGCAAATGGATGGCCAACATTTTCGAGGGAACCTTTCCGAACAACGACACGGGCAAGGACGGTTTCAAGGGCATCGCGCCCGTCTCCCAGTTTCCGACCAATGGCTACGGCCTCTACGACATCGCCGGCAACGTCTGGGAATGGTGCAGCGACTGGTATCGGCCCGACTACTTCCAGGGACTGGCGACGGCCGGTGGCGTGGCGAAAAATCCCCGGGGCCCCGAGGTTCCGTGGGATCCGGCCGAACCGAACGAAAAAAAGCGCGTCCATCGCGGGGGCTCATTCCTCTGCACCGACCAGTATTGCACCCGCTACATGGTTGGCACGCGCGGCAAGGGCGAAGTCAGCACCGGCAGCAACCATCTCGGCTTCCGTTGCGTGAAGGTGCCCTGAGCCGACTTGACGAGCGCGGTCTGCGGCTCAGGACCGATCCGCTCCGATTCGCGCCGTTTCCTCCGGGTAGATCAGTGGAGCGGCAAACGCTCCTTGACCGGGCAACCGCCAATCTGCGACTTGGAGGCCATCCCCTCGCATAACCCTTTGCCCCCACCAACCCGAAAGGCCCAGCGCAATGAATCCTTCCCCAGCTTCAGCGACGAATGACGGCCCTCGGCCGCATCTCGGGGACCCACGGCCGGGACGCATCTTCTTCTGGGCGGTCGCCGCGGCCTTGGCGGGGTTTCTGTTCGGATTCGACACGGTGGTCATCTCCGGGGCCGAACAGACGATCCAAGCTCTGTGGCATCTCAGCCCCGGGATGCATGGCGTGGCGATGGCGGCCGCGCTCTACGGGACGGTGTTGGGCTCGTTGATCGGCGGTTGGCCCACGGATCGGTTCGGTCGCCGGGCAACGCTGTTGTGGATCGGCGCCCTCTATTTTGTTTCGGCGGTCTGGTCCGGGCTTGCGACCGACTTCTATTCGTTCTGTATCGCGAGGTTCATTGGCGGACTGGGCGTCGGCATCTCCACGGTGGCGGCCCCGCTCTACATCGCGGAGATCGCCCCGGCGAAATACCGGGGCCGGTTGGCGGGCATGTTCCAGTTCAACATCGTGTTCGGCATCCTCGTGGCGTTTCTCTCGAACGCGCTGTTGGCGGGGATCGGGGACAACGCGTGGCGCTGGATGCTGGGCGTCGAGGCCTTTCCGGCCGTGATCTACTCGTTGCTCTGCATCGGCATTCCTGAAAGTCCGCGTTGGCTCATCGCCTACCGGGGCGACCGGGACGCCGCGATCAAGATCCTGGGCCTGATCGATCCCGGCGCGGGCCCGGCGGAACTGGCGGCGAAGGCGGACGATATCGCGGCGGCTTCGTCGGTGGGCGCCTCGGGTGCGCGGTTTTGGACTCGGCGGCTGCGGATCCCGATCCTGCTGGCGGTCCTGATCGCGTTCTTCAACCAGCTCTCCGGCATCAACGCCATCCTGTATTTTGCGCCCCGCATTTTCGAGATGACCGGCCTGGGCACGAAAGCGGCCCTGCTGCAGTCCGTCGGCATCGGCGTCACGAATCTGGTGTTCACTTTCGTCGGGCTCTGGTTGATCGACCGGATTGGTCGGCGGACTCTGCTTTTCATCGGGTCTTTCGGCTACATCCTCTCTCTGGGACTGGTGGCCTGGGCCTTCTTCACGGAACATTTCGCGATCGTGCCGGTCTGCATCTTCGGGTTCATCGCGGCCCACGCGATCGGGCAAGGGGCGGTCATCTGGGTGTTCATCTCGGAGATTTTTCCCAATCGCCATCGGGCGGAGGGCCAGGCCCTGGGCAGCTTCACCCACTGGATCTTCGCCGCGTTGCTCACGACGTTCTTCCCCCGGATGGTGGCGGCCTTCCCGCCGGGATACGTCTTCCTCTTCTTTTGCGGAATGATGGTCCTGCAGCTGGTCTGGGTGAAGACGATGGTCCCCGAGACGAAAGGCGTGCCGCTGGAGCACATCCAGGAACGGCTGGGCATCCAGTAAGGGTTCGGTTTCCGGGCCAATCCCACGCTCGTGGTTTGACGGGAGGTGGCCGGTGAGGATCGACTGGCCGGGTTGTCGCTCTTGGTCTCCATTCGACGGGTGTTGGTCGGTGCGGCCGGATTCATTCCGGCCGCCGTTGCTATGGCGGGAGCCCAGACGGAGGGCCGGGTGGATCCCTCGACCCACACCGTGGCCGCGGTTGGGGGTCTGGTCGTGTCGGCCCATGCGGACGAGATTTCCCATCAATTGGACCGGCGCGCGAAACTCCGCGTTCTCCTGCATCCGACCCCGCTGATCGAAGACGGCATCGCGGCGTGGACCAATGCGACTGGCTGGATCGACCACAAGGTCGGCCTGCGGTTCGGCGTGTCCTACGACACGCTGGTGCAGGGTGCCACGGAGGCCAACGGCGATGCGCTCGCGGCGGGCGGCGATCTGACCTTGCTGGGCCAGTGGACCGTATGGGGACAGAGCCAAGGCTACGAAGGGTCGTTCGGCTTCAACGGACGAAACCGGCTGCGCTTTGCCAGCACCCCGCCGTCGGCGCTCGGGGCTTCCATCGGGTCGCTTTGGAGCACGACGGACGGATTCACGGACAAGGGCTGGGAACTGCCGGAGGCGTGGTTCGAGCAGAAGGCTTGGGACGGCCGGATCGCGCTCAGGACCGGGCAGGTGAACATCCGGACGCTCTTCGACACCGCCTCGTTGCGCAGCGCGCGGCTCTATTTTCTGAACACCGCTTTCTCTTTGAATCCAGCCATTCCGTTTCCGCTCTTCGGTGCGGGCACGGCGGTGTTCGTGAAGCCGTTGGAGGACTTGGAGCTGCGTTTCGGAGCGGCCGACGCCCATGCGCGCAAGATCGACGGGCCTTTCGACACGCTGCTGCGGAGCGACGATGTCTTCGTCGTGGCCGGCCTCTCCTGGACGCCGAAGTGGAGCGAGGAGGGGCACAGCCGGATACAGGCCACCGGATGGCACACGGACTCGACCAAATCCAACGTCGCGAACGATGGCGAGGGATTGAGCGTTTTGATGGAACAGCGGTTCGACGAGAGCGGCGCGACTCTGTTTCTGCGCGGGGCCTGGTCGGACAGCCGGGCCACGGTGATCGACTCCATGGTCACGGCGGGCGCGGGTTGGATCCCGGCGGCGGGCCGACCGGCGGATCTCCTCGGGATGGCGTTTGGTTGGGGGCGGCCCCGCGACCGCTGGTTGCGCGACGAGGGCGTGATGGAGGTTTTCTACCGGGTGCAGGTCTCGGCGGAACTGCAGCTCACGCCCGACGTGCAGGTCATCGTCCATCCATCGACCGCAGCGGCGGCGGACGTTGTCACTGTCTTCGGAGTGAGGGTGCGGATCGCTTTCTGAGCCGAGGAACGACTGCCCCGATGGGGCGGCTCAAAGGATGCCGCCGGTCAGTCGGAACTTTCCGGAGCCTTCCGGCATCAGCAGATCAGTGGCTTCGATGGCCCCGCAGGTGTCCTTGCCCAGGAGATTCTCCAACCGCTCGCGCAGCTCGGACAGCCGGGGTGGAAGTGTCGCTCCGGGATCGGGCAGGTAGCGGAGGTGCCAACGGCGGTCGGGAGTCTGCCGCAGCTCGTAGTGGGCTATGCCGGTCGTTTCCTCGAAGCATCCGTCCACTTGTCGGGTGGTCACGCGGCGGCCATCCATTCCGAGCAGGGCGTCCCTGGCCCGGCCATGCACGACAAGGGAAGCGTCCGAGCCCGCGCGGGTGCGGTGTTCCACCAGATCGCCGATGCGATAGCGGATGAGCGGCATGTAGTCGTTGGAAAGGGTCGTGACGATCAGCTCGCCGATTCCGTCGCGATCCGGGTCGGGCAGTTCCAGCAGAGCCGTCTGGCAACTGGGCGCCATGCGTCCGTGCTCGTCCTCCATCAAGAGATGCCCGGTCTCGGTGGACCCATAGAGATCGAAGACGGGCACCTCGAACACCCTTTCCAGGATGCGACGGTGGACGACGCTGAGGAACTCGTAGCTGCAGACGATGAACCGGAGCGAGGGCAGACGGATGCCTTGGGCTTCGCAATGGAGCGCGAAGCCGACCCCGTAGACCGGGTCGACATCGAGAAACTTCGGCGACCAGGCGACGGCCTCTTCCGCCATGCGCGCGAGATCCGGCTGGCTCCACAGGAAGGGATACTTAGAAAGGTTGACGAACAGCGCGTGGTCCACGACCCGGTCGGCACGGTCCGGGCGGCCCGCGTAGCAGATGTCGCCCCCGCAAACCGGAGGCGTGATGGTGACGCGACGCGTATCGGGGAACGCGTCGAGCACACTGGCGACGACGGAGTTCAGCCGGAGGGTCCGGTCTTCTTGGGCGCGCCACCAACCATAGGGGAGAAGCAGACGGGTCCGTTCCTCGGAAGTGCCGGAGGTGTGTTCGAGTTCCGCGAGTTCCTCGTCGAGCAGCGCGTTCAGATCCGCGCCGTCCCGCAGGAAGTTGCGCGGGAAGTCCCGACGGATGTCTTGCTTGGTGATGAAGGGCAAATGGGCGATCGCGGCTGGAAACTCCTTTCCTAGAAGCCCCTGCGCCATCGCTCTGTCGGCTGGACGATAGAGCGGGATTTCCGCCAGCCAACCCGGCAGGGCCTCGGCTAGACGGGATGATTGCCACTCTCGGCAGAGGTTTTGGGCGGAGTTTGATGGCCACGACGATCGGTTCCTCGGCGCCTCGGCCGTGTTTGGGCGGGCGCGGTGGCGCGCTGTCAAGAGCTCCGGACCGGTGGCGGTCATGGTCGGCTCCTCCAGTCGGGGCGGACGAGGACGGGGCCTGCCTGTGCTCCCGGGCATCTCAGGAAAACGTCGAAGCGAGCAAGACTCATAAATCGATCATAGCAGGTTTTTCGCCTCTTGCAGCGGCCGTGAGCAGCGCGCCGTTCGAGCGGGGCGTTCCTGGACAATTGACTCGCCATTTAGTGCGGGTGCGAATTCGTGATCCGAGGTCCTGACAGGCGCTTGCGGCGTTCATCTGGAAGTTCGACAAAGGTGGGTTTGAATTGGGGGTTCGTGGAATGCCGAGGCCGGACGCGCAGCCGGGTCCACTGTCTCCGCTACGCCGGAATCATGACCTTGCCGGTGCTGGTGACACTCGATCAGGAATGTGCCCGCATGGGCACGGTCCGGGTGGATGCGGCCGACGTGGTGCGGGTCGCGGTGCGCCAGCGGATGAAGTGGGCGCGAGGGACGACGCCCGAGGCGCAGACCGTTGCTGACGACGCTGGGGTCTTTCACTAGGGTCCGGCCCCGATGCCGACTTTGTTGGAAAAAATCCGGGCCAGCGCGGCGGAGAGGCTGGAACTTCCGGCCAACCGCCAGCCGTCCCAGGAGCTCTCCCGCTATCGCAGGTTCTTGAAGGTCGAGACCCATCGCCTGAAGATCGAGCACCGGGCGGGCGGCTCCGGGACGGAGGTCTGCCGGGCGCGATCGATGATGCTGGACGAGTTGCTCAGCGGAATCGTTGTATCGGTCATCGCGACGAGCCCCGGCATACCGGGCCACAACGTCGCGGGGTTTTCCCTTGTCGCGATCGGCGGCTACGGTCGGGGTGAGCTGAATCCGTTCAGCGACATCGACATCCTCTTTCTCCACGACGGCACTCTGGTCAGCCGGGGCAAGCCCACGGCGGAGATGACGGCCTTGGTGGACGGGTTGCTCTACACGCTTTGGGACGTCGGCTTGAAGGTCGGCCACAGCGTCCGCAGCGTCGCCGACTGCGTGGAGGTGGCGAACCAGGACATGCAGTCGAAGACGTCGCTGATCGAGGCGCGCTTGATCCTCGGCAGCGAGAAGCTCTTCAGGGAGATGCAGCGGGCGATCGTCGCGAAATGCGTCGCGGGTCACGAGGCCGAGTATCTCGCGGCGCGCATCGCGGACCAGACGACCCGTCGGGCCAAGCACGGCAACTACCCGATGATGCAGGAGCCGAACATCAAGAACGGCTGCGGCGGCCTGCGTGACTTCCAGAACCTGGTGTGGATGGCCTTCTTCCGGATCCGCACCCGCTCGCTGGAGGCGCTGGAGGAGAAGGACATGATCACGGCGGCGGAGCGCAAACAGTTGGAGAGCGCCTATGATTTCCTCCTCCGCGCCCGCAACGAGCTTCACTACACTCTCGGCCGGTCGGGCGACGTTCTCCAGCGCGGCCTCCAGCCCGCCGTGGCCTCGGGACTCGGCTACACGGACCGATCGCCGGAGAAGCGGTTGGAGGTCTTCATGCGGGACTACTACCTGGCCGTCCGCAGCGTCGACCTGATCACGCGCACGCTGGAGCAGCGACTCGTCACGTCCCTGCCGGAAGAAGGGTTCGTGCCCCGGGTTCGAAGCATGCTGGAACAGCGCCGCCGCGCGCAGCGGGAGCAGCGGGTGGACGGGTTCAAGTTCTTCGACGGCGCGATCTATCCGGACTCGAACCGGGTCTTCAAGGAACAGCCGCGCCGGATGATGCGCGCCTTCCTCCACGCCCAGACTCGCGGACTCCGGCTGAGCGCGGATCTGTCGCGGCTCATCCGGGCGGATCTGTCGCTCGTCGATCGGTCCTTCAAGGCCGACACGCACGTGCGGGAGACCTTCATCGAGATCCTCAGCCACCGCGGCAATGTCGCTCCGATTCTGCGGGCCATGCACGAGGTTGGGTTCCTCGGCAAGTTCATGCCGGAGTTCGGCCTCTTGACCTGCCTGGTCCAGCACGAGTTCTACCATCAATACGCGGCCGACGAGCACACTCTGGTCTGCCTGGGCAAACTGGACCACGTGTGGGAGGCCAAGGAGCCGCCCTTCTCCAACTACCGCGACATCTTCATGGGCGTGGAGCGGCCGTGGCTGCTGTATCTCGCCCTCCTGCTCCACGACTCGGGCAAAGCCTATCGCACCGGCAAGCACGAGATCATCGGCGGCGAGCTCGCCCTCAAGGTGGGCAAGCGTCTCGGTCTCGACGGCGCCACGACCCACCAGCTCCGGCTCATCATCGAGCTCCATCTCCTGCTGGTGCAGGTGTCCCAGCGCCGCGATCTGGACGACCCGACGGTCATCCGGCACGTGGCCGAGCAGGTGCAGAGCGCGGACACGCTCGACATGCTCGCGTTGCACACTTTGGCGGATTCCACCGGCACGAGCGACCAGCTCTGGAACAGCTTCAAGGACTCCCTCCTCTGGGGGCTCTACAGCCGGACGCGCCAGCTCCTTGTCGAGGGCACGGAGTTCATCCGGGGCGAGGAACGGCAGCGGGAGCTTCTCCTGGCGGAGATCCGTCGGCAGAAGCCGAAGACCTTCCACGCCGAGGAGGTGGAAGCCCACTTCCGCTCCCTGCCGCCGCGCTATTTCACGATCCATTCCGCCCGCGAGATCATGTCGCACCTGACGCTCGTCCACCGATTCCTGCACCAGCAGGTCGACGACACCGAAGATGCGCTGACGCCCGTGGTGAACTGGCACAACGAACCCGACCGCGGCTACACCGAGGTGGTGGTCTGCACCTGGGACAGGGCGGGTCTCTTCAGCAAGATCTGCGGAGCCCTCGCCGCCTCGGGATTCAACATCCTTGGAGCCGAGATTTTTTCCCGAACCGACGGCGTGGTCCTCGACGAGTTCTACGTCGCGGACGCCCGGACGGGACTGCTGGCCAAGCGGGAGGAGAAGGAGAGCTTCGAGGATCTGTTGACGCGCGCCCTGGCCGACGACGGAGTGGACCTGCACGACGTCATCATGAAGGGCAAGCTGCCCCGCTCTCCCTATCGCAAGCACGCCGTCGAACGGATGGAGACCAGGATCGAATTCGACAACGACACGGCGGGCGCGCGGACGATCATCGACATCGAGACCGAGGACCGGATCCGTCTCCTGTATTTCATTTCACAGACGCTGAACGACCTGGATCTGGACGTGTCGCTGGCCAAGATCTGCACGGAGAAGGGTGCCGCCATCGACAGCTTCTACGTGAACGAGGCCGACGGTCGGAAGATCGAATCCCCGGAACGCCAGGCCGAGATCGTGAAGAAGCTCAAGGCCTGCATCGCCAGGCTGGAGGCGTAGCCGGCCACGGACCCAAGGCGACCGGATGACAAATTGTTCATCCGCCTTTCATTGCCGGTTCATGGGGACGGGGTCTATTGGGAATCGGTCCACAATGTGCATCCACACCATGAAACGATTCTCGATCCTGCCCTCCGTTCTCGTTGCCGTCCTCGCGCTCGGCGCCATGGTCGGCTGCGCCTCGTCCCACTCCGGATTGGAGGCGAACGCCAAGGTTTCCAAGGCGGAGGCCACGCGCATCGCGCTGGCCAAGGCGCCCGGTGGCACCGTCAAGGAAGCCGAGTTGGAAAATGAAAACGGCAAGCTCGTGTGGTCGTTCGACATCGCCACGGCCGGCTCCAAGGACATCACCGAGGTGCAGGTCGATGCCGTCACCGGCGCCGTCGTTTCGGTCGATGTCGAGTCCCCCACCGACCAGGCCAAGGAAGCGCAGGAGAAGCGCCTGGAAAAGAAATAGCGTTCCGCGCCTCGGCGGTCTGAGATTGCATCCATGAAAGTCCCCCGTCTCCTCGCGCTGCTTCTGGCGGTCGGCTTGGTCACGGCCGGCATCGTCGTGGTCCGCGACCAGTCGAACCGGAGCGAGGCGCGGTTGGCCGGTGAGCGTTCGATGTGGCAACTGGAGAAGGAACGGCTGGAAGCGGCCTTGATTGCGGCCAATGCCCGGCCCCGAACCTTTGCCGTCGCGTCTCCGGCGCCGGCTCCGGCTCCGGCGGTCGTGGCGTCAGGGCCCTCTCCGTCCCAGATCATCGCCCGCCTTTGCGAGCGGGCCTCGGCCCCCGGCCCGGTCAATTCGCGAACCCTCCGCCGCTCGATCTATTGCCTGGAGCAGCTGGTGGATTTTGGCACCAACGGAGTGCCCGCCATCCGTGGGTATCTTGGCCGATTCGAGGACTTTGATCTGGACGTGTCCTGGTCGAACCGTGGACGCAGCGGCGGCGGCGGCCGGGGTCGGTTGCCCCAGGAATTCATCCTTCCGCCCTCGGTGCGTTTCGGGCTGTTCGATGTCCTGCGCGAAGTCGGAGGAGCCGAGGCTGAGGCCGCGCTGGCGGACGTGATGGTCCACACCGGACGAGGCGTCGAACTGGCGTATCTGGCGAGGACCCTCCAGGAAATGGCGCCGAACAAATATCGGGACCCCGCGATCGCCGCCGCGCATGAATTGTTGGCCGCCGCGCTTCCTGCTGTTCCCTCCACCAACCCGATGGACCGGGACCATCGCGACTATCTCTACGGCGTGCTCACTCTCTTCGGCGACGCCTCCTTCACCGGCTCGGCGCAGGCCCAGCTCGTGCGCGGCGACGGCCAGGTGGACCGCTCGTCCCTGCGCTACCTGGAGCAATCGCTGGGTGCCCAGGCGGTCCCGATCGTTGCGCAGGCCTATCAAGACCCTCGGATCACCGACCCGGCCGCCAAGGAGCCGCTGGCCCGGGTTGCCCTGGGCTTCGTGGGCGTGGATGCGCAGGCCAACCAGCTCTACCAGCAGGCGATCAACGATCCGGCTCTCCCCAAGGACGCGCGGCGAAATCTCATCGAGGATCTGAACCAGGACGGTTTCGCGGACCGGCGCAACCTCACCGCGAACGACCTGCCGCTCGTCCAAAGCCGCTTGGCCCTCATCGAGCAGTCCGCCCCGAACGCGATGGACCAGGTCAACGCGAAAGCCTTCGCCGAGGCCTACAAGGATCTCCAGAACATGCAGAAGAAAATCCTCAATCCCGCTCCGGTCCAGCTCAAGGCGGGAGGGGGCAACAACCAGTCGGGTCAGTGATGAATTGCGGCCATGGGCCGTCCAACCTCCAAATTCGAATGAAATCCATGAATGCGAAACTGTTCCTCCCCTTGGTGGGCGTGCTCCTTGTCGCCACAGCCAGCACCTGTCCGGCGGCCGAACCCTACCGGTTGCTCAAGGAGATCCCCGTCGGCGGCGACGGGGGCTGGGACTATCTGTCGATGGATTCCGCCGCCCACCGTCTCTATGTCTCCCACGCGACCAAGGTCGTGGTGATCGACACGGAGACCGACAAGGTCGTGGGCGAGATCGCCGACACCCCGGGCGTCCACGGCATCGCCATCGCGAGCGCTTTGCATCGTGGCGTCACGACCAATGGCCGCGAAGACAAGGCGGGCCTCGTCGATCTCGCGACGCTGAAGACCCTGTCCAAGCTGGACACCGGCAAGAACCCCGACGGGATGATCTACGAACCGGCCTGGAAGGAAGCCTACCTCTTCAACGGGCGCGGCGAGTCGGCCACGGTGATCGACGTGGAAGGCGGCCGGGTCGTGGCCACCGTTCCGCTGACGGGCAAGCCGGAATTCGCCGCCTCGGACCCGCAAGCCGGCCGGGTCTACGTCAACCTGGAGGACAAGAACGCCGTGGCCGTGATCGACGCCAAGAAGCATGCCTTGGTGGAGACCTGGCCCATCGCTCCGGGCGAAGAAGCGTCGGGCATGGCGATGGACCGGGCGTCGCACCGCCTGTTCCTCGGCTGCGGGAACAAGCGGATGGTGATGATGGACAGCTCCAGCGGAAAGGTCGTCGCCACCGTGCCCATCGGCGACGGAGTCGACGCCAACGCGTTCGATCCAGAGACGAAGCTCGCCTTCGCCTCGTGCGGCGACGGCACCGTGACGATCGCCCGCGAGGAAAGCCCGGAGAAGCTCGCCGTCGTGCAGACCCTCAAGACGGAACGCGGTGCACGGACGATGACGCTGGACCCCGCGACCCACCGGATCTATCTCGCCTCGGCGCAGTTTGAAGCTCCGGCCGCCGGATCCCGCCGCGGGCAGATGGTTCCGGGCAGCTTCAAGATCCTGGTCTTCGGGATGGAGAAGGCATCGACGCACTGAGCAATCGTTGTCACTCTTTCTTCAACAGAGACCCACCAAACCTTGATGGCTTCCAATCCGTTCCCCCCGATTCGATTCCTGTCGCTGGCGCTGGTTGCCGCAGTGCTGACCGGCTGCGTCCACTACGAGGCGCGGCCGGTGGCGCTGGAAAAGACGGCTTCCGCTTTCGAGACGCGTTCCCTGGCGGGCCCGGAAGTGCGGGAGTTCCTCGCCAGCAAGATTGGTCGCGACTTCATGGAGTGGCCGCCGCCGGAGTGGGATTTAGAGATGCTGACCTGGGTGGCGTTCCACTTCCATCCGTCCCTCGACGTGGCGCGCGCCCAGTGGGACGTGGCCCAGGGTGGCATCCGCACGGCGGCAGGCCGGCCCAATCCCACCATCGGCTTCACGCCAGGCTACAATCTGAACGCGGTCACCGCCGTCTCGCCGTGGATTCCCGGAACGACCATCGACGTGCCGATCGAAACAGCGGGCAAGCGCGGCAAGCGCATCGCCCAGAGCCGGCAACTGGCCGAAGCCGCCCATCAGAACGTCTTCACCGCCGCGTGGCTGGTTCGTGCGGAGCTGCGTCGGGCCTTGCTGGACGCCACCGCCGCTGATCGGCGCGGTCACGCCCTCCGGGAATTGGCCACTCTCCAACAACGCACCGTGGAGCTGCTGGAACAGCGGCGGCAGGCGGGCGCGGTCTCCATCCTCGATGTCTCGAACGTCCGCGTCGCTTTCGCCCGGGCGGAGGCCGATGCCGGCGCCGCGGAACGCATGGCGGCGACGACGCGCAGCCGCTTGGCCCAGGCGCTGGGCGTTCCGCTCGCGGCGTTGGCGGGCCAGCGCTTCGCCGATCCTTTCGCCGATCCGGCCTCGGTTCTTTCCGTCGAAGGACTTGCCGTCGCCCGCCGCCAGTGCCTCCAGTCGCGGCCCGACATTCTCGCGGCGCTCGCCAGTTACGAGGCCAGCCAAGCCGGGCTCCAGCTGGAGATCGCCAAGCAATACCCGGACCTCCACCTCGGCAGCGGCTACCAATGGGACCAGGGCGCCAACAAGTGGAATCTCGCCCTCACGCTCGAACTGCCGATCCTGAACCGCAACCAAGGACCCATTGCCGAAGCCCAGGCCCGCCGCCGCGAAGCCGCCGCCCAGGTCGTCGCCGCGCAGGCCCGCGTCATCGCGGAGCTGGACGCCGCACAGGCCGATATGGCCGCGTCCGCCGCGCAGATCGACGGCCTGGAAAAGGTCGGTGTCGCGCTCCAGCGGCAGGCCGATCTCGTCCATCAACAGCTCGAAGCGGGCGGCGCGGATCGTCTCGAAGAACAAGGCGCGCAACTGGAACTGGCCGTGGGCCGGCTCGCCCTCCTCGACGCGCGGACCAAGGCGGTGCAGGCCGCCGGCCTGCTGGAAGACGCGCTCCGCATCCCGTTCGCCAACCTCCGGTCGGTCGAGACCGATCCACGGCCGCCGGCCCAGTCCCAGAATCCATGAAGAAAATTTTGCTTGGAACCGTGCTCGGTCTCGCGCTCGGCGCGACGGCCGCCTGGCTCGTCCTCTCCCGCCACGCCGAAGCATCCGCTCCGGAGACAACCAAAGCACCTGCGGCCGAAGAGAAGCACGACGGCGCGCTGCATTGGACCCGCGAACAGCAGACCGCCGCCGGCATCGTCGTCGCGCCCGCCGTGCCGACGGAGGTTAAGCCGGAACTGGAGGCGTTCGGACGCGTGCTCGACGCCTCTTCCATCGCCGCGTCCCGGGGCGAGATCGAGGCGGCACAGGCGACCTTGGACTCTTCTTCGAAGGAATTGGAGAGGGTGAAGCTGCTTCGTTCGCAGGGCGACAACGCCTCCGCCCGGGCTCTGGAAATGGCGGACGCCGCGATGAAACGCGACCGCGCTTTGCTGGCCGGTGCGTGGGCCCGGCTGACCGCCGCCTGGGGTCCGGCCTTGGCGCACCGCGACGATCTGTCCGAACTGTCCGTCGCCCTGCTCAACCAAACCGCCGCGCTGTTGCGCATCGACCTGCTGCCCGGTGAGACCGTGTCTTCCGCTCCCGAGACCGTTCGGCTGGCGGCTTTGGTCGGCTCGGGAAATCCCGCCGAGGCGGAGATCCTCGGGCCCGCTCCCAGCGCCGATCCGCAGACGCAGGGCAAGGCGTTCTTGGCGCTGTTGCGGACGAACGCCCCTGCTCCGGGGGCCTTGTTGACGGCCTTCATTCCGTTGGGCGGCGAAGCGACAAAAGGCGTGCTGCTTCCCCGCAGTTCGATCATCCGGCATGACGGTGAAGCGTTTGTCTGGCTCCAGACCGGCGAGGATGCGTTCGCACGGCACCGGGTCGAACTGGGCCGCGCCTTGCCCAGCGGCATCCTCGCCCTGAGCGGCGTGGCCGAGGGCGACAAAGTGGTGGTGACCGGGGGGCAGCAGCTGCTTTCGGACGAGCTGAAGGCGGGCGGAGGCGCGGAGTAATGCTCCAGGCCATCGTCCAGTTTTCCATCCGGTTCCGCGGCATCGTGGTGGCGCTGTCGTGCCTCGTCTTCGCCTACGGGATCTTCGTCGCCACCCGGGCCAAGCTGGATGTGTTCCCCGACTTCGTCCCTCCACAGGTGACGATCCAGACGGAGGCGCCGGGCCTGACGCCGGAACAGGTCGAGGTGTTGGTGACGCGTCCGGTCGAGACGGCGGTCAACGGACTGGGCAACCAGGAATCGCTCCGCTCGGAGTCCATCCAGGGCCTGTCCATCATCACCGTCGTCTTCAAGGAAGGCACCCCCATCCTGCCCGCCCGCCAGATGCTCGCGGAACGGCTCGGTGAAACCGCTGGCCTGCTGCCCGCCGGAGTGAAGTCCCCGAAGATCTCGCCGCTCACCTCGGCCACGATGGACCTGCTCAAGATCGGGCTGGTCAGCGAAACCATGTCGCCGATGGATCTGCGGACCTTCGCCGACTGGACCCTGAAGCCGCGGCTGTTGGCCGTGCCTGGGGTGGCCCGCTGCATCGTGTTCGGCGGCGAGGTCCGGCAGCTCCAGGTCCGGGTCCATCCCGACCGGATGCTCCGCTACAATGTCGCGATCGGCGACGTGCTCTCCGCAGCGCGATTGGCCGGAGGCGTGCGAGGGGCCGGGTTCGTCGAGACGGAGAACCAGCGCATCGTCGTCCAGACCGAGGGCCGCGCGCTCACGCCGCAGGTGCTTTCGCAGGTCGTCGTCGTCGCGGGGACCAATGGCCTGCCCGTCCGGCTCGGGGACGTGGCCACCGTGGCCGAGGGCGCGGAGCCGAAGTTCGGCGACACGCTGATCATGGGGCAGCCGGGCGTGCTGATGGCCATGGCCAGCCAATACGGTGCGAACACGATGGAAGTGACGACCGCGCTGGAGGCGGCGCTGAAGGAGTTGGAGCCCGTTTTCAAAGGCGCCGGCATCAGGCTGTATCCGCGCCTTCACCGCCCGGCCTCGTTCATCGAGGTGTCGCTCGGGAACATCCGCCATTCGCTGCTGCTGGGCGCGGCGCTGGTGGCCATCGTGCTCTTCCTCTTCCTTGGCCACGTCCGCACCGCCGTCATTTCGCTGACCGCCATTCCGCTGTCGCTGCTCGGTGCGATCATCGTGCTGGATTGGCTGGGTGTGACGCTCAACACCATCACGCTCGGCGGTTTGGCCATCGCCATCGGCGAAGTGGTGGACGACGCGATCATCGACGTGGAGAACATCCTGCGCCGGTTGCGGGAGAACCAGACGCTGGCGACGCCGCGCCCCGTGGCCCGCGTCGTCCTCGATGCTTCGCTCGAAGTCCGCACCGCCGTGGTCTACGCCACCTTCATCGTCGCCCTCGTGTTCCTGCCGGTGCTGACCTTGACCGGGCTCCAGGGCGCCTTCTTCGCTCCGCTGGCCTTCGCCTATATCCTTGCGATCCTGGTCTCGCTGGCGGTGGCCCTGACGCTGACCCCGGCGTTGACCATCCTGTTCTTCGCCAAGGGTGCGGGCCGCGAGACGCCCCCGAAGCTCCAGGGCTTCCTCCGCCGGAACTACGAGCGTCTGCTCGGGGGCGTGGCCCGGTATCCGGTGCCGGTCGTCGGCGTGGTCGTGCTGCTCTGCGTCTTAGCGCTGGCGCGGGTGCCGTTCCTCGGGGGCGAATTTCTGCCGGCGTTCCGCGAAGGGCATTTCGTCCTCCAGGTCTCGGCCGCGCCCGGCACCTCGCTTCCGGAAATGCTCCGCATCGGCAAGCAGGTGACGGACTCGCTCCTCAAGAATCCGGCCATCGACACCGTCGAGCTCCAGGCAGGACGGGCTGAACAGGGCGAGGACACCTGGGGCCCGCACCGCAGCGAGTTCCACGTCGAGCTCAAGCGCTTGGCCGGCCACGAGGAGAAGCAGGTGGGCGAGGAGATCCGCGCGCTGCTGGCAAAGGTTCCCGGCATCCAGTTCGAGGTGATGACGTTCCTTGGCGACCGCATCAGCGAAAGCATCAGCGGCGAGACCGCTCCGGTGGTCGTGAATCTCTTCGGCGACGACCTGGACGCGCTCGACGCCAAGGCGGCGGAAGTGGCGGGCCTGTTGACCACCGATCTGAACGCGAAGGACGTGCAGGTGAAGTCGCCGCCGGGTGCGCCCCGCATGGCCGTCCGCTTGCGCACCGACCGGCTGGTGATGCTCGGATTCCGTCCGGTCGAAGTGCTGGAGGCCATCCAGATCGCCTACCAGGGCGCGGTCGTGGCGCAGGCGTATCACGGGAACCAGGTTTCCGACGTGTCGGTGATCCTGGATGGCGGGAGCCGCCGTGATCCGGAAGGCGTGGCCGACCTCGTCCTGCGCAACACGGCCGGCCTGAGCGTGCCGCTCCACGAACTGGCGGACGTGTATCGGACCAGTGGACGCTTCTCCATCCTGCACGAAGGCGCCCGCCGCCGGCAGACCGTGACCTGCAGCCCGGGCTCGCGGGACGTGAAGTCCTTCGTGGCCGCCGCCCAGAAGACGATGGCGGCGAAGCTCATCCTGCCGCAGGGGATGTATCTGGAATTCGGCGGCGCGGCCGAAGCGCAGAGCCGGGCCACCCGCCAGCTCCTGCTCCACTCCGCCATTGCCGGCGTGGGAATCCTGCTGTTGCTGATCGTGGTGCTGGGCAACTGGCGGAACCTTTTCCTCCTGCTGATGAACCTGCCCTTCGCCCTCGTCGGCGGCGTGATGGCCGTCTACCTGTTCGGCGGCGAAGGCGGCCTCTCCATGGGCGCGCTGGTCGGCTTCGTCACGCTGTTCGGCATCACGACACGGAACTCCATCATGCTGCTCTCGCACTACGAACACCTCGTGAGCGTCGAGGGTCGCGCGTGGAACGCCGCCACCGCCGTCCTCGGCGCCAGCGAACGTCTGGTGCCGATTCTCATCACCGCGCTGGTCACCGCGCTGGGGTTGTTGCCGCTGGCGCTCGGCAGCGGCGAAGCGGGCCGCGAAATCGAGGGGCCGATGGCCGTGGTGATCCTCGGAGGGCTGGTCACTTCCACCGCGTTGAACCTGCTGGTTCTCCCCGTCCTTTGCACCTGGTGGTTCGATCCTCGCAGGAAGGTCGGCGCCGAACCCGTTTCCTCCTAAGAGCCTGTCTGAAAATGAAAATCCGGCCGCATCATCCCGTCAGGCCCCTCACCGCGGCCCTGTCCCCGTCGGACGGGGAGAGGGTGGCCGCAGGCCGGGTGAGGGGTTCAACGGTCTTCCTCTTCCCCACGCGGCCCGGTCCTGTCCATTGCGGGACATTTCCAAACCGGTTCTGACCCATGCGCGTGCTCGTCGTCGAGGACCACAAGAACACCGCCGCCTTCATCCGCAAGGCGCTCCAGGCGGAAGGGTTCGCGGTCGATGTCTGCGACAACGGGGACGACGCCCTCCTCGCCGCCACGACCACGCCGTTCGACGCGCTTGTCCTCGACATCATGCTGCCGGGTCGCGACGGGTTGAGCGTGCTCAAACAGTTGCGGACCCGGCGCAACGCCACCCCCGTCTTGCTGCTCTCGGCCCGGGGTGAAGTGGACGAACGGATCGAAGGCCTGGACTCCGGTGCGGACGACTATCTTCCCAAGCCTTTCGTCGTGGCCGAACTTATCGCGCGGGTCCGCGCCCTCGGTCGTCGCGGACAGGAGAACCGGTCGACGGTGCTGCGCGTCGCCAACCTCACTCTCGACACGGTCACCCGTCAGGCCGGACGCGGCGGCACCGTCATCGAACTCACGGTCCGCGAATATCGGCTGCTCGAATTCCTCATGCGCTCCGCCGGACGCATCTGCGGACGCATGACCATTCTCGAGAAGGTCTGGGACTACGGCTTCGACCCGGGAACGAACATCGTCGACGTCTACATCCGCCGGCTCCGCGAAAAAGTGGACGACGGTTTCGAGCCCAAGCTCCTCCACACGGCCCGCGGCGTGGGCTACGTCCTGAAGGAGACTCCATGACGATCCGCACCCGGCTCACGCTCTGGTATGCGGGTGTCCTTTGCGCCTCGATCCTCGTCATCGGGGTTGTCGCCTATCGCGAGTTCGTCCTGGAGAAGAACCGCAATGTGAGGTCCGCGCTCAAGAAGGCCGGCCAGCCCGATCTGGAGGGTCCCGAAGAAGAGTTGCGCGAACTCCGCGAGATCCTCCTCTCCTACGTGTTGCCGTCGGTGGCCCTGGCCGTGGGCGGAGGCTGGGTGTTGACCCGCAAGGCCTTGGCCCCCGTCGCGGCCTTGACGGCGGCAGTCGGCCATATCGACGAACGGACGGTTGGCCAGGCCTTGCCCCGCACCGGCAACGGCGACGAGCTCGACCGCCTCACCGAGGTGTTCAACGACATGACGGCGCGGCTCGACGATTCCTTCCAGCGCATCCGCGACTTCACCCTGCATGCTTCACACGAGCTGAAGACCCCGCTCACCGTGTTGCATGGCGAACTGGAGGCCGCGCTCCAGGATCCCGCACTGCCCCCCGCCCACCGGGAGCGTTGCCAGACCCAGCTCGACGAAGTGCAACGCCTCGCCGCCATCGCCGACGGCCTCACCCTCCTGACCAAGGCCGACGCCGGCCAGGTCTCGCTCGCCCGCGAACCGGTTCAGTTCGACGACCTTGTCCGGGACGCCCTGGACGACGCCTTGATCTTGGCGCGACCGCACGGCGTTCGGGTTGAACTGGCCCAGTGCGAGTCGTTGATCGTCGCGGGCGATCGCCATCGGTTGCGGCAGCTCCTGCTCAACCTCACGGACAACGCGGTCAAATACAACGAGCGCGGCGGCAGCGTGACCCTCGCGTTGCGGCGCATGGGGGACGCAGCCGAACTCACCGTGGCCAACACCGGACCCGGCATTCCGCCGGAGAAGATCGCGCGGGTTTGCGACCGGTTCTTCCGGGCGGACGCCAGCCACAACAACGCCGTCGAAGGGTGCGGGCTCGGTATGAGCATCGTGCAATGGATCGTCACCGCGCACGGCGGAACCATCCGGGTCAGGTCGTTGCCGGAACCGCTCACGACCGTGACGGTGCGGCTCCCGGTCGCGGTTGCTGTTTGAGCGGGCCCGATTTTCGCGAACCACGACGAAGCGAACCAACGGAGCGCGGACTGTCACGCCCGCGAGTCCGGCATTGATCAGCGAGACGGTGAACCACCCGACGACATATTCTCCGGGATATTGAGGAGCGTTCATGGTTTCTGGACGGGCGGTTCGATGTCGGGGTCACGGATCGAGATGTGTCCGGATCCACTCTGGATCTCGGCGGCAGTCGACCACCGCCCAGACGACCGCAGTCTCTTCTGAGAAGGTATAGTAGATCGCGTAGGGGAAGATTCGGCTCAGAAGCCTGCGATAGTCCTTGTAGGCAAGCCGCTGAACCCCGGCCGTTATTCTGAGCCGCTCTATGTCGCCCCGCAGGCTGGACGCGAAGTAGTCGCCCAAACCCGCTTCCTGTGATTCGTAGAACCAGAACCCTTCGTTCAGATCCTGAAGCGCGTCTTCAGAAATCCGAATCGTGATCATGCCCGCCCTATCGTGTGCTTCGCCTGGTTCCAGTCCTGGATTTTGGAACGACCTGTTGCGGCGCGCTCCCGGCGGGAGTCCAGAAGGTCCTGGTGCTCCTTGGGTGGGGCGATGTTTTCGACGTGGGATCGAAGATCGACCCAGATCGCCTCCATGATCTGGAGCTTCTCGCGGAGAGGGAGCTTGGCGACTTCGGCGAGGTTCATCAGGGGTGGAAACTACTTCACCGGGCCGGCCCTTGTCAGCGGGATTCTTTCAGGGGAGACCTGTCCAGCACGGTCGAAATAGCGCACTCCCGACTGGCAGTCCGAATCGCAAATCACCTTCATTTTTCGTCGTGACGAGTCGCGCCGGAAGATGCCCTCCGGCGAGCGAGGAATTATCTGCGTCGCGCCGTCACACCGACAACGATCCCGACAATCGGCGGCAGAACCCACATTCGGTCATATATCACCGTCCACTGTTCGGACGCTCCATTGTAGATCCCCAGCACACGAGTGAAGAAGCCCAACGCGAAATATCCAAGCGCCCCCACTCCGAAGACTCCAATGCCGATTCCGATGGCAGCCAAAGTGTCATAGGACCTGTTGGATGCCTTTAGCTCGTCATCAGTCATGCGGTAAGAGCCTACCGATCCCGATCAATCCACGCCACCGCCGACTGCGCGGCGCGGGTGCCGGTGGCGAAGCAGCCCTGCAAGAGGTAGCCGCCGGTGGGGGCTTCCCAGTCGATCATTTCTCCGGCGACGAAGAGGCCGGGAAAGCGTTCCAGCATCAGATCGGCGTCGAGCTCGCTCCAGCAGACGCCGCCGGCGGAGGAGATGGCTTCGGCCAAAGGACGGGGGCGGAGGAGCGGGATGACGCAGTGTTTCGCCTCCCGGGCCAGCGACTCGACGCTGGTCCAGGATTTGCGGGCGAGGATGGCGTGGGTGGCGTCGCCGAGGCGCCAGCGGACGAGGGCCTCGCCGAGAAAATTGCGCTTCACGCGCAGCATCTTCACCATGAGCTGTTCGTGGGTGAAGGAGGGCTTGAAATCGATGGCGATGGCCGGCTCGGACATGGCGCGGAGCGTGGCCCCGAGCTGGTAGATGGCGCCGCCTTCCAGACCGTAGCGGGTGATGAGCAGTTCGCCGATGGCGGTGCGCGCGCCGGCGCGGACGTGGATGTTCTTCAGCGGCTGCCCTTCGGCTTGGGCGAGGACTTCGGCGGGCCAGCCGTGTTCCCAACCGCAGTTGGCCGGAGCCAGCGGATGGTGGGCGATGCCGAGCTGCGCGAAGACCTGGGTCCAAGCGCCGTCGGAACCGGTCTTGCCCCAGGAACCGCCTCCGAGCGCGAAGACCACGGCGTCGGCGGTGACGGACGCGCCATGGGCGAAGCCGAGCCGATGCGGCCGCTCCGGTTCGAGCGAGGTCCAGCGGTGGTTCATCGCGAAGCGGACGCCGAGACCGCGCAGCCGTTCCACCCAGCGGCGGAGCAGGGGAGCGGCCTTCATCGCCGTCGGGTAGACGCGGCCGCTGGTGGCCTGGAAGGTTTCCACCCCGAGGTTTGCCGCCCATTCGCGCAGGGCGGCGGGATCGAATCCGGCGAGCAGCCCGGGCCAGAGGTCCGTCGGTTGATCGGAGCCTGAGTAGCGGGTGGCGAAACGTTCGAGCGGTTCGCCATGGGTGAGGTTGAGACCGCCTTTGCCGGCCACGAGGAACTTCCGCCCGACCGAAGGCTTGGCGTCGTAGAGCGTGACCTCGAGACCGGCGGCCGCGGCGACTTCCGCCGCGCGCAGACCGGCTGGACCGCCGCCGAGGACGGCGAGTTGGGTGTGGCTGTTCAGAGGGGAAACGCTAGTTGGCTGAAGAATGGAAGAGGATCAAAGAGTTCCGAATTCGATCTGTTTCAGATAGATGAACCCGGGGGCTTTGACGCCGGCCTCTTGGCGGATGACTCCCGGGTCGTCGAGGAGATTGGCGGCGAACCCCCGTTCGCCGCTACGGGGCGGCAAGGTCTGGAAGATGGTTCCGGGGAAAGTGGACTGCGCGAAATCCGAGATCCCAAGGCCGAACCAGCCCAAAAATCTTGGTCGAGCCGCAGGATTGGATCATCTCGCACTTGTTCGAGGAACAGGCACAGGGCAGCTTCAGCTTCATGAATCGACGAACTTGCTCCTCTCTGCTGGCCCTGATGATCGGGACATTGCCGGCAATCTCCGCAGAACTGCCCCAGACCAAACTGGAGGTGGTGACCGAGGGGTTGACCTCGCCCATGGCCCTTGTGGAACTGCCGGACGGCGCGCGGATCGCGGTGGACCAGGTCGGGTTCATCCGGGCTTTGGGGACGGACGGGAAATTGGCGGAGGAGCCGGTCGCGGACTTCACCGACAGGATGATCACGATCAACCGGAACTATGACGAACGGGGCCTTTTGGACCTGGTGCTGCATCCGAAGTTCAAGTCGAACCGGAAGGTGTTCGTCTACTATTCCGCTCCCAAGGATTCGGCGGTTCCATCGGATTGGGACTCCAGCAGCGTGGTCGCAGAATACACCCTGAAGAAGGGTTCGCCGCTCAAGCTGGACATGGCTTCTGAGAAAGTCCTGCTGCGGTTCGGGCACCCGTTCGGGAACCACAACGGCGGCCGGATGGCCTTCGGTCCGGACGGGTTCCTCTACATCGGCTCGGGCGATGGCGGCGCGGCGAACGACCAGGGTCGGCGGCCGCCCGAAGGCAACGGGCAGAACCTGCAGACCCTGCTCGGCAAGATTCTTCGCATCGACGTGGACAACGGTCAGCCCTATGGGGTGCCTACGGACAATCCTTTCGCGGACGGCAAGAGCGGCCGGGCGGAGATCTTCGCCTACGGGTTCAGGAATCCATGGGGAGTGTCGTTCGATCGGGGTGGCAACCATGAGCTGTTCGTCGCGGACGTGGGGCAGAATCTCTTCGAGGAAGTGGACATCGTGGTGAAGGGTGGAAACTACGGGTGGAACCTGCGTGAGGGCTTCCAGCCGTTTGATCCGAAGAGTGCGAAGCCGGGGCCGGGGACCGGAGCGAGCAAGGGCTCGCGGGGCGAACCGCTCTTGGATCCGATCGTTGACTATCCGCACCGCACGCAACCGGCGACGGCGGTGCAGGGCATCAGCATCACGGGCGGCTACGTGTATCGGGGCAAGACGATTCCCTCTTTGGTGGGGCGCTACGTCTTTGCGGACTGGGCGCGGAACCAGGGCGTGGGCGATGGACGGTTGCTCGTGGCGACGCGTCCGACGAGCGGATCGAAGTGGGATCTGGCGGAGCTGCCTGTCGATCGGGATTCGAGCAAGCCCGGTCCCTACATCACGGCGCTGAGCGAATCCCGCGACGGGGAACTGTATGTGTTGATCCACGATCGGGGAAACCCCACAGGCACGGGTGGGAAGGTCATGAAGCTGGTCCCGGCGAAGTGAGCCGGACAGCTGATCGACCGTTTGACGAAGATCTTTTCATGATGGGAGACCGTCCTTAGCGACCACGCCCATGGATACCTCGGAGAACGCTCTTGAGCCGCCTGGCGCTCCCTCTTGGTGGCGGGTGGCCCTAGTTGGGCGGCGTCCCCGGGCGACAGCGATCCGGTCGGCGATCCTCCTGGTATTGGGACTGATCCTCGTCGGGTTGAGCATTCTCGTGGTAAAGCCGGTCCGGGTCAGCGGCATCAGCATGGAGCCGACCTATCACAACGGGTCCTTCAACTTCATCAATCGCGCGGCCTACTGGTGGTCCGAGCCCAAGCGGGGCGATGTGGTGGGCTACAGCTTCACGGGGCAACACGCGATGCTCTTCAAGCGGATCATCGGCCTGCCGGGAGAGACGGTCCAACTCCGGGAAGGCCGTGTTTTCATCGACGGCGAGCTGCTGGAGGAACCGTATCTGGTGCACCGGATCCGCTGGAACACGAAGCCGGTGACCATGAAGGCGGACGAATACTATCTGATCGGCGACAATCGAGGGATGCCTCAGGAGAACCATGACTTCGGCCGAGGCAGCCGGCGCAAGATCGTTGGAAAGGCATCGTGGTAAAGCGCGTCGCCCAGGTTGCACTGGTGCTTGTGCTCGTGGCGGGCGGGGTTTGGCTCTGGCGGACCTTGTTTCCGTCGGATGAGGCACAGATCCAACGGGTGCTGCTCGGGCTCGCGAGCGCGGCGAGCATGGACGGGGGCGAGGGAAACATCTCACGGATTCGGCGGGTGGACCGCGTGACCGATCGCCTGACACCGGACGTGGTCATTCGGTTTGCTCCGGAAGGAGGGCGTGGCGTTGTTTTCAACGGCAGGGACGAGGTTCTTGGGGCCGCCGTCGCTGCCGGGCGGACGGGGCGGTCGGTTGTGGTGGAGTTCGTGGACATCGACGTGTCGCCGGTGCCGTCGGGGGCGGAATCGGCGACGGCGGTGTTGACGGCTAAAGTGCAGGTGGTGGGAGAGAGGGACTTTGGCGTGCAGGCGCTGCGGGTGGAACTGTCGAAAGAAAAGAGCTTCGGATGGAGGCTCAAACGGCTGGAGAGCTTCAACCCGCTGAGCAAGGAGTGATGGCGGGATCGATCAGGGTCGAGGTGCTTCCGGGTATCGCCTTCACATCAGGTTCATCGGGTCGATATCGATGACAAGCCGGATGTCGTCGGGCAGGCGATTGGCGAGGGAGATCTCACTCAAACGGCGGCTGAGACGGCTCATTTGGCCTGCACGGAGCATGATCTGGAAGCGGTGGAACGATTCCGCCTTGGCCAGCGGGGCGGGGGCCGGACCGGCGAGTTTAAGGTCGTTGAACTCCGCCGCGAGCGGGTCGAGGAGCTTGCGGAAATGCTTCGCGGTGAACTCGACCTTTTCCTCGTTGCGACCTTTGAACGTCAGCAGGGCAACGCGGGCAAACGGTGGATAGCGCAGCTGTTCTCGGAACTCGATCTCCTGTTCGTAAAAGCCGAGGACATCGTGACGGCGGGCATATTGGATGGCGGGATGAAAGGGGGTGAAGGCTTGGATCCAGACTTCACCCTCGATGTCGCCGCGGCCCGCCCGGCCGGCTACCTGGGTCAGGAGTTGGAACGTGCGTTCGCCGGCACGAAAATCAGGGACGTGCAGTCCGAGGTCCGCGTGGATGATCCCGACCAGGGTGACGTTCGGAAAATGAAGACCCTTCGCGATCATCTGGGTGCCGACCAGGATGTCGATCTTGCCGGTGCGAAAGTCGCCCAAGATTCGGCGGTAGTCCTCCTTGCGCTTGAGCGTGTCGGAATCCATCCGGCTGATGCGGGCGTGGGGAAAGATCTTGGCCAATGTCGTTTCGACCTTCTCGGTGCCGAGCCCGGCGAAGCGAATGGCTGGATTCCCGCACGAGGCTTCAGGACAGATGGAAGGGGCCTTGGACTGGTGGTTGCAGATGTGGCAGCGGAGTTGTTGGGCTGCGCGATGGTAGGTGAGGGAGACGCTGCAGTTCGGGCATTGGGCGATGTAGCCGCACTTGGGGCACTGCATAGAGGTGGCGAACCCGCGCCGGTTCAGGAAGAGCATCACTTGCTCCTTCTTCTCCAAACGTTGCAGAATGGCCTCTTTCAGCTGGGGGGAGAGGACGGTTTGATCCTTCTGCTTTCTGGCGACCATTCTCATGTCCACCACGCGGACGACGGGCATCTTGGCGTTGTCGGCCCTGGTCGGCAGTTCGAGCAGGCGATATTTCCCTTTTTTGGCGTTGTGAAAGCTCTCCATCGACGGCGTCGCGGAGCCGAGGACCACAGTAGCCTTCTCCATTTGGCCGCGGACTACGGCGACGTCGCGGGCATTGTAGCGGGGGGCTTCCTCCTGCTTGTAGGAGTGTTCGTGTTCCTCATCGACGATGATCAAGCCCAGCGGTTCCACCGGGGCGAAAACGGCCGAGCGGGCTCCGATGACAATCTTCGCCCGGCCATCGCGGATCTTGTGCCACTCGTCATGTCGTTCTCCGGCGGAAAGGTGGCTGTGGAGCACCGCAATTGCGGTCCTCACCGGTCCGGAGCTGAACCGGGCTTTGAACCGCTCCACCGTTTGCGGGGTCAGGGAAATCTCCGGGACTAGCACGATTGCCCCCCTTCCTTTGGCCAAGGAATGGGCGATCGCCTGGAGATATACCTCTGTCTTCCCGGAACCCGTGACACCGTGGAGCAGAAACGTTCCCGTGTCCGACGGCTCAGTCGGGAGGTCCAACGTCCGTTTGATCGCGCTTAGGGCGACTGCCTGTTCCTGGCTGAGTTCAAGGGACTCCGTGGCCACGATGATCTCGTTTGCGTAGGGATCTCTCTCGACCGTGGCCGGTGCGATTCGGACAAGTCCTTTGTCCTCCATTCGCCGAAGCGTCGCGGCTGTTGTTTGAGAAAACTCGGCGAAACGCCCGAGCAGCATCGACTCATGTCCTTCCAAAAGGGCTAAGATTTGCCGATGTCGTGTGGAGACCGCCGGCGAACGCGAAACATCGGGAACTGGATAGATGTGCAGACGCTCCTTCCAAGCGGCATTGGTGCCCTTTACGGCTTCGGGCAACATCGCTCCAAGCGCTGTTTCGGGTGAACAACAATAGTAGTCCGATATCCAGCGGCTCAACCGGAGCACGGCAGCCGTCAGAAGACCCTTTCTTCCGACCAATCCGATGATCGATCGCAAAATGGTGTTTGGAGAGGTGACCGGAAACGCGGTCACGCAACCGAGGCACTCCCGCGATCCGAAGGGCACCTTGACGCGCGATCCAATGGCAACGTCCGCCTCCAGCGAATCCGGAACCAGGTAGTCAAACTCCCGTCGCAGCGGCAATTCCAGGGTAACTCGAGCGATCACGGATCAATTGAAACGGAATCGTCCTGAAAAACAACCAAGGCCAAATGCAAAAAGGCCAATCTGGATGCCTTAAAAGCCGGCTCGGCAGGCCTTTTAAACCCAACAAAGTAAAATTTTGTGAGAAACCTCTTAAGGTGCCCAAGCGGAGGCCGATAGGGAAAAAGTCGATGGAAGGGCCTATGTTCAGATGCGGGTTCAGCTGAGCTCAAAATTTCATCAATTCGCGTTTGACAGCCGTCCACGCTCTCAACTAACTATGCCCCTGCCTAATCGCCTGAACTGTTTGGTCCATAAACCAAGGGAAAATGCAGATATGAAACGAATTACTTCTTCCGTAGGCCTTGTGGCCTTGGGTGCCGCAAGTTTGCAGGCTGCCTACGCTCCTGGCTTGAGCCAGATGGAAACCTCCAAACCTTGGACGGTCTCCGCAGCGGTGCATGGCTTTTACGACGACAACTACGCCACTGCACCTTCTGCTTCGAAGCGCGGTAGCTATGGCTTCGATGTCTCTCCGAAGCTGGGTCTCAATTTGGCGATGGATCAGACCTTGATTCGGGCCTCCTACGAGTACTCCGCCAAGCTTTTTGAAGATCGCTCTGGTAATAAATGGGACCAGTCCCATGTCTTGGATGCAACTTTGGACCATGCGTTTTCGGAACGCTACAGCTTGAAGCTGGCTGAAAACTTCGCCAAGTCCCAGGAGCCTGATATTTTCTTCGGAGCAATTCCTCTCCGCTCAAACACGGACAACGTCCACAACCGTGCGAGTGCAGCCTTCACGGGTGCTTTCACGCGGATAATGGGCTACGAGGTCAGCTATCAGAACGATATCTATCGCTATGACGACGCGACTCGATCACTTCAGTTGGATCGACTTGAGCACGACATAATGGGGCGGTTGACTTGGTTGCTTCAGGAAGAAACCATTCTTTCTGCGGGTGGAAAGTATCGCCTCATTCGATATGACAACGGGGACTTCTTCAAGAGGGACGCCGATATTTTCTACGGTTTTGCGGGTATTGATCATCAGATGAGCGCGAAGTTTGGCGCTTCCGCTCGCTTTGGTTTCTACTACACCGATTACAAGGCCGGTGGTAGCGGCTCGGTAAATCCGTATGCGGATATCTCGGTTACCTACACTTATGCCGAACTGAGTTCGCTACAGCTTGGATTCCGGCTCGACCGAAATCAGACAGATATCACTTCTATCGGTGGTGTGACAGTTTTGGGTCAAAATACGACCGGCGGATATCTCCAGTGGAACCACCAACTGGCTTCTCGCCTGAGTGCTGTTGGTTCCGTGGTGGCGACAAGTTCACAGTTCGACGTTGGGAACAATAATAGCAGCCAAGCGGACCTCTTGGGAGCTGTTTCCGTGGGGTTGAACTACATGATCTCCGACCATTTTTCAACCGATGCGGGCTATAGCTACACCCGCCTTTCCTCAGAGGTTAACAGCCGCTCCTACAGCCGTAACCGGGTCTATGTCGGCGTGACTGCTAAGTTCTAAGCTCGGAAAAACTTGGTCGTTTGATTAGGAGGCTGGACACCTAGGTTTCAGCCTCCTAATTTTTTCTTATGGACCCAATCAAATCTCCCGAATCGAGCGAATCGAAGCTCCATTTCCTGGACTACTGGCGCATAGTCCGGATTCGCAAAACGGTCATCATCATCGTCTTTTTGTTGGTGATGATCACCACGACTGCGATCACTTTGTTGATGTCCAAGACCTATTCGAGTTTTGCTCGGATCTCGGTTGACAAGGACAAGAGCGACGTCGAGGGATTGGGTATGGAGCGGGCTGTTTCCGGATATGACCCTTTCTTTCTTCAGACGGAGTTTGAGAAGATCACTTCCCAAGTCGTTCTGGACGAGGTGATTTCGATATTGAAACTACAGGCAAAGTGGAGCAAGCGCTATGCGGATGGAGAGTCGCTTCCGATTACCAAGGTTCGGCAATATCTCAAGAGCTCCCTTCAGGTGAAGCTCTCCCGCAATACAAGTCTGATCGAGATCTGGGCTTACAGCGAAGACAAGGAAGAGGCGGCGCAGCTGGCCAACAGTGTTGCCGAGGTTTACAAAGAATCCCGCCTCACAAAGCGTAAAGAGATCAAAAAGAAGGGTATTCAGGTCTTGCAGGAGCAGTTGGCTGTTCGACAGAAGGAATTGGCTGGTTTGCAGGCCGTTCTCAACGAAATCAGAAGGACGAACGAGATCACATTTCTCGATGAAAATAGCCTCAATAGTTATCAATTGCTGCAGACGGAAGAGTTGCAACACATTCAAATGGAGAAATCTAGCGCGGCCTTGCGCTTCGATGCCGAGAGTCTCCGGTTGACTCAAATTGAATTGCTGACCAGAGAGCAGTTAAGGAACTCGATGGAAACGATCTATCCCGATGCCACTCTGGGGAGACTTGCCCAAGATTACGCGGTGCAGGTCCAGGCGCTCACTTCAATTGGGCAGAACAAGTCTGATAGCCATCCGGACGTCCAAGAACATGCGGCGGTTGTTGCAAAAATCCAATCCCAGTTGGACGGCAAAATTGGTGGAATAATTCTAGGATTGAAGATCGCAGCGGCTACAGACAAGGCGACATTGGATAACCTGACCACTCAACTTAAAGAGCAGGAGTCCAAGAGTGGGGCACTCAAAGCCAAACTCGTTCCTTACACATTGGTCAAAGAGGATGTCGATCAGGCTAAGAGAGTTATCTCGGCGCTTCAACTGAGGGTCGAACAGGAAACGATCGATTCGCAGCTGCCGATGGAGTCCGTTGTAACGGTTCACGACGTGGCATTCCCGGATGTGAAGCCAGTTAGGCCAAACGTCTACCTCAACCTTACTTTGGGCGTTGTTGTCGGATTGGTTCTCGGAGTTGGTTTGGCCTTCTTCATTGAGTATTTGGACACCAGCGTGAAGACGATCGACGACGTTGAACGCGCGCTCCAAGCTCCAGTCTTGGCTGTCATTCCACAGAATGTCGGAACAATTCTCTTCGAAGGGCCAGAAAGTCCCCATGCGGAAGCCTATAGAGTCTTGCGCACCAACATACTATTCGCCCGCAAGGACCCTTCCTGGAATGCTGCCACCGTCGTTTCCGGCGGTGCTGGTGAGGGTAAATCCACCACGTTGTTCAATTTAGCGACGATCTTTGCCCAGAATGGAAGCCGAGTGCTCGTGGTGGACTCGGATCTTCGCCGTCCAAGCATCCACAAGATCATCAATGTATCCAACAACATTGGATTGACCAATTACCTGCTTAAACAGAACAGCTTGGAAGAGGTCATCCAGCGGACGACGTTGGCAACTTTGGACGTGATGCCCTCCGGCAAGTTGCCGTCCAGTTCGATGGGTATTCTCAGTTCCCCGCAGATGAAGGGTCTGATCAGTGAGTTGAAGCGTCGCTACGACTTCGTCTTCTTCGACTCACCTCCCATCATGGGTATCAGTGACGCCGCCGTTTTGGCCAGCGAGGTCGACATGGTGGTGCAGGTGATCCAATATCGTCGTTATCCGCAGCCGATGACCATCCGCGCGAAGCAGATGATTCAGAAGGTCGGTGGCAATCTTCTTGGTGTCGTGTTGAACAACATCAACATGAGTCAGGACGAAAACTACTACTACTACAGCGGTTACTATTACGACTACTACTCCAAACAGGACGATGACGATGAGGATTCGTCGAAGAAGAAGGCGGCGGAAAAAGCAGGTGTGCCGGCCAACGGTCGATTGGAGATCAAGGGCAAGTATTGATCCTGGAATTCAGAGTTATGCGTCAAATCTCGTCCGTAAAACTGCTAGGGTTGTTGGTTATTCTAGCTGGAATGATGTTGGGGAGTTCAGGGTGCAACAGCAGTCGCCTCCATCGGGAATCGAACCACGGGGCGGCGGACGGCGGGGGCAACAGTGCGGTGCCCACAAATGCCACGTCAGCCACCGAGCTGCAGTTTCGCCCCGGGGATTCGATCAAGATCGAATTCAGCGACACCGAATTGAAAACGGTGGAGACCGAGATCAAACACGACGGCGTCATCTCTCTGGATCTGGTGGATCAGATCAAGGTGTCGAACAAAACTCCCCGGGAAGTGGAGCAGGAAATCAGGGGGCTTTATGTTCCGAAATTCTACAAGCGACTCACCGTAACCGTGACTCCTGGGACCCGGTTCTTCTACGTTGGCGGAGAAGTAAAGCAGGTGAACCGCTTCGCTTATTCTGGCAGAATTACCCTGCTGAAAGCGATCCAGTCGGCTGGCGGATTCACAAACTTTGCCAACAAGCGGGAAGTTCGGGTCATTCGGGCGAACGGGCAGGTGATCCTTGTTGATTGTGTCGCTGCTCTCAATGATCCGAGTCTGGATATCGAGATCTATCCGAACGACCAGATCAACGTGAAGCCGTCAATCATCTGATGCTCCATCTGAGTTTGCGCAGTGATTCAGTGGCGGGCACCGATACGGTTGCCCGCCATTTTCCGTTTCGAATTGGGAGGTCCGAGGTTGCTTCTCTACGATTGGAGCGTGCAGGAATCTGGGAACAGCACGCTGAACTCAATTTAGGAAACGGCTGCGTGACCATTGCGAGCTGCGATCAAGCTCCGGTGCGAATCAATGGGTGTCAGATGACAGAGCCCTGCATTGTTCATTGCGGCGATCTGCTCGAACTGGGATCCGTGAAGATCATCGTAGGACTTTCGTCTGCTGATCGACGGAAGGACCTTCTGCAACAAGGGCTGCTGGCTGGGTCGATCCTTGGACTGACTCTGGCCCAAGGTGCAATCTTTTGGTGGCTGTCGAATCAGTGACGGAAGTGCCGGAAACCGGTAAAAGCCATGGCGACCCCGCGTTCGTCCGCTGCTGCGATGACCTCTGGATCGCGAACGGAACCTCCGGGTTGAATGGCTGCGGTGGCACCGGCTTCGGCGGCGGCGATCAGTCCGTCCGGAAAGGGAAAAAACGCGTCGCTGCAAACCACGCTGCCTTTGAGCGATAGCGTCGCTTCACCAGCTTTCCAAACCGCGATTTGGCTGGAATCCACTCGGCTCATCTGACCGGCGCCAACTCCGAGCGTCTGGTTGGGTCCGCAATAGACGATCGCGTTCGACTTCACGTGTTTCACCACGCGCCAGCCGAACAGCATGGCTTCGATCTCCTCCGCAGTGGGGTGTCGTTTTGTCACAATTTTCAGATCCGTGGCGGTGACGCGGCGGATGTCGCGTTCTTGGAGCAGATAGGAGCCGGACGCGACGCTGCGCACGTCGAATCCAGTGGTTGGGACCGGGAAGGTCTTCATGACGAGCAGACGGAGGTTCTTTTTCTTTTGCAAGAGAGCGAGGGCCCCGGAGGAAAAAGCGGGAGCGACGATCACTTCGCTGAAGATCTCGGCGATTGCTTCCGCACAGGCCAGATCAAGCGGTTGGTTGACGGCGATGATGCCACCGAACGGGGCCTGCTTGTCGGTGGCGAAGGCGCGATCCCAAGCGTCGCGAAGATGGGCCCCGCGGCCGATGCCGCAGGGATTGGAGTGTTTCAGGATGGCCAAGGTCGGGGTTTCACCGGCGAATTCGCCGATCAACTGCGCGGCAGCGGTCAGATCGAGAATGTTGTTGTAGGAGAGTTCCTTGCCGTGGAGCTGCTCGAAATGGCTGTGGAACTCGCCGAACAACGCGGCTTTCTGGTGGGGATTCTCGCCATACCGCAGCG
Organism: Verrucomicrobiota bacterium; assembly: GCA_038209745.1. Taxonomy (GTDB): domain Bacteria; phylum Verrucomicrobiota; class Verrucomicrobiia; order Limisphaerales; family CANJSG01; genus CANJSG01. Next base: position 45,361 of record JBBQXJ010000027.1, read on the forward strand.
GTTGGGCCAAGGGCGCGTGGAGGCGGAGGGTCGAAGGCAATTCACCCGAGATGCCAAAGCTTTTCTCCAGATGGGTGGCGATCGCCGAGTCGTAGGCGGCGGTGCGGGCATAGACCTTGGCAGCGAATTTGCGACGCTGTTCCAACGTGGTTTCGCCAGTCCGGCGGAGGACTTCGGCTACCTCTGGATAGTCCGCCGGGTCCGTGAGGACGGTTACACTGTCATGGTTTTTGGCCGCGCTGCGGAGCATGGACGGGCCGCCGATGTCGATGTTTTCGATGGCATCGTGGAGGGACACGCCCGGCCTGGCCACGGTCTGTTCGAACGGATACAGATTCACGACAACCAGATCGATCGGCTTGATGTCGTGCTGGGCGACGGTGTTTTCGTGGGTGGCGTTGCCACGCAGATAGAGGAGGCCCGCGTGGACCTTGGGATGCAGGGTCTTTACCCGGCCGCCGAGCATCTCGGGAAAGCCAGTGTAGTCGCTCAGTTCGATGGTCTCGAGACCGGCGTCGCGCAGGGCTTTGCCGGTCCCGCCGGTGGAGATCAGTTCGATGCCGGCCGCGACCAACTCTCTGGCGAAATCAACCAGACCGGATTTGTCGGAGACTGAGAGGAGGGCGCGTTGAATCTTCGGCATAGGAGCGGACAAAATCTCTTTTCCAGCGTGGGTCCGTCAACGCGAAGTTCTCCACACCCATGCCGGTGCCGCATGTAATCATTGCTCGATGGAGCCGGCGTTGAGTGCGTGCTCTCTCGTGGGGGGTGCATTGTGGATTCGCGATTTGCCGAATTGCTGGCGTCAGTGTCGGTCCCGTCTCGCTTCGTTTGGGAAAAGGACACGCCGGATTCATCGAGTCGCCAGGCCGGCGCCCTGAATCGTGGCCGAATCCCCGATGCTCAATGCGCCGCAAGTTCTGCTGGCACTTCGAGCGTCTCGTGCTCGGAAACGGTTTCCATGGTGCGAAAGCGCTCGGCGTTGAAGCCCAGTTCCTGGCGGTGGACGTTGAACGCGTCGGCCGGGTTCTTGAGCTCTTCCAGCAGAATGCCGATCTCGCCGTCGCTGTCGCCGGGTTTGTTGTTCAGGCCCTTCATGTGGCCGGCGTTGAGCATCTTGCCCCGGCCGATATAGACGGCTCGCACGGTGTAGACGGAGTCCTTTTTGGGCAGCTGACGGTAGACGAGCTGGACCTCGCGCGGGAAGGAATCGTCGATGCAGACGACTTTCTGACCTTTCTGAAACATTTCGTGTGGCGGCTTTGGCGGCGGTTTCTCGGGTGTCGAGAGCCGGCCAAGCACTCGACGATTTTGCGGCGACGCAACGGAATCGCAAGAGGTGAAATCGGCTTCAGCCCAGGACCCTGCTCTCTCAAAAGTTGTGACACCGGGACGGATTGGCATGGAGCGTTCGGCTGTGCCGGAGGACGCCCACTGCCGCGATTGAACTCCTGTGGTTTGGGGTGGTCCTACCTTTCCCATCGAGTCGGCCCGGGGATAACCGTTGGCAAACGAATCGGTGTTCACTAGGTTCGCGGCCTTTATTTAGGAACAATGCGCCAATTTCTGACCATCGCAGTCAATGCGTTCATGGAGCTCGTCCGGCAGCCGGTCTTCCTGCTGCTGATGACCGCCTCCACGATCTTCTGCGTATTCCTGTCCTGCGTGAACTACTTCGGGTTTGGCGATGAACCGAAGCTCGTCCGCAACAGCGTCCTCGCCGTCATGATGCTTTCCGGCCTTTTCGGAGCCGTGCTGAGCGCCTCGGCCTCGGTCGCGCGCGAAATCCGGACCGGCACCGCGCTGGCTGTCTTGTCGAAGCCCGTGGGCCGCGCCCAGTTCCTGATCGCCAAGTTCGCCGGTCTGGCCGCCGTGCTGGCGCTGATCACCTTCATCAATCTTCTCGGGTGTCTGGCCGCCTCCAAGATGGCGTTCGATGCCTATGGATCGGTCGACTACGCCTCGCTCACGATCTTCGTCAGTGCGGTGGTCGCGGCGTATGCCGTGGGCGGATTCAGCAACTTTTTCCTCCGGCGCAACTTCGTCTCGGACGCCACGTTTGCGCTGGTGGTGCTGCTGACGCTGGCGTTCGTGGTGATCTGGGCGATGGAACGGGAGACGCGGATGTTCGTCGGGAAGCCGGAGGTGAACTGGCAGATGGTGCCGTGCGCGGTCCTCATTCTTTTCGCCCTCTGGATCCTCGCCGCTTTGGCGCTGGCCCTCTCGACGCGGCTCGACGTCATTCCCACGCTGGCTTTATGCAGCGGGTTGTTCCTGCTCGGGCTGATGTCCGACTACCTCTTTGGCCGACCGGCGGAGGAGGGTTCGATCTGGGCCCAAGTGCTCTACGCCGTGACGCCGAACTGGCAACTGTTCTGGGCGGTGGACGCCTTGGACACGAGCAAGGCCAAGATCATCCCGTGGGCCTACGTGGGGAAAGCCTTTGGCTACGTCGCCGCCTATGCGGGCGCGGCGTTGGCTCTGGCGATGATGATGTTTGAAGACCGTGAACTGAGCTGACATGGAACGAAACCATTTGAAAATAGGACTGGTGAACTGGTTGGCGCTGCTGGCCGGCGCGGTCGTGTGCCTCGCCATCGCCCGTTACGTGAAGTCGGCCGCCGGCATGGTGGCCACGGTCCCTCTCTTGATCGGAACCCTGGTGGCGCTGGTGAGCTGGTTCCAGATGCGGCTGGAGGAACGCGAACGGCTGGAACGTCTGGAGTTCGACGAATTGAACAAGGAGAAGGGTTCCAGCGCGCTGTTCAACACCGACGAGGCCGACACCTTCGCCGCCCGCCAGTCTCGCGAATCGTTCGAGAAGTATTTTGTCCGTGGATTCACCCTGCTGCTCTTGCTCGGCGAGATCGCCGCCGTGGTCGTGCTTTGGCGCTGGTTGGGCTCGGATCCGGCCCAGATCGTCGCGGAGAAGGCCGGAGTCGGCATGGCGGTGATGGGCATGATCGCCCTCCTGTTCTTCCTGCTCGGCAAATACGCGACCGGGATCTCCCGCTTGAAGGACGAGCGTCTGGTCGGTCCCGGCGGCGCCTATCTCCTTTTGGGATCCGTGGTCGCCGTGGCGGTGATCGCCGGCGCGTTGGCGCCGGTCATGGGCGGGTATCCGCAGTGGGACCGCTACATCGCGCGGGGCTTGGTCGTGGTTATCGGGCTGATCGGCTTGGAGACGTTCATCACGTTGGTGGCGGAGATCTATCGCCCCCGGGTCCGGGGCAAGGCCGCGCGGTTGATCTATGACAGCCGGTTTGTCGGGATTGTCGGACAGCCGGATTCGCTCTTCCGGACGGCCGGCCAGGCGTTGGACTACCAGTTCGGTTTCAAGGTGTCCGACACGGAGTTCTTCCAGTTCCTGAAGCGCTATTTTCCCGCGTTGTTGTTGGTCCAGGTTGTCATTCTCTTCGCCTCCACTTGTGTCGTCTTCCTACAGCCGGGCGAAGAGGGATTGTTGGAGCGTTTCGGCAAACGAGCCGCTTCGGCCGGAGTGCTCGAGCCCGGAGCCCACTTCAAGCTGCCTTGGCCCATCGATTCGGTGCGGCGCTTCAACACGAAGGAGGTCCACAGCCTGCACGTTGGGTTCGTGCCGGCCGACGACGAAGGCAATGCGCCGATCCTTTGGAACGTGGCCCACTACAAGGAGGAGTTCAATCTGCTGGTCGCGAGCCGGGAACAGGTGGCGACCAACTCCACCGGCGGTGTCGCCGTGCCGGTCAGCCTCATCACGGTCAGCATTCCCGTGCAGTTCCAGATCCGGAACGTCGCCGACTGGGCCTACAACTACGTCGATCCGGCGAGCGTGCTGGAGAAGATCGCGACCCGCGAGGTGGTCCACAACCTCGTCTCCGCCGACCTGAACGAGGTCATGTCCACCGGTCGCGAACAGGCCGCGCGCGAACTCAAGACCCGGATCCAGGCGGTCGCGGACGAATTGAACCTCGGCGTCGACATCGTCTTCGTGGGCCTCCAGGACATCCATCCGCCGACCAAAGTGGCCGCAGCCTACCAGGCCGTGATGGGCGCCAAGCAGACGGTCGAAGCCATGCGGTTCGCCGCCGAAGGCTATGCGGCCCGGACCGTCCCGCTGGCCCAGGCGGAGGGGCAGAAGCGGATCAACGAATCCGAGGCCTACGCCTTCGAGCGGATCGCCGGGGCCCAGGCCATCGCGGCGCGGTTCACGAACCAGATCACGGCCTTCGCCGCTTCGCCCAACGTCTATCCGACCCGGGAATACCTGCGGATCTTCGCCGCCGCCACGGCCGGAGCCCGCAAGATCATCGTGGCCACGACCAACAGCCACGAGATCGTCCAGCTGAACCTCGAAGAGCGCCTGCGCAGCGACCTTGGAGATGTCTACGTCGCGCCCACCACCCGCGAACAGAACGCGGCCCCGAAGAAGTAGTTTCCCATTTTTACCGACATGAAGAAGTCCTCCCTCTCATTGGTCGCCGGCCTGGTGCTGGCCTTGATCTTCGGTCTCCGGATGATCTGCTTCCAGGTCCGCGTGACCGAGGTCGCGCTCCTGACGACCTTCGGCAAGCCCACCGCGCCCTACACCGAGCCCGGTTTGAAGTTCAAGCTGCCCTGGCCCATCCAGGACGTGCTGAAGTTCGACAAGCGGGTGCAGAACTTCGAGGGCCGCTTCGAGGAGACTCCCACTCGCGACGGCTACAACCTCCTCGTCTCCGTCTATGCCGGATGGCGGATCGTCGAGCCCGCCAAGTTCCGTGAAGCCTTCGTAGACGGCTCCATGAGCCGCGCGCAATCCACGCTGGAAGAGCGGTTCCGGAGCGCCAAGAACGCCGTCGTGGGCCAGCACCCGTTCTCCGACTTCGTCTCCACCGATCCGCAGCAGCTGAAGTTCGCCCAGATCGAGACCGAGATCCTGGAGTTCGTCCGCAAGGACATCCAGGAACGCTACGGCATGGAGATCGCCTTCCTCGGCATCAATCGCCTCGGCCTGCCCGAGAGCGTCACGCAGAAGGTCTTCGACCGCATGACCGAGGAACGCCAGCGCGTCACCCAGAAGCTGCAGGCCGACGGCGAACGCGAGTCGATCAACATCCGGTCCGCCGCTGATCGTGACCGTTCGCGCATCCTGGCCGACGCCGAGGCGAAAGCGACCGAGGTTCGTGGCGCGGCCGATGCCGAGGCCGCCCAATACTACGCCAGCTTCGAGAAGAACCCCGAGCTGGCCATCCTGCTCCAGAAGCTCGCCGCGCTGGAGGCTTCGTTGAAGGACCGGGCCACTCTCGTGATGGATCCGAACACCCCGCCGTTCGACCTGCTGGACCCGAAGAACAAGATTGGCGGCTCCACCCGGAAGTGATCCATGAGCGATTCCCAACATCCTCACGACGACCATGGCCACGAGCACGGGCATGATCACGACCACGACGAACCTGATCATGGCGTGAAAGAGGGCGAGATCGTCCTGAAGAAGCCCGCGTCCGGGAAGCCCGTGCCGGAACCCGTCGCACATCAGGTGGAGGACGCCGGCACCCGCGCCTTGGCCGATGCGCTGAAGAGCAGCTTCGCCATCGTGCGCTGGTTGATGATGGGGCTCGTCGGGTTGTTCATCTTTTCCGGCGTGTTCACCGTCGGTCCCCAGGAGCGCGCCATCATCCTCCGCTTCGGCAAGCCCCGCGGAGCGGCCGACCAGCAGCTGCTCGGTCCCGGCCTCCACTTCGCCCTTCCCCGGCCCATCGACGAGGTGGTGAAGATCCCCGCCACCCAGACCTACCTTGTCCGCTCCACCATTGGCTTCTACAACTGGCCCCCGGAAATGGAGGCGGCCCGGGAGAAACCGGCTCCGGCGCCCTCCCTCAACCCGATGATCGACGGCTACGTCCTCTCGGGTGACGCGAACATCATGCACGTCCGCGCCACGGTCCGGTACACCCTGGAGAAGCCGGTCGACTACGTGTTCCAGTTCGTCTCCGCCAGCAACACGGTCCAGCACGCTCTGGACAGCGCCGTGGTCTACGCCTCAGCGCAGTTCCCGGTGGACGACGCCCTGCGCCTGAACCAGGCCGGCTATCGCGAACGCATCACCGCCCGGCTGAACCAGCTCGTCGCGGCCGACGCGCTCGGCATCAGGATCGATCCCGTCGACGTTCTCGTGGAGCCGCCGCTCGTGGTGAAGCCGGCCTTCGACGCCGCCCTCGCCGCCGAAGCCGAACGCAGCAAGGCGGTCAACGGTGCCCATGGCTACGCGAACGCTCTCCTGAGCAAGGCGGAGGGCGAAGCCAAGGCCGTCGTCAACCAGGGCGAGGCCGACCGTTCGAAGATCGTGAAGATGGCCAGTTCCGAGGCGAAGTATTTCCAGGACCGGCTGCCGGAGTTCGAGCGGAACCCGGAACTCTTCCGGGAGCGTCTCCTCACCGAGTCCATGAGCCGCATCCTGACCAACGCCCAGGACAAGTTCTTCCTGCCCGCCTCCGTCGGTGGCGCGTCGCGCGAACTTCGCATACTCTTGAACCGCGAGCCGTCGAAGCCGCCCCAGCCGGTTTCCGCCGATCCCGGTGCGCGATAACCACACCTCTCCGCAGCCATGAACGTTTCCACCAAGGCCATCACGAAAGCCGATCACGGTCACCACGACCATGATCACGACCATCATCATGAGCACGACGATGATTGCGGCTGCGGCCACGACCATTCCCATTCCGAGATCCATCTTGGCCGGACCATTCTCGGCTTGATCCTCGTCCTGAACGCCTACGTGGTCGGGTTCGTGTTTCCGGAGGCCAAGCTCGTGGGCGGCTACAGCGCCATGATCGGCGCGGCCATTCTCGGCTATCCGATCGTCCTCAGCGCATTTCAGGATCTCCGGCGCAGCACCCTCAGCACGAACACGCTCGTGGCCCTCGCGGTCGTCGCATCCTTCGCCAGTGGCAACTACGAGGAAGCTGGATTCGTCGCGTTCTTCATGCTGCTCGGCGAAATCATCGAGACCCGCACCGCCGATGGAGCCCGCCAGTCGATCGAGTCCCTCATCAAGCTCACTCCCACCAAGGCCCGCCGCGTCACCGCCAAGGGCGAAGAGGAAGTGGCCACCAAGGACCTCGTGGTCGGCGATGTCATCCGTGTCCGCCCCGGCGACAACGTCGCGGCGGACGGCGCGATCACCAGCGGCCAGGGATCCTTCAACCAGGCGAACATCACCGGTGAATCGCTCCCCGTGGACAAGAAACCCGGCGACGAAGTCTTCGCCGGCACGATCAATCTCACCGGAGTGCTGGAGATCAAAGTCAGCCGCGCCGGCCGGGATACCACGCTCGGGCGGGTGCGCGACCTGATCCTCGCCGCCGAGAAGACCAAGCTCCCCATCATGCGGATCATCGACCAGTACATGGTCTATTACACCCCGCTGGTGTTGTTGATCGGAGCGCTTGTCTGGGCCTTCACCTATGATCTGGAGCGGGTCATCTCCGTCTTCATTGTGGCCTGTCCGTGCGCCTTCGTGCTCGCCACGCCCACCGCGATGGTCGCGGCGCTCTCCGCCGCCGCCCGCCTGGGCATCCTGATCAAGAACGTCGCGGACATCGAGCTGGCCGCCCGCATCAACGCCTTCGTCTTCGACAAGACCGGCACGCTGACCACCGGAAAGCTGGCCGTCAGTCGCTTGGCGCCGTTGAACGGGGTCACTCCCGCCGAACTCCTCCGCGTCGCGGGCTCCGCCGAGAAATACAGCAACCATCCCACGGCCAAAGCATTGGCCAATCTATCCGCCGAAGCCGGCGTCACGCTGGCCGAGCCCCAGGACTTTACCGAGACCGCCGGTCGTGGCATCCAGGCCAAGGTGGACGGAGTCGTCGTCACCGTCGGACGGGCCCAATGGCTGAAGGACAACGGGGTGACCGAGGACTTCATGCAGTCGGTCGATCTCAACGAGACCGAGGGCTACAGCCTCGTCTTTGTCGCGCGCAACGGACAGTGCATCGGTTGGGTCGGCCTGCAGGACCAGACCCGCGCCGAGGCCCGCGAATCATTGGCCGCACTGAAGGATGTCGGCGTCCGCCGCATCGCCATGGTCAGCGGCGATCGTCAACCCGTAGCCACCCGCGTGGCCGCCGAGATCGGTTGCGAAGAGGTCGTCGGCGACTGTCTCCCGGAGAACAAGGTCGAGTTCGTCCGCGCCATGAAGGCCAAGGGCTACCGCGTGGCGGTGGTCGGCGACGGCGTCAACGACGCCCCCGCGCTTGCCGCCGGCGATCTCGGTATCGCGATGGGCGCCGCCGGATCCGAAGTCGCCATCCACAGCGCCACCATCGCGCTGATGAACAACGATCTTCGCCGTCTTCCCTTCCTCGTGAAGCTTTCGCGCCAGACCCGCGGGGTCATCAACCAGAACTTTCTCATCGGCATCGTCTTCGTCATCGGGGGTCTGGTGCTGGCGGCCCTCGCCTACATCAATCCCATCGTGGCCGCTTTGATCCACGTCGTCGGTTCACTGGTGGTGGTCTTCAACAGCTTCCGCCTCGTCCGCGCCGGCGAGGAACTCGAGCCCTATCATCC
>JBBQXJ010000028.1:0-52942 GCA_038209745.1 Verrucomicrobiota bacterium
ACCGTCTACCCTGTCTTCCGCCGCTGGACCAAGGACGGCACCTGGGCCGTCATCAACGCCCGGCTCCGTGCGAGGGTGCGCCACGCCGCCGGCAAGAACTGCCAGCCCTCGGCCGGCGTCCTCGACCGCCAGAGCGTGAAGTCCAGTCCCCACGGCAGCCGGGTCGGCTACGACGCGGCCAAGAAGATCAAGGGCCGCCAACGCCACCTCCTGGTGGATACCCTCGGCATGGTGCTGGCCGTGAAGGCCACCCCCGCCAGCAGGCCCGAACGGGTCGGCGGCCTCGCCGTGCGGGCCACCGTGCTCTGCTGGCTGCGCTGGTTCAAGAAGCGGTGGGTCGGCGGCGGCTACACCGGAGAGGACTTCGCCAAAAAGGCCCGCGAACACCGGCCCGCGCTGGGGGTCGAGGTCGTCAAACGCAACGAGGTCGCCACCGGCTTCGTGGTCCTGCCCCAGCGCTGGATCGTCGAACGCACCTTCGGTTGGCTCATGCAGAACAGACGCCTCGTCCCCGACCACGAGACCCCCGAAGCCAGCGCCGAAGCCTTTGTCTACCTCGCCATGATCCGCCTCATGCTCAACCGACTCGCTTGATTCCCTCCATGTAATCTCTTTTTCAGACAGAATCTCAGTTGCTGAATCGAACGAGGTTCGATCTGGGGAAGAGCAGATTCGGTGGATGCCACGAGCGCGAGGGGATTATTCAGTCCCCGGTCCGCCCGCCAAGCCACCCTTGTCCCAAATCGGCCATGACACCACGCCACCGCCAACCCCAAACGAGAGTTCCGAACAACAAAGCTTTGGAACCAACATGCGACTATCGATTCTTGGCCAATAGTGTGATCCCGAGCACTCCGAGCACCGCTCCGCCGAGCATCCCGACCACTGCGGTAGCCCGCCCCCACCAACTGCTAGATTCCGTCAGAAGCATCCAGGACAGAACCACCAACGCCCCATCAGCCGCCAATAGAATGGCTCCCAAGGAAGAAACGGACAAAGGAGCCAAGGCAGAGCCACCGGATTCTCCCGACGGGACCGCTCCCGTCTCTTTCGCTCCCTTGTCCTGTCCCCGCTTGAGGAATTGCCGTATTCCGGGGCGATCCACATTGGTCACGGAGGCGCTGTCCGCCCGGGAGTCTTCACCCTTGGGCCGGTCCATCAACGATTCCAAACCACGTCCTAATCCGCGCTTCGACACGGGCGGAGCCTCGGACAAAGCCGTTTTGGGCACAATACCGAAGCAAGGAAGGAGCCCACCTCTTGAGAATCCGTCCAGGTTCTGCAAACTTTCGGCCATGAAACGAGCTCTGCTTTCCGTCCTGGCCGCCCTGATCGCCGTTCCTCTCTTCACCGCTTGCAACACGGTCGCCATCACCGGCCGCCGCCAGGTGAACATCTATTCGCCCGCCGAAGAGATGCAGCTTGGCTTGGCCAGCTTCACCCAGATGAAGCAGGAGCAGAAGGTGAGCAAGGATCCGGCGGGGAACGCGCTCCTGACCAAGGTCGGCAAGAAGATCGCCGCCATCGCCCAGCCGGACATGCCGGATGCGCAGTGGGAGTTCGTCCTCTTCGACAGTCCGGAAGCCAATGCCTTCTGCCTGCCCGGCGGCAAGGTGGGCGTCTACACCGGCATTCTTCCGGTCACCAAGGACGAGACCGGATTGGCCGTCGTGCTCGGCCATGAGATCGCCCACGCCGTGGCCCATCACGGCGGCGAACGCATGACCGCCGCCGCCGGCATGCAGGCGCTCGGCCAGATCGGGAGCGCCTATGCTTCCGCCAAAGGGGTCAGCGCGGGCAACCTCGCCCTCGCGCAGCAGCTCTATGGTGTCGGCGCCCAAGTCGGAGCCGTGCTGCCCCATAGCCGCGCGCAGGAGAGCGAGGCCGACCACATCGGCCTGATCTACATGGCGCGGGCCGGTTACGATCCGGAACAGGCCGTCGCCTTCTGGCAACGCTTCGCCGACTACGCCAAGAGCGCGGGCGGCGATTCGAGCCCCTGGTTCCTCCGCACCCACCCGTTGGATCAGACCCGCATCGACCAGCTCAAGGGCTGGATGGCGGAGGCCAAAGGCCAGATGCCGAAGTGAACCCGACCCAGCGGGCTGTCGTTGAAGGATCGGTCTTCCCAAACCGGACGGGACCGGCTTGAATTCTGGTCGTGAAACCACTCTTCCTCTCCATGGCCGCCGCCTTGGCCCTGTCCCATCCCGGCCTGTCCGAGGCCGCGCAGACCGGCCTCAAACATCCAGTCGGACTGCAGCTCTACAGCCTGCGCGCCGACTTCACCAAGAACGTGCCCGCCGCGCTCGCCAAGGTGGAATCCTTCGGCGTCAAGAACGTCGAGCTCGCCGGGACCTACAACCTTTCCCCCGAGAAGTTCGGCGAGATGCTCAAGGCCCACGGCCTCAAAGCCGTCAGCGGCCACTTCTCGTATGACGACTACAAGAAGGACCCGGAGGACATCGCGAAGCAGGCCGCCGCGCTGGGTCTGAAATACGCCGGCTGCGCGTGGATCCCGCACAAGGGCGCCTTCGACGAGGCCCAGGCCAAGGATGCGGCCGAGGTCTTCAACAAGGCCGGTGCCGCCCTCGCCAAACACGGCATCAAGTTCTTCTACCACTGCCACGGCTTCGAGTTCGACAAGCACGGCGACGGCACCTTGATGGACCTGTTGATGAAGGAGACGGATCCGAAGCTCGTCTCGTTCGAGATGGACGTCTTCTGGGTCAAATTCCCCGGAGAAGATCCCGTGAAATGGCTGGAGAAGTATCCCGGTCGCTGGGAGCTGATGCACATCAAGGACATGAAGAAGGGCCTCGCCACCGGCTCCAACAGCGGCGGAACCGACGTCTCCAACAACGTCGTCGCCGGCACCGGCCAGCTCGACTGGAAGGCGATCCTCAGCACCGCCGAAAAGACGGGCGTCACCCAGTATTTCATCGAGGATGAAAGCCCCGTGGCCGCCGAGCAGATTCCGCAGACGCTGAAGTATCTCCACGGATTGAAGTGGTAGTCCGGGAAGATTGATCCCAGAACGCAGAACGGCCCCGGAGCGATCCGGGGCCGTTTCGTATGGATCTTTCAAAGGTGGGGACGCCTCGGCGAGGCGTCCCTACCAAAAGCGGACGCTTCTCAGCGCACCACTTCGAAGGCGTAGCCTTTCAGGTATTCCGTCTCGGGGATCGCCGGCAGCACCGGATGATCGGGGCTCTGGCTGTAGATCGCCACGCGGCGCAAAAGGCGATGCGCGTCGTAGGCGGCGGCGAGGATCACATCCATGAACATGGAGGCGTCCACATGGTGCGAGCAGCAGAAGGTCGCGAGCGTGCCGCCGGGTTTCAGCAGCTTCAGCGCGCGGATGTGGATCTCCTTGTAGCCGCGCATCGCGTCCGGCACGGAGGCGCGGTTGCGGGTGAAGGACGGCGGATCCAGCACGATCATGTCGAAGGGCGAGATCAGCCTGTCGCTGTGGCCGGTCTGGGTGCGGCTCTTGAGCCAGTCGAAGGCGTTGGTCGTCTCGAAGGAACATTTGTCTTCGAGGCCGTTGGCCTTCGCGTTCTTGGCGGCGGCCGCATTGGCGTCGGCGCTCTGGTCGATGGCGAGGACGCTGTTGGCGCCGGCCCGGGCGGCGTGCAGCGCGAAACCGCCGAGGAACGAGAAGCAATCCAGGACGTTCCCGCCCCGGACGAGGTCGGCGACTTTCTGGTAGTTCGCCTGCTGGTCGAGGTAGAGACCGGTCTTGTGGCCACCGGCGGGTTCGACCTGGAACTTGAGGCCGTTCAGGAGGATGTCCACGGGACCGTCGATCTTGCCGAAGATCACGCCGCTGGATTCCTCCATGCCCTCGAACTTGCGATAGGCGGCGTCGCTGCGTTCCACGATGGCGCGGGGGGAAAAGACCTTCTTCAGCGCCTCCACGATGATCATCTTGCGCTTCTCCATCCCGAGGGAGGAGATCTGCATGACGAGGACGTCCTCGTATTTGTCCACGATCAAGCCGCTGAGCAGATCGCCCTCGGCGTTGACGGCACGGAAGGAAGTGGCGCCCGGCATGTGGCGCTTACGAACGTCGAGCGCGGCGCGGATGCGCTGCTCGAAGAAGGCGGCGTTCGGCTCCACCCGGTCCGCGTCGAGCATGCGGACCTGGATCTTGGAGCGGGGATTGTAGAAGCCCACGCCGAGCATGCGCTGGCGGGAATCCTTCACTTGGACAAGGTCGCCGTCGTTGACGGGGCCGGTCAGGCGATGGATGGCGCCGGAGTAGATCCAAGGATGGCCGGCAACGATACGGTCGGCTTCGCCGGGTCTGAGGAGGACAGTAGAGAGAGTCGTGTTCATGGTTTGTAGACAGTTGCGGCGGGATGGCCGCAGAACCGCAGAGTGGGCCACATTCCGGTTTCAAGGGGAAGACCGAAACAAGTCCAAAGCGGCAAGTGGGTCCGGCAATTCGTGATTCGGCTCTGGGGTTTCTTTCGGCCTTTGACCTTCGGATTCCGGATTTCTCGAACACCGCCGCACAAATGTCGGTTGGCAAATCTCCGGCCCGCCCTCCACACTCGAATTCGCGTTTGGAGGTGTGTTTGTGCCGAACGCCCGCCCTTCACCGGGCTGCTCAACCTGAACCTGCACTATGAATCTGGACTCCCTCTACTCGAAACTGACCATTAAAACAGGCGCGAAAATGGCGCTCATCGTCCTCGACGGCCTCGGCGACATCGCGACCATGGCCCAGGGCGAACTGACCCCGTTGGAAGCCGCCAGCACCCCCAATCTCGACAAACTCGTCAACGAAGGCGTCGCCCAGGGCCGCATGATCCCGGTCGCCCCCGGCATCACCCCAGGCTCCGGCCCCGGACATCTCGCGCTCTTCGGCTATGACCCGATCGAATTCGAGGTCGGCCGCGGCGTCATCGAGACGCTCGGCCTCGGCATCGAGCTGAAGAACGGCGATGTCGCCGCCCGGGCCAACTTCTGCACCTTGAACGCCAAGGGCATCGTCACCGACCGCCGCGCCGGCCGCATCGCCACGGAAGTCTGCGAACGCCTGTGCAAGATCCTTTCCTCCAAGATCAAGAAGGTCGGCACGACCCAAGTGATGATCGTTCCCGGCAAGGAACACCGCTTCGTCGTCATCTTCCGCGGCGCCGGTCTCGAAGGCCCGGTGACGGACACCGATCCGAACCGCGAAGGTCTGCCCATCGCCGAGGCCAAGCCGGTCGATCCGAAGAACGCCGGCCAGAAGAAGGTCGCGAAGCTCATTGCCGACTTCTACGTGAAGGCTCTTCCGCTGTTGGCCAAGGAAAAGGCCGCGAACGGATTCCTGATGCGCGGCGCGGCCCATCAGCCCGACATCCCGACGTTCGAGGAGCGCTACCAGATGAAGGCCGCGGCCATCGCCGTGTATCCGATGTATAAAGGCCTCTCCCAGCTCGTCGGCATGGTGAAGATCGAAGGGCCCCAGACCATCGCCGAACAGTTCGAGCGCTACGTCGCCGAATACGACAACTACGACTTCTTCTTCATCCACTACAAATACACCGACAAAGCCGGCGAAGACGGCGACTTCGAGGCCAAGAAGAAGGCGATCGAGGACTTTGACGCCGCGCTCCCGATCCTGCTCGGCAAGAAGCCCGACGTGCTCGCCATCACCGGCGACCATTCCACGCCCTGCGCCATGAAGGGCCACTCCTGGCATCCGCAGCCCGTGCTGCTGCACTCCGCCTACAGCGGTTCCGACAAGCTGGAGCGCTTCAGCGAAACCGGTGCGAACATGGGAAGTCTCGGCGTCTTCGAGGCCAAGTATCTGATCCGCCTCATGCAGGCCAACGCCAAGATGTTCGACAAATACGGCGCGTAAGCCGGAAGCGCGTCCATCCCGGACGCAACGAAGCCGTCCATCGGTTCGCCGATGGACGGCTTTTTCGTGCGTAGCGGCGAACGGGATCAGAGCCGACGCAGGTGGAACCCACCGTCCACGTTGATCACTTCACCGGTGCTGAAAGGGAGCAGGTCCTGGGCGATGGCGACGACCGCGCGGCCGATGTCTTCGGGTGTGCCCCAGCGCGGGAGCGGCGTCAGGCCGTCGGCGATGAGCTGGGCGTATTTCTCCTTCATCGGACCGGTCATGTCGGTGGCGATGATGCCGGGACGGATCTCGTAGACGTTGATCCCGTATTCGGCCAGGCGCGTGGCGAAGAGCGGCGTGAGCATGGAGAGCGCAGCCTTGGCCACGCAGTAGTCGCCCCGATTTACGGACGCGGTGTACGCGCTGATGGAGGAGATGGTGACAATCTTGGGGCGGCGAACCGGAACCGGGATGCCCGAGCTGTCGTCGGTCCGACAGGACGCTTCGACCTGTTCGATCATCCATTTGGCGGCGAGCTGGGTGAGGAAGTAGGGACCCTTGACGTTGATGCTGATCAGGCGGTCGAAGCTTTCCTCGCCGGCTTCCAAGAGGTCGGCCCGGACGTTTGGGGCCACACCGGCGTTGTTCACCAGCAGGTCGAGCCGGCCAAAGGTGGCGCGGGTGAAGTCGATCAGCTTCTGCCGGTCTGCGGCCACGCTGATATCTCCCTGGCAGATGTCGGCGCGGATGTGTTTGCCGACGGCTTTGGCGGTATCGAGGCAGTCCTCGGCGGTGCGTTTGGCGGCGGCTTCGTTGCCTGCGTAGTTGATGACCAGGTTGCTGCCGAATTTGGCGAGGTCCAAAGCGATGCCCCGGCCGATGCCGCGCGACGCGCCGGTAATAAGTGCGACCGAATACATGGGCCGACAGGTTACGGACCGGAACGACGCAATTCGAAGGCCAAAATCCGAACGCTCGCGCTGGGCATTTTTTGGATTTTTGCCTGCGTATTTCTGCTTTGCCCTCGATCCACTCCTTCCGCGGGGCATTGCTCCCGGGCCAAGGGGTTCCCTATGCTCAACCCATGAGAATCGTCCCAGTGCCGCTCGGTGAGCGGTCGTATGCCATCCAGATCGGCGGCGGCCTGCTCAAGAAACTTGGAGCGGAATGCGGCCGTCTGTCGTTGGGAACGCGTTGCGCCGTGGTCACCGATTCCAATGTCGGACCGCTCTACGTCTATCCGGCGATCCAGTCGTTGAAGAAGGCGGGCTTCGCTCCCGTGGTCATCCGCGTGCCGGCTGGCGAGACGGCCAAAAGCCTCAAGACGGTCGCATCTTGCTACGACCAGATGGCCGCCCACCGGCTGGAGCGGCAGTCCTTCGTGGTGGCTCTCGGTGGCGGGGTGGTGGGGGACTTGGCCGGGTTCGTGGCGGCGACGTATCTCCGGGGCGTGCCGTTCGTGCAGGTGCCGACCACCTTGTTGGCCCAGGTGGACAGTTCGGTCGGCGGCAAGGTGGGAGTGAATCTGAAGGCCGGAAAGAACCTTGTCGGCGCTTTCTATCAGCCGCGACTGGTGCTGTGCGATCTGGACACCTTGAAGACGCTGCCAATGCGGCAATTCCGCGCCGGTCTGGCCGAGGTGATCAAATATGGGATCATCTACGACGCGCCGTTGTTCGGGCGACTGGAGAAGGATCTGGGCAGGCTGCTGAAGCAGCAGCCCAAGGTGTTGGCCGAGGTGGTCGCGCGTTGCTGCGAGATCAAAGCCGAGGTGGTCGGGCAGGACGAAACGGAGACCGGTCTACGGGCGATCCTGAATTTCGGCCACACCATCGGGCACGCCATAGAGAACACGGCCGGCTACGGGAAGCATCTCCACGGGGAAGCCATTTCGATCGGGCAGGTCGCGGCCGCCCGGCTGTCGTGCCGTTTGGCCGGGATGAAAGACGCCGAGGCGGAACGCATCGCCGCGCTGTTCAAAACGGCCGGTCTGCCGGTCGGCATCCGTCTCGGCAAGGTTCAAACAGGTCGCCTGCTGGGGGCGATGAAACTCGACAAGAAGGTCAGCGGCGGCGAGGTGAAGTTCGTGTTGTCCGACCGGATCGGTTCGGCAAAGAGGGGCTGCCGCGTTCCGGCGGCGGCGCTTCTGGAGGTGCTGCACGGATTGGGCATCCGCCCCGAGCGCGCGTGAACTTCAACTTGTGACGGCCGACGCCCACCAATACCGTCCCGGCTTCGAAATGGCATTGAACTACAAAGTCACGGGTGGCGACGGCTCCGAATATGGGCCCGTCCCGCAGGACGATTTGGAGCAATGGATCCTCGACGGGCGGATCATCGATTCGACCCCGGTGTGGCGATCCGACACCGCCCATTGGAAAGCAGCCGAAGACTACCTGGAGCTGGGATTCTCCCTGAACCAAGCGGCGAAGAAGCCAATCCACGAAGACGACGAGGATGTCGCCGCGATTCGGCCGGTCGGGTTCTTCCCTCGTTTGGTCGCCTACTTGGTGGACTACTTCATCATGACGGCGCTCATGACGGCCATTCTTCCTCTTTTCAACAGCATCGTGGATCTGAAGGAGACCGGAAACGTTCTGGAACTTCTCCGTCAGCCGGGGTTCTGGGTGATCCTGGGGGTCCAAGTGTCGGTGGCTGGCGTGTTCAACGTCGTCTTCAACGGCCATTTCGGCGCCACTCCCGGCAAGATCCTGATCGGCGCGAAGATCGTGGCCGAAGACGGTTCGCCGATCGGCTACGGCCGCGCCCTCGGCCGCTACCTCGCCGAGTGGGTCAGCGCGTTCTCCTTGGGCGTGGGGTATCTCTTCGTCGCGTTCCGACCGGATCGGCGGGCTCTGCACGACCTGATCGCGGGGACACGCGTCGTTTTTCTCACATGAAACTCAATGGCAACCGGCAGATGGCGGCGATCTGCGCCGGCGTCTTCGTCCTCGATCAACTGACCAAGCAGATCGTGCTGCGTGCTTTGGGGACGGAGGAGAGCCGGGAAGTGTTCCCCGGATTCTTCAAGCTGGTGCATTGGCAGAATCGAGGAGCCGCATGGAGCCTGTTCAGCACGATGAACGGCAGCAACTACGTCTTGGCCGGCGTTTCACTTCTCGCTTTCGGCGCGCTGGTACGGTTCCGCCACCATTTCGGAGCAGACACCCGGATCGGCCGCATTTCGTTGGGCCTCGTGATGGGTGGAATCCTCGGCAACCTCAGTGACCGCGTGTTTATCCACCACGTCGTCGATTTCCTCCGCTTCTATTTGGACAGCCGCAGCGGGCTGGAGGTCGGGTTCCCGGCATTCAATGTGGCGGACTCAGCCATTTGTATCGGAGTGGGACTCATGTTCATCCAAGCATGGATCGCCGAATCCGCCCACCGGACGGGAAAAGCCAACTGAGCGCCCGACAAACCCCGCTGCACATCGCTGAGTGAACCCGATGGAACCGGTCTGTCGGGAAAACCTGCGCGCTCAAAATGTGTCACAAAAGTGGATTTTTTCAGTTTACAACGTCTTGGAAGTGGACTCTTATGCACCTGTCGTTAGCGACGGCGACATTCAGCAAAGGATCAAAAATGAAGATTAACAAAGTAATTGGAAATAGCCTCCTCTCGGTCGGGGCTGCGATGGCGCTCTCTCAGGGAGCTTCCGCAGCCGCAGTTATCAACATCCCCGTGACCTATCGCGACTTCACTCCCACGAGTGATGCGAACTTGGCCGGTGTGTTTCAAGGGACAATCATCGGAAATAAGACTGGCCTCGCCAGTTCCACGATCATTCCTGGCGGAACCCCGACTGCGGGCCCGAACTGGTCGACCTACTATCCCGGGACAACCTTCACCGACCTCTACTCCAACGGAGCCGGACGGATCGCCATCGCCGGCAGCCTGCCGTTTACCGAGACCGCCCCGGCGTCTGGTATCTACACCTACATCAACTCCAGCTTTTTCCCGATCGATGGGATGGGCTTCGGAAACTATGCCAGCTCAGGTCATAACTTCCATTTCACCACGGAATTGCACACGGCCTTTACCTATGTGCCCACACAGACCTTCGCGTTCACCGGGGACGACGATATCTGGGTCTACATCAACGGCCAGTTGGTCATTGACTTGGGCGGGGTTCACGGAGCTTCCTCGGGTTCCATAGCGCTCAACACGTTGGGGCTCACCCCGGGCAACAACTATGCGTTCGATCTGTTCTTCAACGAACGCCACACCACCCAGTCCAACTTCAAGGCGACGACTTCGATCGCCTTCCGTCCGCCGCCGCCGCCGGTCCCCGAAGTTTCGACCGCGGTGTCTGCCGCTGGTTTCGCCCTCCTCGGCGGAATGTTCCTGCTGCGCTCCCGCAAGGTTGCTCAAGTTTAATCGGGATCCGATTCGAATTCGCGAAAAACCCGCCACCTCACGGTGGCGGGTTTTTCATTGTCCAACCGCGCGAACATCAGGCCCTGACCCGATCAAGAAATCTTCCCAAACGGTCGACGGCGGTCTGGATCTGGTCGAAAGCGGTCGCATAGCAGCAGCGGAGAAACCCTTCGCCGCTCGGACCGAAAGCCGTCCCTGGCACCGCAGCCACCCGTTCCTCCTGGAGAAAACGAAGGGCAAATTCCTTGGAAGATAGTCCGGAAGATCGAATGCACGGGAAGGCATAGAATGCTCCGCGGGGCAGATGACAATCCAAGCCCAGTTCGTTGAACGACTTCACGATGAAGTTCCGGCGCCGCCCGTATTCTTCCCGCATCCGGTCCGTGTCCGGTTCGCCATGTTTGATCGCTTCCAGGGCCGCTTCCTGGCTGATGATCGAGGCGCAGAGCATCGAATACTGGTGGATCTTCATCATCGCATCGATGATCTCGACGGGGCCACAAGCATAGCCAATACGGAATCCGGTCATCGCGTAGGCCTTGCTGAAGCCATGGAGGAAGAGGGTTCTCTCCACCATTCCCGGCAATGAGGCGATCGAGACATGTTCTCCTTCATAGGTGAGTTCGCTGTAGATCTCGTCGGTGATCACGAGCAGATTGTGGCGCTTGACCACTTCCGCGATCTTCATCAGCTCAGCCCGGGTCATCGTGCCGCCGGTCGGATTTGTCGGGAAATTCAGCATGACCGCCTTGGTTCTGGGCGTCACGGCCGCCTCGATCGCTTCGGCGGTGACCGCGAATTGGTCTTCCGCCTTGCACGAGATTGCCACCGGCACGCCGAAAGCCAGCACGATGCTTGGGGAGTAGCTCACGTAGCAGGGCTCATGGTAGATGATCTCGTCTCCGGGATTGATGATCGCGCGCAGTGCCAAGTCCATGGCCTCGCTGACCCCGACGGCGATGAGAATCTGTGATTTGGGGCTATAGCTGATGTTGAAGCGCGTCTCGATATGCTTGGCCAAGGCTTCTCGCAGCGACAGAAGGCCAAGGTTGGAAGTGTAGGACGTGCGACCCCGCTCCAATGCGTAGATGGCGGCCTCGCGGATGTGCCAAGGCGTCGCGAAGTCGGGTTCGCCCACTCCTAGCGAAATCACGTCCTTCATCCCCTGGACGATGTCGAAAAAGTCTCGGATTCCGGAACGGGGAATGTTCCGGACATGCGAGGCCACAAAACGTTCTGGCTGCCAAATCTGACCCATAGGTCCAAGGAAGGGACGGCAAAGCGGGCAACCGGAAAAGGAAAATCTGAGCCTTCGCGCCAGATGATGTTCTTCAGTCCGGATTCTCGACCCGCATCTCCTCTTGGATCTCCCAATCCGCCTCTCTAAAAGCGCGAGGGGAGAATCTATCTGAATTGCCGACAGGAGAAGACCCGCAGAATCCTCTTCCATGCGGCAAAGGAAAAGGCCGGCCGCACAAGCATGCGACCGGCCCCTGGTTGTGGAGGTCCTTCGGAGTGCCTATTTGAGGGTCGACAAGTATTCCACGATGTTCCGGAGATCCCTTTTGCTGATCAGGTCGGGAAGCCCCTCCAGCATTCCGGAAGGTCCTTTGATGCGCTCTTTAATGTCGGCTTTCTTGACCTTCACCGGCCCGTCTTCGGGTGAGTTGATCTCCAGCTCGGCGTCCGTCTCACCCTTGAGCATGCCCGCCACTTCGTTTCCATTCTTGAGGGTGACGATCACGGACTCGTAGCCCTTCGCGATGTCCTTGTTCGGATGCACGACGGAGTCCAGCAGGTATTCCCGGTTCTTGACTGCGGCGATCTTGCCGAGATCCGGTCCGATCTCTCCACCTTCGCCGTTCACCTTGTGACAACGCACACAGGACGCTTCGGGCTTCTCGAAGAACACCTTCTTGCCCTCCTCCGCGTTGCCACCAAGAAAGGCCCAACGGAACTTCGCCAAGTCGTCGCTCGCCGGCAATGACGCCTGATAAGCAGCCACCTTGACCTTCAATTCGGGCGTCAAGTCGGCCGCCTCCATGACCTCCAGCATCAGCTCCTTGCCCAATGAGCCATCCACCAGTTTGTCGACCCAATGGCCGAGGATCGCGGCGGCCTTGGCGCTCTTCAACTGGCCCAGCGCGGTCAAAGCCGCCTGCTGCTCGCCGATCGAGCCCTTTTCCAACGTGGCGACCAGACGCACCGTTGGATCCCCTTTGCCTGAAGCGGCCTCAAGACGGGTCGCGGCCTTGCGCAACGGTTCTTCCGGAGCGGCGGCGGCCGTCTGCAATGCCTGGGGAAGAAACGAATCGTTCAACGACGCCAGCGCGTCCAGCGCAGCGACCCGGGCGTCCACAAACGCCGTCTTGCTCTGGACCAATGCCAGCAGGGCCGGCCCCGCTTCCGCGATCCGCAGCGAGTTCGCGGCCTGGGCGGCGGCGGCCTGCACGGGTCCCGGAGATTCCAGGAGAATCGCGTTCAACACCGGCCTCAACGCGGCCGCCGCCGTGCTGGCGTCGCGGGAACCTTCGATCGGACGCCAGAGTCCCGTGACATGGTCGCGCCCCCCCGGTTGGCCCCAGTCAGCCAGATTCTGGAGCGCCTCGACCCGGGTGTCTCCGTTGGCTTTTTCGTTGGCCGCATACTCGGCCACGGCCATTGCATTGGCTGCGGCCCCAACCCGGAAGTTGGCGTTGAGCAATCGGCGGGTGAGCGGCTTTTCGTCGGCCGCAACGTTCAGCATCCGCGCCATGAAAGGCATGGCCGACGAGACGGTCTCGTCGTTGATCGCCCGGACCGCTTCCAGTCGGATGTTCGCGTCGCCGTCGCCGAGGAACTGGATCAACTCGTCGCTGTGCTGCCGGCGCAGGGCGATGAGCGCCGCCATCCTCAAGGAAACCGACTCGTCCTTCGCCAAGGAGATCAACTGGTTGCCGGAAGTGATCCCGAGCAACGCCATCACACCGGCGTGCCGCAGATAGGCGTCCTTGTCGGCATTCGCCCGGATCATCGACTTGACGGGCTCCAGCGCGGCGGCGGTGCCCAGCTTGCCGAGAGCGATCGCCGCCTGGAACTGGGCCCGGGGTGCACTCGGGTCGCCCAGCAGCGCGATCAACGCCTCGGCCGACGGCTTGTAGCGCGCATCGCCCATCATCTTCGCCGTCTGGGCCCGGATCTCCGGGTCCGAATCCTTCAACAAAGGGTCCAGCCCCACCATGACGGCGGGATTCTTCCGTCCAAGCATCCCGACGCCCCAAATGCCATGGATGCGGGCAAGCGGGTTCGCGTTCGTGCGCGCGGCGGTGACGAGCGGCCACATCGCGTTGCGGTTCACCAGCTCGAACTGAGCCTCCTGCCGGACGCGCTGATCCGCATGGGCCAACAGGGAAAGCAGATCCGGGGTGGCTCGCTCCTTCATGCCATCGCCGATGATCTGCTTGGTTTGCTGCACCAGCGAATGGTCCGTGGCGGCGGTGTCGGTCAGACGATAGATGCGGCCCTTGCCGTTCTTGTTCCAGCCCCGGACCCAGTCGCTCGCGTAAAGATTCCCATCCGGCCCCTGCTCGATGTCCGTCACTTCGAAGCCCGTCACCAACTGCGTGTCGTTCGTGACGGAGAAGCTGGCCCCGTTCTGCTTCATCTGGATCGTGTGGACCAGGCTGCTCTGGCTGCCCCGGAAATCGGACAGGAAGAACGCGCCATTGTAGCGGGATGAAAGACCCACGCCGCTGTAGTGCATCAACCCGGACGGACCGGCGGCGACGTTGGCGATCGGGGGCAGGTGCCAGAAACCCGTCGTGTCGGGACGGCAGAACTTCTCGGCGATCCAAGGGCCTCGGCTGCTTGGCCGCTCGATGAACTGCCAGCCCACGCGCCAACCGGAGTCGCCGCCGTCCACCACCTGCACCCAACGGGCCGGATCACCGCCGTCCGAATTGTTGTCCCCGGTGAAGAGATCGCCCAGATCGTCAAAGGCGAGGCTCTGCGGATTCCGGAGACCGCGATGCACCACCTCGAAATCCGACCCGTCGAGGTTGCAGCGCATCACCGCGCCGCATTCGGGCTCCGTGATCACGCGTTCGTCCTGTTTCACGCTGAAGCCGCGGTCGCCGATGGAGAAATACAGCTTCCCGTCGGGCCCGATCCGCAGCCCGTGCAGGTCGTGGCCGAGAAACGCGATGCGGACGCCATACCCGTAGCTCAGCACCTCCTTGTTGTCGGCGATGCCGTCGCCGTTCTTGTCCTCCAGTTTGTAGAGCCCGGGAATGCAGGTGTAGAAGACGTCGCCGTTGTGCCACAGCACCCCCGCGCCGATTCCATCGAGATAGTTGTTGTAGCCCTCGGAAAAGACCGTCGCCGTATCGACCTTCCCGTCTCCGTCCGCATCCCAGATCAACTTGATCCTCTCCGATGCCTTCGAGAACTGCACCAGCTTGTCCTCGTAGTGGTCGTGCATGAACTTGATCCTGTCGTCGAGCGTCTTGGCCGCCAGTTCCTCGTCCAGCCATGGCATGTGGCCCCGGATGTCCAGCACGCCCGCCTCGTCGCCGTGGCGGAAGGTCTCCGCCACATAGAAGCGACCCTTGTTGTCGATGCTGAAGGCGACCGGGTTGGCAAGAAACGGCTCGGCGGCAAAAAGATCGATCTTGAACCCCGGCGCGGCCGTGAATCCCTTGATGGCTCGTTCGCCCTCATCCGAAGCAGGAGCGATCTCGGGCTGGAAGCCGCCGCTGGACTGGCCCAACTCGTGGCCGGCGCCCATGGCTCCCAGAGTGGAACCTGCCAGCACGCTGGCGATCATCGCGGCTCGGACGGACGGAGAGAAAAAATAGAGCATGGGGAAAAGCTACGTAGACGGAGGCTTCGAGCAAGGTCTGGTTGCAAGGTTTTCAACGGATTCATGTGACAGGCTCCTGATTTCATCCATTCAAAACCCCGGCGAAAAGGCTCCCGAACCGGCTCCGATTCCTCAGACCTCACCCCCCGTCGCCCCGAAGCGCAATCCCCGCATCAAGCTCTTCAGTTCCGCCGACCGGCATCCGAGCCGCCGCCCGTTCCAGACTGATTTTCAGCGGTTCAACGCGGCAGATTGGTCTGGAATCGCCCCGATTGTCCCAAACGTCGGGCTCGACGCCCGCCGAAATTGCTTCGCAAATTCAATCGGCGAGGAGGCACTATCAGGCAACCGTTCCAGAAGTGTTCGCCGATCAATAGACGACAGCGATGACCCACCATTCCTTGATCGCAATCCACCCGATTTCGGAAGCCTTTTCCGCCCTCCATCCATGAACCCCGCGTCTCACTCATCCGAAGAGCTCCATCGACTGGCGGAGCTGCAGAGATACCAGCCCCTCGAATCGGAGTCGGATCTCCCGCTCGAAGATTTGGCCTCGCTGGCCGCCCAGATCTGTGGAGCTCCCATTGCCTTCATCACTCTTATTGGTAAAGACCGGCTGAGGTTTCAGACCTCGATCGGTCTTTTCATCAAAGAAGCGCCGCGTGATGGATCGTTTTGCGACCAGGCCATTCTTTACAAGGACCTGTTCATCGTGCCGGACGCGACAGCGGATAAACGCTTCGCCGCGAACCCGTTGGTCGCCGGCGAAGAAGGCGTCCGTTTTTTCGCCGGTTGCCCGCTCCGGACCTCCGACGGCATCGCACTGGGCATCCTCTCCGTCCTGGATCGAGTTCCCCGGCAGTTGACCGAGCCGCAACAGGAAGGTTTGCGCAAGCTGGGTCGACAGGTGATGTCGCAATTGAACCACCGCCGGCAAGCACGTGAACTCACCGCCAGCGAGGAACGACTGCGCATCGTGACTGAAAACGCCCGAGTGGGCCTCGTCGTCCTCGACGCGGATCGACGCTATGTCTACGTCAACAAGACCCATGCCGAGATTTTCGGCCGTTCCCCCGCCTCCATCGTCGGCCGGCACGCGGCGGACGTGCATTCGGAGATCTACGAAGACCAGATCCGGCCGCATCTGGACCGCGCCTTCGCGGGAGAAGGGGACACCTACGAAATCCACACGACGGTCACCGACATCGATCGAGACTTCAGGGTCATCCTGGAGCCCATGCGGATCGACGGTGCGGTGGCCTACGTCGTCGCGGTGGTCACCGATATTTCCGAAGCCAAAGCCACCGAAGCCGCCCGCGTTCAGGAGAATAAAACGCTGCAACTGATCCTCGACTCCGTGCCCGCGATGATCTTCTTCAAGGACCGCGAGGGTCGCTTTCTGCGGGTCAACCGCCGGAACGCGGAGCTCAATGGCAAGACTCCGGAGGAGTTCGTCGGCAAGACCGACACCGAAATGGGATTCCCCGGAAGCGCGGGCTACCGCGAAGACGACCTGAAGGTGATGAACTCCGGAGAGGCGATCCATCACATCAAGGAACAGATTCACACCGTCGACGGAGTCCGCTGGATCCTCACCGACAAAGTCCCCTGCCGCGATGAATCCGGTCGAATCACCGGCCTGATCGGCTTTTCAGTGGACATCACCGAGCGAAAGCAAGCGAAGGAGGAACTGGCCGAGGCGGCACACTTCGCCCTTTCGATCATCAACGCCCTCACCGCCCAGATCTGCGTCTTGGATGAGAATGGCACCATCCTCGCGACCAACGAGGCTTGGCGGAAATTTGGCCAGGGATTCGCCGCGATAGGCCCGCCGACCAGCCAACCGGCCAACTACCTGCACGTTTGCGAAGGGGCGACCGGACCAGACTCGACAGAAGCATCCTCCTTTGCCGCGGGTATCCGCGGGGTCCTCAACGGCGAGACTCCCTCCTTCAGCCTGGAATACCCCTGCCATTCTCCGACCGAACAGCGCTGGTTCGTCGGCAGCGTCGTCCGCTTTTCGGGCGAGGGTCCGGTGCGCCTCGTGATCGCGCATGCCGACATCACCGTGAGAAAGCTGGCGGAGCTGGCGGCCGAGCGATTGGCCGACATCGTCAAATTCTCGGAGGATGCGATCATCGGCAAGGATCTGTTCGGGGTGGTGACCAGTTGGAACCGGGGTGCGGAAAAGATCTTCGGCTACTCCGCCGCCGAAATGGTGGGAACTTCGATCACACGATTGATCCCCGAAGCCAGGCTGCCCGAGGAAACCCTCATTCTCGATAGAATCCGTGCCGGTAAGAGCGTGGAGCACTTCGAAACCAAGCGCCTCACCAAGGACGGTCGCCTCATCGAAGTGTCGGTCACCGCGTCGCCGATCAGCGACGCCCAAGGACGGATCATCGGCGCCTCGAAAGTCGCGCGCGACATCACGGCCCGAAAGGCGGTCGAAAATGCCCTGCACGAAACCAAGGAGCGCTTTCGTGAGCTGGCGGAGAACATCGAGGAAGTCTTCTGGATGACCGATCAGTCCAAGAACGAGATCCTCTATATCAGCCCCGCTTTTGAGAAGGTCTGGGGCCGCACCTGTGCGAGCCTCTACTCCGCTCCGCGGGAATGGCTCGATGCGATCCACCCCGAAGACCGGGAGCGGATCATCCTCGCGGCCGAGACCAAACAGGCAAACGGCACCTACGACGAAACCTACCGGATCCTCCGGCCCGACGGCTCCGAACGCTGGATCCGGGACCGCGCCTTTCCCATCCACGATGAGGCCGGGCGCATCCGGCGCAGTGTCGGCACCGCCACCGACATCAGCGAGACGCGGCAGCTCGAACATCAGTTCCGCCAATCTCAGAAGATGGAGGCCATCGGCCAGCTTGCCGGCGGCGTCGCGCACGACTTCAACAACATCCTCGCCGCGATGATGATGCAGGCGGACCTGGCTTCCTTCACCGAAGGCCTGCCGGCCGAAGCCCGGGAACTGCTCGAAGAGATCAAGGAATCCGCCGGGCGCGCCGCGAACCTGACCCGCCAGCTGCTGGCCTTCAGCCGTCGCCAGGTCATACAGGCGCGCGACATCGACCTGAACGACGTCGTCACCAGCCTGGCCAAGATGCTGCAGCGCACCCTCGGTGAAGACGTGCACCTCCAGCTCAACCTTCACCCCCGCCCCGTCGTGACCCGGGCCGATCCCGGAATGCTCGATCAAGTCCTGCTCAATCTCGTGGTCAACGCCCGCGACGCCATGCCCAGCGGCGGCAGCCTCTTCATCGAGACTTCGGAACGCACCCTGACCCGCGAGGAAGCCGCCGAAATTCCTGAATCCTCCCCCGGCCGCCATGTCTGCCTCTCCGTCACCGACACCGGCGGCGGGATCGACCCGAAGATCGCTTCCCGCATCTTCGAGCCGTTTTTCACGACCAAGGAACCCGGCAAAGGCACGGGCCTCGGCCTCGCCACCGTCTTCGGCATCGTCCGGCAGCATGGCGGATCCGTGACCATGAAAAGCACCCCGGGGGCAGGAGCGACTTTCCAGATCCTTCTCCCGGCCAAGGAAGGTTCCGTCGAATCGCAGCAGGTCCCCGTCCTTCCGCCCAAACTGGTCGGCGGCTCGGAAACCATCCTCCTGGTCGAAGACGATCCTTCGGTCCGTATCCTCACCCGGGTGATCCTGGAGCGATCCGGCTACCGGGTCGTGGAGGCGTCGGACGGAAAAGAAGCTCTCCGGGTCTGGACCCTGGAAAAGGACTCCATCGACCTGCTCCTGACCGACATCGTCATGCCCGGCGGCATGAGCGGACGCGAGCTGGCGACCCGCTTGCGCGAACAAAACCCCAATCTCCGGATCATCTACACCAGCGGCTACAGCGCCGAGATCGCCGGCCGGGAACTCACCCTCCAGATCGGACAGAACTTCATCCAGAAACCCGTCCGCCCCAACCAGCTCCTCGAAGTGCTCCGCCGGAGCCTCGACGCTTGAAGAGCCCCTCAGCCGCTTACGCCAAAACGCCCTTCACCAAGTCCCCATGGACGTCGGTCAGGCGGAACTGCCGCCCCTGGTACTTGAAGGTCAACCGCGTGTGGTCGACCCCCAGGAGGTGCAGCAAAGTCGCGTTGAAGTCGAAGAAGCTCACCGGATCCCGCGCGATGTTGTAGCCGAAGTCGTCCGTCTCTCCGTAGGTCGATCCCGCCTTGGTGCCGCCTCCGGCCATCCAGACGGTGAAGCATTTCGGATGATGATCCCGGCCGGAGCGCGGCGAATCGATGTCGCCCTGCGCATACACTGTCCGACCAAATTCCCCCGCCCAAACGACCAGGGTCTCCTCCAACAATCCGCGCTGCTTCAGATCCCCGATCAACGCCGCGCAGGGCTGGTCCACGTCATGGCATTGGCCGCGAAGCTGTTGGGCCAGGCTGAAGTGCTGGTCCCAGCCCCGGTGGTAGAGCTGGATGAACCGCACGTCGCGCTCGGCCAGTCGCCGCGCCAGCAGACAGTTCGCCGCGAAGCTGCCGGGCTTCGTCACCTCCGGCCCGTAGGCTTCGAGCGTGGCCGGCATTTCCTTCGAGAGATCGGTCAGGTCCGGCACGCTGGCCTGCATGCGAAAGGCCATCTCGTATTGGGCGATCCGGGTCTGGATCTCCGGATCGCCGACCACGTCGAGCCGGGCTTGATTCAACTCGCGCACCGCGTCGATCACTTCACGCCGGTCCGCCCGCGGCACCCCTTCCGGATCGGAGAGGAACAGCACCGGATCGCCCTGCCCCCGGAACCGCACGCCCTGATATTCGCTCGGAAGAAAGCCCGCGCTCCACAGCCGGTCGTAGAGCGGCTGGCCGTCGGGCCGGCCCGTGCCGTTCGAAGTCAGGACCACGAACGCCGGCAGTTCCTTGTTCTCGCTCCCCAACCCATACGCGATCCACGCCCCGAAGCTCGGGCGCCCGGCGATCTGCGACCCGGTCTGGGCGAAGGTGATCGCGGGGTCGTGGTTGATGGCGTCGGTGTGGAGGCTCTTCACGAAGCAAAGGTCGTCGGCGCGCTTGGAAAGATGCGGCCACAGCTCGCTCATCCAAGCGCGGCTCTGTCCGTGCTGGGCGAATTGAAACGGGCTCGGAAACAGAGGCAGCCGGCCATAGCCCGAGGTCATCCCGGTCAACCGCTGCGCGCCGCGCACGCTCGGCGGCAGATCCTCGCCGCGCATCTTCTGGAGCAGCGGCTTGTGGTCGAAGAGATCCACGTGCGACGGCGCCCCGGACTGGTGCAGGAAGATGATCCGCTTGGCCCGGGCCCGGCCGCTGAGAAACGGCTTCGCCGCCTCGGCCGCGCTGCCGGACAACGCCGGTCCCAGCAACGACCCCAAGGCCGCCAGCCCCAAACCGGCGCCGGCTTTCTGCAGAAACGTCCGGCGGGTCAGCGCCGCCTGCGCGGCCAGGTTCAATCGGCGAAAAGCTTCCTCGTTGCAGTTCATGGTCATTCCCGGGTGACGAATTCGTCCGTGTTGAGCAATGCGCTGGCGACCAGCGAATAGGCCGCGAGTTCCGATGCCGGCAGAGAGGCATCGACCGGCGACGCTCCCTGCCGCAGCAGAGCCGCCGCCGCGCCGGCGTCGTTCCGGAAACGCTCCAGTTGTCCGGCAAGCAGCGTCTCCAGAGTCTTTGTTTCGCGAAGGGTCGGCGAACGGCCGAGCACCAGTTCGAAGCCGCGCGCGATGCGCTCCGCCGGAGGTCCGCCGACGACCATCATGCGCTCGGCCAGCCTGCGGGCGGCCTCCAGATACGTGACCTCGTTCATCAGCGCGAGCGCCTGGAGCGGCGTGTTGGTGCGCGGCCGTTTCACCGTGCAGTATTCGCGCGCGGTGGCGTCGAAGCTGGCGAGACTGGGATTGAACCGGGTCCGCTGCCAGAAGGAGTAGACCGAGCGCCGATACAGATCCTCGCCGAAGCCCGGCTTCTCGCCCGGCAGATAGGGCGTCACCGATGGGCCGCCGACGCGCTCCACCAACAAGCCGCTGACGGCGAGCGCTTCATCTCTGATCGCCTCCGCGCCCAGCCGGAACCGGGCGCCGTGCGACAATAGCCGGTTCTCAGGGTCAAGCCGGCGCGCAGCCTCGCTGAAAACCGACGACTGCCGATAGGTCGAGCTGAGCACGATCGTCTTCTGGATCGCCTTCAGATCCCAATGACCCTCGACCATCTCCACCGCCAACCAGTCGAGCAGCTCCGGATGGCTCGGCGCCTCCGCCTGCACGCCGAGATTCTCCGAAGTGCGGACCAGCCCGGTGCCGAAGAACCGTTCCCACAGCCGGTTCACCAACACCCGTGCGGTCAGCGGATTCTCCGGCGACACGATCCACCGAGCGAGCCCCAGACGATTCGTCGGCGCACCGGCCGTCAGCCCGCCGAAGACCGCCGGCACATCCGCGACCACCGTGTCCCCCGGCTGGTCATACTGCCCGCGGCCGAGCATCCGTGCGGTCGGCGGTCCGGGCTTCTCCTTCATCACCATCACCAGCGGCAAAGTCCGTTCGAAGTCCGCTTGTCCCCGCTCCGCCGCACCCAGTTCAGCCGCCGCCGCCGCATGGGTCGGGGATACGAAGTCCCGATAGAACGCGGTCGCTTCTGCGGTTTCACCTGCGGTTCGCCGATCCGGATCCAGCGCCAACGACCCCGCCCCGGGCCAATGTGCGAGCCGTCCCACTTCGTCGTCGTTCAGCGCTCGATCATAGATCCGCAGATCCGACACGACGCCTTTTAGACCTGCGCCGTCCACGTCTCCACCGACCAGCAGCGGCGCTTCGTTCCTGAACTCCGGCAACCCGCGCATCGATTGGAACCGGGCCTCGGCCTCCATCGCTTCGCCGTTGAGGAACAGCGTCGGACCACGGTTCATCCGGTTTCCATCCAGCACAACGGCCAAATGCAGCCAACGCCCGGGAGTGACCGGCTCCGCCGAAGTCAGGACCACCGGCACCATCGTCGCGTCGAAGTCGAAGTAGCGGTGGTCCAGCTCGAACCGCACGTGGCCATTGGTCAGTGACAGCGAGATACCGAGCGGAAAGAGCGGCTGCCGTCCGCTTTGGCTGAGAAGAACGCCGTTCGTCGAGTCGGGCCGAACCCACATCGCCAGCGTCGTGCGCGGCCGATCGAAGATGTTGGAAATGGCCAGCGACGGCGCCCGGCTTCCGATCTCCAGCGCCGGCCCCCGCCCCC
Organism: Verrucomicrobiota bacterium; assembly: GCA_038209745.1. GTDB lineage: Bacteria > Verrucomicrobiota > Verrucomicrobiia > Limisphaerales > CANJSG01 > CANJSG01. The sequence goes on from JBBQXJ010000028.1 coordinate 22,278, forward strand.
CGTCCACGAACCGCGCCCCCGCCCCCGGCACGACCGCCAAGACCTGCCCGAACTCCGTGAGATTCGTCTGCGCGACCTCGTTCGTGACGACGGCGAGGTCTCCCCCCGCCAACCTGTTGGTCACGGTTGCCAGTCGCTTCGAGATCTCGCTTCGCAGGCCGAATGTCGCGGCGAACGATCCGGCCAAAGGCAGACGCACCACCAGGTTGCCCGGCTCCTTCGCGAAGTCCGCGACTTTCCGCCCAGGATGCGCCCGCTCCCACTCCGCCTGTTCCGGCCCCAAGGCGGCGTCGAGCGCGAGCAGCGCTTCAACGGCGTTCGTGACGGTCTCGGACAAGGCCGCGAGTTTCGGCTGATCCGCCGGCAACGGCGCCCGCATGTTCGGCTCGAAGGCCAACTGCTGATCACCGAAGACGTCCCAGAAAACGCCGCGTTCCGGGATATGGTTGAAGAAGGCGAAGAACTTGTAGAAGTCCCGCTGCGAGACGGGATCGAACTTGTGGTCGTGGCACCGCGCGCAGCCCATCGTCAAACCCAGCCACGTCGCCGACGTCGCTTCCACCCGGTCGATCACGTTCTCCACCCTCCACTCGTCCTCCAGCGAACCAAACTCGGTGTTGAAGCGATGGTTCCGGTTGAAGCCGGTCGCGAGCCGCTGCTCCATCGTCGCGTCCGGCAACAGGTCGCCGGCGATCTGCTCCACCGTGAACTGGTCGAAGGGTTTGTTGGCGTTGAACGAATCGATCACGTAGTCGCGCCAGCGCCACATCGTCCGCAGCGGATCGCCCTGGAAGCCGCTCGTGTCCGCGTAGCGCGCCAGATCCAGCCACCAGACCGCAAGATGTTCGCCGTAGCGCGGCGAGGCCAGGAGCCGATCCACCAGCGTCTCATAGGCGTCCGGACGCGGATCGGCAACGAACTGCGCGACCTCCTCCGGCGTGGGCGGCAGACCCGTGAGATCCAAGCAGACGCGGCGAACCAGCGTGCGTCTGTCGGCTTCGGCTGATGGTTTCAATCCGGCCAGTGTGAGCCGTTCAGCGATGAAGGCGTCGATCGGATGGGCGGCTCCGTTTGGCACCGGTGCCTTGACCGGTTTGATGAAGGCCCAATGGGCTTCGTATTCGCCACCGGCCGCGACCCAGCGCTTCAGCGTTTCGATCTCCGACGGCGTGAGTTGCCGGGCCGCCTTGCGCGGGGGCATCACGTCTTCTTCGTCCGCCGTCGAGATGCGCCGGACCATTTCGCTCGCTTTGAGATCGCCCGGAGCCAACGCGGGGAGATCGCTCTTGCCGCCCTTGAGCGCGGCCTCCCGGACATCCAACCGCAGCTCCGACTTGCGCGCGGCCGAATCGGCCCCGTGGCAGCTGAAGCAGGCCTCGCTGAGGATGGGCCGAATGTCGCGATTGAACCGCAGCGTCTCCGCGCCGCTACACGCCGTGGCCACCGCCAAGACGGCAACGGCCCAGAGACGACCAAGCGCGCCATGATTCATCGGGACGGGAAACATCGGGCCGACTCTGACAGCCGACCCGGCGCCGGCAAGTGGCCGAAAGGGGCCGCTCCTGGTTTCGCGGCACCTACCAATAAGTGGCTCTCCATCTCGGAAGTCCCTCACCAATCCTCGAAGTGCAAACGGTAGGTTTGCCACGCCTCCCGCCCCAGAACGCCCTGCAATCGCAGCGCCCGTTCAGCGTTCAGCGCCTCCGCCAGTTGCCGTCGTTCCCGGGGCAGGAGACGTTCATCTTTGCCCATCTTCCTCAGCGAATCATCGTATTCGCGGATCACGTCCAGCGCGGCGCGTGGCGTGGCGTCGGGAAGGTCGAAGCGGCGGGTCACCGATTGGAGGTTCAAGAAGTCGCCGCTCACCGCGAAATAGGCCGGACCCGTGCTCGACCCGTCGGCCGCGGCCGGCTCGTGGCGGACCTCGGAAATGCGCTTCAGATCCGCCATCCGCGCCGGGCTCAGGGCGGAGGCCAGTTGGTCGGACGAAAGACCGGCCAGCGACCGCAACTCTGCCGGTGACTGCGCCACCAAAGCCAGGGTCTGGAACTGTGCGCCGTGCTTTTCTTGCCATTCGCGCCGGTTGAATTCAATGAGTTCGTCCGGGTTCAATTCCTGCATCTGGCGGAGACGAAACGAGGACTTCAAACGGTCCACCTCCTCCTGGGAGCCTTGGCCGTTGCGGACATCGGATTCGGCCTTTTTGATTCTCGCCTGGCTGTTCGTCTCGATCGCCAGAAGCGCGGTCCGCCGCTCGGGAGCGACGTAGCTGAACTCCCGCTCGATCTGGTGCTCGGTCCACTCCTCCGAGGTTCTGGTCGTCGTCTCCCGTTGCTCCCCGATCCCCAGGGATCTGAGCAGCTCGGACCGTGCGTTCCTCGCCTGTGTCGCGGGTTCGGCAAGGGTCTGGGCGAGCTTCTCCAGGTTGCCGCTTGCCGAAAAGACCCCGTAGAGCAGCTCGTGCTGCTGGATGGAGTCGCCATGCACCTGCCGCATCAGATCCGTCCATGTCGCACCGCGGACGATGTCGCCCAAGGCTTCCTCCGGGCAACCGATCCGCCGCAGGTTCGCGACGTAGTGGGTGTAGTCGCCGCCGAACAGCCCGTCCCAAAGGAACGGGGGCCATTCCGGCTGCTTCAGCGTCTCGGCCGGAGGGGTTGGCTTGGCTTTCGTCGTCATCTGCATGACTTGCTTTTCGGGCGCGGAGACGACCTTGGCAACGGTCGGGCCAGAATCGCGCTCCGCTGCGGCGCGCGACTTCCAAATGACAATCCTCAACGCGAGGTTCAACACCAGCGACGCGACAGCGAGTATCCGGAGCTTCATCGGACCCCCTCCCATTGGCCGTTCTCGATCTTCTGGATCCAGCCCGCCCGGTTCGTCCGATACTGGTCCCACAAGGCCGGCGGCATCGTCTCCTGGAGCGCAGCCCGGACGTCGCTTCCGATCTGCCGCAACCGTTCCTGCTCCTCCTCGGCCGAGAGCGCGGGATCGCTCCGGACCTTGGCAGCCTCGGTGTCGGCGAGGGTCCGGGTGTCCACCAGCGCCTCCGCCACCGTTCCGGGAAGCTGGTTCGCGCGGGCGAATTGGTCCGCTTCCCCCCAGCCCGGTTGCAGCCGCCGGATCAGTTCCTCGGCGCGGGGTTCGCCCAGAGCCCGGACCAACGAACCGGCGAATCCACCGTCCGCTTTCCTGGAAACCGTCTTGGACAGGCCGGCCTTGAATCGGTCCAAGCGGGCGACGATCTCGAAATTGAAGGCACCGTCGACCAACGAAACGTCCACTCCCTGGCAAGCCACGATGCGGTGCATCTCCTCGGCCGAGATGCGGGACGCCGGGTCGTCGCCATGGGCCACTTCGCTCAGGACGATGAGGGCCGAGGCCAGCCGCAGGACTTCGTCCACGCGATCCCGGCCGGCCAGCGCGAACAGGCGATTGAACCCGTCGTCGCGCAATTGCCTGAGCGACTCGATTTCCGAAAGTTTCAGCGGCCACTCGGTCACGACGTTGAAGCGGACTCTTCGGAAATCCATCCGATCCAGTTCCCAGGCCAGCGCTTCTCCGGTCTCGAACGTCGCCGGAACGACGACGGCACAAAAGGACGCCCATTCTTCCGGCCGATCCAGAGAGCCTTTGGGCCATGTCCCCTCCACTCCCAGCAAAGTGCGCAACAGGTCCCGTCGCTCCGCTGCCCGATCGCTCTCGGCCATCTGTTGGGCCCGGGCCTGCTTCGCTCGGTCGTCCTGGGGCAACCAAAGGTCATCCGGGCCCGGCACTGGTTCGGACTCCGTGCTCAAGTAGAGTGCATCGACCTCCGGCACGACGATGTCGCGGATCGTCCGCTCGGGGCATCCCGTGGCACGGAGGTTGGCGATGAATGCCGGGTAGTCGGTCGACTCGATACGCGACCAAGGCGATGGATTCGGCGCCTGCGACGGCGCGGTCTTGATCGGTGTCGGGCTCCAATACCGGGCCGGAAGCCGGGCCAGTCCGTGGGTCTGGGTGGAAGAGGACAGGTTCGTTTGTTGCGGTGGAGCCACCAACCCCCTCGCCTTGAGCCAATACCCCACCAAAGCCACGTTCAGCAGCAGCGAGACTGCGCAGAGAAGTTTCGGACGCATGGCCTTTCGGGACTTCTAGGCGATTCCGCCCGACGCCGCACGGGCGGTCAAGTCCGACGCCCGATCTTTTCTTTGGCGGGAAGACCGACGACCTTCCGGGGATGCGCCCTACGTCAACTCCCTCCTTGCCTGGCCGCTTGGTCTTCTGGCTGTGCCTGTTCGTGGCCGTGTTGGCGCCCCGTCGAGCGTCCGCCGAATGGATCTGGGTGGAAGGCGAAGCGCCGACCGCCAACCGGATGAACCGCCATCCGTGGTGGTATGACCAGGTGAAGAAGGACCTGTTCTCAGGCGGCGATTTCATCTCCAATTTCAGCGGGGAGAAGGCCGGCGAGGCGGAGTATCGCTTCGAGGCGAAGACGGCGGGCGCCTACGAATTCTGGGTCCGGGCCAATCCGCTCCAAGCCAAGCTCTCCTACTCGCTCAACGGCGGAGCCGCCACCGACATCGATCTCCAGAAGGACAAGCGGGGCGAGGTGAACGTCGCGGCGGATGGCAAGGCGGACCTGCGCTTTCTCGCCTGGAGCAAGGTCGGCCACGTGGAGCTGAAGCAGGGCGCGAACACGGTCGTCTTCCGCATGGCCAGCGCCAATAGCCACCACGGCTACCTCGACTGCTTCGTTCTCAGCACCGATCCGTTCCAGCCGCGCGGGCTTTTGAAGCCGGACCAATTGGCCGCCAAATCCGCCACCGGCGGCGACTGGTTCGCCTTCGATCCCAAGCCGGATCCGTTCGCCACGAACTCCGCCATCGATCTCCGCTTCCTCAATGAACGCGTCGCGGGCGAGCACGGTTTCATCGACATCAAGAACGGCGAGTTCATCCGCTCGGAGGACGGTCAACCGCTGCGTTTCTGGGCGGTCAACGGCCCGCCGCACGATCTCACCGGCGACGCGCTGAAGCGCTGCGCCCGGATGCTGGCCAAATACGGAGTGAACATGGTCCGCGTCCACGGCGGGCTCTTCGATGAACGGGGCGAGGTCGATCCGGCCAAGATCCGTCACGCGCTGGAAGTCGTCCGCGCGATGAAGGCCGAGGGCATCTACACCCATTTCTCGATCTACTTTCCATTGTGGCTGACGCCCAAGGCCGACCTTCCGTTCCTCAAGGGCTACGACGGCACCAAGCACCCCTTCGCCGCCCTGATGTTCAACCCCGATTTCCAGGAACAATACCGGAAGTGGTGGACGACGCTGCTGACCACGAAGGATCCGGAGACGGGCCGCGCGCTCATCGACGAACCGGCCGTGGCCAGCGTGGAGATGCAGAACGAGGACTCGTTCTTCTTCTGGACCTTCAGCGACGCGAACATCCCCGACGCGGAGCTCCAGATTCTGGAGACCCGGTTCGCCGATTGGTTGAAGGCCAAACACGGCTCGCTCGACGCGGCCTTCGCGCATTGGAACGGCATGAAGGTGAAGCGCGATTCTCCGGGCGATGGGCGCGTGGGTTTCCGCCCGTTGTGGAACATCGCCAACGAACGCACGCCGCGCGACCAGGACACGGCGGCCTTCCTTCTCGATACGCAGACACGCTTCTACGCCGACACCGTGTCCTTCCTCCGCAAGCTCGGTTTCAAGGGCCGCATCACCGCGTCGAACTGGTCCACGGCCAGTCCCGAACGGTTTGGTCCGTTGGAGAAGCTCAGCTACACGCCGGGCGACTTCATCGATCGGCACGGCTACTTCGGCTCGAACCAGAAGGGCGACAACTCCGCCTGGTCGATCCGCGAGGGCCACACCTACTCGGACCGCAGCGCGCTGCGCTTCGATGCCGAGGAACCCGGGAAGCCGCGACAATTCATCCATCCCGGCATGGACCCGCACTACAACGGCCTCCCCTCGATGATCTCCGAGACGACCTGGAACCGCCCGAACCGTTTCCGCAGCGAAGCGCCGCTCTACCTCGCGTGCTTCGGTGCGCTCCAGCACTCCGACGCCATCGTCCACTTCGCGCTGGATGGCGACCGTTGGTCGGTCAAACCCGGCTATTGGACCCAGCCGTGGACACTGATGTCGCCGGCGATGGCGGGACAGTTCCCCGCCGCCGCGCTGATCTTCCGCCAACGGCTCGTGAAGCCGGGCGACGTCCTGGCCGAGGTGCGGCTCAACACGAACGATCTTCGCCAGCTCAAGGGAACACCGCTGCCGCAGGATGCCGCGCTGGACGAACTGCGACTGCAGGACGTCCCTGTCGGAGGCGCCGAGCTGAAGCCCGGCCAGCGGATCGATCCACTGATCCATTTCGCCGGTCGCACGGAAGTGTTCTTCACCGGGCAGCCCTCGCGCACGGAAGTGAAGAACCTGACGCCGTTCATCGACCATGCGAAGCAGACGGTGATGAGCACCACCGGCGAGCTGTCGCTCGACTACGGCCAAGGCGTTCTGACGATCAACGCCCCCGCCGCGCAGGGCGCGAGCGGCAACCTGAAAGCCGCCGGCCGCGTGGAGACCCGGGATCTGATTCTCCAGAGCGATCTCGCTCCCGGCCACATCGTCGCCGTTTCGTTGGACGGGAAGCCATTGGTCACCTCGGGCCGCATTCTTCTCCAAGCCATGTCCGAGGAACGGTCGACCGGTTTCCAGACCGAGGCCGAGTCCGCCACGGTGAAACGCATCGTCAGCCTCGGCACCGATCCATGGCAGGTCCGCACTCTTCAGGGTTCGGTCGCCTTCAAACGCCCGGACGCCGCCTCGCTCCACGCGACCGCGCTGGACTTGAACGGCTACCCCACCGGACCCGCCGGAAACGCCGCCTCGCTGAAGCTGCAACCCGCAACGGTCTACTATCTGATCGCCCGCTAAAACATGCCGGCCCCGCCAACCCGGATTCCATCGAGTTCAATGAAGCCGTTCCCGCTGATCGCCGCTCTCCTCGCCCTTGTCGTTCCTCTCCGGACACCGGCACAACCTTCAGGCCTCGTCATCAAGGCCGTCCATGCTGCGAAGAACGTCTACATGCTGGAAGGTTCCGGCGGGAACATCGGCGTCTCCGTCGGACCGGACGGCCTGCTGATCGTGGACGACCAGTTCGCGCCCTTGGCTCCGAGGATCGAGGCGGCGCTGAAGGAACTGAATCCGGGGCCGGTGAAGTTTGTCCTGAACACCCATTTCCATGGAGACCACACCGGCGGCAACGCCTACTTCGGCCAGCACGCGCCGATCATCGCGCACGAGCACGTCCGCGACCGGATGCTCCAAGCCGCCGGCACCAACACGGCCGCCCTGCCGGTGATCACCTTCGACGACTCGCTGCACCTTCATTTCAACGGCGAGGAAATCCGCGTGATCCACGTCGCCGCCGGCCATACGGACGGCGACAGCATCATCCACTTCATGGGCGCGAACGTCGTCCACCTGGGCGACCAGTTCTTCTCCGGCCGGTTCCCCTTCATCGATCTCAACGCCGGCGGCTCGATCAAGGGCTACCTCCGCAACGTGGCCGACGCGCTGGAGACGATCCCCGAGGACGCGATGCTCATCCCCGGCCACGGCCCCCTCAGCACGAAGAAGGAACTGCGCGAATTCCACGGCATGCTCGTCGCCACCACCGGCATCGTCGAAAAGGCCATCGCCGACGGCAAGACGTTGGAGCAAGTGCAGGCCGAAGGCCTGCCCGAGAAATGGAAGAGCTGGGACTGGCCGAGCATCTCCACCGCCCAATGGCTCGAAATCCTGTATCGCGGTTTGAGCAAGCCGTCTGGCAAATGACCGCCAGTTCGTTCCGTTCGGCGGCGTTGAACCGGGCGACTGGGCGCTTCATCCCTCGTCGACTCAGCCCGTAGCCATGCATCGAACGTCCTGATTTCTCCGACCCACCATCGCCAGAACCATCGGCGCGGTTGCCTTGGCCTTCCTCGGATTGGGCGCGGTGTCGCGGATCGACGCGGCCTCCGCCAACTGGCCGACGTATCCGGGGGGGATGGGGCGAGCAACCGGTTCTCGGAGCTGAAGGAGATCAACCCGCGCAAAGTCCGGCGGCTGGCGGTGCCGATGCCAACAACCGGTCCCAGATCCAGTGCAATCCCTTGGTCATCGACTGTGGGCTCTGCGGGCGTCGCCGGATCTCCAAGTGTTTGCCCTCGCGGCGGGCACCGGACGGGAGTTGTGGACGTTCGATCCCAAGACGATTCCCGGCGTGACCGCGTCCGGGGTCAATCGCGGGCTCGTCTATTGGGCGAGCGGCGAGGACTGCCGGATTCTCTATGGCAACGACCCTTTCATCCATGCGCTGGACGCGGGCCTGGGGCGTCCGGTGGCGGGCTTCAGCAAGGGCGGACACATCGGACGGGCGCAAAGAGCGGCGACACCTATACGGCCTTCGCGTTGACGGAGTGATGCCCGGACGATTCCGATCCCGGACGCGGAGATGCCTGTAAACGACCCTCGGATTCCCGCTTCACACCCGTCCCGCAGAATCATTAAACTGCGCGGACAATGTTCGAAGCCGCCACCGCCCAGATCGCCGCCGCCGCCGACAAATTGAAGCATCTACGGAGGTTTCTTTGACGTCGCCAAATTGAACCAACGGCTGGGCGAGCTCGAGGCCCAGATGACGTCCGACACGTTCTGGGGCAACCGTGAGAAGGCCCAGAAGGTGATCGACGAAACAAACTCGATCAAAAAGAAGCTCGACCCGCTCTTCGCCCTCGAACGGCAGCTGAGCGATTTCCAGATCTTGATCGAACTCGGCGAAGCGGAACCCGAAGAGACCCAGCTCGCCATGGAGAAGGAACTGGCGCGCGACATCCCGCCGTTCCTCGCCCAGATCGAGGCGAACGACCTGAAGGTCTTCCTCACCGGGCCGCACGATTCGAAGAACTGCTTCTTCAGCATCAACGCCGGCGCCGGCGGCACCGAAGCCCAGGATTGGGCCGAGATCATGTCCCGCATGTACAAGCGCTGGTTCGAATCCCGGGGCTGGGAATTCGAGGTCACCGACGCGTTGGACGGCGATTCCGCGGGTCTGAAGAGCATCACCTTTCGTGTCGAAGGCGAAAACGCCTACGGCTTCTGCAAGGCGGAACGCGGAGTCCACCGGCTCGTCCGCATCTCGCCTTTCGACTCGAACAAACGGCGCCACACCAGCTTCTCCAGCGTGGACGTGATCGCGGAGATCGCCGACCTCGACGAAGCGGACGTGGTCATCCCGAAGAGCGAAATCCTGCGCGACACCTTCCGCTCCGGCGGCAAGGGCGGGCAGAACGTGAACAAGGTCGAGACGGCCGTGCGCCTCACGCATCTTCCCACCGGGCTCGTCGCCGCCTCCCAGGCCCAGCGCAGCCAGGTCCAGAACGAAGCCACCGCGATGAAGGCGCTCGTCTCGAAGCTCTTCGCCCTGAAGCTCGACGCCGCCAAGTCCGACATGGACAAGTTCTACGGAGACAAGGGCAGCGTGAGCTGGGGCAACCAGATCCGGAGCTACGTCTTCCAGCCCTATCGGATGGTGAAGGACCTCCGCACCGGCGTGGAGACCAGCAACGTGCAGCTCGTGATGGACGGCGACATCGACCCCTTCGTCAACGGCTGGCTCCGCGCCGGCAGCCCGCTCAAGCGGATCCAAGGGATCAAGGATGAGGAGGACTGACCGGTGAACATCCTCGAAACCATCGTCGCCCAGAAGCGGCTCGAAGTCGCGAAGCTACCCGCGCGGATCATCGCCGCCGGTGATCTGCGCGACGCCATGCTGGAACACGGCGAACGCCGCGACTTTTTCGCCGCGTTGGCCAACCCGCGCGTCGGCGACATCGGACTGATCGCCGAGGTGAAGAAGGCTTCGCCCAGCAAGGGCGTCATCTGTCCGGACTTCGACGCGGTCCGGATCGCCAAGGAATACGAGGCGGCCGGTGCGAGCTGCCTGTCGGTGCTGACCGACGAGACGTTTTTCCAGGGTTCGCTCGACTGCCTCCGAGCCATCCGTCAGGCGGTCTCGCTGCCGCTGCTGCGGAAGGATTTCATCATCGACGAACGCCAGATCCTCGAAGCCATCGAGTGGGGCGCCGACGCCGTTCTGCTGATCGTCGCCATCCTCGACGACGACCGCTTGAAGCATTTCCACGCCCTCGGCACCGAAGCCGGTTTGGCCGTGCTGGTGGAGGTCCATGACGAAGCGGAGATGGATCGGGCGCTGGCGATCGGGGCTCCTTTGATCGGGGTGAACAACCGGAACCTGAAGGACTTCGTGGTGGACCTGGGCGTGACGGAACGTCTGTCGAAGATGCTCCGACCATCGACCCTTCTGGTGGCCGAGAGCGGCATCTCCACCCGAGCCGACGTGGAGCGCCTGAAGGCCAGTGGCAGCCGGGCGATTCTGGTGGGGGAAAGCCTCATGCGCAGCGGCGACATCGCCTCGGCCGTCGGCTTTCTCATCGGAAAATAGAAAGGCCCGCCGAAACGGCGGGCCTTGATGAGAAAGTTGAGACGTCGGACAGGTCAGGCCTGTTTGCGCCGGGCCTTGAGCAGCATCGCACCCAAGCCCACGGCCATGAGACCGATGGTGGCGGGTTCAGGGACGGAGGTCACACTCACATTGTCGATCAGGGTGAAGTCCAGTTGCTCAAAGAGATTGGCCGGAGTGCCCGCACCCGTGCTGGTGTCCGACATCCCAAAAAGGATGTTGTTCCCTCCCGGCGCCACCGTGAAACCCGCAGTGTCGACCGTGGCCAGAAGCGTTCCGTCAACCTTCCAAGTGACGGCGCTTCCCTCCTTCGTGATCTCAACGTCGTGCCAGGCGAAACCCGCCGTACCGGCCAAGGTCATGCCGCTCTGGGTGGTGGCAGAAATGGCGGTTTGCGCCGCCGGAGCCGAGAGCCCACCCGGAAACAGTGTCTGGTAGAGGCTCGCTGCGCTGTCCCGGGATCCGGCCGCATAGGTGACATTTGCGTCTCCTACTGCGTAGCTCGCCGGTTTGTCGGAGGAATAAACGCGGTAGTCCCCGGAGGAGGCGCCGTCGCCGGTCGAACCAAAGAAAACCGAATCTGCCGTCCCGGCCAAGTTTGGGGTCGCCCCGGCGCTGAGAACACCGAACGTCGAAAGCTGGGTGGAGCCGGAGCCGCCCGAAGCAGAACCGATCCCTGTCGTCCCGCTGCCGAGCCAATTGTGCCACCAGTAAAACTTCAGCGTGTAGTCTCCCGAGAAACTCTGGCCAGTCGGTGAAACGCTGATCCCAGCCAGAGCGGGGCTTGTGGCACCCCCTAGATTCGCACCCAGCTTGAGCCCGATGGTGCTGCCACCTGAATTTGGCGCCGAAGGAATCCCAAGCGCGCTGTAGTCGAAGAACAAGTTCGCAGCGTTAACGCCTTGTCCATTGTTGTTCACCGTCCAGTTGGCCGAGTGATTGGCGTCGAAGTTCTCGCTGAAGAGGACCGACTGGCCATGGGAGACCGAGACGGTGGCGACAGAGACAAGGAGGAGTGCAAGTTTTGGGTTTGGGTTCTTATGCATGGCTTACCTTTGGACTGCCAATACCGTGTGATCGAGGCCGTCATGGCAATCCCCTAGTTTGGGCCGCCGGGAGCCGCGCGCGTTCCAACAGCCGAAGCAGCCCCGGGAAATTTCCGAGGTCCCAAAAATCTCGCTCCGTAAAATGCCGTCCCGAAATTCAGGCAGCCATCCAGGCGGACACTGGGGCATTGTGCCGGCCCGGGATTTGCCTAGGATCCCACCCATGCCCCGTTTGACACGGCAAGAGACGATGGTGTTGCTGGCGGTCGCTGGTCTGCTGTTGTTGGGCTTGTCGGCGAAATACTGGCATGTGACCCACATCGATGCAGCCCGATCCGCCGAAACAGCGGGTCCCTGAACAATGCAACAACCCAATTTCGAGGAAGTGCTGGAGGCGGTCGTGGCGCGGGATCCGCGCTTCACGGCCGACGCCTATCATTTCATCCGCGAAGGGCTGGACCACACCCAGAAACGGGTCGCCAAGACCGCCAAAGGATCGTCCCGCCACATCAGCGGCCACGAACTGCTGGACGGCATCCGCGACTACGCCCTCAAGCTCTACGGCCCGATGACCCAGACCGTCTTCGCGGAGTGGGGCGTGCGAACATGCGAGGATTTTGGCGAGATCGTCTTCAACCTGGTCGAAGCCGGCCTGCTCTCCAAGACACAGAAGGACTCCCGCGAGGACTTCAAGGGCGGCTACGATTTCGAGGACGCCTTCAGAAAACCATTTCTTCCGTCGGGCAAAACCAGCGCGGTGCGGACCAGCAAGTCCGCCAGCGCCTGATTGCCGTTCCCGAACCGCCCCATCATGACATCCCCTTCCACCCCGTCGCAGGAACGTCCGCTCCTGCCCGCCGGAGTCTCCCTGACCACCCTCGACAACGGCCTCATACTCATCGTCCGCGAAGACCACAGCGCCCCGGTGGTCTCCGTCCAGGCGTGGAGCCGCACCGGCAGCATCAACGAAGGCAAGTGGCTGGGTGCCGGGCTTTCCCATGTGCTCGAGCACATGCTCTTCAAGGGCACGAAGACCCGCCCGGCAGGGCGGATCGACCAGGAGATTCAGGATGCGGGCGGCTACATGAACGCCTACACGTCGTTCGACCGCACGGTCTACTACATCGACGTCCCGTCGACGGGCGCCCGCACCGCGATCGACATCCTTTGCGACATCGCCCAGAACGCCACCCTTCCGGCCGACGAACTCGCCAAGGAACTGGACGTCATCCGCCGGGAAATGGACATGTGCCACGATGATCCGGGTCGGCGCTCCAGCCGCCGGCTCTTCGAGACGGCCTACACCCGCAGCCCCTACCGTTTCACGATCATCGGCTATCCGGACATCTTCAACGAACTGAAGCCCGAGGACATCACCGCCTACTACCGATCCCGCTACGCGCCGAACAACCTGTTCTTCGTCGTGGCCGGCGACGTGAAACCGGAGGAGGTCGTCGCGCAGATCAAACAGGCGTTCGCGGGAACCAAAGCCCGCCCCATCGAAGCCGTCGTTCTCCCGGATGAACCCCGCCAAACTGCGCCCCGCGAAACCATCGAGGAAGCGTCGATCGAGATCGCCCGTCTGCACCTCAGCTGGCACATCCCGGACCTGCGTGACTCCGACGTGCCGCTGCTCGACGTATTGGCCGGCCTGCTGGGCACCGGACGCAGTTCACGCCTCTTCCGCGAGATCCGCGAAAAGCAGGGACTGGTCACTTCCATCGACGCCTGGACCTACAATCCGGGTAATCCCGGACTCTTCGGCATCAGCGCCGTGGTCGAGCCGGCCAAGTTCGCCGCCGCCCGCGCCGCCATCTTCGGGGAGATCGACCGCGTCACCCGCGAGCCCGTCGCCGAGGCGGAAATCGCCAAGGTGGTGAAGCAATACGTCTCGGCCACCCTGTCTTCGCGGAAGACCATGGCCGGCCAGGCCCAGGATCTCGGCGGCAGCTGGATGGCCACGAACGACCTCGGCTTCAGCGAGCGCTATCTCGACGCCGTCCGCCGCGCCACGCCCGCTGAACTTCGCCGGGTCGCCCGCACCTATCTCACTCCGGAGAACCGCACGATCTACGCGCTGATGCCCAACGGCACCGCACCGAAAATCCTTCCGTCGAGCGAGTCCTCCACCGACAACGCCGTCCAGCTCTTCACCCTGAAGAACGGGCTCCGCGTGCTCGTCCGCGAAGACCACCGCCTGCCCTTCGTCCAGATCGAGGTCGGATTCCGAGGCGGCGTGCTGGCGGAGACTCCGACCAACGGGGGTCTCACGCATCTCCTCGCCAAAATGCTCCTCCAGGGCACGCCCAAGCACAGCGCCGAACAACTGGCGAACGAAGTGGAGTCCCTCGGCGGCCACATCGACACGTTCGGGGGCAACAACAGCTTCGGGGTCACCGTCGAGGTGCTCGACGAGGACTTCGCCACCGGCCTCGGTCTCGTGGCCGACGTCCTCCTGCATCCCGCGTTTCCCGCCGACGCCCTGGAGCGGGAGCGCACCATCCAGTTCGCCTACATCCGCGCCCAGCGCGACCAGTTGCTCCAGTCCGCGATCCGGGGGCTCCGCCGAACGCTCTTCGGCCCCACCGGGTATGGTTTGGATCCACTCGGAACCGATGATTCGGTCAAGGCGCTCACGGCCGAAACGCTGCGCGAATTCCACCGCCAGATCATGGTGCCGAACAACTGCGTGATCGCGATCTTCGGCCACGTGTCCTCCGCCGACGCGCTCAGCCGGGTCGAGAAGCTCCTGGGCCATTGGGCTCCCAATCCCGAGCTGGCTAAAGTGATCGATCGGCACGATCCAACCGTGAAACCGACCGGCAATCGCGCCTCGGCCAAACGGGACAAGAAGCAGGCCGTCATGGTCGTCGGCTTCCCGGGCGTGCCGCTGAATTCTCCCGACCGCTACGCGCTCGAGCTCGTCCAGGAGTCCTGCAGCGATCTCGGCTCCCGCCTGTTCGTCCGGATCCGCGACGAGCTGGGGTTGGCCTACTATGTCGGCGCCCAGAACATGATGGGCATCCGCAACGGCTACTTCGCCTTCTACTGCGGCACCTCGCCGGAGAAGGCCCCTTTGGTCGAAAAGGAACTTCTGGCCGAAGCCGCCAAGCTCGCCGCCGACGGACTGACCGAGGAGGAACTGCGCCGCAGCAAGAACAAGATCATCGGGCAGAAAAAGATTGGCCGCCAGGATCCGGGGAACTTCGCCATGAACACCATGCTCAACGAGCTCTACGGCCAGGGCTACAAGTTCATCGACGAGGAAGACGCGCATATCGAGGCCGTCACCCTGGAACAGGCCCGCGACGCCGCCCGCCGCTATCTCGTGGCGGAACGTGCCGTGGTGTCCGAGGTGCTGGGAGATCCGAACGGCACCGAAGAGTAGTCTGCCCGTTCCCGCAAAAAGAAAAGCCCATGGCATCGGACGCCATGGGCTTTTTCGTTTCCAGTGTCCGCGCAGAACACCGGGGGCGGACTCAAATCAACTACGAGAGTAAACTGGCCGAATCAAGGGCGTTCTCCCCACCCGGCCTCCGGCCACCCTCTCCCCATCGGATGAGGAGAGGGCCTGGGTGAGGGGGCTTCCCGCTGTTTTACCAAACTTCTTCCGTAGGCGGGATCAGGCCTCTTTGACCTTCACCTTATGGCCCTTGATCTCGGCCCGGTTGAGTTTGGCGACCACTGCGGCGACGTGCTCCGTCGCGACATCGGCGAACAGATGGCGTTCACGCACATCCACCTTGCCCACGATCTTGCCCGGAAGGCCGGTCTCGCCGCTGACGACGTTGACAACATCGATCGCGGTGACGCCCATCTCGTCGCCCACGCTCATCCACAGACGGGTCTGACCCGGAGGAGTCTTGCGGCTCGGTTTCGGGACCGGCGGCTTCTCCGCCTCGGGCCGATGCCCTTCCAGAAGGCGCTCGTCGATGGGCTGCTCGAACTGCTCGGCCAACGGCGGCACGGTGCGGTCGCGCGGGGCTCGAGGTTCCCGGGGAGCCACGGTCCCACCGCCGTCGCTCGGGGATGCAGTGGCTGACAGAATCGGGGGCTGTTTCGCGGACGAGGGCAATCGAGCCGGACGTTCCGCCGGACGTTCCGCCGGGCGGTCGTCGCGCCGGTCCATGGGCCGGTCCATGGGCCGGTCCATGGGCCGAAGCGGCCGCTCTGGTCGCACGTCGCTGCGATTCGCGGGACCGCGATTGCGCCAGTCTTCATCCCGCCTCGGAGCACCGCGATCCGGCTCCCGGAATCCGCCTTCGCGGGCGCCGCTCGGCCGATCGCCGTAGCCGCCGCGTCGGTCTTCAAAATTATCCCTTCCAGAACTGCGGGTGTCGCGTTGCGGACGACGGTCGTCGCGGTCGAACCGGGCGGGCCGTTCCTCGCGTTCACGGGGAAACGCGTTCTCCGGCTTGGCCGGCTTCACGGTTTTCTCTTCTCCCGCCTGCATCAGATGGAGCAGCGCGGAGGCGATGTCGGTCGAGCCGTGTCCCTCTTCCAACAACCGCTCGATGAGAGGGTCCTGGCGCTTGTATTCACCGGCGACGAGCAGGGCCCGAAGCTTGCCGAGCGTGACATTGGTGCGGGCTTCCTCCACTTCGGCCAGAGACGGCACGGTGCCGCGCTGGATGCGGTTCTTGATGAAACGCTCGATGTTGCGGATCTGGAACAGCTCGCGACCCGCCACGAAGGAGATGGCGCGGCCGCTGCGGCCGGCGCGACCCGTGCGGCCGATCCGGTGGACATAATCCTCGGGGTCGTAGGGAAGGTCGTAGTTGATGACCACCTCCACGTCGTCGACATCGATGCCGCGCGCGGCGACGTCGGTGGCGACGAGAAATTCCAGGCCCGACTTGCGGAACTTGTTCATCACCCGGTCGCGCATCGCCTGGCTCATGTCGCCGTGCAGGCGGTCGGCGGAATATCCCTGGGCGTTGAGATGGTCCACGAGGTCGTCGACCATGACCTTGGTGTTGCAGAAGATGATCCCCAGCTTCATGTCATGGATGTCGATCAGTCGGGTCAACGCCTCGACCTTCCAGCGACGGTCCACTTCGTAATAGATCTGGTCGACCGTCGAGACGGTCATCGTCTTCTGCTCGATCCGGACGTTCTGAGGCTCCCTGGAGTGCCGCTCGATCAGGTCCCGGATCGGCTTGGGCATGGTGGCCGAGAAGAAGACGGTCTGCCGCTCCTTGGGCACGGACTGGAGGATGAATTCGATGTCCTCGCGGAAACCCATGTTCAGCATCACGTCCGCCTCGTCGAGGATGACCATCTTGACGTGGTCCAGCTTCAACGTGCCCCTGCGCATGTGGTCCATGACGCGGCCCGGAGTGCCGATGATGATCTGGGCGCCCTGGCGAAGCCCGTAGATCTGCCGGTCATAGGATTGGCCGCCGTAGATGGGAAGCGCGCGGATGCCGCGTTTGAAATACGACAGCTTGTGGACCTCTTCGGAAACCTGCACCGCCAGCTCGCGGGTGGGGCAAAGGATCAGCACCTGGACCTCCCGCAGATCGGCGTCGGTCTTCTCGATGGCGGGAACGGCGAAGGCGGCGGTCTTGCCGGAACCGGTCTCGGATTGGCCCACGATATCCTTGCCCGTGAGGAGCACGGGAATGGCCTCCGCCTGGATGGGTGAGGCTTGTTCAAAGCCCATCTTGGCGATGGCCTTCAGGACTTCGGGGGAAAGACCCAGTTCGGAAAAGAGTTTCGGTGTCATGCAGCTGCCCGCAAATTGCGGACCAATACCCTACCGGATCCAGGCCGGAGTGTGAGCTTTATTTTCAGGCCCAGATGGGACCCGGCAGACACGTTTCCTCCCGCTGTTCCCATGCCGGAACCGACTCCACCATAAAGAAGCGGCCGCTTCTGATTACAAAATTTTCCGGTCTTCCTGCTTTGCCTTCGCCCGCCGCTCTGACACCACAATACTTGCATGATGAGCCCGTGGAGATACAACCGCAACGGCCAGCCCAGCGATCCCATCGATCAACCCGCCTTGGAAGGCCTCCTCAAGAACGGCATGCTGCCACCGGACACCCTCGTCTGGCGCGAAGGCATGGCGGAATGGACCAAGGCCACCACCGTGCCCGAGCTCGCTACGGCAATCACACCCTCTCCCGCCGAGACCACGGCCATCCTCCCTGTTCCGCCCGTTTTAGAAACGCCTCCCCATTCCCAACAGCCGACAGGGGGACCAAAAAACTCTTCACCGTCACCGAAACCCGCCCAACTGGCTGGCGGCACACCTCCGCCGCCCATCGGGCTGCCACCCGCGTCGGTCGGAATCAGCGCCGAAAACACGGATATCGAGCAGAACCGCGTGTTCGCGGTTCTGGCCTACATCGGGATCCTTTTCCTCGTTCCGTTGCTGGCGGCTCCGAAGTCTCGTTTCGCCCGTTACCACACCAATCAGGGGATCGTCCTCTTCATCGCCAATATCGCAGCTTCGGTGGCGACGATCCTCCTGCTTTTCGTTCCATTCGTCGGGTGCGTGGGCGGCATCTTGGCGGTCGCCCTCCCCGCTGCATCCCTGGTCTTCATGATTCTGGGCATCGTCAACGCCGCCTCGGGTCTTTACAAACCGTTGCCGCTCATAGGCCACTACGAACTGATGAAGAGCGATCCGGGATCCTTGTAACCGATCAGCCCGCCCGGATGATCCACTCGCGGCCGTAGACGCGCACCGCCAGATCGGACTTTTTCTGCGCGGCGGCCAACTCCCCCTCCAAAACGCCTCCCCGAACGGTCACCATCACCTCGTTTGACCCGGTCTCCGCCGAAAGGTCCGCCACTTTCTGGCGATGCGTCCGATCCAGCCCATCCGCCACTCGAAGGAGGCCCGCCAGTTTCTCCACCCACCGGCGATCCGTCTCGGAAAGAGCCATAAAAGCCCCATGTTCAGTTTGGGGAAGGCTCTTGCGGTGATATCGGGCGATCTGGGCGAGCATCGCCACTTCCCGGCCCGGCAGTGCGGTCCAAACACGCTCCTGGATCAAGCGCGCG
The DNA here is from genome assembly GCA_038209745.1 of Verrucomicrobiota bacterium. GTDB lineage: Bacteria > Verrucomicrobiota > Verrucomicrobiia > Limisphaerales > CANJSG01 > CANJSG01. The sequence goes on from JBBQXJ010000028.1 coordinate 40,852, forward strand.
GAGTGCTTGTGATGCGCCGTTCCGTCAGGAGAAACACTCCAGCCGATGTCGTGGAGCAAAGCGGCCGATTCAAGGAGGAATCGCTCCGTCGCGCCGCCCCCGTGCAGATCCATCAGGTCGTCATAGAGCCGTAACGCGAGACGCGCCACCTGCCTCGCATGGGCCGGCTCCCGCTCCATTGCGGACATCAGGGAGGACACCTCTGCCCATGCCGCTCCCAAGTCCATGTCGATCAAAAGGAAAAACCCGCCGGCGCAGCGCGACGGCGGGCGATGAAATTCAAGGCCGGATCAGGGTGCGTCGTCGCCGATGGCTTCGACCGGGCAGCCTTCTTGGGCTTCCTTGCACTGGGCTTCTTCCTCGGGATTCTCCGGCTGCTTGAAGACGTAGGAGTATCCACCCTCGTCCCAGCGCGTGAAATTCTTCGGCGCGGTCTCGCGGCACAGGTCGCAGTCGATGCACTGGTTGTCCACAAAGTAGTGGCCAGTCACGTTCTGTTCGTAGCGGTTTGCAATATCAGCCATAACTCAGTTCCAAAAACGGCGGGACTTTGCGAATGGGTCCGGGGCAAGTAAAGCCCCTTTTTCGAAGGCGTGAAAAATCTACCGCAGGAGGTGGGACGAAGCCTCCCGCCGAGCCACCGCAGGGCGCCCTTGGCCTCGTTGGCCCCACCGGCAATTCCAGAGCGCCCCGGAGTCGGCAGTGGAGTGGGTTCTTGGTCAGAAAATCAACCAGCGGCTCGGCCGGAGCCTTCGCCCCACCCCTCTCGGATCCTTGACCGGCCGCCCGGGTTCGGGAAAATCCCCGCCTCATGGCAACGATTCCCGCTCAGTTCGACGGCGTCACCGCAGTGACCAAGGCCAACGTCTATTTCGACGGCAAGGTCGTCAGTCACACGATCCTCTTTCCCGATGGTTCCAAGAAGACCCTGGGGCTGATCTACCCCGGCAAGTTCCACTTCGGCACCGACCAGGCCGAGCTGATGGAGATCGTGGCCGGCAGTTGCTCCGTGAAGCTCGACGGCCAGTCCGAAGTGAAGACCCACGCCACCGGCACTGTGTTCGAAGTCCCGGCCAAATCCGGCTTCGACATCGAAGTGACCTCCGGAATCTGCGAATACATCTGCTCGTTCATCGGGTGAACCGAGTTGGGCGCGATTGAACCGCAGAAAACACGGACCACGCAGAACACTCGGTGAAGCTAAACGCACCCATCAACCGCTTTGCCGCGCCTACGGCTGCCCTCGCTCTTGGAATGTTAGCCGGTTGGCTGGGAGGAGTGGATTGGGCGGGTAAGACAGTCGAGAGAATGGTCGCGTTCGAATGGCGAAAGCCGATCTCGAACACTGTTCCGTATGGCGCGCATGTCTTCTTGGTCCCGTTGGAAGAAGGCTTCTCAGTTCGAGCCAAAGTCCATGTGGATCGCAGCGGGCCGTTCATGGAATACGTCCACGCTTGTGGTGAACTGGGCCGGGTAGCCACCGCAAACGAAGCTGTCGAACGACGGGGGCGGATCGAGTGGAAGGGTGATGGCCTCCATATCGGCTCAGGCACCAACCACTTCTTTCTTGAACGCAGTCTGCTTGAAAAACATCGCTGAACCATTCTGCGTCTTCCGCGTTTTCTGCGGTTAATACAAACCATGTTCCGCCCCTGCATTGATCTCCACGACGGCCAGGTGAAGCAGATCGTCGGCGGCTCGCTGACGGACAGCGGCGCCGGCCTGCGCACCCACTTCGTCTCCGAACGGCCCGCCGCCTGGTTCGCCGAACTCTACGGCCGCGACAACCTGCGCGGCGGCCACGTCATCCAGCTCGGTGCCGGCAACGATGCCGCCGCCAAGGCCGCGCTCGCCGCGTTCCCCGGCGGACTCCACCTCGGCGGCGGCGTCAACGCCTCCAACGCCCGCGACTGGCTCGATGCCGGCGCCTCCCACGTGATCGTGACGTCATGGGTCTTCCGCGAGGGCCGACTGGACGAGGAACGATTGGCGGAACTGGTGAAGATCATCGGCCAGGAACGTCTTGTCCTCGACCTCAGTTGCCGCCGCAAGGGCGACGCCTACTTCGTGGTGACGGATCGCTGGCAGAAGTTCACCGACCTGCGCGTCGAGCCCAAGGTGCTCAAGCGTCTCGCTGCGAGCTGCGCCGAATTCCTCGTCCACGCCGCCGATGTCGAAGGGCTCTGCGCGGGCGTGGATCTGGAGCTGGTGGAGATTCTCGGCGAGTTCAGCCCAATCCCCGTGACCTACGCCGGGGGCGCCCGCTCGATCAGCGACCTCATCGAAGTCACGCGGGTCGGCCATGGCCGTGTTGACCTCACCATCGGCTCGGCTTTGGACATCTTCGGCGGCAAAGGCGTGACCTACGCCGAACTCGTGGAGTGGAACCGCACCCATCCCGCAGCCCCCATTGGGCAACCGCCCGCCTCATCCTAGCCGCCGTCCGCCAAGCAGCCGTCGCCCACTGAAGGAGCGGCTTCAAAGAGCAAGGCCGGAACCCACGACAGGTTCCGGCCTTCGACCAAATCAGCCAAAGGGCTCAGTCCTCTTTGTTCAACGCCGGGCGGACGCCGAACTTCTTCTTCAGCGCCAAAACCTCGGCGAGCTTCTTCATGCCGCCGGTGCAGGTCGGATCGCTCAAAGACGCCGCAGCGGCGCAGACGCCGATTTCGAGGCATTCCTGCAGCGGTTTGTCGTCATGAAGCCCGAGCAGAACCCCGGCGCAGAAGGCGTCTCCGGCTCCGGCGGTGCCGACAATGTGCTTGGCGGCGAGCTTGAGGGAGGATTGCCAGACGTCTTCTCCCTTGCGGGTGCGGCAGAAACCTCCCTCGGGGAAGTGGATGACCACGAGCTCACGGACACCCTGCTGGAGCATGGCGCCCGCCGCGTGGCGCACGCTGACGGTGTCGAGCTTGCCATCGGAACCGCGGAGCTTGAAGCCGGTGACTTTTCCGGCCTCGATCTCGTTGATGATGCAGTAGTCCACCGCCTTGAGCGCGGGCAGGACGACCTTGGCAAAGCGGTCGCTGTCTTCGCTGACGACGTCGATGCTGGTTTTCAAGCCGGCTGCCTGGGCCGCGGTGAGCAGCCGCGCGGCCTTGGTGCCGAACTTGGCGTCGGACGCGTCGAGGGCATCCAGCAGCAGCAGGTAGCCGAGATGGAAGATCTTGGCCTTGGTTTTGGAGAATTCGATGTCGGAACCGTTCCACAGGGCGTTGGCCCCCCGGTAATGGAAGAAAGTGCGGCGCCCGTTGCCCTCCTCCGTCATCACGTCGGTGAAGGAAGTGGCGACGTTGGGAGCAGCCCGGAGATGCTTGGTGTCGATCTTGTGCTTCTTGCAGTCGGCCAAGATACCGGCACCAAGCTCATCCTTGCCCACAAAGCCCGCACCGGAGAGCGGGATGCCCGCTCCCATTCGGGCGAGGTCGACAAGAATGTTGTAGGGGGAACCGCCGGTTCCCTGATGCTGACTGCGGATATTGGCGAGCTGTTCGCGCTGGGGATAAGTATCCACCAGCTTGACCTGATCAATGATCCAATTGCCTCCGGCGAGGATACCCTTGCGGGTGGAGCTTGACTTGGTATTCATGGAGTCGATCTACCGAGACTATCGGGCTGACAGGGCAAAGGCAATCTGCTTGAATCGCAAACACTCCCAAATTTGGCCGGACGGAAGAATTCCTTCCTTTGCCCAAAGCCCCTGAAATAATCGGCTCCCGATGACGGAAAATGCGCGACCTCGAGAACGGATCTACCGCGGCAGCGGAGTTTCCGGAGGTGTGTCGCAGGGTCGCATCGTGGTCGTCGCCAAGCAGAAGGGAACCGTGCCCCGCCGCGACATCTCCGAGGCGGAGATCAACGGGGAGATCGACCGCTTCCGCCAAGCGCTCGTGGAGATCCGCCAACAAGTCCTGGTGGTCCAGCACCAGGTCGCGACCGCGTTGAGCGCGGACGACGCCAGCATCTTCGACGCGCATCTGCTCGCGCTGGAGGATCCGACGTTGATCGACGAGGTCACCCGCTCGATCCGTGCCGACCGTCTCAACGCCGAGCACGCCTACCACGAGGTCTCCGAGCGCTACGCCCGTTCGCTCGACGCCATCGAGGACGACTACCTGCGCGAGCGCGCCGCCGACATGCGGGATGTGGCCAGCCGGGTGTTGAACAAGCTTCTCGGTCGCGACCGGAGGTTCGATCCGTCGAAGCTGACGGAGCCGTGTCTCCTCGTCAGCGGCGACCTCTCACCGTCCGACACCGCCGTGCTGGACAAGAAGATCGTCCTCGGTTTCGCCACCCACGCCGGCAGCCGCACGTCCCACTCGGCCATCATGGCGCGCTCGTTGCAGATCCCGGCGATCGTCGGCCTGCATGGCGGCACCGAAGACTTGGTCACGGGCGAATACGCCCTGCTGGACGGCTTCAACGGCCTGCTCATCGTCAACCCGACCGACCAGACCCTCTTCGAATACGGCCAACTGGTCCGCAAGCAGGTCGACCTCCAGGAGAAGCTCCGCGACGTCACGAACAAGCCCGCCGTCACCCTCGACGGTCTCCGCTTCAGCCTGCTGGCCAACATCGAAAAACCCGCCGACGCCGACGCGGTCGTCGCCCGGGGCGCGGAGGGCGTCGGGCTCTTCCGGACGGAATATCTCTTTTTGCAGCGTGATTCGCTCCCGACGGAGGACGAGCAGTTCGAGGCCTACCGCGAGGTCGCCCAAAAGATCGCGCCCCTCCCTGTCGTCATCCGCACCCTCGACCTCGGCGGCGACAAGGTCTGGCTCGACGGCCACTTGCACCGGGAATCCAATCCCTTCCTCGGATGGCGCGCCATCCGGCTCTGCCTCGACGAGAAGAAGCTCTTCCGCAGCCAGCTCCGCGCGATCCTCCGCGCCAGTGCCCACGGAAATATCCGGCTCCTCTACCCGATGATCTGCATCCCGGAGGAACTGGACGCCGCCAACGCCTTTCTGGAGGAGTGCAAGGCCGAGCTGCGCGCCGAAGGCCAACCCTTCAGCGAAGACATCGAGGTCGGGGTCATGATCGAGATCCCGTCCGCCGCGCTGATGGCCGGCAAGCTCGCCGCCAAGGTGAAGTTCTTCAGCATCGGCACCAACGACCTGACCCAATACACCCTCGCGGTGGACCGGCTGAACGACCGCATCGCCCACCTCTACGAGCCGGCGAATCCCGCCGTGCTGCGCCTGATCCAGATGACCGTCGAGGCCGCCCGTCCGTTCAACGTGACCGTGTGTGTCTGCGGCGAGATGGCGGGCGATCCGGTCATGGTGCCGCTTCTCCTGGGCCTGGGTGTCGATGAACTTAGCGCTTCTCCCGCCCTGATTTCGCCGGTCAAGTTTCTCATCCGCCGGCTCAAGATGGCGGAAGCACGCAACCTGGCCGCGACCGCGCTGCTCAGCTCCTCCGCGACCGAGGTCCTGGAACGAAGCCGCGCCCTCGCCCGGCAGATCGCCCCGAGCCTCTTCGAGAGCCAGATCTAGTCCCCACGAGCCCGATGAAAGTTGTCATTCTTGCCGCCGGTTATGCCACCCGCCTCTATCCCCTGACCCTCACCCGCCCCAAGACGCTCCTGCCGGTCGCCGGCAAGCCGATGATCGAATACGTCCTGGACAACCTCGCCGCCGCACAGGGTGTCGACCGTCTCTATGTCGTCACGAACGACAAATTCGCCGACAAGTTCCAGAAGTGGGCCGCAGTCCGCCACGATCCCGTGCCGTTGACCCTGATAAACGACGGATCCACCAGCGACGCCAACCGCGTCGGGGCCATCGCCGACCTACAGCTTGTAATCGACCGAGAGCGGATCGACGACGACCTGATCGTCGCCGCCGGAGACAGCCTCTTCAGCCAGAGACTCGAAGGCTTCGGCCGTTTCTGCCGATCCAAGAACGCGCCCGTTCTCGCCGTCTACGATGTCGGCACGCTCGACCAGGCGAAGAAATATGGAGTCGTCGGCCTGGATCCCTCCGGCCGCATCAACTCGTTCATCGAGAAGCCCCCCGTGCCCGCCAGCACCCTCGTCGGAGTCGCGCTCTACTTTTTTCCGAAGTTCGTCATTCCGCTCCTCCGGCAATACATCGCCGAAGGCAACAGCCCGGACCAACCGGGCCGTTTCATCCAGTGGCTCCACTCCCGGACGCCCGTCTACACTTGGAGCATTCCGGGGATGTGGTATGACATCGGGTCGAAGGTAGCCCTCGAAGAAGCCGACCGCATCTTCGCCGCCGGGCTCTGAAGCGCGTTGACCAATCCGGAAAAACACCGGAGATGTTTCAACCGTCGGGTTCGGAGAATCCGCTCGGGCCGCCAAAGGGTCGGCGACCACCCCAACAAGCTAAGACGTCATGCCCATCTACGAATTCCACTGCCTGAAGTGTGAAACCGACAGCGAACAGCTCGTCCGTTCCGCCGACTGGAAAAGCCACGCGAAGTGCCCGCACTGCGGCTCCTCCCGCCTGGAGAAGAAGTTTTCCACCTTCGCCGCCTCCGTTCCTGCCGGTGCCGGCGAAGCCCCGTCCTGTTCCGGTGTTCCGTCCTCCTGCGGGATGTGCGGCACCGGCAAACCCCACTCCCACTGATGTCCACCCATCGCGCCATCACCCCCCGAAACCCATCGCCTCCTCCCCAATCTTCCCGGTGAAACTCCTCACGCTCGTCCCGGCCTTGGCCGCCCTGCTGTTCGCCGGCTGCGCGGTCCCGTCACGCCCACCGGCTCCGGCCCAGATCACGGGCAACGGTCCAGACATCACCTTTTCCGTAGCCAACCGGAGCTGGAAGGTCTCCCTCCCCGCCGCCATCCGTCGGACGCCTCCGGACGACGCCGTCGAGCTGGTCGACTACCGGAACGACAATGGATCGGACTACCTGCTGCTGTCCGTGGAAGGGTCTTCGCACGGGCGCAATCCCGCCGGTAATCCCTGTAGTGGCGGCGACGAATCCACCCTCGTCTGGATGCGCTTCCGCGACGGCAAACCGATGGCCACGCAACAACGGCTCATCCGCTCGTGCGCCAACAGCGTCGAAACCCTCCGCCTTGGCTGGTTCGGACAGGAATATCGCGCCGACCTGTTCGAACTGAAGGACGGCCGCACCTACCGCTCCCAGGTCCGCTACGACCTGACCCACATGGACGACGGCATCCAATCCGCCACCTGGCTGGAGAAATAGCTCCCCATCCGTTCCATGCCCGATCCTTCCACCCATTTCCGCGATCCCCTGCACGGGGTCACTCTGGAGACCATCGTCCGCACTCTTCAGGAGCGGCATGGCTGGGAAAAAATGGGCCGGCAGATCCCGGTGAAGTGCTTCCTCGTCCAGCCCAGCGTGAAGTCCAGCCTGACCTTCCTGCGCAAGACCCCGTGGGCTCGTCAGCGGATCGAGGACTGGTTCATCTACGAAGCGGCGCAACGGCTTCGACCCCGCGACGGGGAAGATCGCCGCGAAGACCCTCGCCCCTGACCCATCATCGCCTCACCGCGCCGGCCCCACATCCACCACCTTCGGTCGACCCGCCACTCCGGTGCGGCTGACACCGGTCACCGCCACGAAATCCGCCTTCGCCGTCGCGGGATCAGGAAACCACCGGGGAACCTCCGCCGGCTGGATCCGCGTGGTCCACTTCCCACCCGCCCGGGACTGGACCGCCCACCAGCGCACCGCTTCGCCACCCGTCGGTTTCCAGTCGAGGATAGGTCGGCCATTGCTGCGACCCAGATCCACATCCGGAGTTCCAGGAACCCCCGCATCGAGCCACGGCGACGCCGGCACCAGCGCCGGCGAGACGAACCCACGGCTCCGCAGCGCAACGGCCAGTCCGGGCTTGGACTCCACCGCGCTCGCGTTCCAGAACACCATGCCGTCCACCCCGCGCTTCTTCCGCACCGTCGCGATCTGCCTCAGCATTTCGTCGGCGGTCAAAGGACGCCGCTCGTTGCGGGGAGTGGTCCCGACCAGCGCGGCGTTCAGACCGGGCCAGAGGTGGCGGCTGCGGGCGTTCTGCTCGCTCCACCAATCGAGCAGGACGGGCAGGCTCTGCTCCTTCGACGAGAGGGCCCAATACAGCTGTGGGCTGAAGTAGTCCGCCCAGCCGTTGAGCATCCACTTGCGCGCATCCGCATAGAGCTCGGTGTAGGCGTCGAAGCCCTGGATCGAGGCGGGAAACTTCGGGCGCCAGATGCCGAACGGGGAAATGCCGAACTTCACCCAGGGCTTCTCGGCGTGGATCTCGCGGTTCAATCGCTCGATGAACCGGTCCACGTTGCTGCGGCGCCAGTCGTCCCGGGCCAGCTTTCCGCCGGCGCGCCCATACTTGGCCCACGACGGGTTGTCGGGAAACTGGATCCTCCGCCCGCTCCGGTCGTTCACCGGGTAGGGATAGAAATAATCGTCGATATGGACGCCATCGATGTCGTAGCGCCGCACCACGTCGCGGATGACCGCGATGCTCCGCGCCTGGACCTCCGCCTCGCCCGGATCGAGCCATAGGTCGCTGCCATAGGCCTTCACCAAGTCGGGGCGGGCCTTGGCAATGTGATTGGCGGCCAGTTCCGACCGCCCGGACTTGTGACGCGCCCGGAACGGATTGAACCACGCGTGCAGCTCCAGGCCCCGCAGACGGGCTTCGGCCACGGCGAAGGCCAGTGGATCATAGCCCGGCGACTGGCCGGACTTCCCGGTAAGATACTCGGACCAAGGCTCCAGCGTGGACTCGTAGAGCGCATCGCAACCTGGACGCACCTGGAGGATGACGGCGTTCAGGCCGAGCGCGACGGCCTGGTCGAAGAGCGCCTTCAGCTCCGCCTTTTGCCGCGTACGATCCAGCCCCTTCTCCGACGGCCAGTCGATGTTCGCCACCGACGCGATCCACAAGCCACGAAACTCACGCGCCGGAAGCGGCGGCACCGGCAAGGCGGAATACGCCCCGGGACCGAGCAGGCAGAACGTCAAAAGAAACAGAAAACGAAACCGCAAAACCATCACTTCGCCACAGTCGCAAACAACGGCACGGATGCCAACGATTGGATGTCCCGAACGCTTCTTGCCACAGCGGGGACGGGCGCGGGTCGCACCGGAATCAGCCCGCACCGCCGCCCGCCGACTTCATGGGGCCGCCCTTCAACAAGGCGACGCCGTAGTCCCGGTTCATACGGGCGATGAAGTTGAGGGAGATCTCCTTCGGGCAAACGGCCTCACAACTGCCAGTGACGGTGCAGCCGCCGAAGCCTTCGGCGTCCATCTGGTTCACCATCGCCTCCACCCTCTTGTAGCGCTCGGGTTGGCCCTGCGGCATGAGACCGAGATGGGAAACCTTTGCCGCCACGAAGAGCATGGCGCTGGCGTTCTTGCACGCCGCCACGCAGGCGCCGCAGCCGATGCACTGGGCGGCATCCATCGCGAGATCGGCGCTCTCCTTCGGCACGGGAATGCTGTTCGGGTCGGGCGCGGCGCCGGTGCGGACGCTGATGAAGCCGCCCGCTTGCTGGATCCGGTCGAAGGCTTTCCGGTCGCAGACCAAGTCCTTGATGATCGGAAAGGCCTTCGCGCGGAACGGCTCGACCACGATCTCGTCGCCGTTGTTGAAGCTCCGCATGTAGGTCTGGCAGGTGGCCACGCCCCTGTGAGGGCCGTGCGGCTTGCCATCGATGACCAGCGAGCACGTGCCGCAGATGCCCTCGCGGCAGTCGTGGTCGAAGGCGATGGGCTCCTCGTCCTTGTGGACGAGCTCCTCGTTGACCACGTCGAGCATCTCGAGGAACGACATGTTCCCGGTCAGCTCGGGCGAAGTGTAGGTCTTGAACTCGCCGGCGGAGGCCGCGTTCTTCTGCCGCCAAACTTTGAGGGTCACTTTCATGGGGAAACTTTCGCTCGGGACCGAGACTTGGGCTTGATGGCCCGCTCGGGAGGGTTGGTGTGGAATCCGATTTCGCGCTTCCGGCCGGGAGTGGGCGGCTGCATCAGTCTGCGGATGGCGTCAAAGACGGCCCGGAACTGCTCGTCATGCTTGCTCTCCACGCGGGTCGGTTTTCGGGCGAGGCCAGCATGGGTCGAGAGCCACTCCCGCAATTGCACGAAGGGTCGCATCATGGCGATGTTCACTTCGACGGCTTGTGGGCTGTTCAGGACGCCGGACACCATCGACGCGCCCTGCTCGGTGAGGGTCAGGGCGCTCTTGGAATACTTGGGTTCGGCCTGCCCCGAGGATGTCACAGATTGTGCTATCCTCGGGATCTTCTCCCAAACCAGCGTGAACCTGAAGTCGTCGGGGAACCGACCGCTGTTCCGCCGAACCGCTTGGTTGAGCGCACGGGTCTCGACGCCGTCGAGCTCGGCCAGATCGCGATCCAGCAGCACCTTCCGCCCTCGCACGAGCGGGATGCGGTGCGCGATGCGCTCGGCGGGGATGCTGGATCTAGCTGACATGGTGGCGGAGGACTCGGGTCAGTTCGTGCCGGGCTTGGTAGACCGAGGGGGCTTGAGGCGCGAGACACGGTGGGGCGACCGTTTTTCGCGCTTCATGGCATCCGCGAAGATGGCGTCGATGGCGTAGTTGAACTTGGCCGCCAACTTTTCACGGATTTTGCGGACTTCCTCGACGATGGGGTCGTTTTTCATGGTTCAAACCTCCACCAGTTCTTACGACAATTCAGCGCCGGAGGCGCGGAAGAAAGTAGCCCACAGCGCGAGCTGTGGGTTCGGGTGCGTCTTGATCGAAAAGCCCCGGCAGGGGCGACAGAAGCGCGGTCCCAGTCTGCCGCCCCTGCCGGGGCTTGATCCAAATTGCCGCCAATCCACGGCTCACGCCGTGGGCTACTGTCTGCCGCTGCTCCGCAGCTAAACAATCGGATGGGCCACGGAGCTGCGATTCCCGGAGTCAGGGCCACTTCGCGTATCTCCGTCTCCGAGAGCCGGAGCATGAAGTCCTCGGGGAAGCGGTCGAGGTTGCGCTTCACCGCTTGGTTGAGCGCCTTGGTCGGCACCTCGTAGAGTTCCGACAACTGGAAATCCAGCAGCACCTTCTGCCCCCGCACGAGCGGGATGCGGCGCTCGATGCGCTCGGCGGGGATGCTGGTGGAGTTGTTCATGGGGTTTATCCACGCAACGATTCGACGTTCTTTTCGAGAGCATTCAGACACTGCTCCGCTTCTCGCGCATCGCTGGTGCCTGGATGTTTTTCCATCACTCTGCGGTAGATGATCCTTGCTCCATCCCAATTGCCTTTTGATTCAAGTTTTGATGCTTCTGCCACCCAGTTGCCGTCCACAAGGGAAGTTGGCTCCGCCGCCGCAAGGCCAAGAAGCGCATCTCGCTTGGAATCCAAAAGAACCCACGTTCCAGCCCACCGCTCCCCCACCCTTCGTCCACGAGCTATTTGGGTGGCCGCAACGAGCATCGCGAATGGCACAAAGAAAACGACGTTTCGCTTTATGCCCTGTCCTATCGTCACTGCCTCACCTTTCAAGCTTCCGACAGCTCGCAGCCCCATCAGTGACTTGCCAACAAACCGGCCACCAAAACTATCGCGAAGAAGCCATGTTCCAAGCGCGATCCAAGTAAAAAGCATGAAAACTCCACCGTAATCACCGACAAGTCCCTTCAGTGCGTCTAAGAAAAACAGATTCCCGACTATTCGATTTTGAATCGGGACATTCTGAGCAGAAAGACCTGCAAATTCCGCTGTGATTGGAACAACAAACCAGATGAGTGAATAGTCCAACAGAAAGGCACCGGCTCGCTTACAAAAGTAGCTGGTTGAACATTTCTTGCAGACCGGTTGACCGAAAATATGCGAGCCCAAGCCCTCTTGGATCTCGCTACTGCATAGAGGACATTGGCTCATTATTTGAATTGAGGCTGCAACGTCACTTGTAGCTCCGCGTGCTCATCTTCACTTCCTCGTAGACGAGCGGTTCCTTGTTCAGGATCGGCGCCTTGGCGGGCGAACCGGCGTATTCCCAGGCGGCCACGAAGGCGAACTGGTCGTCGCGGCGCTTCACGTCGCCGGGGTTGACGATGCCGTCCTGCACTTCCTTGTCGGCGGCGGTGTATTGGTATTCCTCCCGGAAATGGCCCCCGC
>JBBQXJ010000029.1:0-51337 GCA_038209745.1 Verrucomicrobiota bacterium
GTCGCCGAAGGCAGCGCCGTGGTCATGTCACTAATCCAGACCGGCAAGATCGAGGCCATCGTCGGCGTGAGCTGCCTGAGCGTTTTGGAACGGTCGTTCCCCTACATGGAAGCGGCGGCCATTCCCGGCGTGGCGGTGCCGTTGCTCCAGGACGACTGCATCGACACCACCGTCGATCTCGACTGGATCTGGGACTACATCCACCTGACCGCCGATGACAAGACGCGGCGTCTCGATCTCGGCACCTTGCGCGACGACGTGGACTTCTGGTTCACGCCCGCGTCATTGGAGATGGTCATGGGTCGCGGCGAAGGCCAGACCGAGAAGATCGCCCGCGACTGGCTCATGCGCGCCGGCAAACGTTGGCGGCCGTTCCTCGTCGTCGCGGCCTACCAGGCGCTGCGCGAGGACACCGGTGGCACGATTCCCGAGGATCTGAAGAAGATCGCCGTAGCCGTGGAATGCTTCCACAAGGCGTCGCTCATCCACGACGACATCGAGGACAACGACTCGATGCGCTACGGCGAGAAGACCCTGCACGAGGAACATGGCGTGGCCGTCGCGCTCAACGTCGGCGACCTGCTCATCGGCGAAGGCTACCGATTGCTCGCCGCCAGCAAGGCCAGCCCCGCGCAAAAGGCCACCATGTTCATGGTCGCGTCCGAAGGCCAGCGCCAGCTCTGCCGCGGCCAAGGCGCCGAACTTCTTTGGACCGCCAAGCCGGGCGTGCTGACGCCGCTGGAGGTGTTGGACATTTTCCGCCGCAAAACCGCACCCGCCTTCGAGGTCGCCCTGCGGCTTGGCGCGCTCTACGCCGGCGAAGACATTCACGAGGAGGTGGAAGACGTGCTCAGCGCCTACAGCGAAGCGCTCGGTATCGCCTACCAGATCCGCGACGACCTGAGCGACCTCGGCGACGCCGGAGAAAGCAACGACATCTCCGGACTGCGTCCCAGCCTGCTGCTGGCCGTGGCCCACGAACGGGCCAACGGCGCGAACCGCGACATCACCACCGGCCTCTGGCAACGCCAGCCACCCGCCGGGTTCGCCGTGGCCGACATCGAGAAGCTCTACGCCGAAGTCGGCGCCGACGAGCGCTGCCGCACACTGTTGGAAACCTACAAGGAAGAAGCCATCCGCAGCCTCCGCGACCTGGAAAACCCGAATCTCAAGGGCCTCCTCCGCCGCGTCCTCGGCAAGATCTTCAACGACGTCGAGATCAAGGGCTGGTGCAAGGAACAGGAACAGCGCAACGCCCAGAAGAAGGCCGAAGGCGAAGTGGTGGCAACGGCGTGAAGGGCCGCAGGATCGATTTGTTTGGTCCCTTCGGGATTACGAGTGGGTCACGTCAAGCGGGCATGTTTTCGAAATCGTGTCTGCTTTCAGCAATCCCAACGGGATTGTGTCGCTTAGCCCAGGGTTGCGCGTCACGCGCTACCCTGGGGAGAGCGTTCAACAGTTTTCAACCCCACCGGGGTTGTGTCACATCCCGTCTCTATGGCCGCAACCCGTTCAGGGTTGGTTCATCGTGGGTAGTGGAATCCAGGGTAACGCCTGCGGCGCAACCCTGGGCTATCAGTCGGAGTCCCGTTGGAATTCGTTGCATTTCGCGGCTTCAATCACGGTGACGTTTCAGCACCTCCGTCCATGTCCCTCCGCCTCCAACTCCTCCAGGTCGCCCGGCTTGCACCGCGGTTGTTGGACGATTCCGTCGACTTGGTCCGGGGCTTCTTCACCAGACAGTTCAACGCCGACGGCGCGGGGTGTGATCGGGACGGACGACCGGATCTCTACTACACCATCTTCGCCCTGGCCGGCGCGCAGGCGCTGGATGTGCCGCTGCCGACGGATCGAACAGCGGCTTGGTTGAAGACCTTCGGCGACGGCGCAGGTTTGGACTTCGTCCATCTCGGAGCGTTGGCGCGTTGCTGGGCTGCCTTGGACAAAGCGGGCATGGCCGAGGGCTTGGACACGGCCGTGCTCAGTCGCATCGAAACCTTTCGCAAACCCGACGGCGGCTACGAAGGCGACATCAAGCTCCAACACGGCACGGCCTACGGTGCGTTCGTCGCGCTCGGCGCCTATCAGGACTTGGGCCACACGCCGCCGAGTGTCATCGAACTGGTGCGGGGATTGAAGCGGTTGGAGAGCAGGGACGGCGCGTGGAGCAACGTGCCTGGAATGCCCGTCGGCGCGCTCAACGCCACGGCTGGAGCGGTCACGCTGATCCGCCATCTCGGGTTTCCCGTGAACCAGGCCGTCGGCGATTGGCTGCTGGCGCAGGCGCATCCGGATGGCGGCTTCAAGGCCACGCCGAACGCGCCCGTGCCCGACCTGCTCTCCACCGCCACCGCGCTGCATGCTTTGTCCGCGATCGATCGCCGCATCCCCAGCGCGATCCACGAGCGCTGCCTCGACTTCATCGACACGCTCTGGACGGCCGAAGGCGGCTTCCACGGCCACTGGGCCGACGATCATCTGGATGCGGAATACACCTTCTACGGACTCTTGGCTCTCGGCCATCTGAGCCTGTGAGTCGGCGGTCGGCGCTCACACCTTCGGGTTCCATTCCTTGCGGTCGTCGAAGATGCGACGTTTGAAAGTGGTGGTGGGCCGGTGGAGTGGCGCCCGGGTGGGCACGCTCCAAGGGCTGCGGGCAAGTCCACACCCGACATGGTGGCCGTCTTAGGCACTCGACCGATCGCCGATCAGCAGGCCGGTTCCGACTCCTGCGTGCCGCTCTTGCGGCGGGTGGTTACGTTTTTCCAGACGGGCGTCCCACCGGTTCTCAAGGAGGAAACGATCGCGCTGTTCCCCCTTCATGGCGCCGGCGGACAAGAGCACGCGTCTGTGCGGCGTGCCAGTAATGTTGAAGAAAATGCTTGGGAAAGTTCGTCGTTGAAAGCGAGCAGGCGCTCAGAGATCGGTCGATTCGTCGCGCTTCTCCAGCTTGAGCAGGTGCTTCTTTACGACCTCGACCTGTTTGGTCAGTTCGAAGACCGCTTTGAGCAGCTCGTTCTGCGTGGCCGGATCGGCGAGCTTCGGCACTAGCGGGTGAATGGCGGTGATCGTGGCCGCGATCTGGTTCGTGCGCTCGCGGATGGCGGAGATGGCTTCGGGGCGTTCCATGATGGATCAGGATTGGGAGGACATCTCGGCCTCGTGGGCGCGCAGGCGCCGGTCAATGAGGAAGGGGCCGAAGGGAATCAGAGCGCTGACGAAGACGAGCGCCGCTCGGCCAGCGGACCACTTCGCCGCCCGCGCGGCGACGATCAACTGCACGACGACCGAGACGAAGAGGATGCCGTGCAGCATCCCGAGGATGCGAACGGCCATCGGCATATGCGCCAGGTATTTCAGCGGCATGGCCACGAACAGGAGGACCAAAAAGGAGGTTCCTTCCATGAGGGTGAACTGTCGAAGTCGGTGGATCGGATTCATAAATCGGCAATCAGGAGATTTTGTTACCACCGATTGGTCTTGGGCTCAATGCGCGGGATTGTGGGCGGGTGCGACTGGACGGCGGCTTCATGACGATTTTCGGAGCGTATTCTTACGACCTCGATTCGGCGGAGTGTTCGTGGTGCGACGACCCATGGGCGGACGGCCAGTGATAATTTGCCACCCCGCCGCAGTGCCGGCCAGGCGCAAGGCGACCCCGACGGGTGCTTCCGGCGATAATCGCGGGGGGGGGATCAGCCTCATACTCGGCAAAATGCATCGCTGAAGCGGCTGATCGAGCCAAAGCCGGAATCGATGGAGGCATCCTCGATCTTCTGGTCGGTCGTGGCGGGAACTTTGATAGGACAGAGGATGGGCGGATTCCACGCCTGTCTGATCTTCGGCTTGCTGGACGATGGTTTGGTGCTTCCGGAGGCATCGACATCGTGGCGACGGGCCATCAAAGGAACTGTGACTCCCATTGCCTTGGACTAAGCCGGGAACAAGTCGAGCCGCTGATCGATAATCGTCACGCCGCTGGATCGATCGGTTTCTTCGGTGAACGTTTTCCAATAGGCATTGTCGATTTCGATGGCTAGTCTCTTTCTCGTTATGCTTGTCACTCGTGCTGCCAATGAAAATTCGGTCATCGGGATGCGACTAAAGTCCGTTATTAGTAAGCTGGTTTATTTTGCGCCTAAGGTTCATCCAGAGCACGGACTGGGCGAAGTCATGGCTTGCGCCAAGTTTGTCGTCCGAGGTTTGGTCAACTGTCGAAGGACGGGCGAATGGTTTCAGATCTTGGATTCTCCGAATCTTCGAGTGGCCTTTGAGAGCCATCCGCACATTCTGAGCAAGCTCCAGCGACCCTACCTCCACCGGAAACTGGGCAAGAGGCGGATCGAAGCCCTGAGAGGGCACTACGGATTCATGCTGCGGCGGTTTTCCGCTGAATTTATCCGCGATGTGTTTGTCGGGAAAGGTCCGCTGCTAACCCTGCTCGAGTTCGAAGGAGGCCGCCGGTACGGGCTGCGGCTGGCCTATGTGGAGCATTTGGAGAAGGAGGGAGATCTGAACCTGGTGTTGATGGACGAAGACCAGGAAAAGGTCCTTTTCTCGATCTCATTCTGCGTTGTTCCCACGGCAGACGGAGGTGAGCAGGTGTTCGTCGGCGGGATCCAAGGATGGAGGGATCCGGACGCGAAGGCGCGGATCGTGGCGCTGACACGGGCCATGCACGGATTACGCCCAAAGGCCTTCCTGCTAGTGGTTCTACAATTTTTGACCACTGCTTGGGGCTTAAACGGTCTTCGGGCCGTCAGCAACGAAATGCATGTTTTCCGGCATTTCCACAAACGACGTCACATCAATGCGGATTATGACACATTGTGGGAGGACAGCGGCGGAGTTCGAGACGGGGATCGGATGTTCACGTTGCCGGCCATGCCGATACGGCGGGATCCAGCGAGCATCGACCGCTCGAAGCGGTCGATGTATCGCAAACGCTACGAATTTCTCGACGAATTGTTCGGACTGATCAGCGCCAACGCAATCGCCGCCAATCCAGTGACAGCGCCGATATTGGCCGTGTCGACGAAGGGCAAGATCGGGAAACCGACTCCATTGGAAGGGGATGGAGAGGAAGCTCGAACCATTGCCAATGTCGCCACTGCTCATCCGCGTGACGCCTGAGCGTTTGGAACGAACGAAGCTTTCCTCTCGGCGCGTGATTTCCGGACAGGACAGATAGGATTCGCCGCCCGTCGGTGGTTGAGTCAGTTGTCCAGTCGCGGTTGAGATTCCTGCGGGCCGCAGTTTTGAATCGGCCGGAAGGGTGGCCGTTCATTGTGATTTGAACGCTTTCTCCTGGTAGGAGGGGTTCGCGCCGAAGTTGCGGATTGCGTCGCGGGAAGGTTCGATGAACGGCCAGCCGCTCCAGCCCATTTTATTGAGAGCGTTTTCCAACCAAACACCTCCCACATCCTCGGAGAGGGTCTCGGCCGGCTTTGTAGAAACTTGTCCCGCGCGCACCTTATCGACTTTGCTTTGATCGGCGGCGCGCGGCGGGCGAGGTGACGCCGGCGTTCGCGATAACCGTGGGATACGCTTCGGCGGCAGATTGGATTTCCCGATAGGAGGGCGGACAGGGTTCGTCCACGCGGATCTTCGCGATCACCCCGGCTCTGACTCCGATCGGCTCTGGCTGCACCCCATTGGGCGAAAGCACATGGGAAGGGGACGAAAGCGCGATTTCGTCAAGACCCGCACCGGTGTTGCGTCCGCTCTTGGAGCCAGTCGCTGGGTCCTACGACTCGTCGGCCGCGATGACGCGGAGGATTTCTTCGAGGGGTGTCTCGCCGCGAAGGGCTCGGTCTAGGCCGTTCTGCCACATGGGCTGCATGCCTTGTTGGACGGCGATCTGATGGAGCTGCTTGGTCGGGAGCTTCTTCAGCGCGGCGTCGCGGAAGACCTGGTCGACGATGAGCATTTCGGTGAGGGATTTGCGGCCGCTGAAACCGGTTTCGACACAATGCCGACATCCCGCTCCTCGGCGGAACTGGGCGGTCTCCAAGGCGGCGGTTGGGAGCAGCTTGAGCAGTTCTTCCTCGGGCTCGTAGGGCTCGGCGCAGTAGGTGCAGTTCTTGCGGATGAGCCGCACGCCGAGGACGCCGATGACGGAGGAGGCGAGGAGGAAGGGCTCCATGTCCATGTTGATCATGCGCGCAAAGACCCCGGCGGTGCTGCCGGAGTGGATGGTGCTGATGACCAGATGGCCGGTGAGTCCGGCTTGGACGGCGATGTTGGCGGTCTCTGCGTCGCGGATCTCGCCGATCATGATGACCTGCGGATCTTGGCGCATGAGGGAGCGGAGAGCGACGGGGTAGGTGAATTCCTTCACCTTGTTCACCTGGGCCTGGGAGACCATGGGGAGGTTGAACTCCACTGGATCCTCGACCGTGGCGATGCTGATGGTGCTGCCGTGTTTTGCGATCAAATGGCAGAGGGCGGAGTAGATGGCGGTGGTCTTGCCGGAGCCGGTGGGACCGTTGAGCAGAATGAGGCCGCTGGGCTTGGAGAGGAGCTTCTTGAACTTCACCAAAGTGTCGTCGTCGAAGCCAAGACTGGGGAGGTCGAAGCTGCGATTGCTGGGGTCGAAGAGGCGGACGACGATCTTTTCGCCGCGAGTCGTGGGAAATACGGAGATGCGCTGTTCGACGCCGCCGAGCTCCGGATCCGCCGGGGCGTGGCCCTCTTGGGGAATGTCGGACTGGTAGGTGATGAGGTTGGCCATGACCTTGAAGCGGCCGGAGACCTTCTCCATGAGCTCCAAGGGAAGGTGGACGAGTTCCTGGAGGACGCCGTTGAGGCGGAGTCGGACGACGAGGGTGCTCTCCCAGGGCTCGATGTGGATGTCGCTGGCGCCCGCTTGGATGGCGTCAAACAGGAGATACTTCACGAGGACGCCGATCTCGATTTCTCGGCGGGCAGTTTCGGATTCCAGATAACGGAGGGTTTCGCTCACGGTTGACTTCCTTTTGTTGCTGAAGAGCTAATGAAACGAGCCATGGGATGCCAGCTTGATTCTCCTCCGGGCACAAAAAAGCCGCCGATTCCAAGAGGAACCGGCGGCGGTGAAGGGGAGGCGTCGACGCTATTTCGTCTTGAGATAGGCGGCGATGTCGGCGAGGTCCTGCGGGCTGAGACCCATCTGGTCGGCGCTGAGCATGAGCGAGCGGTCGAGACGTTTGATCGAGGCGACGCGGTTCCGGGGAACCATCTGGGTCAGGCCGCCGGCGGATATGACGATGGTCGGGTCCTGGTCGGTCAGGACGATGCCGTCGATCTCGTCGCCGCTCTTGAGCTTGACCGTGGAGGCTTCGAAGCCGTGGGCGATCTCGTCGGAGGGCTTGATGACGGCGTTGATGAGGACCTCGGTGGTTTGGCGGGAGGCCCAGCCGGTGAGGTTCGGCGCGAAGTCCACCCCGGTCTCGCCGATGCGGTGGCAGGCGACGCAGGCCGAGATCTTCTGGGAGCCGCGCTGGATGTCGCCCTTGAGCTTGGCGACGTCGGCAATGGTGTATTTCGGCGCTTCGGGCGCGGTGCTGGAGACGGGCAGCAGCTCGATGGAGTCGGGATTGTAGATGCCGCGTTCTTTCAGGGCGGCGTCGAGTCCGTGGTCTTTCCATTGGTTGCCCTTGCGGTTGATGAGCCACCAGACGGAGTCGGCCTTGACCGCGCCTTCCGCACCGGCGGCGATGTCGAGCATGGCTTCGGCGGCGTCCTTGGAAGGATTGAAGCCGAGCGCGGTCGTTGCGGCTTTGCGGTCGACCGTGGCCAGGGTCTTGGCCAGCGCGCGGGTGCGGAAGTCCGCGATGCTGGCGGGGGTGTGGAGGCGCCAGGCCAAGCCCGCGACCTGGGCGGTCCACCTAAGCGGATCGGGGCTGTTCAGGGCGGGCTTGATGTAGGCGTAGACCTCGGATTCCTTGCCGGAGCAGCCGGTGCCCCAAGCTTCGAGGTAGGTGCGGTCCTGGCCGTCGTAACCCTTGGCCAAGGCAAGGAGAATGTCCTTGGACTGGTCAAACGGAAGATCGCGCATGGCGAGGGCGACTTCGCGGCGAACGGCGGGGGACTTGTCCGTGGCAAGCTTGGCCGCGTGTTCAAGAAGGTTGTGATTCTCGCGACGCAGCGCCCGGAAGGCGACGATGCGGGTCATGTCGTCGGGTTTGCTGAACCAGCCGCCGGCAAGGGTGGACTCCACCAGGGCCACGCCGTCGGGACCAAGCTGGGAGAGGAGCCAAACGGCACGCGCGCGGATGTAGGGATTCTCATCCTTCAACAGTTTTGCAACCGGTTTGACGGCTGATGAACCTTTCGATTTCAGCGCCTGAAAGCCGCCGCCCCGCACATTGACGGCGGGACTTTTGAGAGCCGCGATGGCGCCGTCGATCGTGGTGAAATCGACCTTGGGGATGGAGCGTTTCGAGCCTTTGCGGGCGATGCGGTAGACGGTGCCTGAAGTGGTGTCGTCCCAGTCGCCGTGGCCTCCTACCCGGGGGTCGAACCAGTCCGCCACATAGATGGCTCCATCGGGGCCGACGGTGACGTCGCTGGGTCGGAAAAGTGTGGCGAGCTCCTTGTTGTCGTTTCGTCCGCCGAGGAAGTCGGTTCCGGCGAACTTCTTCTCCTTGTTGGAGGTCAAGAAGTCGAAGCGTTCGAGCTTGTAGCCCGCTCCGTCGGGTTTCGGAAAGTAGCCGAAGACCACGTTGCGGCCGGGTTCGCAGCTGAGCAGCATGCCGCGATATTTTTCACCGAGCGCGTTGTCTTCCACATAGGCGATGCCAGTGGGGGAGCCGCCGCCATAGATGTCATTGGCCGGCATGGTGCCGGGATCCTCCTGGCGCCATTCCGCGATGGGGACCGTCTGACCGGGGCGCATATCGGCGTGCCAGCTGCGCTGTCCGTCCAACGAGCAGAACCCCGCGTTGCCGAACTCCATCAAGAACGTGGTGACGCACGCCGGGGGGTCGTCGTTGTCGTTCTGAAACACATCGCCGAAGGAGGTGACGGTCTGTTCGTAGCTGTTGCGAAAGTTGTGCGCGATGACCTTGACCATCGTGCCGTCGGGATTCATGCGAGCGGCGAAACCGCCTATGTAGACGTGGCCGTCGTCGCTCTTTTGTCCGGCAATCTTGGTCGCGTCGAACAGTTGGGGGTGGCCGCCATCGCCATAGGCGCTGCCGATGCGGAAGGTCTTCCCCGAATTGTCGGTGAAGAGCGCGCCGCAGTTGCCGACGTTCCAGTACCACTGGCCGTCGGGTCCGACGGTGACGGAATGAAGGCTGTGGTCATGCTGGAAGCCGTTGAAGCCGGTGAGCAGGATCTCGCGTTTGTCGACGGCGGGGTCGAACTTCCCGTCGCGGTTCACGTCGGTGTAGACGATCATGTTCGGCGACTGGGACACGACGATCTTGTTGTCGATCACTGCAATTCCCAGCGGTGCCTCAAGAGACGGGTCCTGGACGAACACGTGGCTGGAGTCGGCCTTACCGTCGCCGTCGGTGTCTTCCAGGACCATGATCCTGTCGCCCTCGGGGACCCGGTTGGCGTGACTGCGGTAGCGCGCGCCCTCGGCGATCCAAATGCGGCCGTCCTTGTCGACGTCCATATTGGTAGGGTTTTTGAGCATGGGGGAGGTCGCCCAGACCGAGACTTCGAGGTCTGGATCGGACAGGGTGAACATGCTCGCTGGGACGAGAGTCTCGGCCCCGTGGAGGGACAGGGCGGCGAAGCAGGACAAGGCGGAATAGCAGGCCGGTTTATAGTTCATGCGGATGGGCCAGTGTGGCGAAAAGAAGGCCTTGGAGACCACTGGATTTTTGATTTTATAACCAACTTGACCGCGGATCAGGGGGTTCATCTTCAAAGAAATAGAGTTCAAGGGCTTCGCATCTGCCCCTTCGGAATTGGATTCGGGTGGATTGGTGCCCCGTAAAACGTCGCAGAAACGGCACTTTCCGGTTGCGCGATCGGTGGACATCCCTAAATTTCGAGGAATCACTCCCCGCTTATGATTGGCCTGCCAAACTATATCGTAGGATCGTCTATTTCAGCTCCTGTGCTGTTGATAGCTTTCGGTCTCGTCTGGGTCTTCCTGCTTGTCGGTGCACTGACCCTTGCGGCCGCCAATGGCCGTGACACCGGGAAAGTTTCGGCCCGTGACTGACTTTTGTTCGATTGGGCGAATTGCATGGGAAGTTTCCGCCTAACATCTCCGAAAACAGGTTGACCCTCGTTTCAGAGGATGATTAGCCTCCCCGCCGCATGATTTTCTTGCTCAGCTATCTGGTAGTAGTCCGCCCTGCGTAAGGCGGCCCGGTAGCTGGCTCATCTACTGGTCGCCCGCAGTTCCGGCTCGGAACGCGGGTTTTTGTTTTGCAAGATCCACGGATACGGACGGGACGGTGGAGCGGCCGCCAATAAACTATGAGACACACGATATCGGTTCTGGTGGAGAACAAGTTCGGCGTGCTGACGCGCGTCACCGGGCTGTTCAGCGGCCGCGGCTACAACATCGACTCGCTCAACGTCGGCCCGACGCACGACCCGTCGCTCTCCCGCATGACCATCGTCACCACGGGTGACGATGCGACGGTCGAGCAGATCTGCAAGCAGCTCAACAAGCTGATCGACGTGGTGAAGGTGATCGACTGCGGCGCCGGCGCCTACATCGACCGTGAACTCGTTTTGATCAAGGTTAAGACAGGCAAGTCCAACCGGGCCGAAGTCGCCCAGATGGCCGAGCTGTTCCGAGCGAAGGTGGTCGACGTCCAGCCGGACAATCTCACCATCGAAATCACCGGTGGTGAAGCCAAGGTGTCCAAGTTCATCGACCTGATGAAGGGGTTCACCATCCTCGATCTGACTCGGACTGGCCAAGTCGCGCTACCGCGTGATTGATCCCGTTTTCCACTCGTTTTTTCTCCATCCCAACTATCTATGGCAAAAGTCTACACCGACAAAGACGCTGATCTCGGCGTGCTCAAAGGCAAAACCCTCGCCGTTCTCGGCTTCGGCTCCCAGGGCCACGCCCACGCGCTGAACCTCAAGGAATCCGGCCTCAAGGTCATCATCGGCCTCTACGAAGGTTCGAAGTCCATCGCGGTCGCTCAGGAAAAAGGATTCGAGGTTTTCAATACCGCCGAAGCGGTCAAACGGGCTGACGTGATCATGGTCGCACTGCCCGACACGAAGCAGCCGGCGGCCTACGAGAAGTCCATCGCCCCCTACTTGACCAAGGGTAAAACCCTCGTTTTCAGCCACGGGTTCGCGATTCATTTCAAGACCCTCGTCCCACCGGCGGACGTGAATGTCATCCTCGTCGCCCCCAAGGGCCCGGGACACATCGTTCGCCGTCAATATCTTGAGGGCAAAGGCGTTCCTTCGCTGATCGCCGTGTATCAAAACCCCGGCAAGGACGCGAAGAAGATCGCACTTGCGTGGGCCAAGGGCATCGGCGGCACCCGCGCCGGCGTCCTCGAGACCTCGTTCAAGGAAGAGACCGAGACGGATCTCTTCGGCGAGCAGGTCGTCCTCTGCGGTGGCGCTTCGGCGCTGGTTCAAGCGGGCTTTGAGGTGCTCACCGAAGCCGGCTACAGCCCGGAAATGGCCTACTTTGAATGCCTGCACGAATTGAAGCTCATCGTCGATTTGATGAACGAATCGGGCATCGCCGGAATGCGCTTCTCGATCTCCGAGACCGCCAAGTGGGGCGACGTGTCCGTCGGCCCCAAGATCATCGACGCCAGCGTCAAGAAGCGCATGAAGGCGGCTCTCAAGGACATCCAGAGCGGCAA
This sequence comes from Verrucomicrobiota bacterium, assembly GCA_038209745.1. Classification (GTDB taxonomy): domain Bacteria; phylum Verrucomicrobiota; class Verrucomicrobiia; order Limisphaerales; family CANJSG01; genus CANJSG01. Next base: position 11,796 of record JBBQXJ010000029.1, read on the forward strand.
GTTCGCCAAGAACTGGGTTGCCGAATACAAGAACGGCTACAAGAAATACAACGCTCTGCTTAAGAAGGGTGAACAGCACCCGATCGAAAAGACCGGTGCCAAGCTCCGGGCGCTGATGCCTTGGATGAAGAAGAAAAACCTGAAGGGCGCGCAGGCTTCCTATTGATTGGCCAGACCGCCCGTGGATCAGTCGACTACAGCGCCGGTTCCGCCTCGCGGGACCGGCGTTTTAGGTTCCTTGGCAACCAAATGCCAGGACTGGTGTTTCCTCAAAAGCGTGAATAGTTTCCAAAGCATGAAACACGGCAGAATTGCGTCCGGGCTGATCGCGATAGTCGCGGCGGGCGCCGCCATGGCGAGTTCCCCGGACAATCCCTACAGGATCATCGCGGAGAAGAACGCGTTTCGGCTGAACCCGCCTCCTGTTGTGGTCCCGCCGGAGGCACCTATCATCGAAGAGAAGACCAACCTTCGCTTCACGGGCCTTTCTTGGAATGGCCCCGCCGTCAGCGCGTGGCTGGCGATCGACTCGCTGGAGCCGGGCGGCACTTCGACTTACTTGGCCTTGGCTCCGGGAGAAAAGGCTTCGGGTGTCGAAATCTTGGGAATCGACGAAGGCACCCAGAAAGTAAAGGTCCAGTATCGCGATAAACCGTTGACGCTTTCCATGGATACGGCGATCACGCCGGCGGGTCCTGCGGGGCGCACGATCCCCGGGCTTCCCAACGTTCCTCGCGGCGTTCGGCCGACCGCCGCGATCCCGGGACTAAACAACGGTGCTGTCGCCAATCCGACCGGGGGAGCCAGTCGTTCCCTAAATTCGAGGATACCGGCGCCGCCGGGGCAGCCGAACAACAATAATTTCCGCTCGATTCCGCAGCGGACAGTCCGGGGAGGGGCCACCGGCGCGTCGTCCAGATTCGGATCCGGGGGAGTGGCCAATCCATCGCCGCTGGCGAATCCCGGCAACACCGGGAACCAGGCTGGCGGAGCCTCGCGCCCGTTGACCTTGGAGGAATCGACGATCGCGGTCGAAGTCCAGCGGGCGGTTCAGCCACCCGGTTTTCCGCCGCTGCCTCCGACCGTCTTGAGCCAGTAATCGACCTGCTCCTTCCGTTCCGGCGTGGGAGCTATTCCTCTTCTTGGGCCATGGCGGCTTCGACGGTTCCGAGGAGTTCCTGGCGTCCGCGCCGATTGATGGACGAGCAGGTGAAAATCTCGGGCAGTTCCTCGAACCATTCCGACATCTTCTCCGTGAAGGCCGACATGTTGGTCGAGAGTTTGGTCGGCGTGATCCGGTCCACCTTGGTGAAGACCATCACAATGGGCGCGGAGATATTGGCCAGCCACTGGACGAATTCCAGGTCGAGCTTCTGGGGAGGCAATTTCGAATCGATGAGGACGAAAACACCGGCGAGACCCTGGCGGTTCTCAAGGTAGTCTTCCACGGCTCGGTTGAACCGGGCCTTGTCCCTCCGCGCCACTTGGGCGAAGCCATATCCGGGCAGATCGACCATCCTCCACTTTTTATTGATCTCGAAGAAGTTGATGAGCTTCGTGTGGCCCGGAGTGGCGGATACCTTGGCCAGATCCTTCTTCCCCGTGAGCATGTTCAGCAGCGACGACTTGCCGACGTTGGAACGGCCGATGAAGGCGAATTCCGGGAGGCTGGGAGGGGGGCACGAGGCGAGGTCCGGTGCGCTGAGTTCAAAGATGGCGGAAGAAATCTGCATGGGTAAAAATATGATGTCGGAGTTTTCCAGCTTTTGTGGGCCGGCCTACTCCGCTTGGATTTGAACGATCTCGCCCTTGAACACTTCGAGGGCCTTCTGGATCAGCGGGTCGTTCTTGAAGTCTTCTTTGGTCAAAAGGGTTGTTGGCCCTGCTGGAGCAGTGCCGCGTGGAGGCTGTGGACGTCCGCCAGCGCCGGGCACCGGATCGGGATCGAAGGGAGGCGGTTCCTCCGCTATGGGAGCCACCTCCGGAGCCCAACCGGCCGGCGGTTCGGCTTGGACGAACTTCACCTGAGGGCTGGACATTCCCAGCTCCTGCAACGTCGCCTGGAGGTTTCGGTGGTTCGTCGGATTGTCGGCCATCGGCAGATGGGCGGCGAAGGCGGGGGGGAAACCGATGGTGAGAGCATTTCCCTTGAGAGAAACCGGGAACGCGCTCTGCAAATAGGTTTTCAGGAAGACGAACTTCGGTCCGGAAAGGGCGGCCAGCAGTCTGGGCCAAAGCTCGATCACATCGACCGCTGAAACCGAGACTGGAACCCGAGGCTCTGGGGGCCTGGGAGGGGCGATGGACACTGGAGAAGTGGCGGCGGCCGGAGCGAGCGGAACGCTGAGTTGAGGCGTGGGCTTGGGTCGTTCAGGCGCGGGTGCGGGTGCGGGGACGGGGACGCCCGGAGCAGGGGAATTGGATGAAGCGGCGGGACCCTGGTAGGAGGCTCCCGAAGAATCTGCTTCCTGCCGCAGCGCGTTCAACTGTTTCAGAACGGCGTCGAGGCTGATGGCGGTGCGGCCTTCGATGGCTTTGATCAGCGTGACTTCGAGCAGGATCTTCTTGGAAACCGCGTCGCGGAAGCGGCCCTCCGCATCGGTCATGATCTCCAGCACGCGGGTCAGCCCGTCGGATGAGATCAGACCGGCGTTTTCCTCGAGGGCGGCCGTTTCCGTATCGGAAACTTCGAGGAGGCTGAGATCTCCCTTGGAGACCTGGTAGATCAGGAGATTACGGAAGAGCCCGAGGAGATCGGTGAGGAGACGGCCGAGATCCTTGCCCTGATGGGCCAGCTGGTTGAGCTCGCGGAGGGCGGTGTCGGCATTCCCGTCGAGCACCGCGCGGACGAGCGCGAGGATCTGGCCCTGGGCGGTCAGGCCGAACATCGAGAGAACGTCGCCCTCGGCGATCTCGGTTCCGCAGAAACTGATGAGCTGATCAAGGGTCGATTCGGCGTCGCGCATGCCGCCCTCGGCCGCTCGGGCCACGGCGTAGAGCGCTTCATGATCGATGGTGACGCCTTCCTTGCCGGCGATCTCGGACAGGTGTTTGGCGATCAGCGGCGTCGGAATCCGGCGCAGATCAAAGCGCTGGCAGCGGCTGAGAATCGTGGGGAGAACCTTCTGCGGATCGGTCGTGGCGAAGAGGAACTTCACGTGGGCCGGGGGCTCTTCGAGCGTCTTCAGCAGGGCGTTGAACGCCGCTGTCGAGAGCATGTGGACCTCGTCGATGATGTAGATTTTGAACTTCGAGGAGGCGGGAGCGAATTTGCAGGTCTCGCGCAGTTCACGCACCTGTTCGACGCCGTTGTTCGAGGCGCCGTCGATCTCCATCACGTCCAGCGATCGTCCGTCGGTGATCTCCTGCACGCGGGGATCGGCGTCGTCGAATTCGACCTTCGGTCCACCCGTGCAGTTCAGGGCCTTGGCGAAAATGCGGGCCACGGTGGTCTTGCCGGTGCCGCGCGGGCCGCAGAAGAGGTAGGCGTGGGCGACGCGGCCGGCGTTGATGGCGTTGGCCAGCGTGCGGGTGACGTGTTCCTGGCCGATGACGTCCTCGAAACGCTGCGGGCGGTATTTCCGGGCAATGACCTGGTAGGAAGACATTCGGGATTTCGGATGCTGGTTTTCGACGGTCGATTTCGACGTGCAGCGTGGGATGGAACGCGGGAAGCGGGAAGCGGAAAAACTCCCGGGCGAGCTGCCTGTTTCGATCCCTTTTCCTCCGGGCCTAGATCCAAGCGATCCCGCTACGACTTCCAGCCGCCGCCCAGCGATCGGTAGACGGTAACAGAGTTCAACAGCTGGGCCGCTTGAAACCTGAGGAGGGTTTGGCGGGCGGCGTAGAGATCCTGTTGGGCCCGGAGCACCTCCACATAGTTGTCCACCCCGACGCGATAGCGTGCGTTCGTGAGGTCGAACCGCTTTTGCTGGGCTTGAAACAGCCGTTCCTGGGCTTCGATCTGGGTGTCGATGGTCCGACGGGCGGCGAAGGCGTCCGCGATCTCCCGAAACGCCGTCCGCACGGCCTTTTCGTAGTTGGCGATCTCGATCCGTTTGCTGATTTTGGAAACGTCGAGCTCGGCCCTGGCGGCACCCATGTTGAAAATGGGAACCGTGATCTGGGGGGAGAAGTTCCAAGTGACGGAGGGGCCGGTGAACAAATCCGTCAACTTGGCGCTGGCGACTCCGCCGGATCCGGTCAGCAGAATCCTTGGAAAGAACGCGGCTTTCAGTGCGCCGATGTCGGCGTTGGCGGCTTTCAACGTGTGCTCCGCCGCCATGATGTCCGGCCGGTTTAGCAGAATGTCGGACGACATGCCCGGGGGCAGGTCGGCGAGCAACGGAAGATCTTCCGGAAGCGGGTCGGCACCTAGGTCGTCCGGCAACGGCTGCCCGACCACCAGTTCCAAGGCGTTCCTGGCTTCGATCGCCTGCTGCGACAGCGTCGCCAGATCGACCTGCGCGGTCTGCACCTGTGCCTCTGCGGTCCGCAGATCCAGCTCGGACACGGCCCCTGCTTCGAAGCTGCGCTGGTTCAGCTCGAACGATGCACCGACCGCTTCCAGCGTCTGCTGCGCGATCTTCCTGGCCGCGTTCAACTGGGCGAGCGTCAGATACTGGGACGCCACTTCCGCCACCAACGAGATCTGCGCGGCCTTGCGGGCCTCTTCGGTGGCGAAGAATTTCTCGAGGGCTTCTTTGTTCAAGCTGCGGACGCGGCCGAAAAGGTCCACCTCATAGGCCGCCGTCGCATTGACCGAGTAGGTGTTTCGGATGGTGCCCTGATTGAAGCCGGAGATCGTGCCGGACGTTTTTTGGCGGAGAAAGCCGGCATCGCCCTGAACGCCTGGAAAGAGCCCGGATCGTTGGATCCGATATTGGGCGCGGGTCTGTTCGACCCGGAGCATTGCGACCCGAAGATCAGAATTGTTGGTCAAGGCCCGCCCAACCAGATCTCTCAGGTGCGGGTCCTTGATGAAGTCCTGCCAGGCTAGATCGGCGACGACCGCGGCATTCGTTCCGGATGACGCCGCAGCACGCGGCCAGTCGGTCCGCAAGGCGGGAGCGGGCCGCTCATACTTCGGCATCATAGTGCATCCGCCGAGGAGCGCGCCCAGCCCGGTGAGCAAAACCAGGTTCATTTTCATACTGCTTTTTCCCCTCCGTCGGCCGCGTCGGCCTGGCTTGCGACCGGCCCAGCACCGGGCTTGGACTTCGCCTTGAAGATCCGTCGAACCACCACGTAGAAGACCGGGATCAGGAAGATGCCGAGGGCGGTGGCGGCGAACATTCCGCCGGCCACGCCGGTGCCGATCGCGTTTTGGCTGGCCGACCCTGCCCCCGTGCTCAACACGAGCGGCATCACCCCGAGGATGAACGCGAACGAGGTCATTAGAATCGGCCGGAGCCGGAGATGGACCGCCTCGAGCGTCGCCTCGACCAAGCCTTTTCCTTCCGCCTGGAGGTCCTTGGCGTATTCGATGATCAAGATGGCGTTCTTGGTGGCGAGGCCGACCGTGGCGAGCAGGCCTACCTTGAAATAGACGTCGTTCGGCAGCCCGCGCAGGTGCGCCGCGAGCAGCGCGCCCAACACACCCAGAGGAACGACCAAGATCACCGACAGCGGGATCGACCAGCTTTCATAGAGCGCGGCGAGGCAGAGAAACACGACGAGCAGCGACAGTCCGTAGAGCATGGGTGCCTGGGAACCGGCCAGGCGTTCTTCATAGGATTGTCCGGTCCATTCGTAGCCGATGCCCTTGGGCAGCTTCCTCGCCATCTCCTCCATCGCGTCCATCGCCTCTCCCGTGCTTCGGCCGGGCGCGGCGGCGCCCACCAGCTCGTAGGACGGAAATCCGTTGTAGTGCTGCAGCTGCGGCGAGCCGTGGATCCAGCGCATGCTGGCGACGGCCGAAAGCGGCACCATCGTTCCGGTCCGGTTCCGGACATAGATTTTGCCGATGTCGTCCGGCGCCATGCGATACGGCGCGTCGAGCTGGACGATCACCCGCTGCACGCGGTTGCCGTTGATGAAATTGTTCACGTAGGAGGAACCGAAGCTGGTTTGGAGGGTCGCGTTGATGTCGGCAAGAGAGAGGCCGAGCGCGGTGGCCTTGGCCTCGTCGATGTCGATCTTCAACTGGGCCGCGTCTTCCAGTCCCTGCACGCGCACGCCCACGACGGTGGGGTTCTTCGCGGCCATCGCGAGAAGTTCCTTCTGTGCGGACAGAAGTTGTTCGTGGCCCAGGCCGGCGAGATCCTGGAGCTGGAAGTCGAACCCGGTCGAGTTGCCCAGCTCGGCGATGGCCGGAGGATTGAGGGGAAAGATGATCGCGTCCTTCACCGATGCGAATTTCCCGGCGGCGCGCGCGATCACGGCCTGGACCGTGTGGTCTTCGCCTTTGCGCAGGCTCCAGTCCTTCAGCCGGCCGAACGACAGCGCCGAATTCTGCCCGCGACCGTTGAAGCTGAACCCCGCCACGGTGATGAAACTTTCGATCTCCGGCTGTTTCAGGAAGTAGTCCTCCACCTGGGACAGGACGGCCTGGGTGCGCTCCTGGGTGGCTCCGACCGGCAACTGGATGTTCGTGATGAAGTAGCCCTGGTCCTCCGACGGCAGGAAGGAGGACGGCATGCGGACATAGAACAAACCGACCAGGGCCACGATCACCACGAAAGCGATCATGGACGCGAAACTGTGCTTCAGGATGCGCCCGACCGACGATTGATAGCGCTTGGCGCTGGAGGCGAAGGTCCGGTTGAACCAGCCGAAGAATCCGCGCCTCTCTTCCTTGTGACCCTTGGCCAAGGGCTTCAGGAGCGTCGCGCACAATGCCGGGGTCAACGACAAGGCCAGGAACACGGAAAAGATCATCGACGAGACGAGCGACAGCGAGAACTGGCGGTAGATGGTTCCCACCGACCCGCTGAAGAAGGCCATCGGGATGAACACCGCCGTGAGCACGAGCGAGATGCCGATCAGGGCGCCGGTGATCTGGCTCATCGCCTTCCGGGTCGCGTCCAGCGGCGAGAGACCTTCCTCGCTCATGATGCGCTCCACGTTTTCCACGACGACGATCGCGTCGTCCACGAGGATGCCGATGGCCAGCACCATGCCGAACATCGTCAGCACGTTGATCGAAAAGCCGAATGCCAGCATCGAGGCGAACGTTCCGAGCAGGGCCACCGGAACGACGATCGTCGGGATGAGGGTCGCGCGAAGATTCTGGAGGAAGAGGAACATCACGAGGAACACGAGCACGATCGCCTCGACGAGTGTCTTCAACACCTCCTCGATGGAGATCTGGACAAAGGCCGACGTGTCCAGCGGATAGTCCACGCGCACTCCCAGAGGGAAGAACCGGGAGAGATCTTCAACCTTGGCGCGAACCGCGGCGGCGGTGCTCAGGGCGTTCGCCGAGGGAGACAGCTTGATCGCCACGGCGGCTGAAGGATGGCCGTTGACCCGGGCCTCGGTGCCGTAGTTTTCCGCGCCCAAGGCGACACGTGCCACGTCCTTCAGTCGGACGCGGGATCCGTCGGGGTTGGTGCGGAGCAGGATGTCCCCGAACTCGGGCACCGTGCGCAGGGTAGTCCTCGCCTGCATGATCACGTTGAGCTGCTGGCCCTCGACGGAGGGGACAGCACCGATCTGTCCGACGGACACCTGGGTGTTCTGGCTCTGGATCGCGGAGGTGACGTCGCCCGGAGTGAGCCCGAAGCTGTTCAGATTGTTGGGATTGAGCCAGACCCGCATCGCATACTGCGAACCGAACATATTGGCTTCGCCGACCCCGGTGACCCGGCGGATGGGGTCGAGCACGCTGGACGCGATGTAGTTGCCCAGGGCGACCTCGTCGAGGCTGTCGTTGGTCGTGGACAGCGTGAAGAACATCATGAAATTGCGCGTGGCCTTGGCCACCACAACGCCCTGCTGCTGGACGGTTTGGGGCAGGCTTGGTGTGGCCAGCTGCACCTTGTTCTGGACCTGTACCTGGGCCACGTCCGCATCGGTGCCGGGGAGGAAATACAGCGTGATGGTGGCGAGACCGGAGGCGTCGCTGCTCGACGACATGTAGAGCAGGTTGTCGATGCCGTTGAGCTGCTGCTCGATGACCGAAGTGACCGTTTCCTGCATCGTCTCGGCCGAGGCGCCCGAATAGTTCGCGGTGACGGAGATGGAAGGCGGCGCCACGTTCGGATACTGCGCGACGGGCAGCTGCGTGATCGCCAGTCCGCCAAGCACCATGATCAGGATGGAGACGACCCACGCAAAGACCGGCCGGTTGATGAAAAAGTGTGCCATGGTCTTCGCCTATTTGGAGGTCGGGGCGGATTCCTTTTGGCTGTTCGCTGGAGGAGCGAACGGCACCGCCTTTACGACGGAACCGGGCCGCGCTTTCTGAGATCCTTCCACGATGATTCGTTCACCGCCTTTGAGTCCCTGTGTGACCACCACCCTCGATCCTAGGATTCGCCCCACTTCGATTTCGCGAGATTCGACCTTGTTCTCGTCGTTGACCACCAGCACCGAAGCGGCCCCTCCGGCCCCGCGGCTGACGGTGCGTTGCGGGACCGTGATCGCGTTGGTGTCGACCCCCTCGACGATCCGTCCTCGCGCGAACATGCCCGGCATCAGGATATCCCCTGGATTCGCAACCTCTGCGCGCAGCGTGACCATGCCGGTCGTAGGATCCACGGCGATGTCGGTGAAGAGGAGCTTGCCCGCATGCGGATACTCCGAACCGTCCTCCAGCAGCAGCCTGACCTCCGCCGCGCTTCCAGTGGCGTTTTCCAGGGATCCGTCCCGCAGCGCGCGCTTCAACCGCAGCACGTCGGTGCTCGACTGGGTGAAGTCGAAATAGACCGGGTCGGTCTGGCGGATCACCGCGAGCTCGGTCGCCTCGGTCGCGCTGACCAAGGCGCCTTCGGTCACGAGAGCCTTTCCGATCCGTCCCGAAATCGGGGCGACGACGCGCGCATAGCCCAAATTGAGCCCGGCCGTCTGGACCGCCGCCTTGGTGGCCAGAAGCTCGGCCTCGTTCTGGCCCAGCGTCGCCTCGGCCTGCTCATAGACCTGGCGGCTGATGGCGTGGATCGGGACGAGTTCCTTGTAGCGATCGACATTCGCCTTTGATTCCTTCAAGGACGCCTCTGCCTTGGCCAAGGCCGCCTTGGAGCTGTCGAGCACCGCCTGCAACGGGGCCTGGTCGATTTCAAAGAGGAGCTGGCCCTCTTTGACTTCGGAGCCCTCCTTGAACGAGCGCTTGAGCAGGATCCCCGTCGCCCGGGCGCGCACCTGCGCCTCCCGCATCGGATTGATGCGGCCGGGAAGTTCCGTGATGTGGTCGACCCGTTCCAGGACCGCCTGGATCACGGAGACTTCGGCGGGCGGCGGAGCGGCGGGCGCAGCCTGCTTACGGCTACAAGCCACCAAGGAAACGGCCAAAAACGGGACCAAAACGGCCCTTGAACAGCGGATAAACGGGATCGGTTTCATACACGTTGGGAAGCCGGCATCAACCGGCGCGCAGCCCTGCGGCTGCATAGGAAATGAGTTTCTGGACCTGGCTCTCCAGATCGGTCGGATCAACCCACGCGGGAAGACGTTTGTCGCGGGTAAGCAGCCAGTGGTGGAGGGCCCCAAAAGTGAACTTCATCCGCCAAAAGGCTTCCGAGGGCGTCAGGTGCGGAAGGGCCCGGACCATGGCCGCGTTCAAGCGCGTCGAGAGAGGCTCGAACTGGTTCCGGAGAAGCGCCTCCACTTCGGGGTTCGGTTCGGAAAGGCAGCGCCCGAACAGTTTGGAAAAAGCGATGTCTCCCTTGTTCGGCTTGAGCGAAGACTGGACCGCGGGTCGAACAAACGCCTCCAACACGGCCTCGATCCTCGGCGCCTTTTTTCCGGATGTCCGTTCGAGCGCGTCGAGCAGTGCGATGCGGGCCTCGTTCACAGGGACCACCCGTCGCTCGAAAATGGCGGCGATCAGGTCCCGTTTGGTTCCGAAATGATAGTGGATCGCCGCGAGGTTGACCTTCGCCTTCGTGGTGATGTCCCGGATGGACACGGAATCCAGGCCCAGTTCCCCGAAGAGAGCCTCTGCGACATCCAATATGCGCGTTCTCGTATTCTTGGCTTGGGCCATCGATTTGATTCAAACGTTCGACTGAAACTGATGCAGGAGGAAGCCCCGCGACGCAAACCGTTTCTGCGGGCGGTAAGCCGCGAATCAGAAGAACGGGTTGTTCTCCTTCTCCGTGGCCACGGTGGTGACGGGCCCGTGCCCGGGACAGACGAGGGTCTCGACGGGCAGGCTGAAGATCTGCTCGCGCACCTTTTGTCGGGCCAGGTCCCACGACTGGTTTCCGCGCCCGATGGACCCGCAGAAGATCGCGTCGCCGACGATGGCGGCATGGGGAGAATCGTCGGGCCAGTTGCCGACGACATAGGTGACCCCGTCTTCGGAATGGCCCGGAGTCTCGCGGTTCGTGATCCGGAGGCTGCCGAGCATGATGAAGTCGTTGCGTCGGTTCCGCTGGTCGACCGGGACTCCTTGGATGTCGGAGTGCAGCTTCACCTTGGGGAAGCGTTGCCGGACATCGCCCATCGCGGCCATGTGGTCGTGGTGGGAATGGGTGAAGAAGAGGTGCTTGAGGTCGAGGCCGTGTTGCTCGATCAGCGCAAAGACCGGGGCGGCATCGAAGCCGGTATCGAAGAGGGCCGCTTCGCGCGTGGCTTCGTCCCAGACGAGGTAGCAGTTGGTCGTCATGTCGTCATCGGCGGTGGTGACCTGCCGCAGTTCGTGCCAACGGCCGAGATCGATCTGCGGCGGCGTCCAGCCTTTGGCCAGTCGCTCAAGTTTGGCGCCGTCGATGCCGGAGAGACGGCCGACCGCGCTGAAGTCGATCTTGGCACCGGTGGCGCCGGATTCCTCGAACGCGTTCAACTCCGCAGCTGAGACGGCGCCGGCTTGGGCGGCGGCTTCGAGGGAGACATTTGCGGACAGGCGGCCCTTGCGGCAGACGTCGCCGGCATGGTCTTCGAGATTCATGCGCCGAACCATAGGAGCCGACCGCCGACAGGGCAAGCGACGGAGGCCGACCGTGGATGCCAGACAGGCGAGGCCGGACCGGCGGCGAATGGCCTTGCCCGGATTCCTGGGATCGGAGCTGATCCCGGGGTTGCTGCGGTTTCAGATCCGATCCATGAGCCAGGACCACACTTTGATGGCGTCGCGGTATGAGTTGAAATACCTCATTCCGGAATCGATTGCGCAGGGAGTCAGCGAGTTCATCCAGCAGTATCTGGAGCTCGACGAATTCGCGTTCGGCCAACCGGACTGTTCCTACGCGGTCCACAGCGTCTACCTCGATTCCGACGACTGGACGATCTACCACCGCACCCTCAACGGCGACCGGAACCGCTTCAAGCTGCGCATCCGCTACTACACGGAGGATCCGGTCGTTCCCGTCTTCTGCGAGATCAAGCGCCGGGAGAAGGATGTCATCCACAAGCACCGGTGCGCGGTTCGCCGCACCGCCGTGCCGGATATCCTGTCGGGCCTGGAGCCGCGCCCGGAGGATCTCTTCAATCCAAAACCCCAGGATCTCGAAGCCTTGCGAGAATTCATGCGGTTGGGGCAAACACTGGGAACCGGTCCCAAGCTCCACGTTTTCTATCAGCGCGAGGCCTATGTGAACGACTTCAACAACGAGGTCCGTGTGACCCTCGACCGGGACGTGCATGCAGGGCCCAGGTTCGACGGGCTTTTGCCGACGGTCTGTGATCGGCCCTACAGGTGCAGCCCGGAGGGGTTGGTAATCTTGGAGCTCAAGTTCACGTCTCGATTTCCCGGTTGGTATCGCGATCTGGTCGAGACTTTCAGCCTTGCCCAGACCGGCGCCGCGAAATATGTCGAAGGAGCAAGCCTCCACTTGGGGAAGCGCCAGAATCCGAGGGATATTGTCCGAGGACTTTGGCTTTGAGCCGGGTTTTTTGTCGTTAGTGCGGCCAATTCTTTCAGAAACGGTTCACCTCAGGTCGGTTTGGAGCCGATGCTACGAAGTCTGATTGTCGCATTGCGGGCGAAGGCCGGCCGCTTAAAGTGCGGGCGAATTTCCAATTCCATGAGCTCTCCCAGTGCCCGGTTTCTGAATCTCGGCCGAGCGGTCGCGATATTTGTTCTGCTGATCCTCGCCTCCATCGGCGGGGCCCAGCCCTACGGGATCTCCTCGCGCCCGCCGGTGGGCCCGTTCCTTGACGGCGCGCTGCCCAAGGCGGCCCCGGGGATTTCCGGAAACTGGTCGGCTGTGCCGGCATTTACCGGACTCCTCTTCACCAATGCGCTTGGCCTGACCTTCGTGCCGGGAACCTCGAACCTGATCGTCTGGGAACGCGAAGGCCGGATCTGGTCTTTCGTCAACAGCCCCCCCACCACCACCAAGACCCTGGTCCTAGACATCCACAACCAGTGCCAGGGCTGGGACGATTCCGGCCTGCTCGGCGCGGCATTCCATCCAGGTTTCCTGACCAACCGTTTCCTCTTCGTCTACTACACCTGGGTCGTGCCCGGGACTGTCGTCGGAAGTCCGACCCAAAGGCCTCCGACCGTCAAGAACGGCGCCTACCATGACCGACTTTCCCGGTTTACGCTCGACGCGTCCGGGGTCGCCATTCCGGGCTCGGAGTTGGTCTTCATCGACCAGGTCGCAGACAACATCTGGCACAATGGCGGAGGGCTGTTCTTCCATCCGACCAATGGTTTCCTCTACTACACCGACGGCGACGACGAGAACGGCCCGACGCAGGTGATCGACCAAAACCTGCTCTCTGGCGTCTTCCGCATCGACGTGGACCGGCGGGGTGGTTCCATCAGCCATCCGATCCCCCGGCAGCCGGCCAGAGCGGGTTCGACCACGGCGAACTACTATATCCCGAACGACAATCCCTTCGTCGGCCAAACCAACGCCTTGGAGGAGTTCTACGCTTTGGGTCTGCGCAGCCCGCATCGCATGACCTACGATCCGCCGAGCGGCCGGATCTTCATTGGCGATGTCGGTGCCGGTTCCCGCGAAGAGATCGACATCATCGAACCGACCGACGCGCCCGGGCAAAATTTCCAGTGGAGCCGGATCGAGGGCCTGCAAGGCGATCTCGTTGCGCCCTACATCGGCATCAACCACCGCCCAATTCTCGACTACGATCACGGCGAGGGCCAAGCGGTCATCGGTGGCTACGTCTATCGAGGCACCCAGTTCGCGGCGGATCTGGGTGGCAAATACATCTTCGGCGACAATGTGCAGGGAAAGATCTGGGCGATGGACGACACCAGGACCCCAGCCGGGAAGACCCTGCTCTGTGTCCTGCCCAAGGGTAACGGGCCCAATTCCGGCAGCGACTATACCGGACTTTCTTCCTTCGGCCTCGACGCCAACAACGAATTCTACCTCTGCCAGATGAGCAGCCAGGGCGGCCGGATCTACAAGCTCGCTCGTTCAGGCCCTCCGCCGGTCGTGCAGGAGTTTCCGGCACTGTTGTCCCAGACCGGAGCTTTCACCGACACGGCCAACATGACGCCCGCCGCCGCGCTGATTCCCTACGACGTCAACTCGCCCCTTTGGTCCGACGGCGCGGCCAAGAAGCGTTGGATGATCATCCCGACCAACACCCAGATCAGCCTCACGACCACCGGAGAATGGACCTTCCCGAACGGAACGGTTTTGGTGAAGCACTTCGAGCTTCCGGTCGACGATGCCGATCTTTCCGCGCATCGCCGGCTCGAAACCCGCTTTCTCGTCCGGGGCACGAACGGTCTCTATTTCGGGGCGACCTACAAATGGAGACCCGACAACAGCGACGCCGACCTTTTGGCGGATCGCCTGGACGAGGACATCGCCGTCCAGACCGCTTCCGGCCAGCGCATCCAGACGTGGCACTATCCGAGCCGCACCGAGTGCCTCGCCTGCCACAACACGGCCGCCAACGGCGTATTGGGCGTGAAGACCCGCCAGAGCAACCGCGACTTCCTCTATCCCGGTTCCGGTGTGATGGACAACCAGCTCCGTTCCTGGAACCACATCGGACTTTTCAGCCAACCGCTCGACGAGGCCGCGATTCCCGGCCTCGCCCAGATGGTCGCCGTCACCAATGCGGCAGCTCCGCTCGAACTTCGTGTCCGCTCCTATCTGGACGCGAATTGCGGCCATTGCCACCGGCCCGGCGGTGCCCGCGCTTTCTGGGACGCCCGTTTCGACACGCCCCTTGCCAGTGCCGGCATCGTCAATGGGTTGGTCTCGCAGACCCTTGGCGTGCCGGGCGCCAAGGTCGTGGTCCCGGGCAGCCTCGCCAAATCCATCCTCTACCTGCGGGACAGCGCGGTGGATGGAAACAAGATGCCGCCCTTGGCCCGGAACCGTCTCGACGTGGCTGCGCTGGCCACCATCGCCCAATGGATCAGTGCGCTGCCTCCATCCTCCATCCAGTTGCCCGGGCCCTGGTCGCACCAGGACATCGGCGCAGTCGGCTTGAGCGGCGATGCGACGTATGCGGGTGGATCGTTCGCGATCGCCGCCTCGGGCGACGACATCTGGGGCCAGTCCGATGCGTTCCACTATGTGTTAGAGACGCTGACCGGCGACGGCCGGATCACCGCCCGGGTCGCCGCGCTGGGGAATTCGGACGGCTGGGCCAAGGCCGGGGTCATGATCCGCGAGACGCTCACGGCGAATTCGAGCCAGGCCATGTCGCTCGTCAGTTCGGCAAATGGAACCGCGTTCCAACGCCGACCGAGCACCGGGGCCGACAGTGTGCACACGGCGGGACCGGCCGGCGCCGCTCCCTGGTGGGTCCGTTTGAGCCGGACCAACAACGTCTTCACCAGCGAAGCCTCGGCCAACGGGGTCAACTGGACTTTGATCGACACCGCCACCATTCCGATGGCCAGGACGATCTTTATCGGATTGGCGGCGACGGCCCACAACAACGCCACGGTGAACACGGCCCAGATCGACAACGTTTCGGTGTCTGGCCAGACCGCCGGCTTCGGCGCCCGGATCAACTTCCAGCTCGCCACCACGGCCACCCCCGCCGGTTATCTCGGCGACAGCGGCCTGGCCTTCGGTGATCGCGGCAACGGCTATTCCTACGGCTGGGACGCGGACACCTCAGCCAACACCCGCGAACGGAACAGCGCCCAGTCGCCGGACAAACGCTACGACACGTTCGTCCATCTCCAGAAACAGGATCCGGCCCGGATCTGGGAGATCGCCGTGCCGAACGGCAACTACCGCGTCCATACAGTCTCGGGGGATTCGGATTTCTTCGACGGCGTCGAACAGATCACGGCCGAGGGCGAAGTGGTCGCCAATGGCGCTCCCAGCGCAGCCCAGCCGTGGGTGGAAGGGACGAACGTGATCGCCGTGTCCGACGGCCGTTTGACCATCACTGTTGGCCCGGATGCCGTGAATGCGAAGCTCTCCTTCTTGGAGTTTGCGGTGGATCAGGCATTCGCCCCGCCTACCGTTGCGCTGTTGAACCCGACCGATGGAGCCACTTTCACCATGCCTTCGCGGCTGATCCTCTCGGCGGACGCAACCGCTGGAGCCGGCGTGGCTCAAGTCGAATTCCTGGCCGGAAGCATGCTGCTGGGTCGGGTGAACCAGCTGCCCTGGAGCCTGGTCTGGACGAATCCGATGGCCGGATCCTATCAGCTCCGCGCCATCGCCACGGACACGCGCGGCGTCACGAACGTCTCTCGAACCGTCGATGTGATCGTCGATCCTCTGTCTCTGGCCGCACCCAGGATCCTCTCAAACGGCTGGCTTGTCCTGGGCTTTCCGGCAACTCCGCTTGATACATACTTGATCGAGGATTCCACGAACCTGGTCGACTGGTCGGCGCTCCAGTCAATCCAGGCGCAGACGAACTGGGTCCAGTTAGATCTGCCATCCGCGACCAATCCGCCGGTCCGTTACTTCCGCATCAACCGGGGTACGCCTTGATTCTGGCGCCTTGATCCTGGCCGAGCCGGGGTTCGCGATCATTGCTACCGGATGGTCAACCGGGATCAGAAAAGGTGCGTTGTGAGACCGATTGAGCGCTCATGATGTCCGTCGATTCCGTCAGACGATGGATGCCGTCCGGGGAGCGTTTTGGCCTGAAGGAAGGGTTCTCAAGACCTGCGGTGCCATCGGCGCAGAAACGGGCCAGCCACTTCTGGGCCGAGCGGACCGAGATTCCGAACACATCACACCTATGGCGGGTAGTGAAGCCTCGGAGTATGCACCTACAAGTCGGAGCCCGCGACGGGGTAGGGTTGAAGGAAATGCCAGACCCTCAACTCGTTTCGATGCCTTCCGATCTGTTCAGACATGGAACAGATGATGACGAGGTATTCGGGGGACACGGAGAAAGTATTCGACGCGGCGCGGTTTCAGGCATGGCTCGGAGTTGCAGCTGCGCTTATCGGACTTTTGGTTGCATCCGGCCTTTGGTGGTATCTAGCCCGAGCGGTTGTCCGGTGGCTCAACTCCAAATCGGCATTGAACGAATGGCAACTGGCGAAGGTATCCGTTCGAACCGAAATTCCCACATGCGACGAATTGCGGGCTGACTTGGCGCGGCGGTTGGGAGGTCGGCAATCAGGGCACCCAGAGCGAAATACAAAGGGGCAGTATTATAGCAGTAGCCCGAAGCTTAAGTCTCAAAAGCCGACCATCCTATTGGCTTTAAGTTTCAAACTGTAAATGAATATAACAAACATTGTGCTCGGTTATTTGTTTCGCCTCCGATGGGCCTAAACCTCTGATGGAAACTAGCTTCAGCGCTGGGACCAACCCCAGCGATGGCCGTCGCGGTTGATGATCGGCCAATAGATGAAGAACGACCGGCCGATGACGTTTTGCACCGGGACCGGGCCCCACATGCGGGAGTCGGAGCTGTTGGCGGTGTTGTCGCCCATGGCCAGATACTGATCGTCCGTCAACGTGACTTTGGCTGCGGGATCCGGAAACAGCCGGACTCCGGGCATGTTGTTGCCGTTCAGATGTCCAAGGTAGCGCCATTTTCCGAAGCCGCTGCCGATGGCGTAGACGTTCTCAAAGCCCGGTTCGTTGGCATCCAGCCGGCGTCCGTTGACCACGAGATGCGAGTCGTCCCCGATGCTGATGGTTTCATTGGGCAAAGCGACCAGCCGCTTGATGTAGAACTGGTCCTGATGCTCGATGGCTGTGCCTTTGGTGGCGAAGACGATGATGTCGCCGCGCCGTGGCTTCCGGAAATTGTAGGACACTCGGTCGACGAACAGATGATCGCCGGCGGTTTCCTCGAACCGGACGATGGGTTCGTCTTTGCGGAAATAGCGGCTCTTTTCCAGGTCGAGCTTGCCCCCCAGACCATCGGCCGGCGTGAACCAGAGCTTCAGGATCTGGGGCTCCGGGTTGTTTCGATACTGGACCTTCATTTCCATCCGGCTGAAGAGACCGAGGAACTTGATCGGAGGCGAAACCGCCAACAACTGGCCGTCATCCGCCGCCATCAGTTCGTGGTAGAACATTCCTCCGACCACGCCGTCGTAGATCCGTTTAGCCAACCCGGGCAACGGCCTGGGCGACCTCGAACCATCGTCCGGATGCGCGTAGTCTTCGACCGTCACGCCATAAAGCGTCGGCTGCATGGAGCCGGTCGGAATCTTGAACGGCTGGAGGATGAACGTCCTGAACGCCATCGCCACGGCCACGACGACGAGGAAGACCTCGACGTTTTCACGGATGCCGGAGTTGCGGTACGGCTTGAACCACTTGTCGGCCGCTTCCTTGAGCGCGTCGCATTTATCGGCCAAAAGCGCCGGAGGCAGTCCATTGCGGATGCCTTCCTCGGTCTCGGCGATCGCCTTGGAAATGCTCTCCAAGGCCTGTGGCGCGAGGATGTCATGCTGGTGGTTGAGGATCTTCCGCGCCTGTTTGCACAGATCGGCGGCTTCACGGACGGACTTGGAGAAAAACCAGCGCAGCGTCATGCGTTTTCGGTGTTGATCAGCTCTTGAGGACCTCGATGAAGGCTTCCTGCGGAATGTTGACCGTTCCAATGGTCTTCATTCGCTTTTTGCCTTCCTTCTGCTTTTCCAACAGCTTGCGCTTACGGGAGATGTCGCCGCCGTAGCACTTGGCGGTTACATCCTTGCGCATGGCGCTGATGGTTTCACGGGCAACGAACTTGCCACCGATGGCGGCTTGGATGGCGACCTGGTATTGCTGCTTGGGAATGACGTCCTTGAGCTTGGCCGCGAGGATGCGTCCCCTGCTCTCCGCCTTGCTCCGATGCACGAGAGCCGAGAAGGCCTCCATGACTTCGCCGTTGACCATCATGTCGAGCTTCACCATCTCGCTGGTCACGTAGCCGTCATACTCGTAGTCCATCGAACCGTAGCCCTTGGTGATGGATTTGATACGATCGTGGAAGTCGATGAGGATCTCGTTCAGCGGGATCCGGGCGGTCAGCATGACGCGGTTCGTGTCGAGCGTTTCGGTGTGCTCGACTTCGCCGCGCTTCTCCGAGATGAGGGCCAACATGTCGCCGATGTTCGCGTTCGGCACCATGACGAATGCCTTCACCATGGGTTCCCGGACCTCGTCGATGAAGGTGACGTCGGGCATGAAGGCGGGGTTGTCCACTTCCTTCTCCGTGCCGTCGGTCATCTTCACCTGATAGACCACGCTCGGGTAGGTCGCGATGATGTCCATGTCGAACTCGCGCCGGAGCCGCTCCTGGACGATCTCCATGTGCAGCAGTCCGAGGAAGCCGCAGCGGAAACCGAAGCCGAGCGCGACCGAGCTCTCCGTCGAAAACGTGAGCGCGGAATCGTTCAACTGGAGCTTGGCGATGGCCACCTTCAACCCCTCGTAGTCGGCGGTGTTGATCGGGTAGATCCCGCTGAAGACCATTGGATGGACCTCCTGGAACCCGGGCAGTTCGGGCGCTGGATTCCGCGGATCGGTCAACGTGTCGCCGACCTTCACCTCCCGGGGGGTCTTGATGTTCGCGGTGATATAGCCGGTTTCGCCGGCGGTCAGGACGTCGCGCTTGTAGGGCTTGGGATTGAACGAGCCGACCTCCTTCACCTCCACCGTCTTGCCGGAGTGAAGCAGCTTCACCTGGGAGCCGGCCCGGAGTTCGCCGTTGGTGATGCGGACGAGGATGACCACGCCCTTGTAGGTGTCGAAATAGCTGTCGAAGACGAGGGCCTGGAGGGACCAGACCTTGGTGGGCACCGGCGCCGGAATCCGGTGGACGATGGCTTCGAGAATTTCGGAGATGCCGATGCCTTCCTTGGCGCTGGCGAGAATGGCGTCCTCGCCCGGCACCGCGAGAATGTCCTCCAACTGCTGCTTGGCCATCGCGATGTTGGCGTGCGGCAGGTCGATCTTGTTGATGATCGGGACGATCGTGAGGCCCTGCTTGGTGGCCAGGTGGAAGTTGGCGACGGTCTGGGCCTCGACGCCCTGGGCAGCGTCGACGATCACGAGCGCTCCTTCGCAGGCGCTGAGGCTGCGGGACACTTCATAGGCGAAGTCGACGTGTCCGGGGGTGTCGATCAGGTTCAGCTCGTAGCGTTGTCCGTCCTTGGCGTCGTAATACATCGTGACCGGATGGGCCTTGATGGTGATGCCGCGCTCCTTTTCGAGATCCATCCCGTCGAGGTGCTGGGCCTCAAGGTCACGGTTCGAAACCGTGCCGGTGTTCTGGAGCAATCGGTCGGAAAGCGTCGTCTTCCCGTGGTCGATGTGGGCGATGATGCTGAAATTTCGGATGAGCTTCGGGTCCATGCGATCAAACTCTCGCCAAGACGCGGGCCAAACTACTTGGCTCGCCGCGTGCCGGCAAATTTACGAGTCGCACGATAAGGGGGAAGGTCGCGGAAGGAAGGTCAAATTTAGCACGTCTTCACCCTCGGTTCCCACGTCCGGAAGCGTCCCCAATTTGAATAAAACGGGCTCGGCCGGGCAACGCGGCTGATATTTGCCCCGCCTGGGGAAGGATTCTCAATGGCCCAGGATTCGAGTCGTCCATTTGGAAGCGCCACGGCCTCCACTGGCGGCTTCTTCGGTTTGCTTCGTGGTCCTGCCGGCATTACAACCCCTGCTCCGTATGAAACCCAATTGCCCCGCGATCCATGACTCCGACTTCCTTTGACCTGGTGGTTCTGGGTGGCGGAAGCGCCGGATACGCGGCCGCTCGGACCGCCGCTTCCGCCGGTTTGAGCGTCGCGATAGTCGAAGGCGGCAAGGAGGTCGGCGGCCTCTGCATCCTGCGCGGTTGCATGCCGACAAAGGCCCTCCTCTATGCAGCCGAAGTCCTCCATCTCGCCAAGACCGGCAACAAGTGGGGGTTGGAGATCCCGCAGGCCGGGTTGGACTTCAAGGCCGTCATGGCTCACAAGGCGACGAAGATCGCGGAGTTCGCCTCCTTTCGCCGCGAACAGCTCTCCGATGGCCGCTTCACCCTCGTCCGGGCCGATGCCCGCTTCGTCGATCCGCACACCGTGGAGCTGTCCGACGGATCGCGGCTGACGGGCAGCCATTTCTTCGTCGCGACCGGCTCCGTTGTCTCCGCGCCTCCCCTGCCCCAGTTGCGCGAATCGGGCTACTTGACCAGCGACGATGCGCTCGCCCTCGAGATTTTGCCGAAGTCGCTCATCGTCCTTGGCGGCGGCGCAGTGGCGGTGGAATTCGCCCAGATGTTCCAGCGCTTCGGCGTGGAGGTGACGCTGGTGCAACGCAGCGAGCATCTGCTGAAAGACTTCGACACAGACGCCGCCGAAGCGATCGAGGCCACTCTGCGCGAGGAAGGCATGCGGGTGCTGTGCGGGACACGTTTGATGGAAGCCCGCCGCACACAGGCCGGAAAAGAGGTCGTCATCGAGCAGCACGGCAAAGTCCTCGTCCTGCGGGCCGAAGAGATCCTCCTGGCCCTCGGTCGTTCTCCGAACACGCATCGCTTGAACCTGGGTGCTGCGGGAGTCCAGACCGACGACCATGGCAAGATCGTCACCGATGATTCGATGCGGACCACCACGCCGCACATCTACGCCGGCGGCGACTGCACCAGCCCGTTCGAGGTCGTCCATCTCGCCGTCGCCCAAGCGGAGGTTGCCGGCCACAACATCGTTCATCCAGACCGCCGCCGGACGATGGACTATCGGCTGATCATGTCCGTTGTCTTCACCGACCCGCAGGTCGCGGCCGTGGGTCTCACGGAAAAGACGGCGAAGGCCAAAGGCATTCCCTACATCGCCGCGAGCTACCCGTTCAACGACCACGGCAAATCCATCATCATGGAGGTCGAGCACGGGGCGGTGAAGCTGCTGGCCGATCCCAAGACCGGTGAGATCCTCGGCGGCTCCGTGGTGGGTCCTGCGGGCGGAGAGTTGATCCACGAGATCGTCGTGGCCATGGCCGCCCGGATGACCGTCGCGCAACTCGCCGCCGTTCCCCATTACCATCCCACCCTGGCCGAGATCTGGACCTATCCCGCCGAGGAATTGGCGGAGCAGGTCGGGTAAACACGTCCGCAGGGCGCCCGGCGCTTCGCCCGCCCCCTGGAGCCAGCTCCCCGTGCTCCGGCGATGCGGAGAATGAATCCCGTGGTCACTTCCGGCCTCACTGCAAAGGCGGAACGATGCAGCCGAAATGGAGCCACCGGTTGGAAAGTGATTGGGGCTGATGAAAACAGATCGATCAAAGGACGAGAGCCCGCTCCACCAAACGGTGGCCGGGGCGATTGAAATTCAAAAACGGCTGAAAACCGATCGCAGTGGAGTTCACCGGGCAGCAACTCGATGTGCACGCCGGGACGGCGCCGGTCTGGACGTTGCTGCACGGCAAGGGTTGGATCGAACGGCTGGCGGCCGCACCGGATGCCGACATCCAACAACAGTCTGACAGCGCAGGAGAAGGCGCTGGCCTTCGTCCATGGGCTGCGCGTCTATTTTTGCGCTTCGAAAACCCGGGAAAATTGTCTGGAATAGAAGATCATCCAGCAGCCTCAGAAACCTGTGAACGAAGCGGATTACGAACAAGCGGTCAGCGCGCACTACACCGCGCTCTACGCGTTCGGCTACAGTTTGGCGGGCAACGCGGATGATGCCTGCGAACTGGCGCAGGAGGCCTTCAGCCGACTGTTGATGAAGGGCGGCCAAATCCGCGACACGGCCAAGATCAAATCCTGGCTGTTCACCACGCTCTACCGCGTCTTCCTCGGCTGGAAGAGCCGCCAAAGCCGCCTGCCCCACTTCGAGATCGAATCCGTCAGCGACGAGCTTCCGGCCATCGCCCCGGAGCATGTGGACGTCCTCGAGAACGACATCGTCCGTCTCGCCCTTCTCCAACTGGAAGAGCACTACCGTCTGCCCCTGGTCCTTTTCTACCTGAACGACCATTCCTATGAGGAGATCGCCACCGTGCTCGACGTGCCGATCGGGACGGTCATGTCGCGGCTCTCCCGGGGGAAGGCGCAGCTTCGCGAGAAGCTTCTCGCTTGTGCGGTTGATCGCCAGCCCCAGAGCAAGACCATCCGACTGGACCTCAAGTCCCGCACCGCGCCGTAAACCATGAACAACGAAGAAGCCAAATTGATCCTTCAGGCCTATCGCCCGGGCGGCGAAGATTCGGTGGATCCGCAGTTCCGGGAAGCGCTGGAACAGGCCCGTCTCGATCCGGATCTGGGCGCCTGGCTGGCCAACGAGCTGGAACTCGACCAGCGAATCGGCGGCAAGTTCCGCGACTCCGTAACGCCGCCGGTCCACCTCAAGTCCCGCCTCCTCGCCCAGCGAAAGATCGTGAAGCCTGTCGTCTGGTGGCGCCAACCCGCGTGGCAATTGGCCGCCGCCTGTTTCGCTGCGCTGCTGATCCTCGGTGTTTTCTGGAACCGTTTCGAAGGTCGCAACGGTTTCCCGGCCTACCGCGCCGAGATGGCGGATTTCGTCGGTCACCGGCTCGATCGCCTCGATCTCATGTCCCATGACCTCGCGGAGGTGCGTCGTTGGCTCAAAGATCAAGCAGGCCAAGGCGAACTGCTCCTTCCGGCCGGACTGGAGAGGCGGCCCAGTCTTGGCTGCCGTCTCATGGATTGGCAGCAGCACAAAGTCTCGCTCGTCTGCTTCGACCTTGGAAACGGCCACGTCGCCCACTTGTTGGTGATCGACCGGACCGCTCTCCCCGACGCCCCTGCGGAATCACCGGTCTTCACTCAGATCTCCGACGTCGCCACCGTCGGGTGGAGCCGGGGAGAAAAGACCTACCTCGTCGCCAGCCAAGGCGGCAGCCAGCTTGACCTCATGAAACTCTTCTGAGCCGCAAAGATGCGCCCGCGGCAACAAACGCGTCCGCGGCACCGTGACAGGACCGATTCGGTCCGCTTGGGTGCCTGATTCCAGCGGGACGACCAGAAGGGATCGTGGCAAGCGGTCAGACTCCGCCCGGGTCGAAGCCCACCTTCGAGTGGAACGACAAAACTGTTGCCTCCGTGCCGGTAGATGGATCAATTTCCGCGTCCTCGGCGGAGAGATGGCTGAGTGGTTTAAGGCACACGCCTGGAAAGCGTGCGTAGGTAACACTACCGTGGGTTCGAATCCCTCTCTCTCCGCCAATTGCCCTTTCCGAGACACATTCCACCAGCACCGGCGGCGAACTGGGCGTTCGAACTGGGGAGAAATCATTGAGAGAGACCCCACCGATTGCGCTCCGAAAAACCGTCCGAATGCCGACCTAATATCTCCTCCTCCGTTCGCGGTGCCCCAGAGGGATCACGGAGTCCGGATCTCGGATGGATTGAAGCGGTCCGACCTTTCCACTAGAACAGCCGCATCGCCCCTGATTCAAAATCTCT
Source organism: Verrucomicrobiota bacterium (assembly GCA_038209745.1). Taxonomy (GTDB): domain Bacteria; phylum Verrucomicrobiota; class Verrucomicrobiia; order Limisphaerales; family CANJSG01; genus CANJSG01. The sequence continues at coordinate 35,679 of JBBQXJ010000029.1, forward strand.
ACGCTTGGCCCTGCTCGTCGCGCTCCTGTTCTTTCCGCAGGCGCGGCTGCTTGCGGCCGACTCGGATGATTCCATCTCAGTTGCGCCGACGAAGGATCTTCCCCTTCCCGGAGAAGTATTCCTCACCGCCGGCCACACCGCTTTCCTCATCCCGGCCACCGGCAATCCAGCCGAGACCGCCAAGCCGTGGGTTTGGTATGCTCCGACTCTGCCCGGACTTCCCGGCCGGGAAGAGCAGTGGATGTTCGACCAGTTCCTCGCCTCGGGAATCGCCGTTGCCGGGATCGACGTGGGCGAATCCTACGGCAGTCCGACAGGCCGCCGTCTCTTTACCGCCTTCTATGAAGAAATGACCGGCAAGGGTGGCTACTCGACCAAGCCGGTGTTGCTCGGCCGGAGCCGCGGAGGATTGATGGCCCTCTCTTGGGCGGCCGAGAATCCTGAGAAAGTCGGAGGCTTCGCCGGCATTTATCCGGTGTGCAATCTGGTGTGCTACCCAGGCGTGGCCAAGGCGGCAGGCGCCTACGAAATGACCGCCGAGCAACTGCAGTCGCATCTGACGGAACACAACCCCGTCGATCGGCTGGCGGCGTTGGCCCGAGCCAAAGTGCCGTTGTTTTCCATTCATGGAGACATCGACACGCTTGTGCCATTGGAGGCGAATTCCCGTCTGATGCAGGACCGCTACAATGAGCTCGGCGGCTCCATGCAGTTGATCGTTGCGCCGGGCCAAGGGCACAACATGTGGGCCGGCTTCTTTCAAAGTGCGGAGTTGGTGGACTTCGTAAAGGCCCATGCCGGCCCACTCATAGCCCTGTCCTCTCCGCTGGACCATCAAGTGATCCAGCGGACTTCGAAGAGGAAGGGTTCCATCAATATCAGCGGCGAATTCAACGGTCTCACCGCCAAAGGATTCACCATCGAAGGACGCCTCACGGTCAACGGTCAGCCGGGCAAGTGGCGAAACCTGACCGTGGATCGCAAGCTCGGAACCTTTCTTGGAAAGTGGGACGGACCCTCGGGCGGTTGGCATCGGCTCGAAGTCCGGGCCGTTTCCAAGGGCATCATTCTCGCCGGATCGACAGTGGAACATGTCGGCATCGGCGAGGTCTTCGTCGTCGCCGGCCAATCGAACTCCGCGAACCACGGAGGCGAGAAACAGGAGACCAAGACCGGCATCGTCGCGGCCTTCGACGGCAAACGCTGGCAACTCGCCAGAGATCCACAGCCCGGTGCCAGTGGCAGCGGGGGCAGTTTCATGCCGCCCTTTGGCGATGCGATCGCCGAACGATTCCACGTGCCGGTCGGCATCATCGCGTGTGGTGTTGGGGCGAGCAGCGTGCGCGAGTGGTTGCCCAAGGGTGCGACCTTTCCGAACCCGCCAACCCTCACCGGTCACGTGGGGCAGCGTCCCGACGGCCAATGGGAGAGCAACGGCGAGCTCTACGCGGCCTTCACCAACCGGATGAAGCAGGCAGGTCCTCGCGGCTTTCGTGCCGTGCTGTGGCATCAGGGCGAGAGCGACGCAAACCAGAGCGACGCCACGCGCACGCTGCGCGGCGACCTCTATCGGAAGTATCTGGAGAAGCTCATCCACGACTCGCGCCGGGACATCGGCTGGAAGGCCCCTTGGTTTGTCGCGCAGGCCAGCTACCACGTGCCCGGAGACGAAGGTTCATCCGACATCCGGGCCGCCCAGGCCGCGCTGTGGCGGGATGGGATCGCGCTCGAAGGACCCGATACGGACGCGATCAAAGGTCTCTTGCGGGAGAACGAGGGAAAGGGTGTCCACTTCAGCGGCCCTGGACTCCGTGAACACGCCGCCCGTTGGGTGGAAAAGGTCGCAGCTTGGCTGGAGAAAAAAGTGCCCTGACCGCCCCAGATAAAAGACATGAACGCGACACAGGACTTCAGAGCGAAAGTGGAATCGGGATCATCGGCCTCTCGTGCTAGCTGCGGGAGGATCTTCCACCGTTTTTGGCTTCTCGTCGGTCTCGCCGGGTCCTTCCTGCTTCCGCGGATCCAGCCCATTTCCGCCGCTGAATCCCTGACTTCGCCCGAAAGGATTCCCCTTTGGCCAGACCAAGCGCCGATCGGCGATGGTCAGAGCGAAACCGCCAACGCTTTCATCACCGTTTTCCATCCAGCCGTCACGAACGGCGCTGCCGTGGTGATCTGCCCGGGCGGAGGCTACGGAGGACTGGTCACCGGACCCGAAGGCAGCGGGATCGCCCGCTGGCTCAACGAGCATGGCGTCACCGGAATCGTCCTTGAATATCGTCTTCCGCACGGCCGCCCGTTTGTTCCGCTGCTCGATGCCCAACGGGCCATTCGCACGGTCCGCGCCCGGGCCCAGGAATGGGGCTGCGACCCCGCGCGCGTCGGCATCATCGGATTCTCAGCCGGAGGACATTTGGCGGCGACCGCCGCCACGCATTTCGACCCGGGCGATGCTCGGGCTACGGATGCGATTGAGCGCATCGGCAGCCGGCCCGACTTCGCGATCCTGATCTATCCCGTCATCACCATGGGCGAGAAGACCCACCAAGGATCGAAAGCCAATCTCCTCGGGCCGGATCCCACTCCGGAAATCGTCGGACAATTCTCCAATGAGCTTCAAGTCACCGGGCAGACGCCACCGACGTTCCTCGCGCACGCCTTGGACGACACCGTGGTGACGGTCGAGAACAGCCAAATCTTCTACCAAGCGTTGCAGACCCACCAGGTTCGCACCCGCTTGCTTGAACTACCGTCCGGCGGACACGGGCTTAACGGCTACAAAGGACCGTCATGGGATACATGGCAGACCGAGTCCTTGCAGTGGCTCGCTGCACTCAAAATGATCCCGCGCCAAGCAACTCCGGGCGGCGCTCGTTCCTTTGCCGAAATCTCCTTCCCAGGCTTCCAAACGCTTGCCGCCGGAGCCCAACAGGTCCGCCTGCTGCCCGGACAGAGCGGGTTCGTTTTCACCCTCTATGGCGCGCCTGGTGAACTGGACAAAGTCGAGCAGCTCGTAGAAGTCATGGGTCGCGAGCATCTTGGCAATGGCTTTGATCCGGGGCCAAGTCCGCGTCCGGATTCGACGGCGCTCGTCCACTACCTGACCAAGCTCGGGTGGCCGGTCGTGTTCTATTCCGGCGGGGAAATGCAGATCAGAGGCGGACGCTCCGTCTTCGGCCACGAGATGGAAACAGCCTTGGCGCCGATGGATCGGGCCGGTGTCTTCAATGCGTATCAGCTCGGTGAATGGGGCTACTACTTCCACAATCTCGCCCCCAACGAGTCCTGGTGGCACGACGTCTACGGCAAGGATTTCGATGCCTACAAGCACCTCATGAAACCGAACGGTCTGGCCGGCTATGACCGCCGCCCTGCCACTCGCCGGGAATGCTACGAGGTGGTCAAAGACTACTTCATGAGCCGGAAGCATGATCTGCTCGACCGCGTGATCAGCGTGACGGGGCATTCGCACTACGAGGCCTACGTCGGGGAATGGGGAGCGCGGTGCATCGGGCTGGAAGTGGGCGAAAACATCGCCTTCACCCAGTCGAAGCTGGCGTTTGCTCGCGGCGCCTCGCGCCAATGGCGGACGCCTTGGTCCGTCCAGGTGAGCCCGTGGTTTTCCGGGGCGTGCACGACGAGCGGGCCACTCCGGACAGAGGGTCATGACGCCCGCGGCTTGGATGCGGGGCATTCGTTGAGCTTCTACGAAAGGATGTGGCTCCACGGCTGGTTCGCCGGAGCCGCGATGGTCACGCCCGAAAACAGCATCGCCATCTTCTTCGAAAAACCGGAAGCCCCTTGGAACCTGACGTCGCACGGTCGAAAGGCGGCGGAGGTGTTCCAGTTCATGCAGGGGCACGACCGGGGCATCCCCTACACCCCGGTGGCCGTGGTCCTCGACCATCTCGCCGGCTACAACGCCTACATGGACAAACCCTGGGGCATCCTGGATCCGACGCCGGGTGATCGGGAGATCCGCGATCTCTTCGATCACCAGTTGTTCCCCGGCAGCGACCACATCCATGCGAAGCCGGATCCGATGAAGCCCGAAGTCAGCTATCTGCGACCAACCCCGTTCGGCGAAATCTTCGACGTGCTGTTGACCAGTGTGCCTCCTGGCGTTCTGCCCACGTATCCAGTCATCCTCCTCGCCGGAGACATCGAATTCGACCGCGCCTTTCTCGGAGAACTTGAAAACGCGCTTCGCCATGGAAGCCGCCTTCTGATGTCGGCCCGTCAACGAGAATCGCTGGGAGCCGACTTTGCGCGCCTCGCAGCCGAGGGCGAAGTGGAGGTCCTGGAATCTTGGACGAACCCGGCCACCGCCCGGCCGACGGCCATTTCAAACGACCGTCTCGGACGATTGGTGAAAGAACTCCTTCCATTTGAGGTCGCCGGAGACGCTATTCAATACGAGATCAACCGCACTCCCAACGGTTGGGTCGTCGAACTCGTCAACAACCGGGGGGTGGTGAAAAAGCCGAGCCAGCCGGCAACCACAGATTCGACCGCGACGGCCCGAATCCGTCTGCAGCCGAAAGTGTCTGTCCGATCAGTGAACGAGTGGCGCTCCGGCCGGAAACAACTCCGAGGCGAACCGATCGAGATCGAAGTCGGACCGGGCGCGGTGGAGTTTGTCGAGTTTCTGGAGCCGACGAAGTAGGGCTTTCTCTGGTCAGAATCCCAGCAGCTGTTTGCCGATCAAGCCCAAGACCCCGGCCCCGAGGACGACGGGAATGATGCCCCACTTCCATCGCGTCATCCCGATGAAGGCGACTACGCTGACGGCCAGGCCGAACCAGTTAACCGGTTGACCGGCCGGAACCAGCGCGTGGAGACCGAACCAGACCGCTAGGTTCATCACGACGCCCACCACCGACGCCGTGATCGCAGAAAGCACGGCGGTCATCCGCACGTTGCCGCGCAACCGCTCGATATGCGGCGCGCCGAGCAGGATCCAGAGGAAGCACGGGAGGAAGGTGGTCCACGTGGTGATCGCTGCGCCAAGCGTCGCCGTGAGGAGCGGCGAAAATGGTTCGTGGAACTTCCAGCCTCCGAGGAAACCGACAAACTGCAGCACCATCACCAACGGTCCCGGAGTCGTCTCGGCCAGCCCCAATCCATCCATCATCTGGCCGGCGGACAACCAGCCGTAGTGGCCGACGGCTTCCTGGGACACGTAGGGCAAAACGGCATAGGCGCCGCCGAAAGTCACCATCGACGCCTTGCTGAAGAAAAGCCCCTGTTGGAACAGCACATGATCGCGCCCCAACCATGCGCCAATGGCGGCGACCGGTCCCCACCACAGGGCAAGGCAAACGGCGGTGACCTTGAATGCACGCTTCCACGATGGCCGCGCATGGCTCGGAACGGCCGTGTCGTCGTCCAAGACCGAGGAAGCCGACCCACCCGATGCATGTCCCTTGAGCACGACGAACTTTTTCCGCCACCACTTTTGCCCCGCGAATCCCAGCAACCCCGCCCCAATTACGATGATTGGGAACGGCACCTTGACAAAGTAGATGGCCACGAACGCGACGCCCGCCAGACCCCACATCACCTCGTTTTTCAGAGCCTTCCGGCCAATGCGGATGACCGCGCCGACCACGATCGCGAGGACGGCCGGCTTCAGCCCGTCGAACACCGCCGCCACCCAGGCCACGTTGCCCCAGGTCACATAGACGACGCCCAGTCCCCAGAGAATGAACGCGGAGGGCAGGACGAAGAGCGCGCCGGCCACCACGCCTCCCCACGTCCGATGCAACAACCAGCCGATGTAGATGGCCAACTGCTGTGCCTCCGGCCCGGGCAGCAGCATGCAATAGTTCAACGCATGGAGGAACCGGCTCTCCCCGATCCACCGTTTCTTCTCCACCAGTTCGGTGTGCATGACCGCGATCTGGCCGGTGGGTCCACCGAAACTGATGAAGCCCAGTTTCAGCCAGAAGCGGAACGCCTCGGCGAACGTGGGATGGATCGGCGGCGCGGGAGCGCACGCTGACGAATTCTCCTGGAGAGAAGCGGGGGTCGGGGTGTTGGAGTCGCTTTTGTCCATGATGCGTGTCTCGCCACGCCACCGGGATCCTGCAAAGTCCGGACGGGGAAAGCAAAGTCCGGCCGTTCAGGAATATTCCCCTTCCGTGGCCGCTCCCACGCCACGGCGCGTGCCGGTCGGAACGTCATCGGCTCAAGGTTCGGTTGGGTGAAAACCCTCGTCCGAATCAAGCTCCTGGCAGATGGTTCCGCCGACGGTTCAACTACTCATGATAGCCGACTACTTGGTGCGGTCCGCCCTGCTGTTGGTCTTGTTCCTCGGCCTGGCATCCGGCCCCGCGGAAGCCGTGTCCTTCGATCATCGGCACTCCACACTCACCGCCATCCTCACGAACGAAGTCCACAACGGCCGGGTCGACTACGCGTCGCTGAAAAAGAGCCCGGCCGCCCTCGAACGCTATCTCGACACCCTGGCCGCCGTCCTCAGGACCGATTTCGACCAATGGAACGAGGACCAGCGCCTGGCCTTCCTGATCAATCTCTACAACGCGACCACGCTCAGGCTGATCGTCGACCACTACCCCGTCGCGAGCATCAAGGACATCGGCGGTTTCTTCGGCAGTCCCTGGAAACAGAAGGTCGTCCACGTCTTTGGAACCACCACCACCTTGGACGCCGTCGAAAACGAGATGATCCGGCGCGACCACCACGAACCCCGCGTGCATTTCGCTCTGGTCTGTGCGGCCAAGGGCTGCCCGCCTCTGAGGTCGGAGGCCTATACGGCCGATCGGCTCGGCCTCCAGTTGGACGACCAGGCCCGGACGTTCCTTGCCCAACCGGAGAAGAACCGGATCGAGGTCGAGGCGCGTGTCGCCCATCTGTCGCCGATCTTCAAATGGTATGCGGAGGACTTTGAAAAGAAGTCGGGGGCCGCCCTCAAATTCATTGAACCGTTCCTTCCTGAAAAGCAGCGCCTTGCCGTGGCCAAGGGCGGCTTCAAGGTCCGCTTCACCGACTACGACTGGTCCTTGAACGATCAACCGAAAACCGCCAACCCATGAGCACCGCCGCTCCCTCTCGGCCGACCTCCACCTGGATCCGATGGCTCGTGCTCGGTGTCGTCGCGGCCGCCGTGATTGCCGCCTTCGTTTTCTTCGACATCCGGCGACTCCTTCAACAGACGCTCGACGGTCTCCAATCGCTGGGTCCGTGGGGACCGGTGTTGTTCATCCTGATCTACGTCGTCGCGACCGTGCTTCTGATTCCTGGATCCGTGTTGACCCTCGGCGCGGGCACCCTCTTCGACGTGGTCTGGGGCTCGGTCTATGTCTCCATTGCCGCGACACTTGGGGCTACGGCTGCGTTTTTGATCGGCCGCTATTCCGCCCGCGAGTGGGTCGCGGCCAAGATCGCGGGCAGCAAAGCCTTCGCCGCCATCGACCGCGCCGTCGCCGCCGAGGGCTGGAAGATCGTCGGACTGACCCGCTTGTCTCCGGTGTTTCCATTCACTCTGCTGAACTACGCCTTCGGTTTGACCCAAGTATCGCTCCGCCACTACGTGCTCGCCTCCTGGATCGGGATGATGCCCGGGACGGTCATGTACGTGTATCTCGGCTCCATCGCCCGCCTCGGAGCCACGGGCGCCGAGCTGACCACGGGCCAGCGAGTGCTCTACGGCGTCGGTCTCGCGGCGACTCTTGCCGTGACCATTGTCATCACCCGCATCGCCCGCCGGGCCTTGGCGAAACGGGCCGATCTCCCTGTCAAACCATGATCGCCCCCACCCCCTCCGCTCCCCCGATGCAACCGTGGGACGTCCATAACCAGCGACTGCTCGCCCATGTCCATCCGCCCGATTGGACCAATCCCTCCCCCGCCCCGCGCTACAACCTCGTCGTCATCGGCGGCGGCACCGCGGGTTTGGTGAGCGCCAGCATCGCGGCCGGACTCGGCGGTAAAGTGGCGTTGATCGAACGGCACCTCCTCGGCGGCGACTGTCTCAACGTCGGCTGTGTCCCCTCCAAGGCGCTGATCCGCGCGGCCCGCGCCGCGACCGAAGCCCGTCAGGCGGGCCGATTCGGCGTTCGCACCGGAGAAGTCACCGTGGATTTCGCGGCCGTCATGGAGCGGATGCGCCGGCTCCGCGCCGACATCAGCCCGCATGATTCGGCCGCACGGTTCCGGGATCTCGGCGTGGACGTGTTCATCGGTGATGGCCGGTTCGTGGGTCCGGATTCGATCCAGGTTGGAGACCAGGTTCTGCGCTTCAGCAAGGCCGTCATCGCCACCGGGGCCCGCGCCGCTGCGCCGCCGATTCCAGGCATCGCGGAAGTTCCCTATCTGACGAACGAGACCCTCTTCTCCCTGACCGAGCTGCCCCGGCGCTTCGGCATCATCGGCGCCGGGCCCATCGGGTGTGAGATGGCCCAGTGCTTCGCGCGCTTCGGCTCCGAGGTCTTCCTGGTGGAGACCGATCATGGCGTGCTCCCGAAGGAGGATCGCGACGCGGCCGGGATCGTTCGCCAGGCGCTGCTCCGCGACGGGGTGAAGATCCTCGGACACGGGAAGGAAGTGAAGGTCTCTCCGGGCGAAGACGGAATCCATCTGCGGGCCGGATCGGGCAACGGCGGCTACGACATCGCGGTGGACCAGTTGCTGGTGGCCGCGGGTCGCGCTCCGAACGTCGAAGGGCTCGGCCTCGAAAGCGCCGGAGTGTCTTTCGACAAGAGCGGCGTCACCGTCGACGACCGCCTCCGGACCACCAACCCAAAAATCTACGCCTGCGGCGATGTCTGCTCCCGTTTCCAGTTCACCCACGCCGCCGATTTCATGGCGCGGATGGTCGTCCAGAACGCCCTGTTCAAGGGGCGTAAACGCGCGAGCGCCCTGCTCATCCCGTGGAGCACCTATACCTCGCCGGAGATCGCGCAGGTCGGGCTGAACGCGGCCGAAGCGGAGGCCCAGGGCGTCGCGGTGGACACCTACACCCAGGAGATGGCGAAGGTCGACCGGGCCATTCTCGACGACGAAACCGAGGGCTTCGTCCGGGTCCACGTCGCCAAGGGCACCGGCCGCATCGTCGGCGCCACCATCGTGGCGGCCCATGCCGGGGAGATGATCTCCGAACTGACGCTGGCGATGAACGGGAAGCTCGGTCTCGGAAGGCTCGGCGCCTCCATCCATCCCTACCCGACCCAGACCGAAGCCGTCCGCAAGCTCGGCGATCTCTACAGCCGCACCCGCCTCACCCCCTTCGTGAAGAGGCTCTTCAACAAGTGGCTCGCCTGGCAGCGGTGACCTCCTCCGCCGGAAGACGTCACCGCGCCTGCTCCGCCTCACGGATCATCGCCTCGAACACGGAAAGACTGCGGGCTCCCACAAACCGGCGGCGCACCACGCCTTCCGCGTCGATCAAGATGGTCGTCGGGAGTTCGCCGCCGTTGTAGAGACCGCCCACGGCATTCTTCTCATCCAATAGAACGGGATAGTTGAGGCCCCGCGTCTGCACCGCGCGGAGAACCTTTCGCCGGATCTCCGCAAGTCCGTCGGACGCCTCGGGTTCATCGTCATGGTGGCCGGTTGCGGCATCGTGTCCGCCGATATGCCCATGGCTGTCGGGCACGTAGTCCAGCGAGACGCCCACGATGGCGAGCCGGTCCCCGTGGCTTCGCTGGAGGGCGATGAGCTCCGGCATCTCGGCCACGCAGGCCGTGCACCACGTCGTCCAGAAATTGATGAGGACGACCCGTCCCTTGAAGGCCGAAAGACGAACCGGGTTTCCCGCCATGTCCTTCAGAGAAAAATCCGGCGCCATGACCCGGCCCGGCTTGGGCAGCGACGCAACAAAGCCGGCGAGGTCGACGTGGGAAAACCGATCCCGGTTGGCCGCCCACCAGCCCCGGGCCTTGTCGACTCCCGCTTGGACTTTTTCCAGGCTCCCGGCCTGAAATTCCTTGAGACCGGTCGTCGCGTTTTCCGTCTGGGCGGTGACCGAGAGACGGACTCCGAATTCCTGCCCCGACCAGTTCTCGGCCAGCTTGAGGCTCATTCCGACCACCCGCAGATCGGGGTCCGACAACAGGGACATCACGACCGGCATCCCCGTGTCCGCCGCGACCGCCCGTCGAAGGTGCTGCAATCCGAGGAGCTTGAGCTCGGGATCCGCTTCGCGCAGTTGCCGGACGACGGCGGCCGAAAACAGGGGGGCCTGGAGGGTGGACAAAGCGCCCAGCGCGGACTCCCGCACGTTCATGTCGGCGTCGACCGCTCCCTCCAACAAGAGAGCCTCCACCGCCGGAGAGATGGCCAAACCACGCCGCACTCTCTTGGAAGCCTCCTGCATCGCGACTTCCCGGTGAACGATCCGGCCTGTCCTCCAGTTTTCCACGATCGCGGCGAACGGATCGGAGCTCCGGTCAATCGCCTCCTCCAACACCTCCCGCGAGGGTGACGGGTTCAACAACACCACCCGCGCAACGATCCAGTCCTGGATGGGCGCGCGAAACGCCCACAGGGCGATCGCACCGGCAAGAATCCCCCCCAACCCGAGGGCGCGCCGAGGAGCCCGAAAGCCGGGCCGGATGCGGCCCGGTGGTTCAATGGGTGGAGTCATGCAGTGGGGAAAGGCTTGACCGGGAATGCCCCGTGGGATTGTTCCACACCGTAGACAATCAAAAGGGCGGTTCTATTCCATCGCACCGAGGCCGTTGCCACCTTTGGCCACCACGCCGGTGCAGCTGCTGCCGCTGCCGGCCGTGCAGGCCAGACAATGCTCGCCCGTCTGGATCGTCCGCCCGGCCAGCGACTCCGGTGTCACGTCCCAGAGGAACTGCGGCCGGCCATTCCGAAGCTGCATCCCGAGCATCTGGTTGAAGTCGCAGTCGTAGACCTCGCCCTTCCAACCGACGCTGATCGTCGTCCGGCACATCAGTCCGTCCACCGTTCCCGGATTGAAGCTGTTCGCCAGCAGTTCCAGATAGGAGTCCCACTCGCCGCGTTGCCGCAGATCCTCGGCGAAGCGCGCGATGGGCTGGTTCGTGATCGTGAACAGGCCGCTGAACTCGATGCCGAAGCGTTCCCGCAGCTCGACCTTGTAGTCGGCTTCCAGCTCGGCCTGGGGCGGCGGCAACTTGGTTCCCTGTGGGTTGTAGACCAGATGGAGCGGCAACTCCCGGCCGTAGCCGACGGCGTTCAGCTTCTTCAGCGCCGCGATGCTCTTCTGGAAAACGCCGTCACCGCGCTGACCATCGACGTTCTCCTCCAGGTAGCACGGCAACGACGCGACCACTTCCACCCGATGCGCCGCCAGATACTCGGGAAGCCACCGGAAGGCGTCGGTCTCGATGATCGTGAGGTTGTTCCGATCAATGACCCGCGACCCGACCGAGCGGGCCGTTTCGACGAAGTAGCGGAAATGGTCGCTCAGTTCCGGAGCACCTCCGGTGATGTCCACCACCGCCGGCCGATGCGTCTCGATCCACTCGCCGACCCGGCGCGCGGTCGCTTCGTCCATCATCTCCGTCCGCCAAGGCGCGGCGTCCACGTGGCAATGGCGGCAAGCCTGGTTGCACTTGCGGCCGACATTGATCTGGAGCGTCTGGAGGCCGGACCGTTCCAGGACCAATCCGGACTCAGTCAGCTTTTCGTCGAATCGGTTCATTTGAAAACACCCTGACGACTCCAGCCCAGCGACCCGGCTCACGGATTGCAACCGCGACGCTCATGCCGGGTTATGCAGCGCATGTTTAGGCGTCACGGTTTGGTTTGTCCGGTCTGACGAACTCATAAATTCCACAGACCAATGCAGCCACTATTAGAACTCCGCGCAGTATCACGACCCAAAGCGACTCCCCTCGATCTGTAACAGAAATGGAAACCAAGAGGAGGGCCATGCAAACGCAAACTATCAGCGTCGTCCAACAACGTCCCCATTTGCTGAGTCTATTTTGAATCGTTTGGCTCATGGCACGGTGCGACGCCTAAACGTCTGGGTCGCTTCGGTGGAACCGGCACGGCTGATAAGTTTGCCACCCATAATCGCGGCTGCATTCCTTCGGCCTTTGGCCTTCGGATTTCTGGTTTCACCAAGCTCACCTGCCGCCGACCTTCATCAGTTCGGCCGCTGTCCAGGCCTCGGTCTGGGCCGACGTTTCGCCGCGAACCTTGGCGACCATCTCGGGCGTGACCGGGCTGCCGGTGTTGTCCCATTCGCGCCGGGCGTAGGTGATCATGGCGGCGAGCTGCGCGTCCCCCATCGTGCCCAGTCCGGGCATCTCCATCTCGAAGCGGCGGCCGCCGACGTCGATCGGACCGCGCACGCCGTGCAGGACGATGCGGATGATGCGGTCGGCCGGGCCGTTGGCCCATTCCGACTCCGCGAGCGGCGGGGCCAGACCGTCCAATCCCAGTCCGTTCAGCTGATGACAGGCGCCGCAGGTGGAGAGGTAGAGCGTCTTGCCCTGGTCGAACAGAGCCTGCTCGCTCTGGGTCAGCGCGGGCACGACCGGCGGCGGAACATAGCCCGGCTGGCCGGGCCAGGTGATCAACCCGGCGATCTTGGCGGCGGCGGCCTTGACCTTCGCCTGGGACGAGGACTCAAAGCCCCGGAACGCCTTGGGCTCTTCGGTGAAGACGACCCGTTTTCCGGATTTCGATTTGCTGGCCACTTCAGCCAGAGCATCCAGCGCCGCGTCTTGTTCCCATTCGGGGGCGTTGGCCAGGAGTTCGAACATCCGGCCGACGGAAGGCGCCTTGGCCGCGACCATCACGCAGCGCGCCAATCCGGCGATCATCTCGCTCGCGGCTTCGTCCTGTTTCAACGTCTTGTCGCCGAGGAGCCGCTCCAGAAACTCGACTTCCCGGTTCCACAATCCCGACAGCAGCGCATCCCTCACGATGGGATTGTTGGCCGAGTTCTTGGCGATCGACACCATCGCCGCTTCCGCCGCGCGGTCGTGCACCATGCCGAGAGTGAGGGCGAGCTGGAGCCGAACATCGCCCTGGGAATCCTGGGCCATGGCGATCAGGCGCGGAAGGATCGCGGCCGACTGTCCCGAGCGAATCAGCCCCTCGCTGAGACGAATGGCCGCCACCCGCACCTTGGGATCGCGGGAGGACGACGCCGCCAACAGCGTGCCGGCGTCGAGTTGGTTCAATCCTTCCAAGGTCCAGAGAGCGTGCAGTTGACCGAAAGACGACCGGCCGGCCTTGACGACCTTGGCCAACTGCGCCCCGAGACTCTCGTCCTGGCTGCCGACCAACAGACGTTGAGCCGTATCGCGGGTCCAGCCGTTGGGGCTCGACAAGGCCGCGACCAGTTCAGCCTGGCTGGCCGACTCCAGCTTGGGCGCCGCACTGTTCGTGGGGCTTCCATAGACCACCCGGTAGATGCGGCCCATGTCCACCGGTGCCTGGAGGTTGCGCGACTCGGTCTGCCCACGCAGATAGCTGGTCAGATAGATGCGGTGCTGGATGAGTCCGCGGTGCAGGTCGACGATGTAGAGCGCGCCGTCGGGACCGTTGTAGAGGTTCACCGGACGGAACCGCTCCTCGGTCGAGGCGAGGAACTCCTTGTCGTCCCAGGCCTGTTTGCCGGTCACCGTCCCGTCGATGTCCGTGAAGATGTCCCGCTTGATCAGGTTGGCCGAAGGCTCGGGCACGAAGGCGTTGCCCCGATACTCCCTCGGGAAATTGTCACCGCGATAGATCACCGGACCGGCGGCGGCGGTGAAGGTTCGCAGCTTCCCGTCTTCCCGGAGCGTCCCGGGCTGATAGCCGCGATTGACGCCCGGATTGACCCGGATCGGATACGTATTCTGGTTGCGGATCGGATCGACGTTCAGCCCGGCCGGGGAACGCAGATTGGGATTGCGCGCCAAGTAGGCCGACGGGACGAGGTCCATTCGGAATTGGTCGCTGTTCGAGTTGTAGACGAGACGCCCGTAGTTGTCCTGGGACATGCCCCATTGGCCCCGGAAGGCGGTGGTCTCGCGCTTCCAGGTGCCGTCGGTGTTGCGGAAACGGGTCGTGTGGTTCGCGCTGTAGATCCAGTTGTCCATCGCCCACATCAGTCCGTTGGAAGCATGCTCCGGATTCGACTGCGGCCCCCGGCTCGGGTCGTTCTCCTTGGCGTAGTCGTTGGCGATCTCTTTGCGCGGTCCGGCGGTCTGGTCTTTGTTGATCGGGTAGAACCACAGCTTGGGCGGTTCCGCCACAAGCAAACCCCCATGCACCAGCGAGAGGGCGCGGGGCATGACCAGTCCATCGGCGAAGATCCGGCGCTTGTCCATGCGGCCGTCGCCGTCCGTGTCTTCCAGGATGACAATCTTGCCGACGGGATCCCCTTCCCCCTTGCCGTCCGGGGTCTGCATGTAGCCCGTCATTTCCACGATCCACATGCGCCCATCGCCGTCGAACTGCATGGCCACGGGCGACTGCACCAACGGCTCCGCCGCGACCAATTGGATGCGGAAGCCATCCTCGATGACGAAGGTCTTGAGGGACTCCTCCGGCGAGAGAACGGGGGCGGGAGGGATGAGTTCGACCGGAACCCGGTTGGTCTGCTTTTCGCCGGCCTTGTCTCCGTTCTGGGCCTGGACGGTGAGGGAAGCCACCAGAAGGAGGCCGACCGTGATGGAATGCTTGAATCGCGACATGATCGTTGGAACTGCTGGAAAACTACGCAGGACGCGACCCGAGGCAAGCAAGGGGAATCGAATCTTGGCTCTTCCAGGGTCGACGAAAGGAGTCGATCGAATGTCTAACGACGCGTCACTGCAAAAGGACCGGAAGGAGGGAGCACCCATTGACCCGCAACGAGAAGAACTCGGCCCATGGATTGAGCTCACTCGATGGGTCTCGGCTTGGTCCAGCCTTCCAGCGCCCGCCCAGCAGACCATTGAGACTTTGCCGGACGCTCAGCCGGAACAATGCAGTGGAGATTTGGGGAACCGCCCGCCCCGGGCGCAAGTTCGCACGCCATCGCCCACAAGGAGTGAAGAGGCTTCGGCACGGCGCTCAGACAGATCCGCGTCCGGATGAGCCCTCTTCCCGTAGTTCTTTTCTACATTTCCAGAGTATTGGAACGCCTACTTCCCCGCCGCGCACCTCCCGCGCCTCCACGCCTTTGAGCTGATGATGGCCCCCGGTCGCCGCCGTCACACCAGCAACACACCTTGGTCGGTGCCGTTTCGGCACCTGTCCGGATAGGTCCAGGAGCAGGACGAACTCCCGACACGATGAGCGCGGCGACACCCGGTCGAACCAAGTTCTCTCTGCAAGAAGATCGGAACACAACGAAGCCCCTCCGCAAGGGAGGGCGGAAAGGAAAGAGCTTTTAGCAAGACCGCGAGCGCGAGAACCCGAAACAGCCGGAAGCCTCTGTCGTCAGCGAAACCCAGCCGCTGCCGCGCGCGCCTCGGGCCGTGTGCCAACACCTCCACTGGCGCTCCGCTCCGCGCGACGAAACCCTCACCGAATAAAACCTGCCGGACCCAGCCTCAACCCTTGACAAATCTCATAGGCGCTGCAGCGCATGGTTAGCGAACCAACCGCCTCGAAGGCGGAGCAACGACGTGAGAAACTGGCTTGGCATCGGGCGGCTTGGGCGGATCATGGACGCTGGCGGACGGACGGCAGTGTATCCCGGCCAGCCAATGGTGATC
>JBBQXJ010000030.1:0-50729 GCA_038209745.1 Verrucomicrobiota bacterium
GTAAGCGTCCTGCGGAGCGGCTCTGTTAGAGCGGCGGCATAGATGTCATAGGGATGGGTCTATGGCATCGATGAAGCTGTTGAAGAGGGACGTGCTGGGGCGGGTGCGGACGCCGAGGGCGAAACGGGAGGAGATCCTGGACGAGTTCGAAGGGAGCGGGGTGAGCGGAGGCGAGTTTGCGGAGCTGGTGGGGATCAAGTATCCGACGTTGGCCAGTTGGATCCAGAGACGGCGGCGCGAGCGCGGGACGTATGGCCGAAAAGCTCCGGTCAAGCCGGCCCAGAAGGTGCGTTTCCTGGAGGCGGTGGTGGCGAAGGCCGATCCATCGTCGACCGCCCTGGAGGTGGAGGTGCCGGGCGGCGCGCGGCTGAGGATCACCGAGGCCGGCCAGGTGCCTTTGGCCGTGCAGCTGATCCGGAGCCTCGCCTCATGTTGAGCTTCGCGGGGAGCCTGAAGGTGTTCGTGGCGGTGGAGCCGTGCGACATGAGGAAGGGCTTCAACGGGCTCCACGCGCTGGTGACGGAACGGATGAAGGAGGATCCGAAGGCGGGTGCGCTCTTCGTCTTCACCAACCGCCGGCGCACCCGGCTCAAGATCCTGTTCTGGGACCGGACGGGGCTGTGGGTCTGCACGAAGCGGTTGGAGGAAGGGACGTTCTCGTGGCCGCAGCCGACGGATGGCGGAGTGTCGAAGCTGCGGCTGACGCCGGAGGCGCTCTCGTTGTTGACCGACGGGGTGGACCTGCGCGGACCGAAGCTGCGGCCGTGGTATGAGCGCGAATAAAACCGTGTAAAAACAGGCGTTCCAGGCACTTCGTCGCTGACAACGGGAGGCTCTTTATCCTATAAGAAGAGCACCGAAGATGACGCCGCGCGAAGCCGAACTCACAAGCCAGTTGGAGATGGCCCTCCGGGAGAACGCGCTCCTTCGGCAGAAGATCGACCTCCTCGTCCGGCGTGTCTTCGGCTCGACGAGCGAGAAGCTTTCGCCCGGCCAACTGGAGCTGCTCCTCGCGTTGTCCGGGACCGCACCGGCGGTCGCCGCAGCCGCCGAGAAGCCCGCCCCACAAAACGTCTCCCGCCCCCAGAAGGAACGCGCCCCGCGCCTTCCGGAACACCTGCCCGTCGTCGAAGAAGTCCTCGACCCCGAGCTGGTGAAAGCCGCGCCCGAGCAATGGCGGCGCATCGGCGAGGAAGTCAGCGAACAGCTCGACTACGAGCCCGGCCGCTTCCTCCGTCGCCGGCTCGTCCGCCCGAAGTATGTCCGCAAGGACGACCGCGACGCGGCCCCGCTCATCGCGCCTTTGCCCGCTCGGTTGCAAGACAGGAGCCTGCCCACACCCGGCCTGCTGGCCCACGTGTTGGTCTCCAAATACTGCGACCACCTTCCGCTCTATCGGCAGGAGAAGATCTACGCCCGCCGCCACGGCGTGAACCTGCCCCGGCAGACGTTGGCCCGCTGGGTCGAACTCGCGTCCGACTGGCTCCAGCCCATCTACCGTGAGATCAAGTCCGGCGTGATGGCCGGCGGCTACGTGCAGATCGACGAAACGCCGGTGGATTATCTCGATCCGGGGCGGGGAAAGACGGGCCAAGGCTACTTGTGGGTCTGCGCCAAACCCGAGGGCGACGCCGTCTTCCACTGGGAGACCAGCCGCGCCGCCGCGTGCCTGGCGAACCTTGTGCCCGTCGATTTCACCGGCATCGTGCAGTGCGACGGCTACGCGGCATATCCATCGTTCGCCCGGCAACACCCCAAGCCCATCCAGCTCGCCGGCTGCTGGGCGCACGTCCGAAGGAAGTTTTACGAGGCCCGCGCACAAAGCCCCAAAGTGACCGGCTGGTTCCTGCGCCAGATCCAACTGCTCTACCAGGTCGAAGCCCAGTTGCGGGAGCAGAAAGCCGGCCCCAAACTCCGCGCCGCCCTGCGGGCCAGCGCCAGCCGCTGGAACGTCGAACGCCTCCACCGCGCCCTGATCCGGCACAAAACGCGGCACCTGCCCAAGAGCCTCCTCGGCCAAGCCATCGACTACGCCCTCGGCCAATGGCCCACGCTGGAAGTGTATCTCGGGGACGGCCGGGTGGAGATCGACAACAACCGCGTCGAAAACGCCATCCGCCCAACGGCGGTCGGCAAAAAGAATTGGTTGTTCATGGGCGAAGCCGGAGCCGGCCAGAGAGGGGCCATCCTCTACACCGTCGTCGAAAGCTGCCGCCGCAGAGGGCTCGATCCCTACGCCTACCTCAAGGATGTCCTCACCCGTCTCCCGGACATGAAGAACCACCAGCTCCCCGAGATCCTCCCCGCCGCTTGGGCCAGATCCCGCCAGCCCCTCCACAAAATCGCGGCATAGCGCGGCATAGATGTCATAGCCTATCGCTACGACATCTATGCCTTCAACCGGTGCTCGGCAGGACGCTTACACTTCAGCGACGTGAGGAACGCCTCTTTCGGCAGAACATGATAGGTGCTCCAGCCGGGTGCCTCCGGTGAAATCCCCGTGATGGTCTGCGACAGAAAAATCGCGGGCGGATTCCAGCCGTGGTTCAGCGAGGAGCCTTCATCGAACGCATCGATCTGCGACGCCCACCAGCGGTCGTAATGCTCCCACAGCGTCGTGAAGCTGCACGGGATCATCGTCCGGTAGCGGTTCGACATCCGGAGCAGCGCGGCTTCCTGCCGGCCCATCATGCACAGTGCCTCGAAGACCCAGCGGTCGAAGAAGCAGCTGGCATACGTTTTCTTGCTCAAGACGTTTTCAAAAATCGCGTCCCACTTCGCCCGATCCGCCAGGCCGGAATGCACCGCCATCGCGTTGGCGCGATCGTCGGGCGTCTTCACCTGCGACGACATGTAGTAGGAACCCTGCCAAAACCTGGTGTCGAACGTGCCCTGGATGTCGGCGAGTTTTGCGTCGATCACCGGCACGTCCGCTTCGTGCCCGGTCACGAGCGCCATTTTTCGCAGCGTCTTCAAGCAACTGAAATAGAAACACGTTTCAATGACCGCGGTGTCCTTCACTTCCTTGCCCCAGTCGAACCAGGTGTGCGGATCGCCGAACTTGTAGGTCTCGAAGAGGAACGTCTTCGTCGTGTCGTAAATCGCGGCCATCGACTCGGTGTCGCCTGTTTGCAAGTAGTAGAACCACAGGCCCGATTCGCTCAGAAATTCCAAGTGTTGACCGGGATAAAACTTCGGTTGGAGCTTGCGCAGCACGAGATCCTTGGCGAGCCGATGGGCCGAGGAGTCGAACACGTAGAAGCACTGGTTCATCTCCGGCGTGCCATCGCCCCAAAAGCCGACGCGCTCGCGATCCGGGCAGTCGTAGAAATGATCCCTCATGCAGACATAGGCGGTGCGCGCCGCCTTGTTCCAGAGAGTGGTGAAGTCGGGATCGCTGCATTCAAACGAGCCGACAAACTCGGTGTTGAACCCCGTCTCCCGATACTGCACCGACTTCACCGTGACGCCCGCCGGGATGGTGTAGATCGCTCCTTCGCCGCTGACCCAATTCTTCGCCTCGTAGGTGTGCTCGCCCGCTTCCGCGGTGCAAGTTTCGGTGGGCGTGAGGTAGAGCACGAGTGGATTGCTCGAATTGAACCGGATGACTTTCCCAGCAGCAGCCTCGATTCGGAGCGACGGCTGGAAGTGGCAATTGTAAGGAAGCGTGCAGACCAGTTTCCAGGGCGCATCCTCGGAATGGGGCAGATCCTTCGACGTGCGGACGTAGTCCTTCAATCCGTAGTCTTTCATCAAGATGCGGCCGTGCTGCGGGTCTGCGGCAGAAAGCACCGCCCCCGCCCAGAACGGGAAAACTGCGAGCCACAGTCGGAATGATCGCGTGCAAAAATTAGTGTTCATTCTTTTAACAACCCTGCGCCGTCTCACAGAAACTTTTGCCGTTTAAAATGAAGAGCGAACACGATCGTGGCCTGTTCCCGATCGTCGGGCCGGATGCTGAGAGTTTTGGTTGGCTGACTTGTTGGAAGATGCGGGCATGGCGGACGAACTCGGGCCATTGATGCAATCTGGACGACTGCAGGCCGGTTCGTCCGATGTTTCGCTACTCCGGCATCTGCAATCCCAACTTCGTGGCCACCTGCATCACGTCTTTGTCGCCGCGACCGGAGAGGTTCACGATGATGAGCGATTCCTTCGGCATGGTCGGGGCGACCTTGATGGCTTCGGCGACGGCGTGGCTGCTTTCGAGGGCGGGGATGATCCCTTCGATCCGGGCCAGTTTCATGAAGGCGGCCAAAGCTTCTTCGTCCGTGGCGTAGGTGTAGTTCACCCGCTTCTGATCGTGGAGCCAGGCGTGTTCGGGGCCGACGGCGGCGTAGTCGAGTCCGGCGCTGACGCTGTGGGTCGACTGGATCTGGCCGAAGTCGTCCTGGAGGATGTAGCTGCGGGTGCCCTGGAGGACGCCGAGCGAACCGCCGTGGAAGCGGGCCGCGTGTTGCTCCGGGAAGATTCCCAGGCCCCCGGCTTCGACGCCGGTCATCTTCACCGAGGCATCATTGAGAAAGGGGTAGAACAAGCCGATCGCGTTGGATCCGCCGCCGACGCAGGCGAGGAGCAGGTCGGGCAGGCGCTCTTCCTTTTCCATGATCTGGCGGCGCGCTTCGTCGCCGATGACCCGGTGGAAGTTGCGGACCATGACGGGATACGGATGGGCCCCGTAGGCGGTGCCGAGGATGTAGTGGGTGTTGCGGACATGGGTGACCCAGTCTCGCATGGCTTCGTTGACGGCTTCCTTGAGCGTCTGTTGGCCGGCCTTCACCGGCACGACCTCGGCTCCGAGCATCTTCATCCGATAGACGTTCAGCTCCTGCCGCTTGCAGTCCACCGCGCCCATGTAGATGACGCATTTCATGCCGAACATGGCGGCGACGGTGGCCGTGGCGACGCCGTGCTGGCCGGCGCCGGTCTCGGCAATGATCCGGGTTTTGCCCATCCGCCTCGCCAGGAGCACCTGGCCCATCGCGTTGTTGATCTTATGGGCGCCCGTGTGGAGCAGGTCTTCGCGCTTGAGGTAGATCTTCGCGCCGCCGAGTTCCCTGGTCAGGCGTTCGGCGAAGTAGAGCGGAGTGGGCCGGCCGACGAATTCGCGGAGGTAGTAGTTGAGCTCCTGCTGGAAGGCCGGGTCATGCTGGGCACGGAAGTATTCGGCCTCCAGCTCCTGCAGCGGGTGCATCAAGGTTTCGGGCACATAGCGTCCGCCGTAGGTCCCGAAATGCCCCTGGTCGTCCGGCATGGCCGGGGTCGCATACGCGGTCAGTGTCTCGCTCATGGGGGAACGGTAGAACAACCGCGAATCGGTGCAACCTTCGAGGCGGGAACAGGGTAGCCGCCGAGGTGACGAGGCGGACCCGATGGCGACCGACACGTTGTCCGGATCCTCACGTCGGAGGCCACGGGCTACCGCCGGTTTCGGTCGTTCGCCGTATCGAACAGGTCGCCGCTGAGGAGATTGGTTCCCTTGCGGAACGAGCCGTCGGCGTTGCGATGGATGTCGTCCGCGGTCCAGAGCTTCTGGTCGGGTCCGGCGGAGCGGATCTCATAGCGCCTGTCGCCCAGGGAGTGGAAATGCAGCGGCGTGCCCCATCGATCGACGAGCTGCCCCTGCGGATTCAGGGCGACGTGCTGATCCGGCAGGAAGCGCTCGCGGGCGAGGTTCACGCCGCGCAGAGCCGTTGCCCAATCTTCGTTCGCGCTGAGCGGCCGATCGGTGGCGCCTTTGACGAGGAGGGTGAAGCTGTCCATGAGCCGCGACATCAGGATGAGGTCGTGCTGCGGCGTGGAATGGGGGCCGGCGTAGCCGAGGAGGATCTGCTCGCCGAGCAAGGCCGCTTTTCCGTTCGCCTCGGTCAACGGTCTTTGGGCGGCGGCCACGGTTGCTTCGGCCACGGCGGAACGGGCGGCGGTTGCGGAACCTGAAGAAGGGGCCGAACCGGAAGGCGAATCCTCCGCGGGCCGGGTCTTCCACCAAAGCAACAGCGTGAGCAAACCCAACAGCGCGCTGAGGATGAACGTGGCCTGGACGCGGTGGGAAGAGGGTTTCACGGAACAATCTCTTTCGACGACCAAGCGAACCGGGGATCTGCGAAGAGCCCGGCTCCACCGACTGCCGACGCGGTTCGGCAAAGCAGGGAAAAGCGCCGCACCCCGTCCCTCTCCCCATCGGACTGTGAGAGGGTGGCCGAAGGTCGGATGAGGGGCCGCACAGGGTTCAGCATGTCGATTTCCTCAAAGCTCGCGTCAGACGAAGCCTCGCATCGGTCTTCACGTTCATCACGCCTTGATGAAACCCAAAGGGCCCATCGCCGAGTTAGGGTCCCAGAAGTTCGAAATGTTCGGCAGCACGTAGTTCATGTTCGTGGCGGGCACGCCGAACCATTTCAGCATCTCGGCGAAGTATTGATCCACGGAGGTGGTGGGCAGGATGCGTCCGCCCCGGCCGATGTCGTTCGGTCCGTCCAAGGCAAGGTCCGGATAGGTGCCGACGATCTTGCCGCCATCGACCGGGCCGCCGAGCACCATGGCGTTGCCGCCCCAGGCGTGGTCGGTGCCGCTGCCGTTCGAGCGGAGCGTGCGGCCGAAGTCCGACGCGGTGAAGGTCACCACATCGTCGGTCAGTCCGAGCTGTTCAAGCGCGCGCTGGAATCCGCCCAATGCGGCGTCGAGATTGGCCAGCATGGTCGACTCCGTCGCGAGCAGTTCGCTGTGATGGTCCCAGCCCCCGTAGTTGACGAAAAAGGTCTGCCGACGCAGGCCGAGCGCGCTCCGGATCAGGACCGTGCGGAGCACCGACTTCAGCGTGCTTGCGAGGCTGTTGCCGGTGGGGAAGAGCGCGTTGATCGAGGCGTCCAACGCGGCGGCGTCGAACTTTGACTGGAAAAGCTGCCCGGCGTCGTCGCTGCGTTTGGTGATCTGGGAAAAGCTCTCGGTCAGGAGGTTCGTGTATTGGTGGTCCAAGGTCGCGCGCAACGCACCGTTCTTGAGCTGGAGGGGATTGCCCGCGGCTCCCCCGGAATTGCCGGTGAAGGCCAGCGCACCCGAGGAGGTGACCACGAATTGCTGGGTCGTTTCCCCGACCTGGAAGACATTGTTTCCGTTGAAGGAAATGCCCATCGAGGTCGCCCCGGTGTTGTAGGCATTGTGCAGGATGTCGGATGCGCGGCCGGCCCAGCCGGTGAGCTGGGCCTTGCCCTGCGGAATCGCCGTCTGCCACTGCTCCTGCTGGTCGCTGTGGGAGAAGAGCGCCTTGGGCACGGGGAGGGCGAGGTCGTTGCCATTGTCCCAGGCCACGTATTGGGCCTTGGTGACGGGCTGGACGAGGGTTCCCACGTTCGCCACGAGGGCGAGTCGCTTCTTGCCGGCGAAGTTTCCGGTGCCCGTCGCCATCTGGTGGAGGTTCGTGCAGGAGGGATGGAGGCCGAAGTCGTCCGCCGGCGCGGAAAGCCGGAGCAGCGAACTGCGGTCGATTGCCAGGCCCCCGTCGGTTCCGGTGACGCCCCGCGCCAACGAGTAGCTGTTGTAGCGCGCGCTTTCCCACGGCACGAGCACGTTGAACGAATCGCAGCCGCCGGAGAGGAACAGGCAGACGAGCGCCTTGCGGTCGGTGCCGGAACCGAGCGCGTCGGCGGCGGCGCTGTTGGCGAGACGGAGATTCAACAGCGTGTTCAGGACGGCGGACGAGCCGAGGGCGGCGCAGTTGAGCTGTTTGAGGAAGCCGCGGCGGGAAACGGGTTTCATGGCGTTTGACAGGGGGGTCATCGGACGTGGCGGCGTCATCGCTGCACGGCTCCTTCCGGACTGGTGGCTGCGATGTAGACGGCGAGCCGGACGCGCATCGTCGTATCGTAGGAGGGCACCTGGGCGACGGCGCCGAGGAGGGCGTCGCGGGTGAGGGAGGACATCGAGCCGCCGCAGAAGAGGAGGTTCACCTCGTCGGCCAGCTTCCGGGGATCGTTCGCTAAACCGATCAGGGCCGAATAGTCGGGCTGGAACGCGTAGTCGCCGTAGTGGGTGATGCCGTCCTCGGACAGGTCCCAGAGCAGGTTCGGCAGCGAGATGCTGGAGTAGCTGTCGAGGATCTGGAACGCAGGGGCGACGAGGCTGTGGTCGGCCAGCAGTCCGGGCGGCTGGTAGGTGGGGCGGAAGAAGTTGAACACGCTGGGCGCGTAGGTCGGTTCCTGGAACGCCTTGGCGCCGAACTCGCCCCAGGTCCACCAGAGCAGGTTGGTGTAGCGGTCGAGGCGGCCCACGCGATGGATCGCCATCGCGCGCTGCACCGGTTCCTTGAGCCGGCCGAACTGGGGCTGCCCGAGGAAGGCGACGGGTTGGCGCGCCTCGGGGTCCAGCAGGATGGCCTTCACGACGGCGGCGAGATTGCCGCGGCGATCGGTGCCGTCGTTGGCGAACACGGCGGAGACGCGGGCCACATAGTTGCTGGAGGGATTGCTGGTGACGAGGAACTGGACCAGTTGCCGCCCGATGAAGGGGCCGGTGTTCGGATGCTCGAAGAGACTGCGAATCGCGTCGTCCACATCGCGGATGGCGTTCTCCGCCGACGGCGCGCGGGCGGGGATGACGAAACCATGGAGCAGCGTCTTCTCGGCGAAGTCGTGCTTCTCCGTCCATAGCTGCATCGGCACGGTGTAGTCGTCGTCGTTCCATCCGCCGCTGCCCCAGCTCTGGCCGCCGAACCACATTCCGGTGAAGACTCGGGCGAACTCGGTGATCTGCCCATTGCCATAGGTCGGGATCGGCTGGCCCTCGGCGTCGAGCTTGCGGGACCCGTCGGGGTTGAGCTCCCAGAGGCCGACGGTGAAGAGCTGCTCCACTTCGCGGGCGTAGTTCTCGTCGGGGAACTGGTTCACCTCGGGCCGGGCCTTCTGGTTGCCCACGCTGCTGAGGTACCGGCCCATCACGGGATGGAAGGTCACTTCGCGGAGGATGTCGGCGTAGTTGCCGAAGGCGTTCCGGACAAAGATGTCGTAGTAGTCCGCCATGCCCAGCGGGCGGTTCTCCAGGTTCGCGTCGCGGCGCGAAGCCACGAGGATCTGGCTCAGCGCGAAGGCCACCCGCTGGCGCAACTGGTCTTTCCCTGCGATGGCCGCCCGGGCGAAGGATGTCGTGAGGTTGTTCCCGTTGATGTAGTCGTTGTCTTTGTTGAAGGAGTAGGTCAGGTCCGTGCGGGCTCCCCGGAAATCGGCGTAGATCTGCTCGATGTAGCGGCGATGGAGGGTGGCCGGTTGTTTCGTGATCTGGTCGTCGATCCAACCCACGATGCCGAGCGCCTGCACGCGGTCCAGCTCGGCGGAGGTGGGTCCGAAGGTGGCCTGCTGCAGCAGCCTCGCGGCCTGGGCCCGGGTCGCTCCGTTCGTCGCCGGGTCGGCCCGGAGCGCTTCCACCAGCGTCGCGTAGTCGCCGGAGACGGTGCCGATGACGTCGCCCCTGGCGTCGACCATCGCGGTCGGGAGCCGGCTGCTGTCGGCGCGGAACGGGTCCGTGCCCAGCAGGACCTCGGTCCAGTCGCTCACTCCGTCGCCGTCGCTGTCCCTGTCCTCCGTCACCACGCGATAGAACTCGAACGGCGCTCCGGCCATGCGATTGGTCAGGCGGACATTGCTCCAGCCGTTGCCGGTCAACGGGACGAGCGGCACTTCGATCCAGTTCGTCAGGGTGGTGCTGGAAAAGAGGCGCTGTCGCTTCTGCGGTTGTTCGCTCCAAGCCAGCACAACGTCGTTGGTCTGGTGGCTCATCGCCAGGAACACGCCGGAATTCGGATCGAACGGGTCGGTGCCGAGGCGCGCTTCCTGGGCGTTGGACAAGCCGTCGCCGTCCGCATCGCCGTTCGGATCCAGTCCGGCCGCGCCATAGCGGGCGGCCCATGCGTCCGGCAACCCGTCGCCATCCAGATCCTCGCCGATGGGCCAGGGTTTGCCCGCCAGGTCGGGGCGCTTGGCGGCGGACAATGGATTGGAGCCGTTGGCCAGCTCCACGGAATCACTGACGCCATCCCCATCGGTGTCGGGGTTGTGGGGATCGGTGCCGGCGAGGAATTCGTCGCGGTTGCTCAGGCCGTCGTGGTCGGCGTCCTGGGTGGCGTCGGCGGCGGAATTCTTGTCGAAACCGTGGGCGTCCTCCCAGACGTCGGGCATCCCGTCCTTGTCGGTGTCCTTGGCCGCCGCGAAAGCCGGGAGCGATTCGAGCGGCGTGGGCGTGAGGAAGAGGCGCACGCCGGGATGGACCGTGACGTTGACCTGGTTGGTGCGGCCGCTGAAATCGGTCCAAAGCGCCGTGCCGTCGTCCAACGACGGGGCTGCGGTGCTGTTGGTGTAGACCTTGGAGAGGACGATGGTGCCCCGGGTCTGGTTGCGGATCTCGAAGGTCAGCGTCCAGAGATTCGTGGTGGCGGCCCGCTGGGCGAAGGTGCGGAACCGAAGCCGGTCCGAGAGGTCGGTCGCGCCGTAGCCGCTGAAACCGAGAGCGGTCTTCAGGTCGGGAACGAAGGTGCCGTATTCGGCCTGCCAGATCGAGGAGGTGGGCTGCTTCTGCTGGCTGAAGGCGCCGGTGCGTTCCGAGTGGAAGAGGTAGCTGACGGAGCCCTTGAAGTAGCGCAGCTCCATGCCGATGGAACGCCAGTTGTTGGTCCCCGCGTTCTGCACGCCGAAGGACAGCATCGTGTCCTCGTTGTTCGAGTTCGGCGCGAGCCCGCCGGTGCCGTGGTCCCAGACGAGCTGCACGTTGTCCATGGTCCAGTCCCAGCGCGCGGGCGAAGTCGAGTAGTAGGGAACCCAGCCGTGGAAGGCCGCGTTGGTCGCGGGGTTGGACGACGGGTCGGTGCCGAGCCGGATCTCGTCCTTGTCGCTGACCCCGTCGCCGTCGGAGTCGGCCAGATTGGGATTGCTGGGCAGGATGCCGCGCACCTCGGCGTAGTCGGACAAACCGTCATGGTCGCTGTCGGCGGTCAGCGCGTTCGCGGCCGACTCTTCGCCGTCCATCAGTCCGTCGCCGTCGGTGTCGGGATTGCGCGGATCGCTGCCGCGCTGGAATTCCTGGAGATTGGTCAGCCCGTCGCCGTCCGAATCCGTGGCGGCCAGGGTCGGAGTGCCGGGTTCCAGTCCGTATTTCACCTCCCACCAGTCGGGGATGCCGCTGCCATCGGCGTCCAGGGTGGCGTCGATGATCTGCACCGCGTGCAGGCCCACGCCCCAACTGCCGAGGTTGTTCACCGTGATCCTGGCATTGGGCGAGGTCAGACCGGCGTAGCGCACGTAGTTGCCATGGTGGAAATCCGCGTCGCCGATCGGCATCTGGATGAAGCGGCGCTCCGGCGAGGAGCTTTGGGAGAGGAAGTAGCAACCGGTGGCCGGATCGTTGTTCAACAGCACCTGGCCGTAGCCGCCTTCGGACGAGCCGCCGACGTGGACGTAGAGGTCGTAGTGGGCGAACGGGATGTTCGTGAGACTGAGCACGACCGGCTGCGTCTCGGTGGAACGGAGCATTCCGTCCATCAGCCGCTGGTCGGGCGTGGCGCGGTTCTGGTTCGCATAGGGCGCGGCGGCGGTCCAACCAAAGGTCAATCCCGGCACGGCCGCACCGTCGCAGCGGACGAGCTGGTTGGTCGCCGGCCGGACGATGTCGGTGGTTCCCCCGTTGGTGCGGGAAAAGGTCTGCATGGGGAGCGTCTCGTTCCACAGCATCTGCGGCACGACGCCGGCAATGTCGTTCGTGGCCAGCCCGCCGTCCCGGTCCGCCGTGGAGACGAAGTGCAGGCCGATGGCGCCGCGAAATACGGTGGGCTTGGAAGAGGCGCTGTTGGGGTTGGTCCCCACGCGGCGCTCCCATGCGTCGGAAAAGCCGTCGCCATCCGTGTCGGCCAGCAGCGGTGAGGTCATCGGCGAACCGTGCACCTCGTCGTAGTCGCTGAGACCGTCGCCATCGGTGTCCATGAGCAAGGGATTGGTACCCAGCGCGCGCTCCTCCCCGTCGCTCAGGCCATCATGGTCGGTGTCGGCCATGTGTGGATCGGTGGATTGAAAGCCGCCGTTGTATTCCTGAAGATTGGTCAATCCGTCGTGGTCCGGATCCATCGCGGCGTCGGTGGGATCGGAATCGCTGAGCTGATGGTCCAGTTCCCACCAGCGGGGCAACCCGTCGTGGTCCGCGTCGGCCAGGGCGTTGGTGTCGGCCTCCAGCTGGACGAAGTCGAACTGCACCCAATGGCTGATGCCGGCCACCTTCGGTCCGGTACGGACGAATTCGATGGTCTGGGGACCCGCGCGGGCGGCGACGTTCGTGGCCGCGAAGTCCAACGTCACCCGCGTGTCGCGCTCCACCGGGCCGCTCCAGAGCAGGTTCGTGGCGGTGGCGGAGCGGAAGCGCACCTCCACATCGTGCCGGCCGAAGCCCTCGCCGCTCTTGTTTATCGGCGAGCCATACCAGAAGCCGCCGTTGACCAGTTCGAAGCTCAAGCGCAAGCGGGACTCCGCTCCGGCCTCGGCGGGGGTGAGGATGAAGTGGACGCGGTTCGTGGGATCGGACGTGGTCAGGGCGCGCTCGAAGCCCTTGTCGTCCTCGGCGAAAGCCATCACGAGATTGGTCGTCAGGCTGTTGAACCCGATCGGGAAGGTGCCGGCCATGTAGTGGTCGTCGTCCTTGGCGGGGTTGTTCGTGCTGTAGAGCGGATCCTCGGGCCGACGCGTGACCCGGCCGGGAGGTTTGTTCGGCGAACCGCTTTCGGGGGAAAACTCGTCCGAGGGATTGTAACCGGAGCGGAGCGGATCTTCGTCCACGCCGATCAGCCACACCGTCTGCGGTGCGGCGGAAAGGGCCGGAGCGGCTGCCAATCCCAGGATCAAGGCCAGGGTCCGGATAAGACGTTGGACAGTCGCACGCATGCGTCGGGGAACTGAGCAGGACCCTAGCCATCCCGGCCGGATTGTCCACCGGCGGTAGAACCCGGCGGTGGCAGAAGGGAATGGCCCGTTCTCTCGGGCGAGAAAAGCCGGATGCTCCCGTCTTTCGCGCCCCTGCAAACGGGGCCGGTTCAGCGGAAAAGGAACGGCATCGGATCCAGCGGAGGCATCACCAGGGGGCGATTGGTCGAAGTGGTCGAATCGACGACTCCGGCTGGAGGCCCGGCCGCCGCCGTCATCCGCTTGAGAAACGATTCCGGACCATCGACCCCGATCGTCCGCAGATGGATCCGCTCATGGCCGTTCTGGTCCAGGAAGACCGAGGTGGGAAACGCGGACACGGCGTAGAGCCGGAGCAAAGACTCGACGGCGGGATCCGACTGGTTGCTGACGTCGGCCTTGAGCATCACGAAGTTCGTCGCCGCATCGACCACGCGCTGTCGGGAAAAGGTTTCGCGCTCCATCAACTGGCATGGCCCGCACCAGGAGGCCCAGAAATCGATGATCACCGGCTTGCCCTCGGTCTTCGCGGCGGCGATGGCTTCCTCCGAATACGGCCTCCACGGCATCTCCGCTTCGGCGGGCGCCGGCATCGTCCAGCGGAGGGCGGCGAAGACAAAGGCCATCCCGGCGATGCTGCGGACGATCAGCGGCTGTTTCACCGGCAACGGCGAGGTGTCGAAGAGCCAGAGGAATAGCCCGCCGATCAGCAGGATCATCGAGACGAGATACGACGACGGACTGCTGCTGAAGGTGAACTGCACCGCGCCCACGACCACGGCGGCGAGGAAGAATCCGGCGGCCTTGAAAGCAAAGGCGCGCCACTGGGCACTGGCGGCATCGGGTGAAGGCATGACGGACATCGGCAATCAAGATGGCGCACCGAGGAAAATAAGCGAGCACCAGGGGACGGTCGAGATGGGCTGCCGGTTCGATTCTTTCGGCGGTTTTCAACCGACATCGACAGCTGCTTCTCGCCCTTCTTTTGATCCCTTTTCAGACAGCTCAGCCAGCACCCGGACAAGCATGCGCGTTAGCAGCGCGGACGCCGTTACGATGAAGACAACGGCGATATAGACGATCAGGCGGGAACTCGGTTCTTCCGAAGATCGCGTGAGCGCGACGAGCAGGTAGCCGGAGACCGATGCGAGGAAGGCATACATGAAGACGCCCCAGCCCAGCCAGAAACGGCGTGCTCCGGCGATTCCCCACCGTCGAACCGCTGGACTCTCCGCGAGATTGATCTGTTTTGTGTAGATGCTCATGGCCTGTCCTTCGTTTTGGACCGCTCAAATCGGCGGTTCAGCTTTCGCCCCGTCGCTATGCTTTGCCTCCGCTTCTCTCCTTTGGGCGATCAGACCAGCAAGGTTGACAATCAAACTAGCCGCAAGAAGAACACCGCCCATTGTCGACAGCCATGGCGGGGCCGCGTGGCCGATCTCTCGGGAAAGAAGAATCAAGGCGAAAGCCGCCGCACAAAGCAGGCTCCAGACCTGCGAGTATTTTGGCATGCCGAGCCGGGCTTTCATGGCATTTCGAATGGTCCTGAATTGGTTTCCAGTCAACAACCGTTCGGCCTGGGCAGTGTCGTGATCCGAAAGCGTCTCTTGGCGGAGCGCAATACCGATGGTGCCGAGGATTTGCCGATATTTGAGAGGCACGTTTGCCTACAAGCCGTCGTCGTCATCGTCGGAATGGTCGCCTTCGCCCGCCCGGGTCTTCGGCTTCTTCCAGGAGGCGACGAAGCGGCCGTGGCCGCCGAACTCCTGCGGCCAGATCCATTGGGTGGCCGGACCGTTCTCGGTCAAGGGGCAGGGTTCCAGCTCGGGGTGTTTCGCGGAAAAAGCCTTCACCACGTCGGTGGTTTCGGACCGGGTCACCGTGCGGACGCTGTAGACCAGACGGCCGCCGTTTTTGAGCGTGCCGACGACGTCTTCCAGCAGGCTGAGCTGGGCGGTGGCGAATCCGGCGAGCGCCTGGGGCGAGGCGGTCCAACGGGCCTGCGGATTCTGCTGCCACGTGCCGAGGCCGGAGCAGGGGGCGTCGACCAGCACGCCGTTGAACTTGCCTTCGCGGGGCGGCCTGGCTCCGGCGTTCCAAACGGCGACGCGGTAGTTGTCGAGCCGGACGTGCTTCAGGCGGACGATGAGCTGTTTGAGCCGGAGGTCGGCGGAATCGGTCGCCCAGACGACGCCCTTGTTCTCCATCGATTCGCAGAGCTGGAGGGCGTGCGCGCCGTCGCCGGTGCGGACGTCCCACCAGAAGTCGCCGTGGCGCGGGCGGCAGAGGGAGACGAGCACCTGCGAGGCGATGTCCTGGATCTCGAACACGCCGATCTGGTATTCGCGGGCTTTGAAGAGGTCGTTCTTTCCGTCGTAGCGGATGGCGTCGGGCGAGAGCGGCTGGTCGGGCAGGTGCGATGCGGAAAACTTGGTGGCCAGCTTGGCGGCGCGGCCGGGCCGGGCGCGGACCCAGGTGGCGGGCGCGGTTTGGAGGGCGCGCAGCCATGCGGGGGAACAGGCCACTTCGGCATGGGCCCACGCGGGCACCGCGCGGAGCATCTCCTCGTCGGAGAAAGTCTCGGGATGGTCGCGGAAACGGGCTGCGAGCTCCAGGGCCTGGGTGATGCGGGCCGGGACGGGGGCGGCCTGGTCGAGCCAGCCGAACCAGCGGAAATAGGCGGCAACGGCGCGTTCGGTCTGGGCGGCGGTGCGGGGCGCGACGTGGCCGGCTTCGCGGGACACGACACGGAGGACGGCGTCGACGGAACGCTCGGGCGTGGTCAGTTCGATGACTTGGGCGGCAAGACTGAGCGCACGTGAATCCATGAGAGACAGAGCGTGGCAGGGAAGCGGGACGGGCGGCAACACCTAGCGCAGGAACCGACACACTAGGTCGAATCCCTTGTCGTCGTCCTTGGCGTAGGGCCTGGCCTTCCCGCCGTCGTCTTTGCGGTCGGGACCGACGGAATACAGGATCCAACCCGAGCCGGCCGCTTGGTAGATCAGCCTTTCACCGGTAAACGGATCCATCAGCGCCTCCATCCCGGTGTCCATCGCGACGGCGTCGAGATTGGGTGGCGATTCCCCGTTGTGGCCTTTTCGGTAGGCTTCCACGGCTAACGCTGTCTTCGTGATCTGCTCCCACGCCAGCACGACCGCTTCCCGGGGGGGAAACCTGGCGAGTGCCGGAAGCATCATGCCAGAAATGATGTATTTCGCGGCGCTAAGACGAGTGATCTGTTCGCGCAATTCCGCGACTCGTTCGAAGCGATCTGGAAAGGGTTCGTGTGGCCACGTCACCACCGAGTTCATCGCTTTCAAATACTCGGTCTTGTCCATTTCCCAGTGTCCGGTCGTCCGCATGACCGTGAGTCCCAAACCCACGTAGAAGCGGGATAGTGGAGAGCCGGCCAATGACCTTTCGCTTTCGTCGACGGAGAGGAATTCGTCCACAGAACAGTGGTAGAACTTGAGGATGGCAGGCACTTCGCCGGACATGCTGGCCTGGAAGCGCCCGGGTGGAAGGGTGCGGTCGAAGAGATTCCTCAAACGCGCCAGTTGGGAGTCATCCAAATCTGCGGACCAAAGGAGCCTTCGGCACATCGCCAGTTCCCGGTTCCGCATCTGTAGTTGGACCAAATAGCTGATCAAGAGCGGTTCCGAATCCAGCGTGGCCCGAAGCCGGGACGAGAGTTCCAATGAAGCCAGGACATCGTCCCAACGTCCGTCGATGCGGGCACATTCCGCTCGGACCAGCAACAAGTCCGAATCTACCCGGAGCATAAGAAGATGCCGGACCAGCATCGACCACCCGTCCTTCAAGATGATCGGATAACGGTAGTAATGATTGGTCGAGGCAGTGGCCAAAGCAGCGAAGAACACCTCGTTGGAACTCGTGAGGGCGCGCATTCGGGCGACTTCCTCGGGTGGATATTGCTCGGTCGGGTCCGGCAATCTCCGGTAGTCCAGAAGTGAGATGTCTTGGATCAAGTTGCGGTTCGTCACCGTCAGTGCGTGCGCCGCGAGGATCGCCTCGGCGGATCGTTGGCCGGCCGGGGTGATCGGATACAGCGCTTCCAGTTCTCCGATTGTAGTCGCGATGCCGGCTTGCTGGAGGCGCAGCAATTGAGCGGCCGTGTTTCGCCGGAGATGGACGTGCCAGGCGATGAAGGCAATGAGGATCCCAGTGAAAACCAGTCCGGCGACGATCAATAGATTGCGACCGGTCCTCGACTTTCCGGGGTGCAACGGCGGTGGAGTCTCTTCCTTCATCGACCAGTTACTAGCCAAGGTGGCGGGCGAATGCAATCAGCCGAATGGTCCGGGGCGGGCGGCTAGGTGGGCCCGATTGAAACGCGTTCCAACGGCAGGACCAATTGCCGTTCCATCCCTTCCGTGAGCCCGCTGACGCCCAGGCCGATCAGGCGGAGGGGTTGGTGGACGAGGCGTTCGCGGGCGAGGAGCCAGCAGCCGAGGCGGTAGATTTCGCGGGCTTCGGTCAGGGGTTCGTCCACGGAGATCTGGCGGGTCAAGGTGCGGAAGTCTCCGTAGCGCACCTTCACCTGCACGGTGAGCGCGGAGAGGCGGCGGCGCTGGAGCTTGGTGGCGATGTCGTCGGCCTGTTCCTTCAAACTGGCGCGCAAGGTGGGGCGGTCGTCGGTGTCGCGGAGGAAGGTGTTCTCGGCGCTGATGCTCTTGATGTCGTCGCCCAGTTCCAGCGCGCGGTCGTCGTCGCCGAAAGCGAAGCGTTTGAGCTGTGGACCCCAGGAACCGACCACGGAACGGAGATCGCCGGGATGATCCTGGAGATCGCCGACGGTTTTCAGGCCGACGCGGGTGAGCTGCTCACCGGTGACCTTGCCCACGCCGTGGAGCGCGCCAACGGGCAGGGGACGGAGGAAGGCGACCTTCTCCGAGTCGAGGACGAGGGTGAGGCCGTCGGGCTTTTGGAAGTCGCTGGCGAGCTTGGCCAGAAGCTTGTTCGGCGCGACGCCGATGCTGGCGGTGAGGCGGCGTTCGCGCTGGATGGTGTCCTTCAGCTCGCGGGCGAGCGGGAGGGCGCGCTGGAGGCTGTCGTCGGGATCGGTGCCTTGATGGGCGGGGGAGACGTCCAGGTAGGCTTCGTCGACCGAGACCTGTTGGATCGTGCCGCCGGCGAGGCGTTCGACGAGCGCCATGATTGCGCGTGATTCGTCGCGGTAGGCGTCCATGCGCGGGCGGAGGAAGACGCCGTTCGGACAAAGTCGTCCGGCGGTGGCGCTGGGCATGGCGGAGCGGATGCCGAATTTCCGCGCTTCGTAGCTGGCGGCGCAGACGACGCCGCGTTGGGAAGGAGGCGAGCCGACGATCACCGGGCGGCCCTTCAGCTTCGGATCGTCGCGTTGCTCCACCGACGCGTAGAAGGCGTCCATGTCGAGATGGAGGATGACCCGGAACATTGGCGGCGGTCGCGCGGAAAGGCGCTGCGCTCGGTGTCGGCTCTCGGCCGGACCAGCGGCGGCGGCTGGCTGGTCGCCTTCGCCGAGGCGACGATGGAAGAGCTCCAGGGCCATGAGCTGGCATTGCATGGCGAGGGCGGGATCGTAGCGGTGGCCTTCGTCGCGGAG
Organism: Verrucomicrobiota bacterium; assembly: GCA_038209745.1. GTDB lineage: Bacteria > Verrucomicrobiota > Verrucomicrobiia > Limisphaerales > CANJSG01 > CANJSG01. Next base: position 18,535 of record JBBQXJ010000030.1, read on the forward strand.
GAAGGCGTGCTGGCCGTTGAACTCGTGCCAGGTGAAGTTCGCGTTCAGGTCGCAGAGCGCGTTGTAGATCTTCTTCCTGCCTTCCAGCGGAACATGCGGATCCTGTCGTCCCCAGAACAGGAGGAGCTCTCCCTTGATGTCCTTGGCCCGGGCCAACGTGTCGTCGCCGGTCTTGCTGAGGGAACCCTTGTGGATGTCGGTCGCGTAGAAGCAGACGGCGGCGAGGACGTCGGGATTGGTCGCGGCGGCGCGGAAGCTGAGGTGGCCGCCAATGCAGATGCCGAGCACGCCGAGCTTGCCGGTGCAGTCGGGGTGGGATTTGAGGAAGTCGAGCGCGGCGCGCGAGTCGCCGTCGAGTCCGCGCAGTTCCTTCTCCTGCTTCAGGGCGTTGCCGCGATCGGCGCCCTCCTGGTCGTAGGCCAGCACACAGCCGGGGACTTCGAATTCGTGCCAGATCTCGGGCACGACGACCACGTAGCCGTGTCCGGCCAGCAACGCGTCCGTCCGCCGGATGGGCGAGGTGGCCTGGAAGATCTCCGAGTAAAGGACGAGGCCCGGGTATTTTCCGTTGGCCTGGGGACGAAAAATGTGGGCCTTCATCGGTCCGGTGGGCGTCTGGAGCTCGACGGACTCGGTGTCTTTGATCGTCATGGTGGGCGTGACCGTAGGGCGTGTTCGACGGGAGGCAATGACCTTTGGGGTCCCGGAAGATTGGCCAGTTGTAAGGTGCGGGGTCCGGGTCCAACTTACTTCCGTGAAAACTTTCCGGATCCTCTCACGATTGACCCTGGCGTTTGTTCCGCTGCTCCTGGCGGCGTGCGGGGCTCAATCCGGGGAACCCACCACCAATAGCCCGAGCCCAGTCGTCGCCATGACCAACTCCATTCCTCCCAACGCCGAAACCATCACCCTGGGCGCCGGTTGCTTCTGGTGCACGGAGGCCGTTTTCCAGCAGACGCCGGGTGTCGTCGCCGTCACTTCGGGCTACATGGGGGGTAATCTGCCGCATCCGAGCTACGACGCGGTTTGCACGGGAACGACCGGCCATGCCGAAGTCACGAAGGTCGTGTTCGATCCGACGAAGACCACCTTGGAGAAGATCCTCACCCGCTTTTGGCACGCGCACGATCCCACGACCTTGAACCGCCAGGGTGGGGATTCGGGCACGCAGTATCGTTCCGCCATCTTCTTTTACAGCGAGGCGCAGAAGGCGATCGCCGAGAAGTCCAAGGCGGACGCGGGCGCCGAGTTCAGCCGTCCGATTGTCACCGAGATCACGGCCGCTGCGGAGTTCTATCCGGCGGAGGATTACCATCAGAACTACTACTCGCAGAACAAGCGGCGGAACCCGTATTGCCAGGCCGTCATCGCGCCGAAGCTGCGCAAGCTCGGACTGAAGGAATGAGCCGCAGGGCGAGCGAATTATTAAGGAAAGAATTTTCCCGGGAAGGGATGGGCGTTTAGCCTCGAACTTCACCCGGATTTACCACGTTCCATGAAACGCACCCCCGCCCTGACCGTCACCCTCCACGGCGCCGCCGGCGTCGTCACCGGATCCGCCTACCAGCTCCACACGGAAACAGCCCACGTTCTCTTGGACTTCGGGATGTTCCAAGGCTCGGCGGCCGAGGAGTCCCGCAACGAAGTGCCCCCCGGCCTCAAGCCGACGACGCTCGATGCGGTCATCCTGACCCACGCCCACCTGGACCATTGCGGCCGGCTTCCCCTGTTGGCCAAGGCCGGTTACACGGGCCCCGTCTTTGCGACGCCGGCCACCATCGATCTGACCGGGCTCATCCTGCGGGATTCGGCGCGGATCCAAGCCTCGGACAACGAGAGGACAAACCGATGGCGGGCCGCGAAGGGCAAACCACCCGTTCCGCTGCTCTACACAGTGGAGGACGTGGAGAACATCATGGGGCTGTTCCGGCCCGTGCCCTATTCGGAGATGATCGAAGTGGCGCCGGGCATGAAGGCCCGCTTCCACGAAGCCGGCCACATCCTCGGCTCGGCCAGTGTCGAGATCTCCGTCGGCGAAGCGGAGAACCAGCGGACCGTGGTGTTCTCGGGGGATCTGGGCCCGCGCGGGGTGCCGATCCTCAGGGACTTCATCTGCCTCCCGCAGGCCCACGCCGTGTTCATGGAGTCCACCTATGGCGACCGGGACCATCGTCCATTGAAGGAGACCATCGCCGAGTTTGAAGCGATCGTGCAGCAAGCGGTCGAGCGCAAGGGCAAGCTGCTGGTGCCGACCTTCGCCGTGGGCCGGGCGCAGCTGTTGCTCGTGCTTTTGGCGTTGATGTTCAGAAAGAAGAGCCTGCCTCCGTTCCCCGTCTTCCTCGACAGCCCGATGGCCATCAGCGCCACCCAGATCTACCGGGAGCACGAAGAGCTCTACGACGCGGAGATGATCGCGCTCATCAAGGAAAAGCCCCTTGTCGAGAATCTCCGAACCGTCACCAACACGCGGACGGCCGATGAATCAAAGAAGATCAACGAAGTGCCGGGACCGTGTCTGGTGATGGCCGGTTCGGGCATGTGCACCGGTGGACGAATCCTCCATCATCTCAGGCATAATCTGCCTCTGGCCGAGGCCGCCGTGTTGATCGTCGGCTATCAGGGCGACGGCTCGCTCGGCCGGCAGCTCGTGGACGGCAGACGCGAAGTCTCGATCTTCGGGGACAAGATCCCCGTCCGCGCGGCCATCCACACCCTGGGCGGCTTCAGCGCCCACGCCGGTCAGACGGATCTCCTCAATTGGTTGGGATGCATGGCCCACACCGGACCGCGCGTGATCCTGACGCACGGCGAGGACAAGGCCCGGTTGCCGCTGGCCGGGATCATCGAGGAACGGTTCCATCGCAAGTGCGAGCTCCCGTACCTGGGGGACGTGATCGAGATAATGTAGTCCGCCAGGTTCCAATCGGACCAGTAACAGGGCCGCTTCCGGACTCCTCCGTATCGATCCTGGTCCAAGAGGTTACATGTCCTTGCTTGTATTGGGTGAGTCCATGCGTTATTTGATGTTTTCTTATGAAATTGGACTCCCTGAAGAAGTTTGTCTCGTTGCGCGAATCCCTCCAGAAGGAGAAGGCCTCTCTCGAGGAGCGCTTGGCCCAGATCGATGCCGCGCTCGGCGTTGCTTCATCCGTCGTAGCGGCTCCTGCCCGGAGCGCCAAGAGCGCGCCGAGAGCCAAGGCCGCCGGCAAAGCCCGCAGGGTCAAGGGCGGTCGGGGCGGCAATGAGATGTCGCTCCGCGACGCCGTGCTGAAAGCCACGTCCGAGAAGCCGCTGACCAAAGAGGAGATTCTCAAGGCCGTCGACAAGCTCGGCTACACGTTCAACACCAAGAACCCGCTCGCCTCGGTCAACGTCGCCCTTTACAGCAAGAAACAGTTCAAGCAGGTCGACGGCAAGTTCAGCCCGGTCAAATAACGCCCTTTCTAAAGCCGCTTTCCGACCCGGGCGGGACAACCCACCCGGGTCTTTTTTTGCTTTGATCACCAAACGCGTCATTCCCTGTCTGGACGTCCACGACGGCAAGGTCACCCGCGGGGTGCAGTTCGGCCGCGCCGAAGCCGGCGAGTTGAAGAATGTCGGAGATCCCGTCGAGTTGGCCCTCCGCTACAACGCCCAGGGAGCCGACGAGATGGTCTTCTTCGACATCACGGCCTCGGCCCATGGTCGGGCTTCGATGATCGAGGTCATCGAGCGCGCCGCCGACCAGTGCTTCATGCCGCTGACGGTGGGCGGCGGCATCCGGGCCGTCGGCGACATGCAACAGATGCTCCGGTCCGGGGCGGACAAGATCAGCATCAACTCTTCCGCGCTGGCCAATCCCGACCTGATCCGGGAAGGAGCCGAGAAGTTCGGCAGCCAATGCATCGTCGTCTCCATAGACGCCAAGCAGGTGGCGCCCGACGCATGGCGGGTCTTCTCCCACGGAGGCCGCAAAGACACGGGGCTCGACGCTCTGGAATGGGCCCAAAAAGCCGTTGCCATGGGGGCCGGAGAGATCGTGCTGAACAGCATCGACGCGGACGGCACCAGGAAGGGTTTCGATCTCGTCATCACCCGGCGCGTCAGCGAAGCGGTCGGCGTGCCGGTGGTCGCCAGCGGTGGAGCCGGATCGTTGGAACACATGGCCGAGGTGCTGCTCGCCGGCAAGGCCGACGCCGTTCTGGCCGCGAGCATCTTCCACTACGGCGAGTTCACCGTGGGCGACGTGAAGCGGCATCTGGCATCCTGCGGCATCGACGTGCGCCTATGATCGACTTCACCCAGAGCCGGTTGCTTCCCGTGCTGCTGCTGGCGTGCTCGAACGTCTTCATGACCGTCGCGTGGTATGCCCATCTCCGGCACAAGGATCAGCCGATCTGGAAAGTCATCGTCGTCAGTTGGGGCATCGCGTTCTTCGAATACTTGATCATGGTCCCGGCCAATCGATGGGGCAGCAACGTCTACTCGACGCCACAGCTCAAGATCATCCAAGAGGCTGTCACCTTGATCGTCTTCGCCGTGTTCGCCGTCACCTATCTGGGAGAACCACTGCGGTGGAACCACTTTGCCGCCTTTCTCTGCATCATGGCGGCGGTGTGCTTCATCTTTCTTCCCCACAAATAGCGGGGCCGTTCCACGGCGGAACGAGGCGGAACGAGGCGGAAGGCATGGCGGACAGTCCGCCTGCCCCGCCCTCTTCGGGTTTTCCCGAATGGCGACCGACCAGAAAAAAAGCTCCTCTTCGAGGGTGAAGGGCGGAGTCGGAATCTCGGGCAGGGCTGGAGGGGCGCGACCCCGTGCGCTTGGTCTGTCATGCGGCGTCCGCTCCGGTTCGGACGGACGACCCACTGGCGACGAACCGACAATTCCCTTCCCAACACGGTGGTGCTCCTTTACTCAATTCAGCCAGCGCTATGTCCTTCTTTGACCAGCTCAAATTCAACGCCGACGGCCTGATCCCGGCGATCGTCCAGGAACAGACCACCGGCCGGGTCCTCATGATGGCGTGGATGAACCGTGCCTCCCTCGAGATCACCATCGAAACGGGCAGGACCCATTTCTGGAGCCGCTCCCGGAAGAAGTTCTGGATGAAGGGCGAGAGCAGCGGCCACACCCAGACCGTCCGGGACATCGCCTTCGACTGCGACGGCGACACGCTCCTGATCCAGGTGGACCAGATCGGCGCCGCCTGCCACGAGGGCTACCAGTCGTGCTTCTTCCGCTCGATCGAGACGGACGGCAAGAGCTTCCAGGAAACCGAGCCGCGTCTGGAATCGCCGGAAGAGATCTACGGCAAGAAGGGCTGATGGAAGCGGTCTCGGTCGAGTTTGCCAGCCGCGCCTATTGGCTGTGCTTTGCGGCGGCGATCTTCGCGCGCGGCATGGATTTCCTCAGCACCTGGGTGGCGACGCCCAACCTCCTGCTGGAGGCCAATCCGATCGCGCGCTGGCTCGGCTGGAAGCGCGGGATCGTGCTGAACGTGGTCCTCTGTTTCGGGTTCGCCTTCGTGCCCGTCACTTCGATCATCGTCACCACCACGAGCGTCCTGGTGGCGGCGCGCAATTTCCAATCGGCGTGGATGATGCGGACGATGGGCGAAGCCGCCTATCGCGACTGGTATCTCCGTCGGCTGTTGGAAGCGCCGCGCGGCCTCTACCTCGGCTGCCTTTTCGCGAACGCCGGACTGACGGCGCTCGTCGGCGCTGCGCTGGTGGTGTTCAGCAGATACAACCCCGTGGCCATCGGGATCGGCGTCGGCATCGTGGGGTACGCCCTGGCCGTGCTGGTCTACACCTTGGTCTCCGTCTGGCGGATACGGCGCTAGTTTTTCGAGCCCCCAATTGGCTCTGTCCGTCCGACCCGGTTTCCGTTAAATCCACCCCACTTATGTTCCATCCCAGTCTGGAGGAGTTCACCCAACTGGCCACTCAGGGCAATCTCATCCCTGTCGCCCGCACCTTTTTGGCCGACTTCGAGACGCCGCTCTCGGCCTACACCAAGATCCGTGGGCAGGGGGAATCATTCCTCTTCGAGTCGGTCGAAGGCGGCGAGCACGTCGGCCGCTATTCCTTCGTCGGCTGCAGTCCCCGCGCCGTCATCCGACAGACCGGAAGCAGGATCGAGGTGATCGAAGACGGAAAGGTCACCGCCAAATACGGAGTCCCGAAACCCGGGGCCGAGCCGTGCGGGAACTGCGTGAAGGACGGACTGGAAGTCGTGGAGAAGGTCATGGCGCAATACCGCGCGGTGCCGGTTCCCGGCCTGCCAAGGTTCACCGGCGGCGCCGTCGGGTTCATCGGCTACGAGTTCATCCACGATGTCGAACCCGTCGTCCCGCGTCCGCCCAAAGACGATCTCGGCACGCCCACGATCTACTTTCTCATCGCCGATGAACTCCTCGTCTTTGATCGCGCCCAGCAGACGTTGACCATCATCGTCAACGCCATCATCCCGCCCGGCGGCAGCCCGGCCGAGACCTACGAGGACGCCGTCGGCGAGATCGAGCGACTGGCCTCCCTCCTGGAACAGCCGCTCCAGAGCCAGCCCGTTCCGCTCCGGACCGACGCGCCGGATCTGCCCGTGACGTCGAACGTCGCCAAGGAGCAGTTCCTGGCCAACGTCGTCCTCGCGAAGAAATACATCCAGGCCGGCGACATCATCCAGGTCGTCGGTTCCCAGCGCTTCAGCGCGCCGGTCAAGGCCTCGCCGATCGACGTCTACCGCGCCGCCCGCACGGTCAATCCTTCGCCCTACATGTTCCTGCTGGAGCTGGAAGGCTTCGCGCTGGTGGGCGCCTCGCCCGAGCTGCACGTCCGCTGCGAAAACCGCCACGTCGAGATCCGTCCCATCGCCGGCACCCGGCCGCGCGGCAAGAATCCCGAGGAAGACCTGGCGTTGGAGAAGGAGCTGCTGGCCGATCCCAAGGAACGCGCCGAGCACGTCATGCTGGTCGATCTCGCCCGCAACGACATCGGCCGCGTCTGCGAGTTCGGCAGCGTGAAGGTGAAGGACCTGATGGTCATCGAGCGCTACAGCCACGTGATGCACATCGTCTCCCAGGTGGAAGGCACCCTGGCCCCGGCGCACTCCGCCTACGACTTGATGCGGACCACGTTCCCGGCCGGCACGCTCAGCGGGGCGCCCAAGATCCGGGCGATGCAGATCATCTCCCAGCTGGAGGGCACCCAGCGTGGACCCTACGGCGGCTGCGTCGGCTACTTCAGCTTCGACGGCAATCTCGACTGCTGCATCACCATCCGGACCGCCTTGATGAAGGACGGCCAAGTCCACATCCAGGCCGGCGGCGGCTGGGTCAACGACTCCGTGCCCGAAGCCGAGTTCCAGGAAACGGTGAACAAGTCCAAGGCGATGCTGCGGGCCGTGGCGATGGCGGAGGGGTTTCAGTCACATTAAACGGCAGGCGAAAACGGAGTTTTTCGCATTCGCAAATTGGTTTGGGTTGCCAACCAATACCTGTCGTCCGAAATTCGAAAGATGGAGTCAATCATAAGTGGTTTGGTGGCTGCGTTCGCCGCTCTTGCAGGTCTCTTTCTTGGAAATGAACTGCAACGACAGCGTGAAATGAAGGGGAAGCTCTTTCAAACGCGATTGGACATCTACATGGAAGTCACCGGTGCGCTAGGTCGAATGATTCGACATCTGCACCGGCTACAGTCGTTTGACCCGCTGTATGATCCCAATAGCTACGTTGTGATAGAGGAGTCCGCGCTCAACAAGGTCGAGCTGGTTGCCTCCCGAGAGACTAATGCCGCATTCGAGGATTTTCTTTCGGCATACCGGGAGCTTTTCGAAAAGATTGTCGCCGCAAGGAAGCCATATCGCGAATTGCTCGACAGGCAAAAGCTGAACTTAAGACTGAAACCTCAATTTGAGATTGAGGTTCTTGAAGCGTTCAAGGGAGGGCCTAACTCGGAAACAAAAGGCAACGTGTTGTCCTTGTTTCACGGGCTGATGGTGAGTCAGAAATCAACTCAAGAAGGTTTGGATTCGGGACACAGGTCAGTTTTTCAAAACACCAAAGAGGATTATGAAAAGCTCGAATCTTTGGGAAAGATTCTAAGGCGAACTGCGCGAGAGGAACTCAGACTGCAAGGCATCGCGTTCCTAGAAGTTGGGAGTTGACGGGGATCAAGATCAGAAAGATCCGAATACCGCCGTCTTTCCTCTCTACAGAAACGTCCCGTTCAGCAGGCTGGAGGTGATCTCGTCGCGGATGCGTTCGAGCAGCTTCTTGGTCAGGCGGATGCCGGCGGCTTCGCCGATCACCTCTCCCCGGTAGGCGATGCCGACCCAGCCGCGGTAGCCGCTGCGGTAGGCCATCGCCAGCATGTTGGAGAAATCGGTTTTCTTCTCCTTCCCGTCGTAGTCGAAGTCGTGGCTCTGCGCGGCCAGGCCCTTGGCGTAGGGCAGCATCTCCTGCACGCCCACGTAGCGGTCGTAGTCGGTGAAGTTGCCGAAGTCCGGCAGGGTGCCGGCATTCGGCAGCCCGGTGGACTGGATGACGGAGGCCATCCATTTGCCGTTGGAGGAGTAGCCGCCCCGGTTCTCCAGGAGGACGTTCAGGCCGAGCGGTCGGGCCAGTTCGCAGACTCGACGGAGCCCGTCGGTGACCAGCCGCGCCTGCTCCTCGCGGGCCCCGCTGGAGTAGGCGTTCACCCGGATGGAATGACAGCCGAGGAACTTGGCGGCTTCGAGCCATTTGCGGTGGTTCTCGACGGCTTCGGTGCGGGCGGCGTTGTCGGGATCACCGATCCGGCCTTCGTCGTCGCACCGGATCAACACGCTGGTGACGCCTTCGCCGTCGCATTTGTTCCTCAGTTCGGCGAGGTGGGTCCGGTCGGCGGCCTTGTTCTGGAAGAACTGGCTGGCGTATTCGACTCCCTCGACCTGGTAGTCGCGGCGGGCCACGACGGGAAAATCGAGGTGCTTCATCTCGCCCTTTTGCAGGGCGCGCTTTAGCGAGCCTTCGTCCAGCGAGATGCGGTAGAGGGGGCCGTCGAGAACGACCGGCTCCGGGCCTTTCATGGATTGGCACGCGGAAAGACCTCCGGTCGCCAGGGCGGCGAGCGCGGAGGTCTTGAGGAACTGGCGGCGATTCATGGACCTGATGTGGTCCGGATCGCCCCGGATTTCCAGCTTGATCCGTCAGTGGGCCGGGGCGGAGCCACCGCCGGGCTCGGGCGTCGGCGCGGCGGGAGGCCGGAAGAACAGGGCCAGCGCGATGGCGGCGAGCATCGCGAGGAACATCGGGACCAGGAACAGGCCCTTGAAGTTGACCACGGCGTTCTGGGTGTAGACGGACTGGAGGAGCCAGGGGCAGATGGAATTGGCCGCCAAGGCGCCGAAGCCGAGGATCTGGAGGTTGAACAGTCCCTGGGCGCTGGAGCGGATGTCCTTCGGCAAATAGGCGTCCACGAAGATGTAGACCGTGGCGAAGTAGAACGCGTAGCAGATGCCGTGGATGATCTGGACCGTGATGATCGCGGCGGCGCTGTGCGGCATGAACGCGTAGACGCCGAACCGGGCGGCGTGGCCGAGGATGCCGATGATCAAAGTGGTGCGCCAACCGAGCTTCTTCAGCGTCGCGCCGAGGATGAACATGGTGAAGATCTCCGCCACTTGCCCGATGCTCATGATGGGCATGATCCAGTTCCCCGGAATGCCGACGCCGCCGGCTTCCGTCGCCGTGCCGAGGAAGGTGCCGGTCCAGTTGAAGTAGCAGTTGTGGACGAACGCATCGATGAAGGTCACGAGCCAGAGCACGAGGATGAAGGGGTGTTTGAGCAGGCGGAACGCTTCGAGCCAGGCCAACTTCTCGGCCACGCCCTTGACCGCCTTCCTGGGCGGGGTGTGGGGCAGCACGAAGCTGTAGGCGGCCAGCAGGAGCGACGCGATGCCCGCCACGATGAAGGTCCACTTGGTCGCGGCTTTGGCCACATCGCCGGTGAGCGGATGGGCCAGCGCCTTGCCGATCCAGTCGGAAATGCCCACGGGATTGGCGGCTTTCACCGCGTCCCAATCGACGAAGATGAAGGTGAAGGGCCAGGCCGCGAGGATCCAGCCGACGGTGCCGCCCATGCGGACGATGCCGAACTCCTTGGTCGCGTCCTTCATGCTGGCGAAGGCGATGGAATTGGTGATCGAGATCGTGGGCACGTAGAGCAGGCAGTGGATCAACATCAGCGAGAAGAACGGCCAGAAACTCTTGGTGAACCCGCAGCCGAGAATGGCCAGGCCTCCGACGAGGTGGGAGAAGGCCAGAAACTTCTCGGCCGCGAACCGGCGATCGGCGAACTGGTTGCTGAAGAACATTCCCACGATGGAGGCGACGGGGAAGGCATTGAGGATGAGCGACTGCTGCCCCGGGGTGAACCCGAGGCTCGGCAGGTAGCCGAAGATGAGCGGCAGCCAGGCTCCCCAGATGAAGAACTGGAGCACCATCATGAGGAAGAGCTTGTTGCGAGGAGAGGCGTTCATGGGTTGGAGGTGCCGCACGGTAGCGGCGGGCCGGAGGCTGGGGCAAGGAATTGGAATCGGGCAACTGCCCAGAATTGGGGAGAGGACCGACCCGCTCCCTGGGAACGGATTGGGAACGAGGTATGGAAGCGCGCGCTCCGCCCGGGTTGGGTCGGCTCCAAGAGGCATCGGACGAATTGGCCGGAAATTTCCGTGGACCTGTCGGAAGACGGGCACCTAAGTTTCGCGGAATTCAATGGATCGAAGCGTTGTAGCCAACCGGTGTCAGTGGGGGATTTTGGGGCTGGTTCTGGGCGTCCTGGTGTTCGCACCTCTGGCCTTCGGATCGGTGGAACCCTGGGCCCAGATCGTCGTGCAATGGATGGTCACGGTGGCGTTGGCGCTCTGGGGGGTGAAGCTCGTCGCGGAGGGCAGGCCCAAGCTGCTCGTGCCGCCGGCGGTTTGGGCCGCGCTGGTTTTCATGGCCTACGCGGTCTTCCGCTACTCCACGGCCGACGTGGAGTATGTCGCGCGGCAGGAAGTGATGCGCATCGGCGTCTGTCTCGCCGCTTTCCTGTTGGTGGTCATGAACCTGCACGGGCAGAAGGCGGTCAGGCTGATCGTCTTCACGCTGATCGCCATGGCGACGTTCGAGAGCGTCTACGGCATCTACCAATTGGCCGCCAAGTCCTCCTCGGTTTTCGGCGTTCTTCGCCCCGAGGCCTATGACGGTCGTGGATCCGGTTCCTACATCAATCCGAACCACATGGCCGGGTTCGTGGAGCTCGTGCTCCCGCTGGCCCTGGCGATCGCGCTGATGAGCCGGGAGAAGCATTGGGTGCGCATCCTGGTGGGCTACCTCGCCGGGGTGATGTTCGTCGGGGTCTTGTCCACGCTGTCGAAGGGCGGCTACGTCGCGATGCTCTGCTCTCTCTCGCTCCTTGGGATCCTGCTCGTGGTCCGGCGGCGGACGTGGTGGTCTCTTGCGGCGGGTGGGACCGTGTTGCTGGCCGTGTTCATCGGCTACAAGTCGATGCCGGACAAACTCAGGCAACGTTTTGAGGACATAGAGCGCTATGTGGGCACCGGTGCCAAGGACACGAGGGAGTTGATCTGGGACACGGCGCTCAAAGTCTGGAAGGAGGACGTCTGGCTGGGGGCGGGTCCGAACCACTTCGACGTGAAGTATCGGAAATACCGCAATGTCTGGCTTCAGACCCGGCCTGACCGGACCCACAGCGACCCTCTCCAGATTCTGGTCGATTTGGGAATCGTGGGGGCGTCTTTGAGTGCGCTTTTCCTGCTCGCGCTCGGTTGGGGAATCTGGCGTTGCTGGCCCTTCTTGTCGCGGGGTGGCGGCATCTCCGACAATTCCAACAGCACGCGTCTCGCGATCGTGGCGGGAGGCGGCATCGGCCTGCTCGCGCTGGCCATCCATGGAGCCGTCGAGTTCAACCTTTCCATCCCGGCAACCGCCTTGGCGGCGGCGACGGTCGCGGCGGTGGTGGTGCTCCATATCCGTTTTGCCACGGAAGGCTTCTGGTGGTCGCTGGGCCTCGTTGGCCGGAGTGTCGTCTTGCTGGTCGTGGCCGGCGCCGTGGGCGTTCTGGGCTGGCAGGCGTCGCGCCGCACCTCGGAGAGCGGGTCTCTTGGCCAAGCCGAGGCGCAACCGGGCGAGGGTCCCGAGAAAGAACGGCTGCTGCGCCGCGCCCTCCAGGTGGAGCCGGCCAATCCGCAGACCTGGCTCGATCTCGGGGAAGACCTCCGCTATCGCAGTTTCGAGGGTGCGGAAGACTTCGAGCCGCTGGCGCTGTCGGCGATCGAAGCGTTCAAGCACGCCACGGTCCTGGATCCGTTCGATCCCTATGGATTCGCCGATCAGGGAATGTGCCTCACTTGGATCGGGCGCCACGAAGAAGCCGAGCCGTTGATGGTCCGGGCCACGGAGCTCGATCCCAACGGCAAGCACGTCATGGCGGTCCGTGGCTGGCAACAGTTCCAAGCGGGCAACCTCGACCAGGCGGCCATTTGGTTGGGCAAGGCCCTCAACACGCCCCACAAACCCGATCCCTTGGCCCAGTTGTTCGGCCCGATCGTGGGCCGGGAACTGGCCCGAAGAAACGCCCTGCTTCCACCGGCCAAGTAATTCCTTTGACACCGGCTTCGCCCCTGCGCCATGACCTGCGCCTTCGATCAGGATCCAATTCGATGAAAGTCGTCATTCTCTGCGGTGGTAAAGGAACTCGCCTGCGCGAGGAGACGGAGTATCGGCCCAAGCCGATGGTGCCCATCGGCGACCGGCCGATCCTCTGGCACATCATGAAGACCTACGCCGCCCATGGGCACCGGGAGTTCATCCTCTGCCTCGGCTACAAGGGCGATGTCATCAAGGACTTCTTCCGCAACTACCTTTGGATGACGAGCGACGTGACGCTCAAGCTCGGCCACCAGCCACAGATTACGATCCACAACCACCACGACGAGGAGGACTGGACCGTCACCTTGGCCGACACCGGCCAAGAGACGATGACCGCCGGCCGGATCGCCCGGATCGAGCGCTACCTCGGGGACGACGAGTCCTTCCTCCTCACCTACGGCGACGGTGTGGGCGACGTGGACATCACCAAGTCCATCGAGTTTCACCAGACCCATGGCAAGCTCCTCACCCTGACGGCGGTGCATCCTCCCGGGCGTTTTGGCGAGCTGGGCATGGAGCCTGGCGGCAGCGTCTCGCAGTTCAACGAGAAGCCGCAGGTCGAGGGCGGCTGGATCAACGGGGGCTACTTCGTCGCCTCCCGGAAGATCCTTTCCTACATCCGAGGCGGCGACCACCTGATGTTCGAGCAGGAGCCCATCCGCAAGATCGCCGCCGAAGGCCAGTTGATGGCCTTCCAGCATGGCGGATTCTGGCAGCCGATGGACACCTATCAGGAGTTCCAGTTGCTCAATCGTCTCTGGGATTCGGGCAAGGCTCCCTGGAAGATCTGGTGACCATGTTCGGCGACGCGTTCAAAGGCAAAACGGTCTGGCTCTCCGGCATCACCGGTTTCAAGGGAACTTGGCTCGCGGAATGGCTCGTGGGTCTCGGGGCCGAGGTGCGTGGTTTCGCGCTGGCTCCGCCGACGCATCCCTCCGTCTTTGAGCAGACCGGCTTGGCCTCGCGCGTGCGCTGGGACAACGCCGATCTGCGCGATCCCGCCGCGGTGCGTCGTTCGCTGCTGGAGACCGATCCCGACTTCGTCCTCCATCTCGCCGCCCAACCGCTGGTCCGCCTCTCGTATGATGAGCCGGTCGAGACCTACGCGACGAACGTCATGGGCACCCTCCACGTGATGGAAGCGCTGCGCGGTCTGCGGAAACCGTGCGCCGCCGTCTTCGTCACCACGGACAAGTGCTACGAGAACCGCGAATGGGTCCACGGCTACCGCGAGGAAGACCCCGTCGGCGGCTACGATCCCTACAGCTCCAGCAAGGCCGCCTGCGAAGTGGCCATCGCGTCGTGGCGCCGGTCGTTCTTCAAGGATCATCCCGTCAAGATCGCCAGCGCCCGCGCCGGCAACGTCATCGGCGGCGGCGACTGGGCCAAGGACCGCATCATTCCCGACTGTGTCCGCGCCTTGGTCAAAGGGGAGACGATCCCCGTGCGCAACCGGACCGCCACGCGGCCTTGGCAACATGTGCTGGAGCCGCTCAGCGGCTATCTCTGGTTGGCCGCCGTTTTGGCCAGGCCCGAGCTGAGGCCCTACGCCGCATCCCACTTCGCCTCCGCCTTCAATTTCGGCCCCGGCCACGATGCGAACCGCACCGTCGCCGAGCTGGTCGCCGAGGTGCTGAAGACCTGGCCCGGGAAGTGGGACGACCGTTCCGATCCGAACGCGGTCCACGAAGCCAGTCTCCTCCAGCTCACCACCGACAAGGCCAACGCCTTCCTCGGCTGGTTCCCCGTCTGGCGTTTTCCCGAGGCCGTCCACGAAACCATCGGCTGGTATCATCGGAACCCGGTGGGCGCGTCCACCGGCGCCGTCCACGAATTCACCCGCGACCAGATCGCCGCCTACACCCGCCGCGCCGCCGAGCTCGGCGTCCTCTGGGCAAAATGAAGAAACCACAGATGGACCCAGATCAACACCGGTGGGGATCGAACGTCGGGTTCGTTCCTGCCGAAGTTTTCAGCAGGGCTTCACCGGGCCGTTCCTTGGCCTTGGCTTTGCCGAATCTGTGTTTATCTGTGTCCATCTGTGGTTGAAGAATCAGCCGTCCCCTTTCCCATGCCGACTCCCGCCGAACTCAAAGCCGAGATCCTCCGCCTCACCCGCGAATACTCCACGCTCGTCCACCAACAGAACGGCCCCGGCTACGCCGCCGAGTCCGGCCCCGGGCCGCAGTTCGTCGCGGGCGAAACCACCGTGCCCTATGCCGGCCGCGTGTTCGACGCGAACGAGGTCGAGGCCGCCGTTGGCAGCACCTTGGATTTCTGGCTGACGCTCGGACCCGAGGGCGACGCCTTCGAGGGCGAGCTCGCGAAATTCCTCGGGGTGAAAAAGTCGCTCCTCGTCAATTCCGGCTCCTCGGCCAACCTCGTCGCCTTCTCCGCCCTCACCAGCGCCAAGCTCGGCGATCGCCAGATCAAACCGGGCGATGAAGTCATCACCGTCGCCGCCGGCTTCCCGACCACCGTCGCGCCCATTCTCCAGAACGGCGTGGTGCCGGTCTTCATCGACAACGATCCCGTCACCCTCAACGGCCGGGTCGAGATGCTGGAAGAAGCCTTCGTTCCCGGCAAAACCAAGGCCGTGATGATGGCCCACACCCTGGGCAATCCGTTCAACCTCTCGGCCGTCACCGAGTTCTGCCGGAAGCACCATCTCTGGCTGATCGAGGACAACTGCGACGCCCTCGGCTGCCGCTACGACGGCCAGCTCACCGGTACCTTCGGCGATCTCTCCACCCAATCCTTCTATCCCCCGCACCACCTGACCATGGGCGAGGGCGGCGCGGTCAACGTGGTGAAGGAAATGCGGCTCAAGGTCCTGGCCGAGAGCTTCCGCGACTGGGGCCGCGACTGTTGGTGCGCCTCGGGCAAGGACAACACCTGCAACAAGCGCTTCGGCTGGCAGCTGGGCGAGCTCCCCGAAGGCTATGACCACAAATACATCTACAGCCACCTCGGCTATAATCTGAAGCCGCTCGATCCGCAGGCCGCCATCGGCCGGCAGCAGTTGAAGAAGCTCCCGCAGTTCGTCCAGGCCCGCATCGACAATTGGAACTACCTCCGCGCCGGCCTCGCCCCGCTGGAGGAGTTCATCGAGTTCATGCTGCCGACCCACGCCACGGGCTGGACGCCGGACGGATCGTTCAGCTGGGACGACTCGGGCCACTTCACCCTCTGCTCTTGGTTCGGTTTCATGATGTTGGTCAAACCGGATGCGCCCTTCACTCGACGCGATCTTACCAAGGCGCTCGATACCGCCAAGATCGGCAACCGGATGCTCTTTGGCGGGAACCTCGTCCGTCAGCCCGCCTTCGTGCAGCTGCGCAAAGACCGGCCCGAAGCCCTCCGCATCGTGGGCGATCTGAAGGGCGCCGACCGGATCATGAACGAGTCCCTCTTCGTCGGCACCTATCCGGGCCTGACCAAGGGGATGCTCGACTACATGGTGGAAACGGTCACGAAGGTGGCCACCTCAAGGTAGGCCCGGTCCGCTGCGTTGACTCGGTGGCGCGCAACCTTAGAATTTTCCATGGTCAAAACCGAAGTTGAACTGCCCGATTCTCTTTTCGCTGAGATCAGCCGAGTGGCCCGGGAACACGACTGGACCCTTGCGGACACGCTTTGTCGGGGTGCGGAGGTTCTGGTGAAGACCTATGCCTCCCCAAGCGGCGAAGCGGCCCCGGGGTGGAAGACTCCCGCGCCGCTTGAAGTGGACCTCCTGATGGAGGATGCCGTCCGGTTGCGGGATGTCGCCCGCGGCGACGAGGAGGCCCGGGGCTTCTGATGCTGGGGCTCGACACCAATCTCCTGCTCTATGCGAGCGCGGCGCGTTCCCCCTTCCAGCCGGCCGCCGCCGCGTTTCTTGATTCGATCAGCGGCGACGCCTCCGTGGTGGTCTGCGAGCTGGTGCTGGTGGAGTTTTACAATCTCCTGCGGAACCCGGCCGTCGTGTCTCCCGTCTTGACCCCGGCCGCCGCCGTGGCCCGGTGCCAGGTGTTTCGCCAGCATCCGCGCTGGCGGATCGTCGAGACGGCTCCCGTGATGGGCCGACTTTGGCCGATGGCGGCCCAGCCGAACTTTCCCCGTCGTCGGATCTTCGACCTGAGGTTGGCGCTCACCTTGCAGGCGTTCGGGGTCATGCGCTTTGCCACCGCGAACGTGGCCGACTTCCAAGGACTGGGATTCCAGGAGGTTTGGAATCCGTTGCAGCCTTGACGCTTTCCCTCTCACGGCAAGACTCCTGCGCATGAGAGAACTCACCGCCATGCTCCACCCTGGAGAGCCCGACGAGGGCGGCTTTTGGGCGACCTGCCGGGAGGTTCCGGCCGCCAACGGCCAGGGTGAAACCCGGGTAGAATGCCTGAAGAGCCTGGCCGAAGCCGGGCCACGGCATCAGAAAATCAAGAGGCCTCTGGCCCGGTCCATTTGCCGCAATCTATCCGTCGAGGTTCCGAAAGGAGCCTAAAACTCAGTGACTCCCCCCATCGAAGCCATCCCCACGCCGCTGCCCGGCCTGTTCGTTCTGCGCCCGCGGATCTTCACCGATCAGCGCGGCACCTTCATCAAGACCTACCACCGCGACCTCTTTCGCGAGCTCGGCGTGCCCTTCACCCCGGCCGAGGAGTTCTTCTCCACCTCGAAGCGGGGCGTCGTCCGGGGCATGCATTTCCAGACGCCGCCCGCCGCCCACGACAAGCTGGTCTACTGCGTCGCGGGCTCCGTCCTCGACGTGGTGGTCGACCTCCGCAAGGGCACGCACTACGGCCGGGTTTTCAGCCATGAGCTGACCCACGACAACCGGCAGATGCTCTTCATTCCCCAGGGCTGCGCGCACGGCTTTCTCGCGTTGTCGGAGTTGGCGACGCTCGTCTACCAGACCGGCACCGTGCACACGCCGGCCTGTGACGGCGGCGTGCTCTGGGATTCGATCGGTTTCGACTGGCCGGTGGAGGAACCGATCCTTTCCGAACGGGACCAGAAGTTTCCGAAAGTGGCCGACTTCGCTTCGCCCTTCTGACCATGCGGCTGCTTGTCATCGGAGGTTCGGGACTGGTCGGTTCCCATCTGCTGGCCGAAGCCTTGCGGCGGGGTCACCACGCGTTCGGCACCTTCCGCGAACGGGCCGTGCCCGGGCTGGAACCGCTGGATGCCGCCCGCCTTGCTGATTTCGAAGCGCTGCTCGATCGGCATCGCCCGGACCGCGTGATCCATGCCGCCGGTTGGACCTGGGTCGACGGTTGCGAAGACGATCCAGCGCGGGCGATGGAGGAGAATTGCCACCAACCCGTCCGCTTGGCCGAGATCTGCCAGCGGCGCGGCCTCCGGTTCGCCTACATCTCCACGTCCTATATTTTCGATGGATCCGCCGGCCCCTACGACGAGTCGGCCGTTCCGGCCCCGATCAATGCCTACGCCCGGTCCAAGTGGGAGGCCGAGCAACGGCTCGTGGCGGCCACCGACGGATCGGTGCTGTTGCCGCGCGTCATCTGCGTCTATGGGGTCGAAGCTCGCCGCAAGAATTTCGCCTACCAAGTGGGCGACGCCCTGCGGGTGGGAAAGATCCTGACCCTTCCGTCCGACCAGCGGGGCAATCCCACTTGGGCCGGCGACATCGCCCGCACCACCGTGGACTTGCTGGAGCGGGCGGAGCGTGGCGCCTTCCATCTGGGCGGAGCGGATCCTGACTGCGACCGGATCGCGTGGGCCGAGCATCTGGTCCGGTCGTTCAAGCAGGTCGGAGTGGAGGCTGCAACCGGGTTCACGATCGTCCCCAAGTCCACGGCGATCCTTGCGCAAAAAGCCTTGCGACCGCTGCACGCCGGCATGGTTTCGCGGCGGCTGGCCCGGCCCTGCTTTGGTCCGGCGGACGACGCGGCCATTTGCCGGGAAATTGCCGGCACCACCCGCTGATCCATGCCCGTTCGCCGCCTCATCCAGTCCCGCCTCGCCTGGGCGCTCCTGTCCAATGCGCTGCGGGTGGGTGGCTACATGCTGGTCCTGCCCATCGCGCTGCGCACCATTCCCGAAGCGGAGATGGAGATCTGGTGGCTCTTCGGCGCGGTGCAGGCGTTGGTCGTCCAGGCGGACTTCGGGCTGGGGCCCTCCATCAGCCGTGGCTTGTCCTACTTGTTGGCCGGCGCCACTTCCTTGCAGCCCGGCGCGGCCAAGGCCGGAGCCGAGGCCGATCCGGTCAAGGTCGCGGGTTTCATCCACGCGACGCATCGGGTCTATCGCTGGGTCATCGGCGCGGCCGTCGGGATCCTGATCCTGGCCAGCTTCTTCATCGTGCCGAAGATCGGAGCCGGGACCTTTTCCGGGGGCGACTTCAAGGACGTGGCGGCGTTCGTGGCCGGAATCCGGGCGGAGAACGACCCCGTCTCCGCCTGGCTCAAGCGCGCGCTTCCCCCCGAGGTGTTGGGCGGGATCTATGGGGACCGGAAGACCAATCCGGAATGGGATCGTCAGGTGCGCGCTTTCGTGAAGTCGCTCAATGCCCTGGTGGTCCGCGAGCCGGTCTTTGAACCGACCCGGTTCGCGGGTGCGACGCTCAGGCCGGAGACCCGGGCGTGGGTCGAGTCCCGGCCGACCGGGGCGCCTTTGGTCCGGGCCAACCGCCTCCTGCTGGAAGATGCGTTTCCGACGGCGATCACGAAGAATCCGGCCGCCCTGCATGGCCGGGCCTGGTGGATCATGATCGCCAGCTGGGTCGTTTTTGGGCTCGGCGTTCTGCTGACGCTGTCCTCCACCCGGTTCATCAATTTCTTGACCGGAGCGGACCATGTGCGCTTGGCCCAGCAGCTGGCTCTGATCGGCATGGCGGTGAATCTGGCGCTCACGGCGGCCGGGCTCCTCGCCGGGTTCGGGTTCGCCGCGATGGCGGTGGGCTTGATGGGCAACGGCATCGTGCAGTCGATCGGGGGCCGCTGGGGCGTGCGCCGGCATCTGGGGCGGTTCCTGGGCGGCGGCGACGTCGAGACCGGCAAACGGATCTTTCTGGAAGTCTGGCCCAGTGCCTGGCGGGCCGGAGTGGTCTCGCTGGGGGCCTACCTCATCTACAATTCGAACGTCTTCTGGGCCTCGGCTTATCTCGGTCAGCCCGACGCCAGCCAATACCCCTTCACCCTGAAACTGATGCAGGTGCTCATGATCGTTTGCGGGCTTCCTGTTTCGACCCAGGTGCCCAAGTTGGCGCGCTGGATGGCCGCCGGTGAGCCCCGGCAGGCATGGAGTTACTTCCTCCGCCGACATTTTCTGGGGCTGGGCGCCCTAATGATCGGCGTCCTCGGACTCTGGCTGCTGGGAGACCGTTTTCTGGCTCGAATGGGTTCCCATAGCACCCTCTTGCCCGGGCCGCTCCTGCTCTTCATGGGATTGATCTATGTGCTGGAGTTCAACCATGGCTATTGCGCCACCTTGGTCATGACCCGGAACGAAGTGCCGTTTGTCTGGGCGGCGACCGTTTCCGGAGTGGTCATCTGTGTGGGCGGAGGGGTGTTGGTTCAGACTTTTGGTCTCTGGGGCTTGTTGGGAACGGTGTTTGTCGTCCAAGCTGCTTGGAACAACTGGTGGGTGCCGTGGTTGGCATGGCGCGCTGTCAGGGGTGAGTCCCGTGCATGAACAAACCTTTGGTCAGCGTGATCGTGCCGACGATCGGTCGCCCGGTCTTCTTCCAGAAGGCCTTGGCGAGCGTGGCGGCGCAGACGTATCCGAATCTGGAAATCTTCGTCTCGGACAACGCGGCCGAGACGCCAGTCTCGGAGCAGGAAGTGAGTTCTGCCTGCGGCGCGCACCCGTTTCGTTTGGTGCGCCGGGAAAAACGGTTGGGCTTTGCCGACCATTTCAACATCTGCCTGAAAGAGGCATCCGGGGAATTTGCGATGTTCCTGTCGGACGACGACCTCCTGGTGCCGCGGTTTGTCGAAACGGCGGTTGATTGTCTCGGCAGCGACTCCAGCGTCGGGGCGGGCCTGTCGAGGCAGACTCGAATCGAAGAGTCGTTCCTAGGTGGCCCGCCGGAGGATGCCCTCACGTGGTCGTCCGACCTGTCAAACGTGCTCTACGATGATTGGTGGACCGGTGCGGGGAATCCTGATGTTCTGACGTTTGTATCCCTCTTTGGTAGAAGGATGAAAATGGTCCGGGCCGGCGGTTTTGGTAACGACCCGAGCGGTGCCCATTCCGACATTCAACTGTTGCTGGAGCTGACGTTGGGGCGCCGATTGGGCTACCTCTTCGGTGGGTTTCTTTACCGAGTTTATCCGACCAGCGTGGGTTTGGGAATGTCATGGCCTCACCTTCGGGACGGGACGATTGGATTTGAACGAGTCATTCAACGGTGGGTCAAGGAAGGGAGGATGACGGAGTCCCTCAGGCAGGCTTTGGTCCGGAACCACACCTCTTCAATGATCGGGAGATATCGTCGGCTCTACCGGAAACGCCCCGGATTTGTCAATAAAGTAAGACGGGTTTTGGACCTCTTCGGCCGGATAGCGCGGTCGCTTATTGTGACAGGGCCGAAATCGGTTCCGGTTCTCCATCGAATAGTCGGCTCGTAACGCCCCTACTCCTTGAAAGTCGGTAGCATGGTCCTTCTATCAGTCCTTGACGCATTCACACCTCACCCAATCTGATCGAAATTCGATGAGCACAACGGCCTTTGAAGACCTGAAACAGACCTGGAAACACCTCGGGGCGGACGATCCGCTCTGGGCGGTGCTCTCTTGCGACGGCAAGGAAGGGGGCAAGTGGAAACTGGATGAGTTCCTGGCTACCGGCGAGGGCGACGTGGCCCTCTACCACGAACTGATCCGCCAACATGCGAACGCGCCGGAACAACTGGGGGACGTGTTGGATTTCGGCTGCGGGGTCGGACGGTTGGTGCTGGCCTGGAGCCGGCGGGCTCGTTCCGCCACCGGCGTGGACATCTCCGCCCCGATGATCGAGTACGCCGCCCGCATTCTGGCTCAAACCCCCAATGCCAAGGCGGTCCTCAATGAAAGCCCGGATCTGGCCCAATTCGCCGACGCCTCGTTCGACGTGGTGGCCACCCACATCTGTCTGCAGCACATTCCCCCGCAGTTTGTGCCGGGCTACCTCCGCGAATTTGGCCGGATCTGTCGGCCCGGCGGAGCGGTGGCCTTCCAGTTGCCCTCGCGGCTGCTTCGGGCGGACCATGGGGCCCACGCCCGACGCTGGATCGTGGAGCATCTGCCCTTTGGTCTGGGGAAGGTGTATCGCCGCTGGAAGCATGGGACGGTGGCCCGGTTCAATGTCTACACCACGCCGGCGGAGCAGGTTGTCGCGGCGGCCACCGCGGGCGGGTTGGTCCTGGTCCACCAGGAGCCCGATCGTTCGGCCGGCGCCGACATCGAAAGTTTCATCTACGTGTTTACGAAGCCAATCGTCCGGTAGCGGCAGGTGTCCCACCTGCCGTAAAGACAGGGCCTCCAGTCCGCCGGACCGGAACGCCACGTCAAGCCAGCCCACGGATTCCCGGTCTCGAACGGGGACGGGGTGGATAAATCAGGAGAAGCCCCTCACTCCGCCCCTCTCCCCATCGAATGGGGAGAGGATGGCAGAAGGTCGGGTGAGGGGACGCCCCCGATTCAACGAGGCTATTCCCGCTTTTGGCCTTTCACGGCCCCGTTCCCGCGATTGCGGACACTATTTGTCCTGCAACCGGCAGATTTTGCCCTAAGAAGGTGCATTTTGCCGATCAGTGGGCGTGTTTAGCAGATCGTCCGGGCCGTTGTTCTTGTTTCGAGACACCTTCGGCAGGTCGGAGGCGGGTCGGGGACTCCCTTCGGAGAGAGGCCGACGGGAAGCGACCGCCGCCCCACGATTAGCCAAGAGCTGCGGAAGAGTTGCGGCGTGGGGAGCAGGGTCGTTCCCGTCGTTGGGAAGAGCGTCGGAGTGCTTCGGAGGATCGCGGTCGGGGTGAAGAAGACCGTCGGCCCGGCCAAGACGGTTTGCGGAGACCCAGCGACAATGGAAGAAACGGGGCGGACGAGCGCGGCCAGGCGGGAGAAGATCGTCGGCGACCTGCCGTTTTGATGGTCGGAACGGTGCGCGGAGTCTGGTCCGCGAGCGGGGCGCTTCGTGTTTGGACCCCCAAAAGTCGTCGCAGAGGGGTGTCTCACCGCGCAGCCAGACAGCGCGTCCGAGCAGGCGGCGGAGCGAGGCGCCGCTCTCCAGTGGGGCGGGGTTCCCCATGCGGTGGGCGTGCTGTTGGTCGGGTTGGCATCGTTGCTGCTACGCAGAAGTCGTCCCCGAAGAGGTTGTTCCTGGTTCTATCCTGGGGATAGGACGGGAGTCTTCATCAACAAAAACTGTCGGTATAAAAAAAGAGAAAAGGAAAAATGCCTAATTATCGCGTATCTCTGGCCTTCACGAAAGTGTCCGATGCCAGCCTCGGTGAATTCGTCCTCATGGTCGTCGACTCGATGACCAGCAACCCGGCCTATCCGGCCCCGACGGTCCCGATCCCCGATCTGGCGGCGGCGCGCACGGCCTTTCTGAGCGCCTTGTCCGCCTCCGAAGTCGGCGGCATGCTGGCCACGGCCACGAAAAACGAGTCCCGGGAAGCGCTGCTGAAGCTCATGCGCAAGCAGGCCGCCTATGTGCAGGGGGAGATGGGCGACGACTTCGCCACCCTTCTCTCCTCCGGATTCGAGAGCGTGAGCCGTAACCGAACCCGGATCCAACTGCCCCCGCCTCGGGTGGAGCGCATCCGCAACGAACGCAGCGCCCAACTGGTGGTGGACCTGGCTCCGATGGCCAATGCCCGGGCCTACGAGGTGCAGAAAATGAACGGCACTGGAGGTTGGATGCCCGTGGGCATCTTCACCCAGTCCCGGCGTATCGTGCTGGAGGGATTGAACCCGGGCTCGATCTATACCGTGCAGGCCCGGGCCGTCGGGGGCACCACCGGCTACAGCGACTGGAGCGACCCGGTGTCCCACATGTCGTTGTAGGTTGGAGTCGGGATCTTCCCCCGCTCCGGCGCATGGCTCCGGGGCGGGAGAAGATGGGGCGGACCGGCAAGGTCCGCCCTGCTTGGAATAGGGGTGGGGCGGCGCTGCCGCGCCGCCCTGATCATCGCGGAGCGGAGCGATGCGTTCTGGAAGCGGAAGAATGTCGCTTCCACCCGACCGCGTTGCGCGGGTCGAGCGGAGAGACGGGACGCGTCTGGTCCGGCAACGCAAGCAGGACACCGAAGTCGCCATCCTCGACATCCGCAACCGGGTCGCGTCCCGGATCGACGAACTGGCGATGGGTGCCGGTCCATGAGGTGGACCTGACCGACCACGCATGCGTCCGGACGTTATCGGGGAACTGAGGCCCGAGGTGGTCTCCCATCTGGCGGCCATCCATTTTTTCCCGGAATGCAACGGCGATCCGAACGCACCTTGCGGATCAACAGGGATGCGGGCGGAACTCGTCTTGCTGGGGCCTACCCTGTCTACAATTCGAACGTCGGCTGGGCCTCGGCCTATCTGGGCCAGCCCGACGCCAGCCAATATCTAGCCACCCTGAAACTGATGCAGGTGCTGATGATGGTCTGCGGGTTGCTCGGGGCCACCCAAGTGCCAAATTTGGCGCGATGGATGGCCGCCGGCGAGCCCCGGTAGGCATGGCGTTATTCCTCCGCCGGAATTGTCTCGGGCTCTGGCTGTAGTGAGACCGGTTGCTGGCTTGGATGGGATCCCATAATACCCTCTTGCCCGGGCCACTCCTGCTCTTCATGGGACTGATCTACGTGCTGGAGTTAAACCACGTCTATTTCGCGACCTTGGTCATGACCCGGAACGAAGTGCCGTTTGTCTGGGTGGCGACCATTTCCGGAATGGCCATTTGCGGGGATGGGGGCTTGTTGGTTCAGACTTTTGGTCATTGGTGCTTGTTGGGCAATGCGTTTGTAGTCCAAGCTGCTCGGAACAACTGGTGGGTCCCGTGGTTGGCGATACGATCCAACCGAACCGTATAAAACCAATGAATTCGTTGCTAACGATCGCGATTCCGGTTTTCAATCGGACCGCGTTTTTTCGTCAGGCTCTGGAGAGCGCATTGAACCAGACCGTTCCCGTAAAGGTGCTGGTGGTCGACAACGCGTCGGACGAAGGGGATTTTGCTGCGATTCTGGAGGACTATCCGGCTGAGCGGATCAGCTTTTTGAGGAACGAAAAGAATCTGGGAATGGTAGGCAATTGGAACCGTTGCATCGAGCTTTGCATTACTCCTTATCTTCTCATTCTGCACGATGACGATTTTCTCGAGCGCGACCATGTGGAGATGTTTCTCAAAGTCCATCAACCAGGAGTCGCGCTCTACTACTGCAACGCCGCAGTGGTGGACCGGGATGGCGTCTGCGTGGACTACACTTTCCACCTGCCACTGAGCGCCTATAGGGAGACGTGGACTTGGTGCGTCACCAGCCCGGTCTTTGCGGGGGCAATTTTTGACGTGGCAACGGCTAGGCGACTCGGAGGGTTTTCGCGAAGGCTGCGGTACACGGTTGATTGGGATTTTTGGTTTCAATTGTTCCTTTCCGGTCCGGTCCGGTTGGTGCCCGGGCAGGGTGCAAGTTATCGGGCCTATGAATCCGCCGAGAGGGCAACGACCCAACTGGCTGGCGGCGCGAAGACGATCCGGTTCAATCGAACCCAGGTCAGGCGCAATTTCGTCCATCTGAGGTCCTGGGGTCTCTACCGGATGCTCCGGCGAAACGGATTGATCCCGCGGC
This sequence comes from Verrucomicrobiota bacterium, assembly GCA_038209745.1. Classification (GTDB taxonomy): domain Bacteria; phylum Verrucomicrobiota; class Verrucomicrobiia; order Limisphaerales; family CANJSG01; genus CANJSG01. The sequence goes on from JBBQXJ010000030.1 coordinate 43,965, forward strand.
CGCACCTTCGGGTGCTGTTGGGCGCGCTCGACGGACTCAAAGGGCGCGAACGCCGCTACTGGGCGGTGATGTGTGCGATGGGCCCCCGGGAAACGGTCGCTCAAACGGTGATGTGCTGGCTGTTCAGGATGCTCGGCCCGGTAATGTTTGTGATCCTGCGGTGGGTCAGTCGATTTTTCGGCGCGTCCCGGTCTTGACGGGCCTTTTGTTTGGCCGGTCCCGAACAAAGGGATAACCCCGGGCCAACAGCCGGATTGGAGCCTTTTGGAACGAGTAGTTGGTGAGTTTCCGGCTCAAACAAGGAGAACCAAAACGATCACCCGCTTCCGTTCCGATATAGGGCCGATTCGTTCCCAGATTGTTCTGCCGTTGTTGATCGGTTGCCAGATGCTGTAGGCAGCGGGCGGTTTTCCAGTGCCTGCAAAGATCGCGGTGAAGGGTTTTCGGGACGGTTTGAGGCGACGGCTTATCACGACAACTTGGCGATCCCGGGTGCTTCGCGATTCGTGCTGGAGAGGACCGATCTGGCCAGGGGCGACTTCGGCACCTATTCGGTCGCGGTGCCCAACACGGCGGGCTCCGTCTCCGCTTCGGCGGTGGTCGCGGCGAAGGAGGGGCTCGGATTCGGGATGATCAAGACGGGGCCCATTTCCCAGATACTCTTGCCGCTGTCCGGTGAGAACGGGGTCGGCTACCGGGTGGAGAGCACGACGAACTTCGTTGATTGGTCGTTCCTGTTCGACGTGACGGCGACCGAAGGTCCCGTGCCGGTGGTCCTTTCCTGGGAAACCAACCGGAACGAACTGTTCTTCCGGGCGATCCGCAGCAACTAGCCCGGTTTGGCCGGTGGACTGGCTGCGTGAGTTGCTCAAACAAGACTGGTCGGTGGTTTCACTCCACGGAATCAGCGGTTGGTTCCATCAACCGATGAGAAACATGCAGGAAGGCTTGCAGGAGTATGCTTCCGATTGATTTGCTTGGGGAATATGACTGCTGTTCCACCGAAGTGTTTGGTCGTGTCGGCCGGGAGCTGGCATTTGGCGCACACGGCGAAGGGACTCCATGCCCACAATGGGTTGGCTGAGCTGTGGACTTCCGACCGGAACAAGGTGGGCCTTCCTGATTCATTCTTCCGGCAAGCCAAGCCCTTCTTTTGGCTCACAAAGCCGATGTATCTTCTGGCTTCCGCCTACTGGAACGAGTGGTGGTTTTGGCGGATGACATGGCTGTGGGGCGCCTGGGTCCGAAGGCAACGGTTTCCGGAGTTCAATGTCGCGCACGCGCGAATGGGCTACGGATTGGAAGTGTTCGATGTCGCCGATCGGGTAGGGGCGTTGAAGGTGGTCGACTATTGCAACAGCCATCCGAGTTCACAGCAGGGTTACTGGCAGCGCGAATGTGATCTTTGGGCGTCCGGTTCGGAGCCGATAATGCCTAGGGCGATCTTCCGGAGGATGAACCAAGAGATCCACCGGGCTGATCTGCATCTCTGCCCTTCGGACTTTGTGCGGGATTCGTTGTTGCTGAACGGTGTCGCTCCCGAGAAATGCGTGATTCGCCCCTTCGGCTTCGATCCCTCGGTTTTTACAGCGGCAACCCTTTCGAAGGGTCAGCCAAAATTCATTTTCACGGGTTCGATTTGCCTTCGAAAAGGGTGCCACTATCTGCTCCGGGCATTCGAACAAGTGAAGAAGGAATGCCCTCAAGCGGAACTGATCCTGGTGGGGGGGGTCTGCGAGGACGTTCGTCCTATTTTTAACCGATGGAGGCACCTTGTGACTCACGTGCCTTGGGCACCCCAGGCCCGCGTGGCCGACTTGATGCGGGAATGCATTGCCATGGTGATGCCTTCGCTCGAGGAGGGAATGGCGCGGGTTTTGATCGAGGGAATGGCCTGTGGACTGCCTTTGATCGCCAGTTTCGAGAGTGGTGCGACCCCGTTGGCAGCGGCTGGACGGGAGTTGCTCCTAGTAAACCCGCATGACCCTCAGGATATCGCAGAGAAGATGCTGTTCTTAGCCAGAAACCCCGAGAAAGCATCCGCGATGTCAGCCGCAGCCATTGCGCGGGCGAGCGAGATTGGAAGCTGGTCCAGCTATTCCGGGCGGATTTTGGCGGACTACGATCGTTTTTTGGAGGCCAAGCGGTCCCGAGGGGCAGCGCGATGAAGGTTCTGCTCTTCCACAACGAGACCCAGTTTTTCGCCGGGGCGGAGAAGGTGCTCGGGTATTTCGCGGCCGGGGCTGGCCTCAACCGGGATCTGAAGCTGGCCTTGGCCTATGCTCCGGGTGGAAAGATGGACGATGTCGCTCGTTTGTTTCCGGAGCGTTTCCCGGTTGCGGGCGGTGAGGGGCAATCCCCCGTCCGTATGTTGCGGAACGCCTTTGTTTTGGCCCGGATTGCCCGGCGATTTCGCGCCGATGTATTGCATGCGTGGGCCGCTCGGGACTGGGAGACGGCGGCGTTGGCGGGCAGGATGGTCGGGCTGCCAGTGGTGGCCACGCTGCACGACCATCCCACGGCGGCTTTCATCTCGTTTCGACGGCAGCGGTTGATGCGGTGGGCGATCTGGGCGGGGGTGCGCCGTTTGATCTGCGTTTCGGAAGCGGTGCGGCAGGCGTGCTTGGCGGCAGGGTATCCGGCAAACCGCTTGGTCGTGGTGCCCAATGGACTTCCCCCGCAGCCGGACCTGCCGCGCGAGTTCAGCAGCCCGATTAAGCTTGGGTTTTTAGGGGCGTTCACCCAGCGCAAAGGCTTTGGTGAACTTTTCAAACTGGTGGATTGCCTAGACGGGACCAACTCCCAGTGGCGCCTACGGATCGCGGGCGGTCCAATGGGCGTCGAATCGGAAGCCTTGCTGCACCAAATTCAGGAACGGTATCAACACTCCCCTTGGTGGTCGCGGGTCGAGTTCGTCGGTTGGACCGATCAGCCGATGGCATTTCTGCGGGGTGTGGATCTCCTAGTCGTCCCGTCTTCCGAATTCGATCCGTATCCAACGGTGCTGCTTGAGGCGGCCTGGAGCGGCCTGCCGGTTTTTGCGGCCGAGGTGGGTGGTGTCCCTGAAATTGTTTTGCCGCATGAGACCGGAGTGCTGTTTGATCCTAGGAATATTGAAGAAGCTGCAATGAGCCTGGACCAAATGCTGGATCCGGTGCGGCTTCAAGAGACAGGCGCCAACGCGCGGCAGAGGGCTGAGCGCTGCTTCGGTGTAGATGCAATGGTCGCCGCTTATAGCGGGCTTTACTCAAAGGTTTAGGAAATGGCAGCACTGAATTCAGCGTTTCGGGCGGGAATCGTCGTGGTCGTGGCGTGCATTTTTGCCATCGTGGCAGGCTTTGCGGTTTCGGATCCTCTTGCCCAGACGGGCATGATCACTTTGGCGGTGCTGCTCTTTGTGCCATTGGTCCCCGTGCTGCTCCGATGGCACCACCCATTGCTTTTGGTCACGTGGAACTTTCAGATGGTGCTCTTTTTCCTGCGTACCGAACCAAGGGTCAGGGATGTCATGATCGTCTGGTCGACCATTGTGATTTTTCTGCAGTTCGCCCTCGATAAAAAGAATCGCTTCCAAGTGCATTGGCCGCTGATTCGCCCGATGGTGATAGTTGTAGTCGGTGTTTTTATTGCAATTTTATCGAATCACTCCCTTGGAGCGATCGTTGGGCAGGGATCGTTTGGAGGAAAACGTTATCTGCACGTCATCTTGGCTTTGTTGGGATGCTTTGTTTTGGGAGCGGTGCGAATTTCTCCTAAATGGAGAGTGCGTGTTGCGGTCGTGTTTTTCCTGTCAAATATTTCCTACGCGGTTGGTGATGCTTTTTACCTGGTGGGGGCACCGCCGATTCTGCAGATGCTCTTCCCCTCCCAGATTGGTTTTTACGAAGGCATGGCCTTGGGAGCTTTGAGTCGCTATGCGGGCATTGGCTGGGCTGCCATGTGTGTGGTTATGGTTCTCCAGATGTATTATGGAGTTCGTGGCCTCTTGGATTTTAGCAGACCTTGGCGCGGGGCTGGGTATTTGCTGTTTCTAGGAATCGCCCTGCTGGGTGGGCATCGGGTGGCCTTGGTTCTCCCGCTTCTGATTTTCTTGGTGCAGTTTTTCATGGAGGGCTTGTATCGGACCAAGTATGCGGCCTATATGATCGTCTTTGGCGGACTGGCGCTGTCAGCGGCGGTGATCTTTTCCGAAAATCTGCCGATTGCGGTGCAACGAGCCTTGAGTTTCCTGCCAGGAAAAAAGAGTGCGCTGGCGATCCGAGACGCCGAGGGCACGTTTGAGTGGCGGTGGGAAATGTGGGATGTGGTTTTTCCGCAAGTCCCGCAGGTGATGTGGACCGGCAAAGGCTACCTTTATTCACCGGTCGACCAGGAATTGGCTGAACTGGGTGCATCGACCTACATATATTCTTCTTTCGAATCCTCGATGGTGGACGGCACCTATCACCAAGGTTTCCTGACCGTTATTGTTCCCCTTGGCATCACCACCTTTTTCGGGTTCACGTGGTTTCTCTGGGTGGGTTTCAAGGTCCTGAGGAACAACTTAAAATACGGCGATTCTACGATTCGGAAGGTCAATCTGTTTGTATATTCGGCATTCATTGCCCGAGTTATCTTTTACTTCATCATGTATGGTCAGTTTGATACGGACTTGGAGGTGTTCGCCGGATTGATCGGCTTGAGCATGGCTCTCAATGGCGGGGCTCTCGGATCTCGCCCGCGACGTGAACCCGAGCTGCCGGCAAGGGTGGGGCTGGCTGCTGAGCCTGTCGGGGCCAATTGACGGGTTTGGGCATGAGAGTCCTGTTAAATGTGACTCCGGTATATACCGGCCAAGCCGGTGTCGCCCGGTATGTGCGTGGTTTGCTGTCAGGGTTTTCCGCCACTTCGTCCGCGGTTCAGGTTTCTGAATTGGGTTGGCCGGTGTGCAACTTTGACAAACCGCAGCCAATCAGGGCGGGCGTCACGATGTGGCGGGACTTCGTTTGGACGAAGACGGTGCCATGCTGGGCGAGCCGTCGAGTTCAGCCTGCCGTGGTCCATGATACGGCCAACTGGACATTGGGTGCGCTGCCGGGAATGCGGCGGATAGCCACGGTGCACGATGCGGCGGTGCTGCGGCACCCGGAGCGGTTTCGGCCGTGGCAGCGACGTTCGGCTTTGGCGGCTTTGGAAGCGGCCAAGTCCTGCGACCGAATCATCGCCATCAGCCGGTTCACAGCCGACGAGATCTGCGCATTGGCAGGCTTCGACGCGCGCAGGATCGAGGTGGTCCACAATGGGTGCGATTTCGGCGAAGACGCCCCAGAAGCGGCGCCGAGAACCGACGGGCTTCCTGAACGGTTCTTTCTCTTCGTGGGCTCGTTGGAACCGGGTAAGAACCTCGCGCTGCTCAAGGACACCTATGAATTGGCGGGCCGTCGTGGCTTCCGCCTTCCGGATCTCGTCATCGTGGGAGCACGGTGGAACGGGGTTCCGGGGGAAGGAGCGCCGCCCCCTGGGTGGCACTATCTGGGGCATCGACCGGACCAAGAGCTGGTCTGGCTCTATCGACGCGCGTTGGCTTTGGTCTTCCCGAGTAAATACGAGGGGTTTGGCCTTCCCTTGGCCGAGGCCATGATTCTCGGATGCCCGGTCATTTGTTCGATGTTGGCCAGTCTTCCGGAGGTTGGGGGAGAGGCGGTCCGCTACGCCGAACTTCACGCCGAGAGTTATCTGGACGCGATGTCGGAGCTGGAGCGCGATGAGCCGGCTCGAAGGCAGATGAGCCGGGCTGGTTGCATCCGTGCCATGGCGTTTAATTGGGAGCGCTGCGCTAAAGAAACAGTCGCCGTCTACCGGTCGGCGACAGGTGCACCATGAGCCAGTTCTTGCAGAGGCGGACTCAGGACTGTCTTTCTTCGGGTGACTGTTTCATCTATGGCTAAACGTAAGATACCGGAGTCCCCGGAACCCTCATGAACGACATCTACAAAGACGGCGAGTATCTCCAGAAGAATCCGACATGGCATGTGGAGCATTCCGGCTACAAAGCGGCCCAGGTTCTTAAACTTTTGGAACGTAATCGTCTGGTGCCTGAATCTGTCGTGGAAGTGGGCTGCGGTGCCGGTGAAATCCTGAACATCCTTCACCAAAAACTCCCAGCCACCGTGGAGTTTGCGGGATATGAGATTTCGCCGCAGGCGTTCGCTCTCTGCGGCGAACGGGTCAAGCCCCGCCTGCAATATCACTGTCGAGATTTTCTCGCGGAACCGGCCGCGCGTCGTGACTTGATCCTGTGCCTCGATCTCATTGAACACATTTCCGACTATCTTGGTTTTCTCCAGCGGCTCGCTCCGATGGGAAACTATAAGATTTTCCGTTTCCCGCTCGATCTGAACTGGGTCGCGCTCTGGAAGATGAATTTGTCTGCCCGCTACTCGGTGGGACACATTCACTATTTCACTAAAGAGATCGCCTTGGCGGCGCTGAAGGACATGGGCTACGAGGTGATCGACTGCTATTTTGATCGAGAGAAGCCCTCCCGGTGGATCCGGAGAATGATGAACCGCTACGATGCCGATCTGACGGCCCGGATCTTTGGGGATTGTTCGTTGATGGTTCTTGCGCGTTAGCAGATCAAAAGTAAGCGTCCTGCGGAGCGGCTCTGTTAGAGCGGCGGCATAGATGTCATAGGGATGGGTCTATGGCATCGATGAAGCTGTTGAAGAGGGACGTGCTGGGGCGGGTGCGGACGCCGAGGGCGAAACGGGAGGAGATCCTGGA
>JBBQXJ010000031.1:0-50726 GCA_038209745.1 Verrucomicrobiota bacterium
CCACCGGCGTGCTCTCATACTCGGCCCCGCCCACCTCCCAGCTCTCGTCGAGTCCCAACAACCGTTCAAAGGCCTTTTCAGGTATCATCGGACCTCACCATGCCATATCCTCCTTCAGCCACTGCAATCAGCGAGGAACCCTTTTTCAGGCGTCTTCGCTCTGGAGGGAGTTTTTGCGGATGCGGATGCGGCTGCTTTTTTCATAGTTTTTCCTTCTGCGTTCATGCTCAAAATTACCGCCCCTGCCGGCCGCGAACCATCGCGCGGGTTGGCATTCTTCCTGCGCAATTTGGCCGAGGCGACGTTGCACCGTCCCTGAACGACAATCTAGCCCCCAATGCGGACGCCAACTCCAAGCAATCAAAGTCCCATCGGGCTGGTTTGGGCGATTTTGCCCGCGTCCCAAACTCCGGTCCGTTGAGGCGACTCGACGGCGCGCGTCACGTCGAAATGTAGGATCGCCTCGAAATGATCGGGCAGGCCGTCGGTGAAACAGTGCCGGAGCCGTTCCGTCTCGGGCCGATGGATCACGCCGATGGCCCTAAGCGGTGGGGCGCCCTATAGGTTGAAGGCCACCTCCGGATACGTCTCGAGCCCCAACCAGAACGAGGGATGTCCCGCATGGTGGAAGAGATTCTCGAGCCTTTCCGGCAAGGAAGGCAGCACGCGCTTGCGCGCACGATTCGCCGCCGATGGATCCCGCTTGGCGAGCAGGCAGGCATCGCTTCGGACAACGCGTCCAAGGCCCCGGGATCTCCGCCTTCTGCTCGAACGAACCGGTTCACCCGGTGGGCATCCGTCCAGTCGGATTCCACCGCCCCCGCGCTGAAGCCCTTCTCCCCTCCCCGCTCTCCGTACCGGTTTAATGCCGGGGTGAGCCGCCTTTCTGGATCAGAACGCGACCCTGCCGAACTTGGCTATTCGTACGTGGGACTTGAAGTCGTCCCGACTCCGCCCGGAAAAACAGCGGGTCAACTTCGGCCGCCGCCTCAAGCGACAATTCCCGGACGGGATGGCTCAACGGACCCGACCCAATGGAGCGAGGGGTTTTCGGAGAATAGCGTTCAATTCATGGCCGAAATCTGCGATCAACCGGATGAACCATTTGCACGGCCCACGATGAAATTCACGCTCGTTTCCCTCACCATCCTCGCGACGATCGGAATTTCGACACCCGAGAGCGCGTCGGGCCAGGTCGTCCTCAACTACAACTTCAAAGTTGGATCGGCCGTGCCCGACGGCGGGGAGTTGCTGGATGCGCGGACGGTCGTCGGAGACAATGGGCCGATCGCCCGGGCGGAAGTGTCCGTGGACCTCGGACCCGTGGTGGCCGGCGACGGCTTCAACGGCGATCTCTATCTCTCGCTGGGACACGTCGACAAGTTGGCCGTGCTGCTGAACCGACCCGGGATCGTCACAGCGGGTCAGCTGGGCTATTCGGACACGGAAGGCATGGCGGTGACTTTTTCCGACGGGGCCGCCAACGGGGACATCCACGTCTACCGTGAGACCCTCAACGGGAACGCTTCCACTCCGCTGAGCGGTCCGTTAACCGGCACTTGGGAGCCCGACGGACGACTGATAGACCCGCACAATGTCGAGCAGACCACACCGCGCCCTGCGGTCTTGTCCGTGATGGATCTCCTCACCACTCAGGACGAATACCGCCTGCTCGTGGCGGATGCCTCGCTGGGTTCGGCCCATTTACTGCGGAGCTGGGCGCTGCATCTGGACCTTTCCGGAAGCTACACGGGCCCGCTGAACCTGTTCGATACCGAGGTCACGGTGAGGGATGCGGTCCCGCGCATGGTTCCCAATCCCGTCAATCTGGGAGGAGGCGTGGCCTTCGGTGGCAGCCAGTCGTTTTCGTTCAATGGCGCGCTCCGATTGCTCGGCTCACAGACTCTCCAGGTCGCAAACTCGACCACCTTCAACGGAAGCGTCGGGGAAACGGGCGGCGCGGCAACGCTGACGAAGGCGGGCCCAGGCACTTTGATCCTCGCTGCCCCCGGCACCTACAGCGGCGGCACCGAGGTGACGGCGGGTCGGTTGGTCGTAAACAACGTCTCGGGGAGCGGGACCGGTAGCGGCGCCGTCCTCGTCCGGAGCGGCGCGGAAATATCCGGCACGGGCAGCATTTCCGGGGGTCTCACTCTGCAGAGCGGCGCCATCCTGCGACCGGGCAATGCCGCCGGCGAATTGACCGTCGGCTCCACGCTCTGGAAGGGCGGCGCCATCTATGTCTGGGAGATCAACGACGCGGATGGATCGGCCGGAGCCTCATCGGGATGGGATCAGCTGAAGGTGGCCGGCGGGCTCACACTTTCGGCCACTGCGGAGAATCCGTTTCTTCTGACCCTCGTGTCCTTGGCGCCGGGTGGCCAAGCCGGTCCGGTCTTCAGTTTCGACAGTCAGAAATCCTATCAATGGACCATCGCGACCACCGGCGCTGGGATCGCGGGCTTCGATCCTTCAAATGTCGCCATCAATCCGGCCGGCTTCACCGGTTCGGATCCGAGCCAGTTCCATCTCGTCGTCCAGGGAAACAGTCTGGTGCTAGCCTATGCAGTTCCCGAGCCGAGCACCGAACTTCTGGCGATGGCGGGCGCAGCCGGACTTTTCTGGGGCCGGAGCCGCCGCTCAAGGCTGGTGGAATGACCGGTAGAAGCGGGCCCCCTCGCCCATGGCCGGAGTGTTCGTGACGGCATAAAGGCCGTCCGGACCGGCGAGACCCAAGCTGAGCGTCGCCCAAGGTCCGTCGACGAGGTTCGTCGTGGTCTCCACGCGGTAGCTTCGGCCGGGAATGCCCGCGAAGGAAATCCGATAGGCCATCGTGGGCACGATCGGTTCGATGTGAAGAAGGGTGCGGCTTTCCCCGGCGATCCCATCACCGGCCAGCTCTTCGATGACGGAGACCGTTCCCTGAACCCGGTCGCCGATGCTGTCGATCAAGAGGTAGGTAAAGGTGTCGCTGGTCGCCGCCCAGGGAGGCGCCTCGTAGACCCTCCAACGTCCGTCGGGCCGCACGACGACGCCGGCCGAGCTGGTGCCGGAAATCGAGTCGACCGCGAGCGCGTCTCCCTCCGGATCGCTGATGCCGCCCAAGAGATCCAGCGAAAACTTAAGCGGTAATCCGGGCAAGCGTTTCAGCGTGCGGACAGGCAGATCCGGCGTTTCATTGAGCTGGGCGGCGAATCCGGCCCGATTGACCGCGCCGGAAACCGGCCCGCTGCCCAGTCCGCCGATGCCGCCGATCGAACCGAGGTTTTGATAGGAGGCGGACCGGTTCTGGCCGCCGCCCGCGTCGATGCCTTGATGGTCCACTTCGGCAGCGCCGGCCATTCCGCCACCAAGCACAAGCAGAACGGCGGCCTGCGGCAGCCATTGGTTGATCCGAAGGGAAGTCATGGGGAATTCGTGGCGAAATCGGGCCACCGTCGGCGCTCTCCGTCCGGCCAGTTCTTGTGTTCGGTCCGGGCAGAAAGATTGGTGCCGATGGCGGCTTTCAGAAAGCCGCTGGGATACCAGGCACGGGCCTCGCCGAAGGGCTGGTCGTCCTTCATCGCGATCTCCTCGGCCAATTGGCCGTTCTCGTGCCAGACGCGGAAGACACCCTCCATCCGGCCTTTGACAATGGTCGATTCCGACAGCTTGGCCCCGGACGGATACCACTTGGTCCGGATCCCGTCCGAAACGCCGGACTGAAAGGTCTCGGTCACCTGGAGGTTCCCGTTCGTGTGCCAGCCTTCGCAGAAGCCTTCCATCACGCCGGCTTGGAACCGGGCCCGCGAACGCAGGCTGCCGTCGGGATAGCGGTCCTCCATCACGCCGCTGAAAGGGGAAGCCGAGACGCCCTGGTAGATCTTGCCGTCGCGCAGGAAGAGTTCGGACTGGGGCACCGTCGGCACGATCCCGCTGTTTCGCAGGCGGCCCAGTCCCACCGCCAACACGGCGGCGAAGACGATCGCGAGGAGGACTCCCCCTTTGGTGCCCAACTTGGATTTTGAAGGAGACGGGGTCATGGCTCGCAGCCCTGCATCTCGATCACTGGGTCACCACGCGGTAGAAGGCCGGGCCTTCTCCGGCGGGCGGGAAGGCCCGGAGTTCCCGCAGGCGGGTGTCCGTCGCGTTGAGCACCGTCGCGGCCGGACCCGGTTGGCCGACGCTTTCGAACGAAACCGTGGACCAAGTCTTCAAGTCGACGGAGGACTGGATCTGATAGCTGTGCCCACGGATGGCGAGGAACTTCAGCACGGGGCGACCCGCTTCAAGGCGTTCGATCTTGAGGCTGAAACCGTCCTCTTTGTCGAAGGCATAGGTGCCGGCGAGGTATTCTTGGAGGTTGGATAATCCGTCACCATCGGCGTCGTCGCCGGGGCGGATGTCGGCCAGGGTCAACTTGCCTCCAAGGGCGGCAATGAGGGCGCGCTCCCAGGCGTCGGGCAGTCCGTCGCCGTCCGAATCCACGCCGAGCGTGAGATCCAGGCGGGTCTTCTCACCGGGTTTGCCGAGCTGCGCGAACTGACCCTGCATCTGGATGGGCAGGTAGTTCACGCCGCCGATCTTCACCTTCATGGTGAAGGGCACGGTGGGGGCGACCGCCGTGGCCTTGTAGAGGTCTTCGGTGACCCCGGCATCCATCGGAACGACGAGGCTGTAGTTCACTCCGGGCTCCACGCCTTCGACGATCGACGTGGTGATGACCACGCCGGATGTCGCCTCGAAGACCACGGTCGCGGATCCGGCGGCGAGAGGCGTGCCCAATTCGTCGCGGATCGTGCCGTAGATGACGTGATGGGGCGCGGGAGGAAAAGCCGTCGCGACGAGGGCCAGCAGCGACAGCGCGAGGACTCCGACGGCGGACAAGGCGGAAACGTGGTTCGTGCTTTTCATGGGGAGCTCGGGGTCAGTTGCCGGAGTAGGAATACGTCACGAAGTGCAGGCGAATGTCCTTCACCGTGCGGATGAATCGTTCCAGTCCCTCGTCGGGATTGTTAAGCAGGGTCTCGCCGGGAATGACGATCTTCCACTGGCTGTTCCAGACAGAGCGGCCGATGAGCCGGTTGTTGGTGAACTGGGAGCGGAACAGCCCGGTGGCGCTGTAGATGTTCGGCGTGAACAGGGCCGCGCTGGACACCGGGCGGAAGGCCTGGTGCTTGCGGAGGGTGAACAGCGGCTCGGTCAGCGAATCGGCGGACTGGTAGAGCCCTTTGTCGGCGAAGACGGAAGCGCCGATGTTGAACGGCAGCGGGATCGCGAGATCCTCGACGTTCCAGGTGCGGACGCTGCTGGTGTCGCCCAAGGGCGGGCTGCGCATCGAGTCCACGCCCACGGGGATCAGATAGAGGTAGGGCGTGGCGGCCATGGCATCGGGATCGAGGAAGGAGAGGGACGGATCTGCCGGCGACGAGCCGCCGCCGAAATTGACGGCGGAGCTGCCGGCCGTGGGATTGTCCATTCCTTTGTAGCCTTCCAGGGCCACCCCGGCCGCGAAGATCTTGGTGGCGAAGGAACTCTTGCTGTAGGCGTGGTCGCCCGCGGCCAAGGGTTGGCCGAAGAGGTTCAACCCGCCGGAGATCGTCGTGCTGAAGGTCAGCACCAGTCCCGGCACGGGCAGTCCGTTGCCCGGATCGAGCTGGAGGCAATAGCGGCGGACATCGGCGTCGGCCAGGACGTCGGGCATCCGGGCGCGGTGCAGCATGTCCTTCCAGGCGATGTCGCCATCGGCGCCGGGCAGGATGCGGAGCTTCTCGGTGCGGAGGGAAACGGTCGTTCCATAGGCGTCGGGGTTGTTGAAGCCAAGCCTGCCCCGGAGCACGTCCCAGTCGGCCTTCATCTCGGCGAGGGCGCTGGAGAGACCGGGGTCGCCGGTGTTGCTGCCGGCGAATTGTGGCTGGCCGTTCCGCACGACGCCCAGAGCCCGGGAGTTGATGATGCGGCCCTTGAAGTTCCGTCCCGCCTGGGTGTCCAGCAGGCCGGTCTCGTAGTCGTAGGCGTTGGCTGCGAGCAAGGCATAGCGCGCAGACAGGTCGAAGAGCGTCTTGTAGCGCTCCAGCTTCTCGTTGCGGAAGATGCGGAACGCGGCGTCGCGCGTGCGGTAGCCCTGGACGAGAACGGCGGCGCGCTTCCTGAAGACTTCGCGCTCCGATTGGACGGTGTCGCCGTCCGCGATCAGGGTGCGGACGGCGCGTTGCTTGTCGTCGTATTCACGGAGGCGCTCGTTGACGGTCCAAAGGCGTTCCTGGATGTCGCCGAGGGTGTTTCCGAGGTCGTTCACGGCGTGGCGGAGCTCCATTTCATGCTCCGCCGGCTGGATGCCGTTGAATTCGGCCTGACGCCGGACGGTGTTCACGGCGAGTTCCAGCGCGGAGATCACGGTGTAGCGGGCCAGCCCGATCTTATCGAGCGAGCTCGTGGCAACGAACCCGGCCGCCGAGATCGCGGAGCGGGCCGCCGAGGTCAGATCGCCGCCCGCGGCCAATCCCGCGATGAAGCCGGTGGGCACGCCTTGGGCCACGAGGTTCGCGGACTCCACGATGTCGTGTTTGATCGAGTCCTGGTACTTCTGGAAGAGATCGTCGGCAAACTTGGCTTTTTCCAAGACCTCGTCGGCCACCAAGAGTCCAGTGTTGATGTCCCGGATGGTGTTGTAGGTGGCCACATCGGCCTCGAACAGGGCGATGCTCTTTTGGAGCACGACCAGATCACCGGCGGTGTCGTTGATCTCATGGCGTAGCCGCAGGTGGGACATGATCAGCTCCGAGACGGCCTGCTGGACCTTGCCAGGGGAATAGCGTTGGCCGATCCAGCTCTCGGGTTTCTCGGCGAAGCCGTGGGGCCCTATGTGGAAACTGAGGTTCGTCACCGTCGGCAGGTTGATGCTGGTGTAGTTCTTGGTGATCCAGTCCGAGGGAAGATCCCGGAGCGGGATCTCCCAGTCGGTCGTGTTGGAATAGCTCCAGACTTCCTGGAATTTCGCCTCCGGCAGATCGACGTATTTGTAGTGGATGAGGTCGGGGCCCGTGTAGCCCTGCCTGTAGAGTTTTCCGGGTCCGATGTCGTCCGTGTAGGGGGTGCCATACAGTTCGATGAGCCGGACGGTGTAGGCCTGCTCCTGCTTGGCCACCGTGTCCCGGAATCCGGCCAATGAATCCTGCTCCGAGCGCATGAGCCGGGTGACGTCCTTGGCGTCGTCGAACGCGGCGACCGCATTGTTGAGCGCGGTCGTGGCCCGTCGGTAGACCTGCTCGAAGTGGGTGCCGTCCACACCGCCGACGACGGTGGACGGATTTATGTCGAACGTCAGGCCTCCTTCTGGAACTCCGAGCGGAGAGAGTCCGCCCTCGGCGTTGTCCATCGCGGTCTGGAGTCCGGTGCCGAGGGTCGCGAGTTCCTGGAGCTCCGGAACAGTGGTCCGGTCGACCTTCTGGATGCCTTCATGGGTGGGAATTGGATCCACGGAGGGGAGAATGGCGTTGCCCACGATCCAGTTCAGATAGGTGCCCTGGCCGACCCGGCTGCCCCAATGGTCCATGCCAAAATAACGGACCGGGTTGTCGGCGCCGCCCGTCACGGCGTCGACGTAGGACCGCTGGGTATTGACCCGGGTGGGGGCAAAATGTTCCCAACCCACCTTCGACACGGGCTGGTAGTCCCTCCGCCATGTGAGGTCGAAGATCTGGCGGCCGGAGCGGGCCACGGCCGCCGCCGCAGCGGCGAACTTGCGTTCATCCTGGTAGTCGACCGAGACCGGTTTGCCGAGGACGTTGACCGCCTCGATGCGGGGCACCCAGTCAAAGTAGGAGTTCATCAGCAGCGAATAGTAGCCTTTCAGCGCCGTGAGGTAGTGGCCGTAGGCGTCGCCGTGGCCCTGCGGATAGAGGACGGCGGCATCTGCGGCGTTGATGATGCCGTCGGGCGACTTGTTCGGGTCTTCCTGGATGTTGTAGTTGAGGGCGTAGATCACCTCGCCGGAATCGATGCCGCGGGTGTAGTTCCAGACCAGCCGGTTGTAGACCGGAGCCACTTCGACGCCGGGCTGGAAGACATCGTCACGCCCGCGCAGGAGGGCCAGCTCCTCTTCGAGCAGCGACGGGACTTGTCCCTTGAAAGCGAAGAGCGAGGTGGCGATGTCGCCATAGGTGTTGTTGGCGGTGCCGATGCCGATGGTCGGGTTGGCGGCGTCGGCCCAGGCCTCGTTGCCCTCCATCATGTAGAGGTCGTTCAAGTAGCCGGCGGCGAGGAGCAGGGCGTCGTTGGCGGGTCCGTAGTTGTAGCCGGACTCGATGCTCAGGCCGCGCCCACGACGGAGGACGGTCTCGTAGATTTCGATGAGGCCGTAGTTGTTGATCGTGTCTTGGTTCAACGCCACGTCTCCCTCCCAGCGATGGCCCGCCTGGGTGAGGATGCTGACGTCGGTGTTGACGCGGTTGTTGAAGAGGTCGGTGATGCGTTGGTTGAACGGGTTGATCCCGGCGAGCACTCGCTTGATCCAGCCTTCGGCCAGAGCGGGCTGGGTCCACTGGGACCAGTCGGCGTCGGTCGGGTTCAGCTTGTAGAGCGGGTGATTGGGGCGGATCGGCCGGTAGCGCATGACCACGTAGTTGTCGCTGAGCGCCTGGATGCCGGCGCCGCCGAGAGTGTAGCGGGGAACGTCCGGGCCGACCGGGGTCAACGAGAGGTAACGCGACATCGTGGCGTCGACCTGCGGCGGAAAGCCGTCCACCGGGGCGGCGATCTTCCACTCGTATTCATACTCGTCGAACCGTCCGGCGAGGTCGGCCGTGTGCTGGAAGGTGATCAGCTCGCTCAACGGATTCGGCGAGGGGAGGATCTTCAGTTCGCCGCGGTGGAGGTTGCCGCCGACCTTGAAAATGTGCATCGAGACGGGGTCCCCCGGTTGGGTGAACGCCGTGCCGCTGGCCTCCAACAGGGTGATGTAGCCGCTGCCCGGACCGGTCGCGCTCAGGGCATAGGTGTCGACGGCCGTGTTGTCGTTTCCGACCACGGCAAGGTCGCCCACGCCGATATTGACCGTCTGGTCCTCGTTCGGGACGTAGGTGCCTGGCTTGTCGGGGAGGTCTTCATGGAAGGTCTTCACGGGGGTGGCCAAGGCGTCGACCAGGGCGTTCCACTTGGGGCGATTCGCCGTGTCGGCGGCCGGGCAGAGGTTCTTGACCGCTTCCAGGTCGCTTCCGCGAAGCACGTTCAAGAGGAGGTAGCTCTCGCCCAGCAGCTCCTTCTTGTATTGGCCGATCAAGCCGAGGCTGCCCTTCGGAGGGGCGGTGTTCGGGTCGATGAAGACCCGCTCAACCAAGTGGGGAGGAAGGTCGGGGAAGAAGATCCTGCCCTGATAGTATTGGCTCCGGACACCGGCCGGGATCCGGTCGTCAAACTGGTTGGTGATGGCGACGTATTTCGCGCGGGTCGGATCGTGGAGGACAGCGCTCTCGGCGACGTTGACAATGTTGCCGGCCACGGACTGCTGGTAGAGGATGCGCGCGGTCTTGAAATCACGCACGCCGGGAAGGCCGAAGCCCGGGTCGGCGAGCGTGGCGCCGTAGGGGAGGGTGGCAACGGGCTTGGACGAATCCTTGGGATCACGCACGGGCCAGAACGGGCGATAGACGATATCCAACGAAGCCGTGAGCTTGGAATCTGGCGCGCCAACGAACGAGCCGGTCGCTGGATCAAGCGGTCTCAGATACGGGACGATGCTGCCGGGCGCGGGCGGGCTGGCCGATCCCGGCCAGGCGAAGCTCGGTTCGGTGCGGTAATAATACCTCAGGGTGAAGCTGTTCGACGGGCTGGGCGACACGGCGAGGAACGGGGCTCGATTCGTGAAGGCGATGACGCTTCCCGTGAAGCTGTTGCTGCTGACGATGGAGAGCGGGGATTGGGCCGCGACCACGCCCGAAGTCACAACCTCCAGCGAGAGCGTGTTGGTCACACGGGTGTCGTCGTACAGATCGCGCACCACCAGTTTGATCGAGCTGGTTCCCTCGGTGCCGGTCAGCGGAGTGCCCTCCAAAGCGAAACCGTTGACCGAAAGCCAGGACGGTTTGCCGGTGACGTCCATCGTGAGGAACTCCGTCTGCCGAGAGGCGTGGACCGCGAAACTGAACGGCTGGCCGACCACGGCGGTGGCGTTCGACAGCGACGCGAAATTACCGGTGGTTCCGTCGAACGTTCCAGCAGCCAGGTCGACCAAGCCCGCATGGGGTCCACGAAAGACCCAGAATGCCTGCTTCCGATCGCGGTAGGTGAACCGGTTGTAGTGCCCATATTTTCCGTTTGCGGAACCGGGGGTCCATCCTCCCGGCAGATCGCCGTCGCCGCCGGTCGGTTCCGTGTTGTAGTTGAACGCGAGATCCCCGCTGCCCTCCACGGGCTTCGCCAGAAAGGTCAGGGGCGGCGGCGGCTGCAACAGCTGTCCGGCCGGAACCAAGTAGTCGAAGACCCAGCCCGCTTCCGGCTTCTCGCGAAGCACCTTGAAAGCAGCCATTGCGGGTCGCCCGTCCGGGTTCGGATAGTCGACCAGCACGAACGGCGCAGACGAGTATTCGTGGTTGGTCGACGTCGTGATGTTTAGGTCGTCACGGGTGGCGAACGGTGTTCCCCCGGACATGATGGCGTGTTCCTCGTTCGGATTATAGCCGTCCAGCGCCGGATCGTTCTGGGCGTAGATGGCTCCCAGGGCTTCGGAGGAGGTCAACCCGGTGCCGCCGAGCTTGCTGGCCAGGACGATCTCGCGCGGCGCCGGGGGCCATTGGATGGTGTAGCGACCGATCACGGACGGCCAGTAGACGGTGAAGAAGCCGAGCTGGTTGTTGCCCGCGTTCAGGCCCGCGTTCGCCGAATTGGTCCGGAACCACCAGACTTCGAGCCGATTGCGGCCGGGGATCGCGTTGACCGGGATGATCGCGCCAAGATTGGCCGCGTCGAATCCGGTGGCCAGCGGATCCCGGTAGGTTCCCGTATTGTAGGAAGAGCCGATGTCCCGGTTGATGTGGCCGGAGAGGTAGCTTGCGCCGTCAGCGACATCGCTTTCCGCCGGCGGGTTGATCCTCTGGCCGACGTCGACGGTTTGCTGGACGACGCGGGGAGCGGTGAGCGACAGATCGGCCGGCCAGTCGAAGCGGTTCTGGGCGGAGTTCCAAGCCGTCAGGTTGGTGGCGATATTCTGCGCGTCGGAGGCGATGTCGCCGCCGACAAAGTTGGTGGTCCGCAGGCTCGAGTCCAGCCAGGAGAACACGCGCTCAAAGGCGACGTTCTCGCCGGACACATAGCGGAGCAGGGTGCGATGGACCGGGTGCTGGGCGTCCAACCAGGTGTAGAACTTGAACTCGGGCGTGAACTTGGCGCGGGGCCGATCCAGGGCGTCTTGATACTCGATGTTGGGGGCGTTTTCCGGCTTGAGCAGAACCGCGGTCAGCGCGGCTTCCGCCTCCGTCGCGACCGGTGCCCGGACGTAGTGGCTGTACTTCGTCACATCGACGGGCCATCTGAGATTGTAGCGTCCGAAGAACTTGGGCCATTTGAGCCCGGCTTCGCCGTCTTCGAGCCAATGGACGAGATAGTCGTTCAGATTGAACGTTTCGCGGATGGCGAAGAGTTCGGACCGGGTCGCGCCCGCGATGCTGCGGGAGTAGGCGAAGCCGCTGCCCAGGGCCTGTTGAAGGGGTTCCGGATAGAGTGCGTCGACCGATCCGCCCTCGGGCGGCACGATGCGTTCGCCGAGCTCGACGGTGACATCGAGCGGAAGCGGCTGCTTGCTCACGTCGACGATCTCGGTGCCCAGCGGCTGGTAGGTCTGTCCGTCGGGACGAAGATCGCCCAACAGCTCCACGAACACCCGGCCTTCTGTGTTGTAGGCGTAGATGTTCCCGAGCTGCTGCTCATACCAGAGGGTTCTCAGTTCGGGGAGCGAGGCATTGGTGCCGCCATCGGTGGGGCTGGTGGTGCCGACTCCCAAATACTCGACCGAGACGGTTTTCGGAAAATTGTTGTTGTAGACGATGTTGACGGCTCCCACGCGCGCCGCCGGGACATGGATCGCCACGCCGATGTTCTGGAAGGTTTTCTGGGTCCAATACATCTTGCGGGGCGGTTTCGCGGCGCTCCCGGAGACGATGTAGTTCTCGGTATGGAGCAGGAAAATATTCGCGCCGTTGGTCTGGAAGCGCGCGGGTCCGTTGGGGTTCGTATAGCTGGCGGGCAAGTTGGCCGCCATATAGGGCTGGGCTTTCCTCCAGGTGACCGCCAGCGGTCCCGGTTGGATTGCGTAGATCAGCCGGGCGTGGGGGCTCCAGTAGTAGGCCGCACCGGCATGGTTGTTGGTGGTGTAGGGTTCGGGCAACCAATAGGCCGAACTGGGAATGTCTCCGAGCAGGCCGTTGTCCTCCGTTTTCTCCGGCGGCGGCACGATGGAGCCGAAGGAAAACGAAACCTGCCTGGCCAGGAACGGAGCGCCGATCTGCGCCCGCCTGAGAACCATCAACGTCGTTCCACCCACCACGGCGCGGGGGCGCTTCATTTCCTGCGCGACCATGCTCGAAAACGGAGTGGAGCCGGCCTGGAGGATGGTGGAGTTGCTGACGGTCACCCAATCCGCTTTGGTGAGTCCGACGGTCGCACCAAACGAGACCAAACCGCGGTATTGGCCGGACGTCGGAGGCGTGAAGATGCCCGTGGACTCGTTGCCGCCGGGCTGGTGCCCGCTGGAGCCGGCGGGAGAGTTGGTCGTCATCGAGATCGGCACCCCGGCAACCGACAGGTAGTTCATCGGCTTCTCGCCGAGGTAGATCTGGCGATACTCCACCGGCGTTGCCACCTGGGCAAAGGCGCTTGCGACGCCGAGGAGCGCCGCGCAGAACAGTGCGGCGGTGCGAAGCAATCCTAACGGGCTTTTCATCTTCGTTTTCGTGCGGTTGAAGTGGGAGTCGTCGCGGTCGGCTCGAGGACCTCGAACCCATGGACTACGACGGAGGGATCGGCGAGACAGTCCGGCCAAACGTCCGGTTGGGGCGACCCTGTCTGGACAGAGCCCGGGACGGTGCGACTTCGGCGTTGGCTGGTGTCCGGAAATCATGACTTTGGAAACGGTCTTTCCGGCTATTGGACCCGCATGATGAACGCGAGGGCGTAGTAGGGCGGACGGATGTCAATGGAAGCGCCGGAACCCGTGTAGTCGGTTTGGTTGCGGACTGAATAGAGATCATTGTCACTGTCCGTGGAGCTGCTTCCAATCCGGTTTTGGCCGAAGCCTCTTTTCTCGGCAAAGTAGTAGTCGTCGAAGGTGTGGTTGTGGGGTGGGAGCTGGGCCACGCTCAAGGTGATGTTCGCGTTGCCGCCGGTGTTGCCGGGGTTGTAGGAGGCGCCGACGCCGATGACAAACCGGTTGCGCAGATCGGGGGCCGTCTGGCCGAACGAGGATCCGCCGTCACAAAGCCGCCATCCCGAGGGAATGGCCGCGACGCTGCCGGACCACATGATGATCCCGCCCAAGGGTATGGTCCCGTTCCCGACAAAAGCGGTCGCAGCGACAGGACCGGTGAAATTCGCACCACCCTCGGCATAGACCTGGAGTTTGCGATTGAATCCGTTGGAGCCCGCGCCGACGATATTCAACGCATCCGGCGTGAAGGTTCCGTAGCCTATCTTGCCCGCGCTCCCTTCTTTGGAGAGCCCAGCGCCGAACTCCAAGGTGTTGTTGCCAGCGATCTGGACAGAGGAGTTCAACTGCACGCCGTTGTTGAAGGCCTGATTACCGGAGAAGGTATTGCCCCCATTGAGCTTGGCCACTCCCGTGAGGCCCGTTCCATCGCCGGAGACGCTGGTGGCGGTCACCGGTCCGCCAATGGTGATCGCATTGCCGCTGCTGGTGAGCAGGTCGTTGCCGGTGTCTGAGCGGACAATTTTCACGGCTTGCTGGGCGAGGAACGCGTAGGGCGAGGTCAGAAGGCGAAGACGGGGGGAGATGTCCACGTTGGCGCCGCCGGCGCCGATGCCCTTCACGGTGATGCCCACGAAACGATCGGACGCGGTCGGGCCGTTGAACAGAGTGGCCAGTCCCGGTCGCGGCTCGCCGGTGCTGGCGCCCTCACCGAGCAACACGCTGAAGTAGCCCTTGTCCACCGTGACGGTCTGCTGCTCGGCCCAGAGCATGGAGCCGGCGTTCTGGTCGTTGAAGATGCGGAAGATGACGTCGTAGTTCTTCGGCGCGGAGTTGCCGAGAGCCAGGCCGTTGCCATCCACCAGGAAGCCCTGGTAAGTCATGCGCTCGGGCGGATTCGGCGTGGCCTGGGCGAGGGTGCGGGCCGAGCCGAGCGCGAACGCGACGGCCGTGAGGGCGAGGCAAACGGCGGGGCGCAGCCAGCCACGGGAGACAGGGCGTGGATTCATGGTCTTGATGGGTTTGAAATCTGCGATGACGGAAACGGGGTTCATGGCGTTCGTGGGATCGGGCGGTTACGGCACGCGGGTCAGGGTTGGGATCGCCGAGATGCGGTTGAGTTTGAAGGCGCCGCGCACGTCGAAGCGGCGCGAGTCAAAGGAGTTCCCCGCACGGGCGAGGCCGATCACGCGGATGGTCTCCAAGTATTCGCCGGTCAAGGCGAGCCCGGCGGCGACGCGGCTGTCGAAATCGGATTCAGGAGGGGTCACGTGGAGGCTGATGTCGCGGACGATGGTGTAGGATTCGGAACCCTGCGGCAGCTCGGCGTCGAAGGTGGCGTTCAAGTTGTCGTGATCGGGATGATAGGTGTGGAGGAAGGGGTTGGAGGCCTGCTGGTTGAACCCGTTGGTCACGGTCGTCGTCACCACGGTGGCTCGTTTGAGCGGACCACTGAACGTCCAGCCCGTGTTTTCGTGGGTCCAAGGCAAATGCGTGGCGGTCATGCGGCGGGCCTCCGAGAGAAGCGTCGAGTTGAGGGCTTCCTGCTGATTGGCCACGATCGGGTTCGTCGAGTTGTTGAACCCGTAATAGAGCCGTTGCCAGAGGGTCGCGGGCCCGAGGTCAGGGTTGTGGACGATGAGGCGCAGCGGATAGGCGGCCGGAACGGCCGTGAGGTTGGTAACGATATCGGTCACCACATAGGCGCCGTTGGTCTGGACCACCAGCTGGTTGGCGTTGTCCCGCTGGTAGGACTGGAGATACTGCCCTACTTCGGTGACGGCGGCCGAGCCCACCCACAGGCCGGCTTCGGAAGCGACTTCAGCCGAGACGGCCAGGTCGAGCCGGGTTTGGCCCAGGGAATCGGTGAGCTGAAGCAGACCGGCGAGCCGGTCGCCCACGGCGTCGGTGATGGCCGCGCGGTCGAGCCCAAGCACGATCTGGGCCTCCGAGCCCGGCTGGTCCCTGGGCGTCAGCGTCCAAGACTGGGGGGCGCCGACGGGCAGATCGGACACGCCATAGGTGAGGTTCGTGGCGTTCAATGAGCCGCGAACCAACAGGGGCGGCACGCCGACGATCGGGGTTTCGCCGGTCGGCGGCGTTTCAGAGGCGACCAGCCGCAACGTCACGGTGAGCGGGGCAGTGGTGAGGTTCTTGATCCGGAAACTGAAGCTGCTCAGCGAATCGCCGAACGCGATCTGGCCGCCGCTGCCGGCCGCCGTGATCTCAAAAGGCCCGTAGTATTTGTTGTAGATTTCGTCGGCCCGGAGCCAGTAGGCCTCGCCTCGTCGAACGGGCGTCGTGCGGAGCGCGAAAAGGCGCGCCGGGTTGTTGGCGCCGAATTCACCGCCGGCATAGCGGAAGATTTGGCCGGTGAGCAGCGCCGGCACGGGGAGCAGGAAGTCCTCGAAGTTCGGCGGGCTGGTCGACACCGTGGGGAAACCAAAGAAATTCAGCCCCGAGGTCGACCATTGGTAGGAGGGCAGGACCGGCCGCCCCTTCAGAGTCCAAGTGTAGTCCGTGGTGGAGTAGACGAGGTAGGCGGAGTTTCCGATCAGTCGTTGCAGAGTGGAGCCCGCGTTGTCGGACCGCTTCCAGCTCGCCCATTGGCTCCCGGAGTCAACGGGTTGCTGGGGTGAAACGATGAACTGCGCCGCAGCCGGGTTCGGACTCCAGCGCCAGACCTGTTCGATCGGCGTCAAGACCGGAGCCATCGCGCCGATCTGCTGGTCCAAAGTGGCGTGGGAAGCGTCCACATGGAGGAAGACGGCGTTCCACCCGGCCTTCAGCTCGAGGGTCTGGGTGAGCCACTGGGCACGGGCCGGCAGCGCGAGCAGCGCCGCGACGCCGACAAGAAGGGTCAGTAGTTTCTGCTTCATGGCTTGCGATAGAAATACCAGGAGGGTTGGGGAACGAGGCGTTGCAGGGACGCCTGCGCGGCGGCACCGGAACGCCCGCCGAAGACCAGCACTTCGTCGCCGGTCCATGCGGCCGTTCCCAGAGTGCGGGACACGGCGCCCCCGAGCGTCGTCAGGGCGCGCCATTGGCCGGAAACGGCATTGAACGCGGCGCCGGTGGAGGTCGTGCCGGAAGCGGTTTCTCCACCGATAACTAGAAGCTCCTGTCCGGTCCAGGCGACGGCGTGGCCGTTGCGGGCCGTCGGGGCGCCCGACGGGGACAACATCGCCCACGTGTCGGTCTCTGGATCATAGGCCCCTCCGTCGCCCAGCGGCGATCCGTTCTGGCCTCCCCAGACGAGAAGCTTCGAACCGGTCCAAACCGCACCGGTCGAGGTGCGGGGCGATGGCGCGCCCATCAGGGACATGGCCTGCCAACGGGAGGCCACGCCATTGGTGAAAATCAATTGCGCGCCTGACGCAAGGAAACCGCTCGCACCCTCGCCGCCCCAGACCAACAGACGGTCGCCGGTCCAGACCGAGACGGCGTTGAAGCGCGCGGCCGGTGGATTTGGGAGGCCAAGGGTCGACCATGTGTTGGGCGCCGGATGGAAAAGCGCCAGATCGTTGAGCAATCCGTCCTGGTTTCGTCCACCGAACACGAGAAATTCCGCACCGGTCCAGACGAGCGCGTGTCCGTCGCGCGCCGGAGGGGCGTTGGTGGTCGGGGACCGGGTCCAAGTCAACGTGGCTGGATCGTAGCGGCCTCCGGAATTGATGAAGCCATTGGTGGAACTGCCTCCCCAGATGAAAACTTCGCTGCCCGACCAAGCGGCCATCGCTCCGGTGCGCGCACCGGGCGCCTCCAGCGTGGAGGTGGTCGTCCAAGCGTCGTCGGCTGGATCATAGAGCGCACCCGAGGCGGAGAAAGTTCCGGCTCCCAGCGTTCCGCCCCAGACGAACCACTTCGCTCCGGTCCAGACCGCGGCATGACCGTAGCGGGGCGATGGCTGGTTGTCCGTGCCACCGGCCGTCCAACCCGGAGCGGCCACGCTCATGAACCGAACGTAGCCCTGCCCCATCAATTGGGAGTCCTGGGGATCGGCGGACACAACCGGCGAGGCGGAAGGCCCCACGGTCGCGAGCTCGGATTCCGCGAGATGGAGTCGGTTCGACAGAGAAAAAACCTGGTTGCTCAGCGCGGCGAGCAGGGTCCCGGAGTCGGCAAAACCGGGAGGCAGCTGCGCGGCCGAGACCGTTCCGGAAAAGTTCGTCAGATTCAGCAGTCCGGCCGAGAGCTTCTTCGCGGTGATCGCTCCGTCTTCCACGTCGGAGGCGAGGATCGCGTGGCCGACGGAGCCGAGCTGCTGGTCCGGAGACATCAGCTCGAACCCGTGGGTTCCATCGTTGAACCAGACCCGCAGGAACAGCGCCTGGTTCGTGAAAATTCCGGCCGCCAACGGGGCCATGTTCAAAATATTGGTGTCTCCCAGCAGCACCGAGTAGAGGCCACGGCTCAGGGTGAGCGTGACGGCGGAGTCCGGTTGGCCATCCAGATTCGAGTCCGGCGAATTGGCCCAAAGCAAAGCGGAGGCTGTCCCGTCGACCAGGGCGAACTTGAATCCAGCCGGACCATTGAAGGCCGAAGGGCCGACGAGGATGCGGCCTTGATAATGCAGTCGTCCGGGGATGGCGGCTTCAACTCCGACCCAAGAAGCCAACAGCACGAGGCTTAAAAGCAATTTGGCGTGGGGCTTCATCAAAAAAGGGTGATCGGAGTGCAAAAAACGATCGGAGGGTTTCTTTTCTAGCTGCACCTTCGAAATGTCAACGCTCTAGAGCCTGATAATGAATAGTTTCCAACAAAACATGCGAATCACTTGGAAAACAGGGACGGATTTTGCTCACATTTCGCGGAGTGGCGTGCACGCCCCGAGATCGACGATGAAAATCCCGGAACGACACAGTTGAAATGAACGGGGATCGCAGCCGCCCCGATTGCCGTCCGGCGCGCCCCGCGCCGGACACGGACGCGCCCGGACACAACTAGGCGGTGAACCGTTTCCTGCGTCTCCAGTGGACCGCGAGGGCGAGGTCCACTGCGCCCGGGTCGGGCGCGCTCCTCATCCCCCTGCCTTGTTCCGGTTTAGGCGAAGTCCTCGCCGATGGAGCCGGCGTCGTCCGAGAGCCGATTGAACCACCCGGGCCAATCCAGCACGGCGGCCACCAGGGCGGGCACCAGCCCGAGGGTGTCGACCAGGAGGTGACGGATGAAGGAGTGCGATCCGCGGCGGCAAACTGGATGGCAGCTCGCGCCGTTCGGAAGGACGAAGAACTTCATCAGGGATTTGATATTCAACATTGAGAAAACGAAGCGATGAACGCGATTGCGCTGAAAATCTTGCCCGGTGATCGCGCCAAATACTTGGGGCTTCTTTTTGGCATTACGGACACCTCCTTTGTCGTCATTTTCGCCGGGTGCCAATTTGGCGGCATGGTGACCGGCAGCTTCGCGTCGATTGCCGAAAGCCCCGCCGACGCATGGATCATGGACCGGGCGGGAGTCGCGATTGATCGGACGATCAATCTGCCATCGTCCGGCTTCGACCCGGTTCGCAGCGTCGAGGAGGTGCTTTCCGCCGGGCCACTGGGGCTGGCCGCGGCGGAGAATTTCATTGGCGACGCGGAGGCGGACACCCAGCTGAAGCAAAGACCTTCGAATGGCCGACTCGCGGCGGATGCCGCACGAGACCTATTGGTGGATGAATGGCACCGACGACGACGCGCGAAGCTCAGCGATGCGGATGCCGGTGATGCAGGTCCGGGTAGTGCGGATGGGAATGCATCATCGGTTCGTGCCGGTGCCGGTGCGTATGCGGCTCTCCGGGAGGATCGGATAGCGCATGAGAGTGCTGATGATGCTCGTCGTGCGTGTGCCGGTGTTCGTGCTCCATCGCTTCATGCCGATGCCCGTGTTCGTGACGTTCCGTCAGGTGCAGCCAGACGCCGCCGCCCATCAAGACCGCGGCCACGATGATTCCCATGCTGAACGTCTCCCCGAACAGCGCGACGGACAGCGCCGCCCCTACGAAGGGAGCGATGGAGAAGTAGGCTCCCGTCCTTGCAGAACCGAGGTGACGCAGCGCCAGCACGAAGAAGGTCAGGCTCACGCCGTAACCGAGCAGGCCGATGATCCCCGCCGCCGCCAACGTCCCGCCGGCCGGAAGACTGGCTCCCAACAACAGGGCGAGCGACGTGTTCACCGTGCCCGCGCAGAGCCCCTTCAACATGGCGATCTGCACCGGATCGGATGCCGACACTTTGCGCGTCAGGTTGTTGTCCGCCGCCCACGCGAGACAGGCTCCAGCAATGGCGATTGCGCCCCAGGGCACCCCGATGACCGGCCTTCCGTTCCATGAAAGAACGACTGCTCCGCCGGAGATCAGCGCCATGCCCCAAGCGATGCGCACGTCAAAGTTCTCCTTGAAAACGAACCAGGCCAGCAGCGCAGTGAACACTCCTTCGAGATTGAGCAGCAGGGAAGCCGACGAGGCCGGCGTCGCTTTCAGCCCGACCATGAGCAGCAGAGGTCCGATGACGCCTCCGCAAAGGATCGCAGCCGCAAGCCACGGCGCGTCGGCTCGCGACAACTGAGCTTCGTCCCCCCCGACCTTTTCCAATCTGGAACGAAGCAGCCGATACAGCATCAGCCCGATCCCCGACCCAAGGTAGAGCAAGCCGGCCAGCAGCCACGGCCCAACCCTCGGCAAAAGATTCTTGGCGAAAGGCGTGCTTGCACCGAACAGCGCGGCAGCGCCGACGGCATAGACGACTCCGCTCCGTGACGTTCTATCCCTCATGGCTTCTCGACAGCGGGCAGATGACGGTCTGTCCTGCGTTCTACCCACGCATAGAGCACAGGCAGCAACACAAGGGTCAGAAACGTCGAGCTCAGGATACCGCCGATGACGACGGTGGCCAAGGGGCGCTGGACTTCCGCCCCCGCCCCGGTGGCGATGGCCATCGGCACGAAACCAAGACTGGCGACGGCGGCGGTCATCAGCACCGGCCGCAACCGGGTGAGAGAGCCTTCGATGACAGAAGACAGCAAGTCGCGGCCCTCTTCACGGAGCTGGTTGAAGCAGCTCACGAGCACCATGCCGTTGAGCACGGCCACACCGGTGAGCGCGATGAAGCCGATGGCGGCCGTGATGCTGAACGGCATCCCGCGCACCCAAAGCGCGGCCACGCCGCCGGTCACCGCGAGCGGAATGCCCGAGTAAACGAGGAGCGCCTGACGCACCGAACCGAACGCGAGGAAGATGAGCACGAAGATGAGCACGAGCGCGGCGGGCACGACGACCATGAGGCGTTGCCGCGCCTCGACGAGGTTCTTGAACTGGCCGCCGAACTCCACGATGTATCCCTCCGGCAGCTTCACTTGATCCCGAATGCTTTTCTCGGCCCGTTGGACGAAGCCCTCGATGTCCCGGGTCTTGAGATTCACCATGAGCGCCGCGCGGCGCTGGCCATCGTCGCGCTGGATCGGCTCGACCGTCTTCAACGTCGCGAACTCGACCGCCTCGCCCAGAGGCAACAGGCCGTGTTCACCGACGCGGAGCGGCAATCGCTTGATCTGCTCGTCGTCGGCTCGGAGTTCCTCCGGCATCCGGACCACGATGTCGAAGCGGCGGTTGCCGTCGACCAGCTGGCCGACCACCTGTCCGGCCAGGGCGGAGTTCACGGCGCGGTTCACTTCGCCCGCCTGGAGACCGTAGCGCCGCAGCACGTCGTGCTTCGCGTTGATCTGCAACTGCGGCGTTCGGCCATCGGTTTCGTATTCCACTTGCGCCACTCCCGGTGTTTTCTCCAGCACACCCTTGATCCGCTCCGCGAGCTTTTCCAGCACGTCGTAGTCGTTGCCAAAAATCTTCACCGCCAGTTCGGCTTTGGTGCCTTCCATCATTTCATTGGCGCGCATCTCGATGGGCTGGGCAAAGAGCAGGTCATAATCGGGGCTGATCTTCTTGAGCGTGGCGTCGATCTGCTCGCGGAGTTCCGACTTCGTGGTGGGCCGTCCGGCAGTCTTCGGCCATTCGGCCAGCGGTTTGTAGAAGACGTAGACGTCGCTCTCGTTCGGCGGCATCGGGTCGGAGGCGATCTCGCTGGTGCCGATGCGCGAGAAAATGCGCGTCAGCTCCGGGAACTCGGCGAGGAGCCGGTTCTCCACCTCGATGTCGGTGCGGAGCGATTCCTCCATGCTCATGCCGACGGGCTTGTAGAGCATCGCGGTGATGGAGCCTTCGTCGAGCTTGGGGACGAACTCCGCGCCCAGATGGGTGAACAGCCAGAGAGAACCCACGAACAGCGCGACGGCGGCAACCACCACGAGGTAGCGGAGCCGGAGCGCAAGATGGAGCACGGGTTCGTAGAGGCGTTTGACCAGGCGGATGAGCCAGTTGTCGTCCTCGCTGATCCTGCCCCGCAGCAGCAGCGAGCAGAGCGCGGGCATCAACGTCAAGGCCAGCAGCAGCGCGCCGCCGAGGGCGAGCATCACGGTGAGCGCCATCGGGCGGAACATTTTCCCCTCGATGCCCGTGAGGGCGAGGATGGGGATGTAAACCACCGTGATGATGACGACGCCGAAGAACATCGGGCTGCCGACCTGCTTGCTGGCGGCCAGCACGGTCTTCGTCCGTTCCTCGTCCGTGAGCGGGCGGCCAAGCTGGTGCTGGCGCTGCCCGAGCTGTCGGACGATGTTCTCCACGATGACCACCGCGCCGTCGATGATGAGGCCGAAGTCCACCGCGCCGAGGCTCATCAGGTTGCCTGAGATGCCGAAGTGCCTCATGCCGGTGAGGGCGAAGAGAAACGACAACGGAATGGCGCAGGCGACGATGAGCGCCGCGCGCCAGTTCCCGAGCAGCAGGAGCAGAACCACGACAACCAGCACCGCGCCCTCGAACAGGTTCTTCTCCACCGTCGCGATGGTGCGCCCGATGAGGATGGAGCGATCGTATTGCGTCTGGATTTCGACTCCGACGGGCAGTTTGGCCTGAATCTCGGCGAGCCTGGATTTCACCCGTTCGGCCACCTCCCGGCTGTTCTCGCCCGCGAGCATCAGAGTCGTGCCGATGATGGTTTCCTTGCCATTGAGCGTGGCCGCACCGGTGCGGAACTTCGTGCCGACCCGCACCTCGGCCACGTCCTTCACCAGCAGCGGCTTCACGGCGGCGCCGAATTTGAGCGGCAGGTTCGCGATGTCCTCGATCGTCTGCACCCGGCTGACGGCGCGGATGGTGAGCTGCTGGCCGCCCCGGCTGATGATGCCGCCCCCCGCGTTTTCGACGTTCTGCGCGACCATGTCGGCCAGCTCGCTGAAAGTCAGGCCCACCTCCGTGAGCGCGTCGGGCCTGGGTTGGATGACGAACTGCCGCTCGTAGCCGCCGGTGCCGTTGATTTCCGCGATGCCTGGAACGGTGCGGAGCAGCGGCTTGATCGTGTATTCCTGCAATTCGCTCAGGACCATCAGCTGCTCCAGTTCCGTAGCGGCCTTGTTCGGGGCGTCGGGACGGTAGTTGAGGCTGTAGTAAAATATCTCCCCGAGGCTGGTGCTGATGGGCGCGAGCTTGGAGGACGCGCCTTGCGGCAGCCGTGCCGCGATTCCCTGCAACCTTTCGGAGACAAGCTGGCGGGCACGGTAGATGTCGGTGCCGTCCTTGAACTGAAGCGTGACCTGCGAGAGGCCGAACTTCGTCAGCGAACGCATCTCCTCCACACCGGGCAGCCCGGCGAGTTCCATCTCGATGGGTTGCGTGACCCGCTTCTCGGACTCCTCGGCCGCGAGCGCCGGAATCTCGGTGTTGATCTGGACCTGGACGCCCGTGATGTCGGGCACGGCGTCAATCGGCAGATGCAGCGCCGACCAGAGTCCTATGCCGAGCAGGGCGAACACGCCGAGAAGGACGACGGCACGTTGACGAAGCGAGAATTCAAGGATGCGGTCGATCATGGCTTCGCCTCCTGCACTTCCGTGTTGACGAGAGCGGAGGGCAGACCGGTCAGCCATTCGATCTGCTGGGCCGCGTCCAGCGCCTCTTTTCGGGTGTCGAGGAGCGATTCCACGGCTTCGAGATACTGTTTTTGCAGTTCGACATAGGTGGAAACGGGAACGGCTCCGACCCGGTAGTGACGGTCGGCCAGCGCCGCGGCTGCCTTGAACTGTTCGGCGGCATCGGTCTTCCACTGGCCGAGGGCGGCCCGTTTGCTGCGATAGGTCAACGCCGCTTCGGAAACCTTCCGCTCCACCTCGCGTTGCACGACGGCATACGAGGCCTCCGCCTGCATCCTGCGGGCGGCGGCGCTTTCCACGTTGCCGGAGTTTCGGTTCCAAATCGGCAGCGGAAACGATACGGCCACACCGAGGATGCGGTCGCGTCCGCCCGCGTTCTCCTCGGAGAACGTCGGACCCACGCGGATGGCCGGATAGCGTTCGTTCCGCGCGAGATCGACACGGAAGCCCTGCTGCACCAGCTCCAGCCCACGCGCACGCAGTTCAAAATTGTTGGTGCGGGACATGGCCAAAAGCAGGTCTTGGTCTATGAGTGGACCGAACGAAAGGCGGGGGCCGGCGATGTTCAGGGGCGAATCGCCGGACTGGCCGCGAAGGAGGTTCAATTCCAGCAACGCGGTCTGGACGGCCAGCGTCGCTTCATTGGCCTTGCGCTGCATGGTCAGAGTGGTGGCCTCGATGATGCGGGTTTCCAGAACCGGCGTCAGTCCGGCGGCGTCGCGTTGCACGAGCACGTCCCGCAGCGCCTCGAACCGCTCCACGACCTCGCGGGCGGCCGCCGCCTTTTCCTGGGCGGCAAAGACGCCGTAGGCCAAGGCACGGATGCGTCCTCCCAGCGCCGCACGGAACCGTTCCAACCCCAGCTCCGCCAGCTCGACATCCTGGTTGGCGATGGCTTTGCGGAGGTTCATCCGCCCAGGCCACTCGAACGTCTGCATGACGGAGACCGACCAGGCCACGCCTTCTCCCGCCGCATTGCCAAAGGCGTCGCGGACGCGTTTCTGGCCGACGCTGCCGGAGATTTCAGGGTTGGCCAGCAGACCGGCGCTCCTTCGGCCGGCTTTGGCCGCGACCAACTCGGCCTGGTAGAACTTCAGCTCGGGATTCCGCTCCAATGCCTCCGCTACGATGCCATCAAGGCGCACGGGAACATTGGTCGGGCTTTCCGCCGCATGGGAAAGATTCCCGGAGGCAACAAACAGGGACAAACAGGACAAAATTAAATTCGGTTTCATAACGGACATGGAAATTACAGGGCAAAATGCCCCAAGGTTGGATCGTGGAACGGACGCCCTGCGTCCGCGTCGGAAGACCGCCCTCAGCCGAGAAGGCGTCTAGGAAGCAATGGAAGGGGCACGGGCCGGAAGCGCCGTGCGGAAGGAAAACTGCCAGCGGTGAATCAGCTCGGGAGGGATCGTGTCAGGCGGAGGCAGTCCAGACGACGAGCGCTGGCCCAGAAGCTCCAGTTCCCAGCCCGTCGCAAGGAACGAAATCCAAAACGGCAGGAAAGAGGCCTGGGCAGATTGAAAACCGGAGTCCGTAGACGGGGGCAGGCAGTGGCCATCCGCTGCGGGATGATCGCCATTATCATGATCATGTGAACCACCAGACGAGGAATCATGATCCGCGTGCCTCTGATGAATCAGGCCCGAATACTCCAGGAAAGCATGGGACGACGCAGGCAGCCACAGGGCTACAAACAGCAACGACACAATGATTCGCAGATGACTCAACGCAATCTGACGCTGCTGAAGTGGCACGGTTCGGACAAGTTTCAATTTCGACGGTTCACTTTTCGGAATGTGAGAGGAAAAGAAGGTCCTCAGATTTGGCGACCAATTTGATGTTCGTTGGACAGTGGCGAATGCCGACGGCGGCAGGAGGCCGATCTTCATCCAACGAAGCTACCGCAGCGAGTGCGCGATCACCAACCACGTGGCCCCCGTGTCGGCGAGGATTGCCAGCCAAAGTCTGGCATGACCGGTCAGAGCGAGCGCGCGAAAAACGGCCTTTACCCCGAGCGCGCAGATGATGTTGGCCTGAATGATCCGGACGGTGCGACGGCTAAGCTGGATGGCTTCGGTAACCTTGCTCAAATCGTCCTGCATGAGGGCCATGTCCGCCGTCTCGCTGGCGGTGTCCGTGCCGGCCGTCGCCCGTTGCGTGCCCGGTTAGTTCTTGGCGCGTGGAAACTCGCAGAATCTCCTCCACCGACTCGGAGTTGAACGGGAGGTTTTGCGCCACGTGCGGGAGGTAAGTCCAACTGTCCCACGCGCCGCCGAACATCAGCGGCGGCACGAGCCAAACTGCCGGAACGAGGACGAAGACAGCGGGGGTGTAGTAGCGGGCGAACGTGTCCACGAAACGTTGCGCCGGGGCTTCTGTGACTGCGTCTCCTCGACGAGATGGATACTGCGCGCAAGCGTGCTGTCGGAATAAGCCTTGGTCACGCGCACTTCCCGGGAGCCTTCGCCATTGTCGTGCCGGCAAACATGTCAACGTGCTTTCCAGGGACTTTGGCTGGACTGCGTCGTTCATTGGTTCCGGTTTCATCATCCACCCAAACCAACGTCGCTGTTGGTTCAAGGTTACGCCGCTAAGTTAATCGACCCTACCCAGCCGAGTCCGCGTTTCTGGCCATTGCCCGCACGCGGACCGAGGAGAGCGCTCAAATCCTGCTCCGACTTGACTCGGCACCTGCCGTGGAAGATAGGTTCCGCCAGCGCAATGGCCTTCCACGGCAAACATAAATCCACCGCCTTCCGCCTGTTTGCGGCGGCGGCTCTCCTTCTCTGGATGTCGGCCAGTGCGCTGTGCATCCAACATTGTGCAGGTCTTTCCTTCACCGGGCGCGGACTGGCCGACTGTTGTTCTGCGAACAAGACCGGTGCATCGCAGTCCACCAACCCAGGCGCGAAGGCGATCTGCGGCGGGCTGAAGATGGCCAAGCTGGAAGCGAAGGCCGCATTGGCCGAACCGGAAAAGACGGTCTCTCCTGCCGCTCTGCCTTTCCCCTCGTTCTCCCTGTCTGAAATCCACGTCGGCCCGCACGATGTTGGATCTCTCCGCCATAATTCTCGTACCGCTTTTGTCTTCCGGCCCGAAGTGTGCCTTGGTGCCGCCCTCCGCAGTCTTGCCCCTCCTTCTCTCGCCTGACCGGTCGACGGGCGCGCTCTCCCTATCCCTCCCGACCTGACTCAATGGTTGCGTCGGCTTCCCGCCCGATTCTCCGGATCCTCGCCGATCTGTCCGTGGCCATGGCATTTCATGGCCGATGGGTCGCGTGACAAAGCCACGTCGCGTTTTCCGCGTCCCGACCCTCCGTGACCGTTCCAAAATTCCGCCAAACCAAATCGTATGAACAAGTTTTCCGTCGTCCTGTTCGGCGCGAGCGTCCTGCTCGTGGGCTGTGCCGGCACCCCGCCCGCGCCCGATTCCTCCCTCAACCATCCCGCCAACCCGGACGCCGCAATGTCTGCGGTGCCGAAACTGGAGACGGGTCTGTTGAGCCTCACCAACCCGGCGGTGGCGGCTCCGTCCACCCCCCAATCAGCGATGGAACACGACCACGCCCACCAACCCTGACCTCATGACCATGCTCTTC
Organism: Verrucomicrobiota bacterium; assembly: GCA_038209745.1. Lineage (GTDB taxonomy): Bacteria > Verrucomicrobiota > Verrucomicrobiia > Limisphaerales > CANJSG01 > CANJSG01. The sequence continues at coordinate 26,967 of JBBQXJ010000031.1, forward strand.
AAATACCTCGGGGTGGCCGTAGCGGTTCCATTCGTGTTCGTGGGCTGCACGAGCACCAAACCAGACGCGGCCTTCCGGGACGTAGATCGGACCGTCGCGGACCGCAGCGGACAGCATCTTCTTTGGATGCGGGACGAGGCCGCCGCCGACGACATCGAGCGGAGCGTGGCGGCACGGCTCCAAACCGAACTCACCGCGCAGTCCGCCGTTGCGGTCGCCCTGCTGAACAACCGGCAGCTTCAGGCCGCCTTCGAGGACATCGGCGTCTCGCAGGCCGAACTCGCTCAGGCATCGCGCCTGCACAATCCCACGCTGGCGGCGAGCTGGCGGTTTCCGCTGCAAGGCCCGGCCTCGGTCAATTCCGACTACGGACTTGCGGGGGATTTTCTGAACCTGCTGACCCTGCCCGCCCGGAAACGGATCGCCGCCGGGAATCTGGAACTGACGAAGCAACGGCTCGCGCAGGAAGTCCTCTCGCTCTCGGAAGCGGTCCAGATGGCCTTCTACACCTTGGTGGCGCAAACGCAGTTCGGCGGAAGGCTCGCCATCATTGTCGAAGTCAACGAGGCGGCCGCCGACATCGCCCAGCGGCAGTTCAAGGCGGGCAACATCAACAGCCTGGAGCTGAAGAGCCAGCAGCTCGCCTACACCCAGTCGCGGCTCGACCATGCCAAAGTCGTCGCCGAGGCGCGTGCCCAAAGGGAAAAGCTGAATCGCCTGCTCGGCCTCTGGGGCGAGCAGACCGCTTGGAAGGCGGCACAAGACCTGCCGGAACTGCCGGCACAGGAACCCGCGCTGGAAGGGCTGGAGAGCTTCGCTGTCCGAAATCGTCTCGACCTTGCGGTGGCACGCGGAGAGTCGGTGGCCGTGGCCAAGGCCCTCAATCTCAAACGCAGCACGCGCTACCTGCCCGGCGTCAATCTGGGCGTAGACGCCGAACAGGACCTCGACCATTCGTGGGTCGTGGGACCGACGCTTGATCTGGAAATTCCGCTCTTCGACCAGGGCCAACCGGAACTGGCCCGGTTGACCGCCGCATATCGCCGCTCGCTGCGCCGCTTTGAAGCCTTGGCGGTGAACGTCCGGAGCGAGGTCCGCGAGGCGAGGGACGCGCTCATCGCGGCGCGGGACGTCGCGACCTATCAGGAGAAGTTCCTTCTGCCCCAGAACCAGCAGCTCCTCGCGGAAACCCTGCTGCAATACAACGCCATGCAGCTCGGCAACCACGATCTCCTGCTGGCCAAGCAGCGCGAACAGCAGGCGGAACAGGCCGCCATCGAGGCGCTGCGCGACTACTGGATCGCCCGCGCGCGCCTGGAATCCGCCTTGGGCGGATCGTTTCCTCCAGGTCCATCGGAGCCCGTCGAAAAACGACAGCCCGCCCAGCTCGAATCCACCCACGACCATCAACCCTGAGTCTTGTTTCCCATGAATTCTTCTTCTTCACTGAGCCGCCGTGGTTTTCTCGCCCGGGCCGGAGCCGTCGCCGGCGGCGCGGCCTTCCTGTCGAACCTTGTCCCGACGGCCCGCCTTCAGGCCGCCGACAGCTATCCTTCGCCCGACAGCACCGCGGGCTCTCGTCCCGTTCCCAAACCGACCAGCGACGGTTCCACGCGGATCTTCGCTCCCGACGGGATGAACCTGCCCTACAATCCGGTGGTCACGTCCAACAACGCCACCCTGCCCTGGAAGGTTGTGGGCGGCGTGAAGGTCTATCACCTCATCGCCGAACCCGTGGTGCATGAGTTTTCGCCGGGACTGGTCTCGAACTGCTGGGGCTACAACGGGCGAGTCCACGGTCCGACCATCGAAGCCGTGGAAGAGGACCGGGTCCGCATCTACGTCACGAACCGCCTGCCGGCCGCCACGACAGTGCATTGGCACGCCGTCCTGGTCCCGAGCGGGATGGACGGGGTGGGCGGGGTTTCGCAGCGGACCATCCAACCGGGTGAAACCTTCAAATACGAGTTCACGCTCCGGCAGCACGGGACCTTCATGTATCACGCGCACCACGACGAGATGACGCAGATGCAACTCGGCATGATGGGCATGTTCGTCATCCACCCCAAGGAGCCGAAGACCCCGCCGCCCGAACGCGACTACGCGATGATGCTCAGCGAATGGAAGATCGTGGTCGGAGCACGGCGGCCCGACCCGAACGAAATGACCGACTTCAACGTCTTCACGATGAACGGCCGCAGCTTCCCGGGCACCGAGCCGCTTCTGGCAAAGGTCGGCGAGCGCGTCCGTATCCGTCTCGGCAACCTCAGCTCCATGAGCCATCATGCGATCCATCTCCACGGCTATAATTTCAAAGTGGTCGAAACCGACGGCGGCGAGATTCCATTCTCAGGCCAGTGGCCGGAGACGACCGTCTTCGTGCCGACGGGAAGCACCCGGACCATCGAATTCACGGCCGGCGTTCCCGGCGACTGGGTGATGCACTGCCACATGCTGCACCACGTCATGACGCAGATGGGGCACAAGTTCGGCAACGTCATCGGCATCGACACCAGCGGCCTGACTCGCAAGATCCGCAAGCTCGTCCCCGGCTACATGGCGATGGGCGAAGACGGCATGGGAGACATGGGCGGCATGGGGATGAGGGTGCCGGCCAACTCCCTCCCGATGGTGGGCGGCCAAGGCCAGCACGACTACATCACGATGGGCGGCATGTTCAACATTCTGAAGGTCCGCGAGGAACTGCCGGCCGACGGCTCCGATCCAGGATGGTATGAATCCCCACCCGGAACGCTGGCCGATCTGGCTCCCGCCGAAGACCTGAAACGCGACGGCATCGAACTGCCTGCGAGCCTTCCGGTCGCCTCGACCCAGCGGAGCGTGCTGAACGAGGCCATTTGCGGACCGGCACCCTACCCCGTGAAATCCGCCGGTTGAACGCCCCAGGAAAACCACCTTCTTAACCCCTCGGCTCCTCGTGGCCGTCTCGCTCGTCTGTCTTCGGACCATTGCCGTCGAGGTCCAGATCGAAATTTTGCCCTCCGGGGCCATGCAGCCGGAGGCGGTGTTCGCACGCTCCGACGGCCTGATCGTCGTCGTTTTCTGGAAACTGTCCTTGAACTCACTTCTTGGAAAAAACCAAAACGACCCTATACCTAGGAGTGGATCAAATGAGCCGTTCAGAAGATCATTTTACCCATCGCACAGGGTGGGTACGCGCCGAAGTTCCCGGTGCAAATAATGGCATCCGATCCACCGCCGTTCTTTGTGTCTTTGTCGTTGCCAACGAGACATCGCACGGAAACGAGCGGTTGCCTGGTGTGGCCACTCTAGCGGTCAAGGTGATGGCCATGGCGGCCGGTATTGCCCTCGTTTTTGGATAGGTCATTGCTAACGGTCCGTCCGAGCCCAAGCCGCATTCGTGAACATCTCAACAACTACCGTGGCGCTGATCAGCTTTCTGGCGATGACCGGCTGCCAGCACTATCGCCCGCGACCGTTGGATTCCAGCGCGGTGGAGCGCGCGCTCGCGCCGCCATCGGCGGAGGTGCTCCGAGTGGAGGCGGGGCAACTGCGCCATCCCATGCTCGAACCCGTTGTCATCGGCGACGGCGAGGGGTTGTCGCCCGACGCGGCGGCGATGCTCGCGGTTCTGATCAATCCCAACCTCCGGAGCATGCGCGACCAGCGCGGCCTGGCGGACGCCCAGTTGCTCCAGGCGGGGCTGCTGCCCAACCCCCAGTTGACCGCCTCTTTCGACAAGCCCGTCTTCGGCAGCGTGGCGGGCACGGTCAACGCCTACGGTCTGGGCCTGAGCTGGGATGTGCAGCAGTTGCTCACACGGACGACACGCCAACGGGCCGCTTCCCTGCATCGCCAAGCGGTGGATCTCGCCGTGGCCTGGCAGGAATGGCAGGTGGCCGAGGCCGCCAAAACCGCCGCTTATCAACTGGCCAATCTGGAGGAACAAAGCGCGTTCGTGGATGAAATGGACGACCGGCTGCGGGAAAACCTGGACTTGGTGCGGCGCGCCCTGCAGGCCCGGCTGGTGACCGAGCTCGATCTGGCGGCGGCCGAGACGGCGGCCAACCAGGCCCACGCCAACTCCCTGGCCCTGCAAGGACAGTCGGCGCTGCAGCGGCTGGAACTGAATCGCCTGATCGGTCTGCCCGCCGACAGTCCGATCAAGCTGAAACCCGGCTTCTCCCAAGCGGCGGGGTTTGAAGAGACCCCGCCCGGAACGTTGCTGGAGAATCTTGCAGACCGCCGGTTGGACCTGGTGGCGCTCCGTCGGGGTTATGCGAGCCAGGAAGCCAATGTGCGCACGGCCATTCTCGCGCAGTTTCCCCGCCTCAGCCTCGGCCTGAACCGCGCGAGGGACTCCGGAAACGTCGGCACGCTGGGCGGCGTCGCCACCTTGGACCTGCCGTTGTTTGACCGGAACCAGGGCGGCATCGCCCTCGAACGCGCGACCCGGCGGCAGTTGTTCGACGAATACACCGCCCGGCTGTTTGAGGCCCGCGCCGAGATTGCCCGCTTGCTGACCGAAACCACGAAGCTCCGCCAGGAAATCGAAACCGCGCGTGCCGCGCTGCCCGGTCTGGAACGGCTGGTGAGCACCTACCGGCGGGCCATCAACACCGGGCAGGCCGACGTGTTGAGCTACTACACCGCGTGGAACAGCCTGACTCAAAAACGGATCGATGTGCTGGTCTTCCAGCAGCGATTGGCGCAGACCCGCATCGCGCTGGAACTGGCCTCCGGCCGCATCCTGACAACTGCGCCGGCTGCGGAGGCGAAGAAGGGTCCCACGAAATGAAACCACTGAAATGGACCGGCCTCGCGCTGCTGACGGGCGGCCTGCTGTTCGCCGCCTACGAATTCACCCGTCCCGCAAAGCCGAACGCCACCGGCGGCAACACCGCCGCGCCGGCTGCGGGACCGATGGCCACCGTGCAGGTGGTTCCGTTGAAGCGGGGTCGGATCGAGGAGACCCTCGCCGCTTTCGGCTCGGTGGTGGCCGCGCCGGGCGAGGTGGAGATTTTCAGCGTGCCGTTCGAGTGCCGCGTCCGCCGGATCCTCGTCACCGCCGGGATGGAGATCGCCACCGACACGCCGCTGGTGGAGGTGGAGCCCAGCCCGGACACGCGGCTTCAGTTCGATCAAGCGCGCCTGGAGCGGGACGGCGCGGAACAGGCCCTGAAGTTTGCGGAGCAGCGCATGGAGTTGAAGCTGGCCACCCAGCAGGATCTGCTGCTGGCAAAACAAACCCTCGGCCATGTCACGGCCCGTCTGCGGAGCATGAAGGATCGGGGCATCGATGGCTCGGGGGCGATTCGCGCCGCGTCCCCCGGCGTGGTCAGCCGGGTGGCTGTCCAGCCCGGGCAGATCGTTGCCGCCGGAGCGGCATTGGTGGAAACGATCGGTCGAGACAAGATCGTCGTGCAACTGGGGGTTGAAGCCGAGGACGTGGTTCATCTGACGAACGGCCAACCGGTTCGGCTGCTGCGGGTCAACACCCCCGACCAACCTCCCATCGCGGGCCGCGTTTCAACCATCAGCCGGCAGGTCAACCTGGCCACGCGCCTGGTGGACCTGTTTGTCCAGCCCGCGCCGGACGCGCGGTTGCTGCTCAACGAATATGTCGAGGGCCGCATCGTGACCGCCGCGCGCGAAACCTTGATAGCGCCCCGGGCCGCCGTGCTGCCCGAGGGAGGCGGCTTTGTGCTCTGCACTGTGGCGGCCGACCACGCGGTGAAACACACCGTGACCATCGGCCTGGAAAACGCGCAGGAGATGGAGGTCAAGGCCGAGGGTCTTGCGGAAGGCCAGCCCGTGGTGGTCCGGGGCAACAGCCAATTGACGGACGGCATGGCGGTCAAGGTGGAGTCCAGCCAATGAAATTCACCGACTGGGTGCAATCGCACCATCGCTCAATTCTGTTTCTGCTGGCCGCTTTTGCCCTGGCCGGATTATTCAGCGGCCTGAACCTGCCGGTGTCGCTTTTTCCGCAGGTCAGTTTTCCCCGACTGGTCGTCAGTCTTGATGCCGGTGATCGTCCGGCCGAGCGCATGTCCATCGAGGTGACCCTGCCGGTCGAGGAGACGGTGCGCGCGGTTCCGGGAGTGCGCAACCTGCGCTCGACGACCAGCCGCGGCAGTGCCGAGGTTTCCATCAATTTCGAATGGGGCACCGACATGGTGGCCGCCACGCTGCAGGTGGAGTCGGCCGTCAACCAGGTGCTCGGCTCCCTGCCGCCCGGCACGGTCTTCGGCGTGCGGCGCATGGACCCGACGGTCTTTCCGGTGCAGGGCTTCAGCCTCACCTCGGACACCCGTTCGCTCGTCGAGCTGCGCGACCTTGCCCTTTTTCAAATCCGACCCGTGCTCTCGACCGTCACCGGCGTGTCCCGCATCCAGGTGCAGGGCGGTGCCACGGCGGAGTTTCAAGTCCTGATCAATCCGGCCAAGCTCGACTCTTTCGGGCTGAGTCTGGACGACGTGGGCCGTTCGTTGTCCGCCGCCAACATCGTCACCGCTGTCGGCAGGCTTGAGGACCACGACAAGATCTATTTGATTTTGTCTGACACGCAGTTCACGACGTTTGACGAGATCGAGAACACCATCCTGCGCTTCGGCGCCAACGGTCTGGTGCTGCTGGAGGATGTGGCCACCGTAAGCCGTGGCACCATGCCCCAGTGGATTCGCGTCACAGCGGACGGACACGACGCCGTCTTGTTCAACGTTTATCAGCAGCCCGGCGGCAACACGGTTCAAGTGGCTAAAGATATCAAGGCCAAGCTCGTCGACCTGCGAAAACGCCTGCCCTCCGACATCCGCATCGCCAACTGGTATGATCAAAGCGAGCTGATCGTCTCCTCCGCCAGCAGCGTGCGTGACGCGATTCTCATCGGCATCGTGTTTGCCACCCTCGTGCTGCTGTTCTTTCTCCGGAATCTCAAGGTCACGCTGATCGCGGCCATCACCGTGCCGATGGTGCTCGCCACCACCGTGCTGCTGTTGTCCGTCCTGAAAATGAGCTTCAACATCATGACCCTCGGCGGCATGGCGGCGGCCGTGGCGCTGATCATCGACGACGCCATCGTCATGATCGAACACATCATCCGGCGATTGCGGGGCGGCAGCGGGCACTACCAGGAGCGGGTCATGGAGGCGGCAGCGGAATTCACCCGGCCCTTGGCGGGCTCCTCGGCGTCCACCATCATCATCTTCGCCCCGCTGGCGTTTCTCTCCGGCGTGACCGGCGCGTTCTTCAAAGCCCTGTCACTGACCATGGCGGCGAGCCTCTTCATTTCGTTCATCGTCGCGTGGCTGGCGGTGCCGCTGCTCTCTCTCCATCTGCTGCGCCAGAAGGATGCCGAGCATGAGGAGGGAGGAACCTGGATGGACCGCGTGCATCACGGCTATGAATGGGTGATGGGGCGGCTGTCGCTGCGGCCCTGGCTGATCCTCGTCGCGATCATACCGCTGCTGGCCGTCGGCTGGCTCGGCTACAAAAACACGGGATCGGGTTTCATGCCGGTGATGGACGAAGGCGGATTCATCCTCGACTATGCTGCCGCTCCCGGCACGTCGCTGACCGAATCCGACCGGCTGCTGCGCCAGGTGGAGATGCTTCTCCGCAAGACGCCCGAGGTGCAGACCTATTCCCGGCGGACCGGCACCCAGCTCGGCGGTGGCATCACCGAGGCGAATCAGGGGGACTTTTTTGTGCGGCTCAAGCCCCTGCCCCGCCGTGGCATCGAGGCGGTCATGGCCGACGTCCGGCAGCGTGTTGAGCAAAACGTCCCCGGCCTGAGGATTGAAATGGCGCAGTTGATGGAGGATCTGATCGGCGATCTCACCGCCGTTCCGCAGCCGATCGAAATCAAGCTCTTCTCCGACGATCTGGCGGCGCTGCGCACGCTCGCCCCAAAGGTCGCCGATGCCATCGGGAAGGCGCCCGGCGTGGTGGACGTCAAGGACGGCATCGTCCTCGCCGGCGACGCGCTGGACATCCGGGTGGACCGTGAAAAGGCGGCGCTGGAAGGCATGGCCCCCGAGCAAATCACGACGACGCTGGTCGCGTATCTGTCCGGACTGGTCACCACCCAGGTGAAGCAGGGCCCCAAAATGGTCGGCGTGCGCGTCTGGATCCCCGGCGGGAATCGCGACCGGGTTCAAAGTCTGGAAGCCCTGCGGCTGCGCGCGCCGGACGGTCACCTGTTCCCGCTGCGACGCGTGGCGCGGATCACGAACGTCGTCGGCCAGCCGCAAATCACGCGGGAGAACCTCAAGCAGATGGTCGCCGTCACCGGGCGGATCAGCGGCCGGGACATGGGCTCCACCGTCCGCGACGTGACCGCGATCCTCGACCGGCCGGGCCTGCTGCCCAGCGGCACATATTACCAACTGGGAGGGCTCTACGAACAGCAGCGTATTGCGTTCCGGGGATTGATCGCGGTTTTCGCGTCGGCGGTGGTCCTAATCTTCGTGCTCCTGCTGTTCCTCTACGAAAGCTTCCGCGTCGCGACCGCCATGCTGCTCACCACCCTGCTCGCGATGTCGGCCGTATTCATCGGCCTGTGGCTCACACGGACCGAATTGAACATCACCGCGATGATGGGCATGACCATGATCGTCGGGATCGTCACCGAGGTCGCGATCTTCTATTACTCCGAGCTGGTGGAATTGCGCAAAACCGCGCCGCCCGATGAAGCCCTCCTCATCACCGCCGGAAAGAACCGGCTGCGCCCCATCGCCATGACCACCCTCGCCGCGATCCTCACCCTGCTGCCCCTGGCCCTGGGAATCGGACAGGGTTCGGCGATGCAGCGTCCTCTCGCCATCGCGATCATCTCAGGGCTGACCGTGCAGCTTCCACTGGTGCTGGTCTTCCTTCCGTTGATGCTCAAACTCCTTGGACTCGGAGGCAAACTACAGAAATAGGTGGGCATGCCGAAATTTCGGTCGCGCCAGGGACCGGGTCGTCCCGGCCCTCACAGAGCCGAGCGGGCAGGGTCACGGAACTCGGCTATTGCCTCAGGTTTGGGCGTCGAATCGTTCCCAAAGCCGTGGCTGTTTTTTTACGGAATATTTTCTCAAAAACAGTGCGGGGTTTCGTTGCCGCAGGGGTAAGCAGCGATGAGAGGCGGGATAGACCGCCAAACCAACAAAACACGATCCCTATGAAAACTGTTTCGATTCTAACCTCCATCGCGGCGGTCGCACTGTTTGCCGCCGCAACGACCGTTTCCGCACGGGACCCCCTATTGTCGCCCAAGGCAAAGGAACTCCGCATCAACCGGATTGCTGGCTTCACTGAAGAGCGGATCGACCGCACCGCTCCAATGGTTCCCGGCAAGCTTTTCGGACGCCAGACGGGTGCCGCCGAGAGCGAAGGCAGCGGCAAGATGGCGTGCTGTAACGCGGACAAGGCCGGTCAAACCGGCATGTCCTGTGGCATGAAGCCAAAGGCCAAAACGGGAGGGATGTCCTGTGGTGGTTGAGGCCAAACAAAACGGAACGACGGGCCAACCCCTTGTTTCGCCGCTTCTATGAACTCTCCAACACCCGATCCTGGCGATGAACCGTTGCGCCGGCTGCTCCGTGACGCGGACCTCAAAGTGGACTTGCCCCCGCGTTTTCGGGAGTCGGTCTGGAGCCGCATCGACGCTGCAAGCCGCCAGCCTTCGGGGAAATCGGGTTGGCTGGAACCCCTCGTCGCGCTGTTGTTCCGGCCTGCGATCGCGATGGCGGGCTTGACGATCCTGATGATCGCGGGCGGCCTTCTCGGAGCGCAGTCGGGGCGGGCGGGCGCCGATCAGGAGGCGCGAGCCCGCTACGTCGCCTCGGTCAGTCCGTTGATCCGTGTTTCCGCGCCATGAAACGTCCGTTGCTTCTTCTCATCGCCGCGTTCGCCCTCGCCGGAGGTGCGTTTGGTCTCTGCTACTTTGCGGGTTCGCGGGTGTGTGTCTGGCGGGCCGCGCCCCAGACCAACGCGCTCGGCTGGCTCCAGCAGGAATTCCATCTCGACGCCGTGGAGATGGCGCGGATCAGCGCCCTGCACGAAGCCTACAAGCCGGTTTGCCAGGCGATGTGCGACCGGCTGGCGGCCAAGAAGCGGGAACTGGTGCAGGCGCTCGCCGCCAAATCGGGGGTGACGCCGGAGGTCGAACGGTCGCTCTCCGAGATCGGCGCTCTCCGCGCCGAGTGCCAGACGAAGATGCTGCGCCACTTCCAGGAGGTGGCCCGTTCAATGCCCGCACCTCAAGGAGAGCGCTATCTCGCCGAGATGGAACGCGCAACCCTCGGCCTGTCCATCGGACACGAAGCCGGCATGGATATGTCCGCCTCCCATGAGCACCCATGAAACCGATGCGCTCGACCAGGCCGACATGCTCCGTCTCCAGCAAGGGCACGACGCCGGGCTCGACGACCTCATGGAGCGGCACTCCGGGCCGCTCTTCGGCTTCCTTCGACGTTTCGTCGGCGACGAGGCCTCGGCCGAGGATCTCGCCCAGGAAACCTTCGTGCGGGTCTTTCAGAACCGCGCCGCCTTCAAGGCAGGCGCGCGCTTTTCCCCTTGGCTCTACACCATCGCCGGAAACCTCGCCCGCAACCATCTCCGGTCCCGATCCCGGAGGCCCGAAGTGCCGCTGGAATCCTCCTCGGAAGACAATCGATCGGTCGCAGACCGGCTTCCCGGAAACGATGGGACACCCGGCGACCATCTGCTGCGCGACGAGCAATGGGCCGAAGTCCGCCGCGCGGTCGCGGATCTGCCGGACGATCTCCGCGAGGCCGTCGTGCTCTGCGAACTGGAAGACCGTTCCGTGGCCGAAGCCGCCGGCCTTCTGTCCACCACCGTCAAGTCGGTCGAGTCTCGCCTCTACCGTGCGCGGCAGGAGCTTCGCGCGCGGCTTGCGAGATGGCTGGCCAGCAGATGAACCCTTTCGCCGCCACACGTCGTGGCGGCAACGTCAAACCATCGAAATCAAAGACATCACATGAACGCATTCAAACATCTCCTCGCCGGACTCGTGCTGGCCGGCTTCGCCTCCGTCACCCCGCTTCGGGCCGCCGACGCGCATCAACATGACCATGGCAGCGACGCCGCCACCGCAGAGACGAAGAAGAACGAAAAAGCGAAGCCCTACCCCCTAGATTTCTGCGTCGTGTCGGACGAGAAATTCGAAGGAGGCGACATGAAGCCGGCAGTCCTGGTCTATGAAGGACAGACCATCAAGTTCTGCTGCAATAAATGCGTGAAGAGCTTCAAGAAGGACCCCAAAAAATACGTCGCCAAGATGCAGGCCGAGGTGAAGAAGCAGGCGGAGGCGAAGGAAAAGAAATAGCTGGGAACCCGCATTCGGCGGCGTGTCGGCGTTCTGATTCGGATCGCCGGCACGTCGCTCAGACAAGCGGTTTGCTCCAGGTAGAAGTCCGCCGAACACCCGAGCAACCTGCGCGCGGATGAACGTATCTGGCCGCCATTCGGTTTGGCAGCATGCTCAATCCCAGAAATTCCATGCATCACACCGACCCGAACCACTGGAAACACACCCACCAATACGGCCAAGACACTTCGGCGGCGGAGCGGCGGACCCGGATCGTCATCGGCATCACCGCCGTGATGATGGTTGCGGAGATCGCGGCGGGATTCGTTTTCAATTCGATGGCGTTGTTGGCGGACGGGTGGCACATGAGCACCCACGTCGCCGCGTTCCTGATCACGGCGATGGCCTACCACTTCAGCCGGCGTCATTCGGCCGATCCGCGCTATAGTTTTGGCACGGGGAAAATGGGTGTCCTGGGCAGTTTCGCCAGTGCCGTCATCCTCGCCATGATTGCGGTGCTGATGGCCGGAGAGTCGTTGCACCGGATGTTCGCCCCGTTGCCCATCCGCTTCAACGACGCCATCGGGGTGGCGATCATCGGGCTCTTGGTCAACCTCGTCTGCGCGCTGCTCCTGAAAGGGGACCACCATCACGGCCACAGCCACGAAGGACACCATCATGACCATGACCTCAACCGTCGTGCGGCCTACATCCACGTTTTGGCCGATGCGCTGACCTCCGTGACCGCCATCGTCGCCCTGTTCGCCGGAAAGTTCCTCGGATGGATCTGGCTCGATTCGGCGATGGGCGTCGTCGGGAGCTTGGTCGTCGCCGTTTGGTCCTACGGCCTTCTCCGAGACTCCAGCGGCATCCTGTTGGATCGCACTCCGGAGTCGTCCGACCTTCCCGAGGAGATCCGCCGCGCCGTCGAAGGGGATGGCGACTCCCTTGTCACCGACCTCCACGTCTGGCAGGTGGCAGCCGGTCGCTTCGCCGCCATTGTCGGGATCGTCGCCCACGAGCCAAAACCGGCCGGATTCTATCAGGGGCTGCTGCGGGAACACGAGGAACTCGTCCACGTCACCGTTGAAGTTCAACCGTGCCACCAGCATGAGGCGGCCGGCGTCGCCGCATAGGTCCGAGGGACAGGACGACTGGACTGGGCCGACTGAGCTGTTCAAGGACAGGCGTGCATTCCCTTCTTTCGAAAAAGCCGGAGACGACTCGGTTTTGAGAACCCTCACTCCCGGCCTCACTCTCTTTGGTGCGCAATCCTTCCGAAATCTTCGTGGAGGACGTTGCCACCATCAACCCGATCCAACCTCTCCCGCTCCACCCGGAGCAATTCGGAAGAACCGCTCATGGGATTCCCGGCAAACTTGACGAAGGCGAGGGTCGGAACTGAAAACTTCCCTTCGGATCAAGCATGCTTCTGAAGGATTGGGAGGGAAGGACCTCGATCGAAATCCGCAGGCAAAGGCGCCGGAGGAGTTCGAGCTGGCGAAACGGATGAAGATGCCCATGGCTCGGCTACCACCCGTTTGCTACCCGGTCAGAACTTGGAGGCGAGGGTCGGAATCGAACCGACGGATACAGCTTTTGCAGAGCCGTGCCTTACCACTTGGCTACCCCGCCATCCGGAAACACGTCCCGGGAGACTATGGCTCCACGCATTCGGTTCAAGCGGAAGTTTTCGGAGGCTCGAACGCAGGCCCCGATCTGGGCCCGATCAAGATCCCGCCCCACCACCGGGACATCGCGCCGTAGAACACATCGTCAATGGCGAAAGACGACCCCGGCGATTCCACCGGTTGGGCCGGGCTGCGGCATTGCCAATGCCCCGCTCCGACCGTTTGAATCGCAGCCATGTCGAATCGCCTCAATCGCCGCGTCTTCCTCTCGCTGCTCACCGTCCTGGTTCCCGCCCTCTGGATCGGATGCGCCACCAAGCCCGAGCCGCCCCGCATCGACACCTTCAACCGCACGACGCCCTTCCGAATCGCCTGCGTGGGCGACAGCATCACGTTCGGCTCCGGCATCGAGAACCCCGAGGTAAACAGCTATCCCCACGTGCTCGGCCTGCTGCTCGGCGACAAGTTCGACGTGCGCAACTTCGGCGTCAGCGGCGCCACGCTCCTCAAGAACGGCGACCTTCCTTGGCGGAAGACGCCCGCCTTCTCCGAATCGACGAACTTCGATCCCGATCTCGTCCTCATCCTGCTCGGGACCAACGACACCAAACCGCAGAACTGGAAAACGCACGGCAAGGAGTTCGCCGACGATCTCGCCGCGCTGGTGGAGCACTTCCAGAAACTCCCGTCCCACCCGCAGGTCTGGCTCGTCCAGCCCGTCCCCGTGTATGAGGACCGTTGGGGCATCAACGAAAAGCACCTGATGGAAGGCGTTCTCCCCGCGATCCAACGCGTGGCCGACCAGAAGAAGCTGCCGGTCATCGATCTCAACGCCGCGCTCTCGGACCGGCCCGAACTCTTCTCCGACAAGATCCATCCGAATGCCGCCGGCGCGAAGCTCATGGCCCAGACCATCCGCAAGGCGTTGCTCGGGATGTGATCGGGTTCTGTCCTAAAACTGGGTAAATTCAACGGGCCGGCGATTCGGCGGGCTCGGACGAATAGTCGTCATCCTCATCCCGTTCCGCGGCTCGACTGGCCGGTTCGTTCTCGCGGAACTGGAGCGCGGCCAGTCTCCGATAAATGCCGCCCTCGATCCCGCTGAGTTCCTCGTGGGTGCCGGACTCGGCCACGCGTCCGTCGGCGATGACCAAGATGCGGTCCACATGCCGCACGGTCGCGAGCCGGTGGGCGATGATGAACGAGGTGCGCCCCTTCATCAGCTTTTCCAAGGCCTCCTGGATCAGCCGTTCGCTCTCGGAATCAAGCGAGCTGGTCGCCTCGTCGAGGATCAGAATCGCGGGATTCCGCAGGATCGCCCGGGCGATGGCGACGCGTTGACGCTGACCACCGGAAAGCTTGATTCCGCGATCACCCACCAAGGTTTCATAGCCCTCGGGGAAGGCCTGGATGAAGTCGTGCGCGTTGGCCTGGCGCGCGGCTTCTTCAATCTCGGCGGCGGACGAACCGGGCTTCCCGTAGGCGATGTTCTCGGCGATCGAGCCCCCGAAGAGCAGCACCTCCTGCGGCACCATCGACATCTGTCCGCGCAACGCGGTCAGTGGATAGTCCCGCGCGTCCCGACCGTCGATCAGCAGCCGGCCCGACGACGGATCGTAGAGGCGAAGCAGCAGGGAAATGACGGTGGACTTCCCCGCGCCGCTCGGACCGACCAACGCGATCCGCTGCCCCGGCTCCGCCACGAGGCTGATCCCGTGCAACACCTCGACGTCGGCGCGGGAAGGATAGGTGAAGCGCACGTCCTCCATCCGCACCTCGCCCTTGAGCCGCGGCAGCACGACATCCGCCGCAGTCGCCGATGCGGCGTCCACTTCGCCCGTTTCACGCAACAGTTCGCGGACTCGCTGCGTCGCGCCGACAGCCTTCTGCAACTGGCTGTAGAGCTCGGCGAACTGCCCCATGGCTCCCGCGACGAACGTCGTGTAGAGAATGAACCGCGTCAGTTCGCCGAAGGTGATTTCACCCGCCTGCAGCAGTCGCGCCCCCGACCACAGCACCAGGACGATGGACCCGAAGAGGGCGAACACGATGAAGGCGATGAACGACGCCCGCAGCAGGGCTCCCTTCAACGTGATTCTGAGAAAGTCCTTCAACCCGTCGTGGTAACGGCCCAGCTCATAGGCTTCGTTGGTGAAGGCCTTCACGTTGACGATGCCCTGCAGTGTTTCCTCCACGATGGTCGCCGTGTCCGCCAACCGATCCTGCGCTTCCCGCGCGATCCCGCGCGTCTTCCGTCCGAAGACCACCGCCACCACCGTCAGCACCGGCAGGCTCGCCAGCATGATGCCGGTGAGCTTGAGCGACGTGGCGGCGATCAAGGCGATGCCGCCGACCAGCAGGGTGATCTGACGCAGGAACTGCGGGAGAATGGAGATCAGCGTGTCCTCGATCTGGATAAGATCGGCCGAGAGCCGGCTGGCGAGCTCGCCCACCCGGCGATTGGCGAAGAACGCCATCGGCAGCGAAATGAGCCGGGCGTAGGTGTCGCGCCGCAGATCCACCAGGCTGCGCTGGCCCACCGTGGCGAAGGACAGGGCGTGGAAGAACTGGAACCCCGCCTGCACCGCCAGAACCCCGACAAGCAGCAGCGCGGTCCGATCCACGCCCGTCATGATGCCGCCACGAACCTGATGGACGGCCGCATCCACGATGCTTCCGGCCAGATACGGGAAGGCGAGGCTGAGCAGGCTGGAAACGAACAAAGCCACCATCGCCGCGCCGAACCGTCCGCGATACGGCCGGATGTAGCGGAACAGCGCCATCACTTGCCGGAGCGACTCCCGGTCCAGCTTCGCCTTGGGCAGCTCCACTCCCGCTTGCGAATTCCGCGAATGTCTCGACATCGCGCGAAGCTAGCGGCGAACGGCGGCGACGCCAGAGCCGGATTCGTCGACTCGTAGCGCCCGCGTCTCGTGGGCGGGTTTGGGTGGCATCTTGCCGCCGGTTGGCTGATGCCAAGAGCTGGGATGATGGGTGATCCCGAAAGAGCCCCTCCCCCGCCCCGGCGGGGAGAAGGTGGCCGAAGGTCGGGCGAGGGGTCTTCCAACGTTCGCCGGATCCCGTTCGATACTGGGTCTGAGCCGGCACGATGCAGGGGCAATGAATGGGGATCGCAGCCGCCCCGGCTGCCGTCTGGCGCGCCCCGCGCCGGACCCGAACGCGCCCGGCCATACTAGGCGGTGAATCGTTTTCCCTGCGCCTCCCATGGGCCGCGAGGGCGCGGTCCACTGCGCCCGGGGCGGGCGCGCTCCCCATCCCCACGGCCTCATTCCGGATGAGAGCGAAGGAGCGGGACGCTCCTGCAACCCGCAGCCGGGACGGGTCCACTACTTCTGATCAGCCAACACCTCGACCAGATAGCGCAGCTCCTGGTCCACGTCGGCGTCGTCCGGGACGGTGTCGGCGATGGCGGCGCGGACGCGTTCGCGGAAACGATTTCGCAGGCGATGGATCGCCACCTTCACCGCGCTTTCGCGCAGCCCCAGCTTCGTGCCGGCGTCGGTCTGGGACAGCGCGGCGGAATCACCGGTCAACCACGGCTTCAGCACGTCGAAGACGGACTTCTTCCCATCGGTGGCGAACTCCGCCTCCAGCGCGGTGGCGGCGCGGGTGACGATGGCCAAGGCCCATTCACGGTCGAACTGGCGGTCGGTCAGCACGGCGGTGGCGTCGGCGCGGCCGCGGCCGAGGGCCAATCATCTGAAAATCAAAAACCCGCGTGCAGTTCGCCAAGAAGTGGGCCAAGCGATGGGCGCTGAAGAAACGAAGCCGCACGCGGATCATAATTCTCATGGGCCATTCGGATCATAGACTTCGTAGGTCTGGGGCTGGCCGGGTCGGGTAAAATGTTTGCGGACAAAGACCGTATTTGGCGGCAGCCCCAGAAGATCCAAGCGGTTGGTTGGATTGTTGAGGTAGAGGAAAGGGCCGCTCACTTCCATCAAAACCACGTTGCTGCTGATGCCGGATACATCGATACGGCACGCTGCGCCTTTGCTCTCCCACTCGAAAGTGTAGTAGGGCAGCTTGAGCTTGCGGTCCTCATCATAGCCCCATTGCTTCTCCAATGTCGGCTTCACCGGAAAACCAGTCTTCTGCGGGATCAGACCCAGAGAATCCATCGCATGGACTGCGATTTCGCGGGCGGATGTCATCGTCAGGCGGTTGGTGGCCGCCGCCCATTCCTCCAAGACGCCTTGGTTGGTGGTGACGTTGCTCGTCTGGAATCTCCGGTTCCAATAAAGCTTGTCACCAAACCCGTTGAAGCGGCCGTTCAGTGCCCTGAAGACATAGCGGGAATCGAAAGCCACACTCCCCTTGAACCCGACGGGTTGCGGTATCAGATCGGGTTTTGCCGCATTGGTTGTGAAGCGAGAGCCGACCAATCCAAGCTTGTCCGCAAAGAACTGCGCATTGGTGGTCATCGTTTGAAGCGTAGCGGCTTGAAACGCAGGCGTATTGGTGGGGATGTCACCCGACAATGTCAGCACCACCATGTAGGTCATTAGATTGGTAAGGATCATGGGCCGGTAATAGGATCGTCGTAAAACAACAGGTCACGTGAGCCGTAAACGGATATGTCGGTTCCCATCTGGGTGTATGGAACACCACTTGAGTTGAGGGCGGCATCTCTGAGTGCATTCTTAAGACCATAGTAAAACCCGTCGTTCGGATCGCCCAGTGGCCAAAGATTGAAAAAGCGTTCGATGAACATTTTGTGGGTCTGGTTCAGCTCCCCGGCCACGCCGATCAGCTTCTTGTCTTTCCAACCAACGAAAGCCCGCGGTCGGATTCCACGCTTGCTGAGGAACTCCTCGCCAGCGAGGTCTTTCTTCGGGATGCCGAAGTCGAGGCACAGGTCGCCGCTCGCAGTCTCGCAGCCGTCCAGGAAGACGAAGCGGAAGGCGTGCTTGTTGCCCCCGGCCAGCGGGTCTTTGGCGTTGTTGAACATGTTCTGAAAGTCCTTTCGCGAGAGGCTGAGGTTTGGGTCGTTTGTTCCGCCGATGTTTTCGCCGCTACCGTGGCCAAAGAAGAAGAAATTCCGGACGGTCGGATTTCCGTTCACCTGGGTCAGAAGAGCCAAGCGGAGGGTATTCCAGTCACCTTGGTTCAAGCGGCGAATCTGAAATGCTTGTGGTGACTGGTCGAACACCGCATTCACGACCGATTGCCCTCCGTAGGTCGTCTGGGCTGTCACGACGGGAACGGCGACCATTTCCTGGAGATAGCCGTCCGAAGGCGTGAATTGGGGATAAATCGGCATGTAGGCGATGGCCCATTGCGTGGGGCCCCACCAGGGTTTCTCCACGAAGACCGTGTTGGTCGCCGTTTTGGACGGCCCTCCGGTCTGGACCACCTGCGGAGTCGTGGTCATCACCGTGGCGTAGGAACTGTAGGGAAAGGCCGTGCCGTCCGAGTAGGTCAGGGGGAGGCTGAAGCCGTTGCCGGCGATTCCCGGATAGACGCAGTAGCCCTGCGCGTTGACCGATCCTGACACCTGTCCGATCCATTGGTCGTCGCCATACACGTCAAGATGCCATGTGCCGTTGGTGTGAATCGTTTGGGCTTCAATATGGAGGAGGGAGCCCGCGACGAAGAAGTCGTCCGTGAACCGGATGTCGTTCGCGACTGTAACCGTGGTCACGGCACCGGTGATCGACTCGCCGTTCGACAGTTCAACCAAGGGTGAGAGATGGTAGGTTCCGTTCGTGGCGGCGACCGTGTTCCAATCGGCGTCGAGCCACCCGTCCATCGGGACAAGGGCGAGCCCGCCGATGGCGTTGTTGGTGCCGTCCTGGCTGATCGCGAAACCAGTAATCGTGACGCTGGGGTTCGCCACTCCCGCTTCGATCTGGAGCAAACCTTCGCCGCTGAGGGACTGCCCATTTGCGAGATCAAAAAAATGCACGCCGTTGCGCACCACCCGGTAGAAGCCGCAGGTCGTGTTGGTCGAGCCGGTGGGGCCGTTGCTCATCGGCTGAACGCCTCCGCTCAGGAGAGCGAAAGCCCCTGGCGCAGGGCGCGGGCTCTGGGCCGCCGGATCCCAAGGAAAGGGCGGCAGCTTCGGCAGGACGGGTTTCTTCTTCGGCTTCCTGGCGGAGGCAGCAGCGGTGTCGCCGGTCGCCGCCGCACCGGAGGACGAGCTTGAGGAAAAGAGCGGCGGCGGAATCTGGGAACCGCCACCGCCGCCGGTTCCAAGCAGCGGATAGGTCACGCCGCCGATGTGGACAAACGAAGTCCAGTTGGTGCCAGCGGCCGCTGACAGGTTGGTGGAAAGCGAGGTCCACGGACAGTTGGTGTCGAAAGCTCCGCGCCACTGCACGATGTAGGACTCGCCCGCTGCACTGGGCCACGACAAGACGGCATTGGTCTGAACGACGGCGATCTTCAAGCCCTCGATGGCGTGGGCGGTGGTGGCGATCAACAATAGGCCCAAGCCGGCGACGGCTCGTCCCCACGAACTCCTTGCGTATTTCTTCATTTGTTTCCCGATCCCTGTTTGGTTGTTCCGATTGTGTTTCCAAGCACTCCAAATGCCCGGACTCGGACCTCCTGTTGTCCCTAATGCCTTGAAAGAGAGAAGGCGCGTCACAAGCGCACTCTCCACAGGGCCACGACCAAGCGGCCTTTCCGAAAGCACACCTGGACGCGCGATTTGCATCGCGCGTCGAGGAGGCTCCGGAAAATTTTGGTCGTGTTTTGTGGAAGCCCGAGTCCTCGCACTGCGAAACACTCTCTCACCGGAAGACAAGCTTCCGGCCTATGAAAAGAACTGCGTGTTGATTAACCGACGAAGCCCAAAAGACAACGCTTTGATTCTACGGAACACACTCCTTCTCCAGCGTCCGGAAGACGATCTCGTCCACCCGGCGGTCCACGGCGCTCTTGGCCGACGGCGGGCCGAAGCGGCCGAGGGGCAGTTCGCCGGTCAGCATTTCGTAGAAGACGACGCCGAGGGAGAAGATGTCGGCGCGGTGGTCCACGTCGGCCGGGTGCTCGATCTGTTCCGGCGCCATGTATTGCGGGGTGCCGAGGGCCGCGCCGCTGGCGGTGAGGGTGCCGCCGGGGACGGCGTCGCCCAGCATCTTTGCGATGCCGAAGTCGGCGATCTTCACCCGGCCCTTGGCGTCGAGCAGGATGTTCTCGGGCTTGATGTCGCGATGGAGCACGCCTTCCTCGTGGGCGTATTGCAGGGCCTCGCAGATGTGGGGGACGAGGGCGAGCGCTTCGGCCGGAGTGAACTTCCCAGCGGCCATCGCCTGGCGGAGATTCACGCCGTCGACGAACTCCATCATCAGGTAGAAGAACGCGCCGGCGTGGCCGTGGTCGTAGATGGTGACGATGTTCGGATGGCTGAGGCGGGCGAGGGTGCGGGCTTCGCGGGTGAAGCGTTCCTCGAAGCTGGGATCCTTGCCCAGGGTCTCCGGGAGGATCTTGAGGGCGACGAAGCGGTCGAGCTTCGGCTGGCGCGCCTTGTAGACGACGCCCATGCCGCCCTGGCCGACGAACTCGATGATCTCCAATTGCGGGAAGGCAGCCTGGAGGACGTCGAGCGGCGGTGGCTCCAGGCGATTGGGCGACGTGGTCTGGAAGGTCGTGGGCGGCGGCGCGGCGGCGGCGGCCAACAGGCAGGCGGGGCAGAGGCCGAGAGGCGCGTCGGCCGGCAACGACGCGCCGCACTGGGGGCATTGGCCCGGGGAACCGGTCGGGGGGTTGGGAGAATCTTCGTTCATGCTACCGGTTCCTGAGGAGGCGTGGACGAGGGGTTACAGGGAAAATGCACGGGAAGGAAGCGCGGAGAAAATCCGACGGCTGGATGACGAACCGGATTTCGGAGAACGACTTCGACGTCGCGCTGGGAGGCCAAGTGTCCCAAGTCACCACCGTGTTCACCGATCTGAAGGACTTCACCGCGATGTCGGAATCGCTCGCCCCCGACGAGCTGGCGGCGGTCCTGGCCGGCTATTTCAACAAGACCGCCCGCCCGATCCTCGCGGAGCACGGCACGATCATCAAATACATCGGCGACGCGATGAATCTCGCCTCGCGGCTGGAGGGCCTGAACAAGCATCTCGGCACCGACGGGCTGCTGTCGGAAGCGACGCGGAAGCAGCTGGGTGAGGCGTTGCTCCTGCGTCGGGCCGGGCGCTTCATTCTCAAGGGCAAGGAGCATCCGGTCGAAGTGCATGAACTTCTGAGGCTGTCGGACGACTCGCCCAGACCCGCCTGGTTGGCCGAATTCGCCGCCGGACTGGCGAAGTTCGAAAACGGAGCCCTCGATCTCGCCGAGGACCAATTCCGCCGCACCTGCGAAGAACGACCCGGTTGAGATGGATTTTCGGGGTTCTACCTGAAGCAGCGCGGCGCGCACAGGCCATCGGGCATTGATCGGGCCTCCTGGAACGGTGTCGTGCGGATGGACGCCAAATAGCCCTCAAAGTGGGGACCAAAGGTCGGCCGCCAAAGCCGCAGCCGCGTCTCCAATAATATCTGGGCAGTCCCGACAAGCAGCACGATTTCGATGCCGCCGCTTGGCGGGTCTTGCCGGCCACCGGGCGGCTGCTAGGCTCTGCGCTCCGATGAGTTTCGTCGCCGAATTCAATACCCTGCCGCTGCCGGCCCTGTTGCAGCGTTCCGCTTCCGCCCCACCGGCCGGAGTCCGTTCTCTCCTGTCGCGTTCCGATCTGTCGCTGGCCGACTTCGCGACGCTCATTTCGCCCGCCGGCGGAGAAGCCCTCGAATCGCTCTGCGCGCGTTCGCAGCAGATCACGCGGCAACGCTTCGGCAAGGCCATCCGCCTCTTCGCCCCGCTTTACCTCTCCAACGAGTGCATCAACAACTGCAAGTACTGCGGCTTCTCCCGGGACAACGCCATTCTGCGGGTCACGCTCTCGGTGGACGACGTGGTGCGGGAGGCGCGCGCGCTGGCCGACCAGGGTTTCCGCAACATTCTCCTCGTCGCGGGCGAGCATCCGAAGTTCGTCTCCAACGGCTACATGGCCGAATGCATCCGGGCGCTCCGTGAAGTCATTCCCAGCATCTCGCTGGAGGTCGGACCCATGGAGGTCGAGGACTACGCACCGATGGTCGCCGCCGGCTCGGACGGGCTCGTGGTCTACCAGGAAACGTATGACCGGCCGCTCTACGCCGAGATGCACACGGCGGGCCCGAAGCGGAACTTCGACTGGCGTCTGGAAACCCCGGAACGCGCCTACGCGGCCGGCTTCCGTCGCCTCGGCATCGGGGCGCTCTTCGGCCTCGCCGATTGGCGGAACGAAGCGATCAGCCTCGCGGCCCACGCGGCCTATCTGCTGAAGACTTGCTGGAAATCCCAGGTGACCGTGTCCCTGCCGCGCTTGCGGCCTTGCGCCGGCGAATTCCAACCGCTGACCCATCTCAACGACCGGGAATTGGTCCAGTTGATCTGCGCGTTCCGTCTCTTCCTCCCAGACATCGGCCTCGTGCTGTCGACGCGCGAACCCGCCAAGCTGCGCGATGGATTGATGCCGCTGGGCGTGACCTTGATGAGCGCCGGCAGCCACACGGAGCCGGGCGGCTACACCGGCGCGGGCCGGGAGAAGATCCATACGACCGTCCGCGGTCGCGTGGTCGAGCTGGCCGAAGGGGCCAGCGAATGGGCACCCCAAGCCAATCGCGCGACCAACGCCACCGGCCAGTTTGAGATCTCCGACGCTCGTTCGCCTGAAACGATCGCGGCCCAGATCCGCAGCCTCGGCTACGAACCGGTCTGGAAGGATTGGGACGCGGCGTTGATGGCGTAGTTTCGGATTGGCTTACGGAGTGTCTTCAATCCTTTGGAAAGGGAGAGATAGTTCGCCGAACCGTCCCTACCCCGGCTGAAGCGACGATCCGAACCGACGAAACGGAGAGGGCGGTGGGTTTTGCCGCGCTGCGGGGAAACGAGCCCGCGTTCAGCGGGCGATTGGAACTGCCTTGGATCACGGTCGGTTCCTTGCGCAGCTCTACGCGGCGCGACGGGTCCCACCCGGCCACGGCTTTTCAGAAAACGCTCGCGCGTGTGTCTTCAAATCAGCTGCGGAGCGGCGCAAGAAATTCCATGGCCTCCTTTTCAAGGCCAGGGGTCTTGAACGTGAATAGCTCCGGGTGCAACCCCGAGACCACCCGCCGCACGGAACACGACCGCAGAGCGGTCGAACCCCGCGTGGTTCAACCGCTCTGCGGTTGATTCGGCTGACTGTCTGATCTCCGGGCTGTCGCCCGGAGCTATTCACTTTCGTGCCCTTCAAGCACAGGCAAACAGGCTACGCCTTTTCTTAAACCGCTCTAGCCGAACCAATGTTCCACTTCGGATTCGTGCCTTCGTCGCGCGCGATACCCTGCCTCGACAGCCAGTTCTCCGTGGCTACCTACCTGGCGTGGCGGCAAACTTTCCATCGATGATCAACCGCAATCTGCGGCCGAATACCTGTTCGACACCTTTATGAATCGTAGCGTTGTTCTTTTCCACCTGCGCGAAGCTGCCGAGCAACTGAATGAGACGATCCAGAGTCTCGCGAGCGATGGCGATTACGGTCCGGAGGAGTTTCAGGTTGAGATGGGTCATCTTTACCATCACCTGAACACGGCTTGGAACGGTCGAGACCAGACGGATGAGCAGCACCAAAAATGCACGGATGCAGACTTCGCACGCATCGGCGTCCGAAGGCGGGTGTCATGATGCGGCGTAGAGGGAGGCGAGGCGTGGCACGGCGAGGGCTTCCGTGAGCCGGTCGCGCAGGGCGTGGCGGAGCCAGCGGAGGAACTTCACGCTGCGCTGGGTGGCCCGCC
>JBBQXJ010000032.1:0-49521 GCA_038209745.1 Verrucomicrobiota bacterium
CGGCCTGCGCGGCGGGATCTCCGTGGCGTTGGCCCTGTCGCTCCCAGCCGGTCGCGAACGCGGGATCATCCTGGCCGTGACCTACCTCGTGGTCGTTTTCTCCATCCTGGTCCAGGGCCCCACCCTCAAGCACCTCGTGCGCCGCCTGGTGGTCCCCTGACGCCCCGCAAGGGCTTCGGAAACGGACAGGGACTTGCCGCGCCATGTCTCCGCCGCCCGGCTCCTGGCAATTACCGTGAGCGTTCGGGAATCGTAATTGCTGACAATTCGAATGTCGTCCTTCGTGGCGGGTCTCTTTCTCTGTAACGCACCCTGAAAAATATACCCATTCCCAAGGCGGCATAAGGGTTAAACCCCATATCGCGTCCCCGATTCATCGACAATATGAAGCCGCATGAAAACCAAATTTCAGGTCCTCTTCGGCGCATCCGCCGTGTCGATGGCGGCATTCTCCGCCCTCGCTCAGGAAGCCTACCGTCCCAACGCGGTCACTCCGTCCTCCCATCAGCGGAACATGACCGGTGCGATGCCCAAGGATCGGCTGAACGGTGCGGCCAAGGCCAGCGATCTCATCGGGATGACGGTCAAAAACAATCAAGGCGTCACTCTCGGCAAGGTCGACGACCTTGCCGTGGATTTGGAAGGCGGTCGCCTGGTCCAAGTAATCCTAAGCACGGGCGGAATCCTTGGCATCGGAGAAACGCTGACGGCGGTGCCCCCGGGAGCGCTGCACCACGATGTCGTCAAAAAACTTCTCCAACTCGATGCCGACCAAGAAATGCTCAAGAACGCTCCGAAGTTCGAGTCGTCCAAGTGGGCCGAAAATTCCGACTCGAACCATGTGGCACAAGTCTATCAGCACTTCCACGAGCAGCCTTGGTTCGCCTCCGCCCGCATCGGAGATTCCGATGGCAAGGTTGCGGCCCAGAACCAGGACGGAAAGGGTGAAAATTCTGGCCGGCCCGGTGACCAGGACACGGTGGACGGCGCTCTGCGGCAGGAGGTTCAAACAAGTGATGCCAAGGGAACGGTTGCGGCCCGCATCCAGCAAGGAAAGGGGGACAATCCTCTCCGGATCGCCGACGTGGAAGGCACGGATACCGCTACACGTCAGGAGATTGAGACAAGCGATGCCAATGGGACAGTTGCAGCTCGCGAAGAGGAGGGAGTCAAGGATGTGGATGGTTTGAACCGCGATCGCGGATCAACCAAAACTGTATCGCGGGGGGACGGTCAATCGGCGGATGGAAAACCCTCGTCCGAAGTTCGAAACCGCGAGGGAAACTGGAGCAAGGAACACCTGGGCCGCGAGACCGACGGGAAATCCTCTGACACAGGTTTGGGGTATGTCCAAAAAGCGAGCAAGGTCATGGGCATGGCAGTAATGAATCTGCAGGACGAGAAGATCGGCACGGTAGATAATCTCCTGGTCGATATTTCTTCCGGGCGCCTCGTCGCAGTGATCGTTTCCTCCGGAGGCTTTCTCGGGATGAACAACGAACTGAGCGCTGTTCCCCCGGCTGCCCTTCGCCTGACCGAAGATCGAAGCGCACTGCATCTGGATGCCACCAAGGAGACGCTCGCCGATGCGCCCCATTTCAAGGCGGACCGGTGGCCCGACTTCAGTCAGCCCAGCTATTCCGACAACGTCTATCGCTCCTACAGAATCGAGCCGTATTTCACGACCAACACGACAACTGAGCCCGACAATACGGCGATCAACATCCGTGACCGCGAACGCAGTTCATTGACGCCTCTTGACCAGGGCAACAGCCAGCAGGACATCGAGGCCACGGCTCAGATCCGCAAGGCCATAATGGCCGACAAGGATATGTCCATGAACGCAAAGAACGTAAAAATCATCACCCAGCAAGGCCATGTCACGCTGCGAGGGGTGGTCAATAGTGCCGCGGAAAAAGCACGCATCGACGCAATTGCGGCCAACGTTGCGACGGCAAAGAACGTGGACAACCTGCTCGATGTGAAGTGAGCCTGGATCCAGTCCAATTCGCCCCCGGCCATCGCTGCCACCTCAACCCAACCAAAGAAAGATAAAATCATATGTCCACAAAATCCGTATTCTGCATCGCAACCTCCCACCGCCAAGCTGATCTGATCGTTGACCACCTTAAAAAGGCGGAATTCTCGAACAACGACATCTCAGCGCTCTTCCCTGACAAAGGAAGCAGCCGGGACTTCGCCCACGAGAAGAACACCAAAGCGCCGGAAGGCGCGGTTGCGGGAGCGGGCACTGGTGGCGTGGTCGGTGGCGCATTGGGCTGGATTGCGGGGATCGGTGCGCTCGCCATTCCGGGAGTCGGCCCGTTTATTGCCGCCGGACCCATCCTCGCCGCGTTGAGCGGTGCGGCCATCGGTGCGGCCGTCGGAGGCATCGCCGGTGGGCTGATCGGCCTGGGTATTCCCGAGATAGAAGCCAAACGCTATGAAGGGAAGGTAAAGGCCGGGAACATCCTGATTTCCGTCCACACGGAAAGCTCGGACGAAATCAAGCGGGCCAAGGACATTTTCACGAAGGCTGCGGCCGAGGATATTTGCGTCACCGGCGAGGCGTCCACCGCCAAGGACGACAAGGCGGTTCATCGTGGGGTCCACACTCCCTAACGGCGTGGCGAAGCTGGTCTGCTCGGAGCCATAAACCCACGGGTATTGGAGTCGAGTGTCCCGCTACGCGACCGCTCCACCTGAAAGAAGCAACCGACTTACGAAACAATCATGAAAACATTAAACGATCTCTTTCTGGACGAAATCGCCGATATCTATGACGCGGAACGGAGGATTGTAAAAGCCTTGCCGAAGATGGCCAAGGCCGCCACATGCCCGGACCTGAAAAAAGGCTTTGAGAAACACCTGAAAGAAACCGAGAAGCACGTAAAAAGGCTCGAACAGGTTTTTCAGACCCTCGGCAAAAAGGCCCGCGGCAAGACCTGCGAGGCAACGGTGGGTCTTCTCGAAGAGGGGGACGAGATGGCTGCCGATTTCAAGGGGTCACCGGCGATCAACGCGGCCTTGATCGCGGCAGCCCAAAAGATCGAACACTACGAAATGGCCTCTTATGGCTGCCTGCACGAATGGGCTGGCCTGCTGGGGAACAAGAAGGCCGCCTCGCTCCTTGAACAGACCCTTGACGAGGAAAAGGCGGCCAACCAATCGCTTACCGACCTGGCAAGAGCGGGCAACAACGAGGAGGCCATGGCCCTTCCATCGGACGGAGGATTCGATCGGGTGGTAAAGGGCAAGTCGACCCAAGCCCGTCGTGGCCGCTGACCCAAAGTCACCAAGACTGATCAAACACACCCCGCCCGCCGCAAAACTCATTGAACCAATCTGGACCTGCCAAGTTGTCATCAGACAGACACATGGCATGTATCCTCTAAATACCCACCGCGACCATGACTGCCTTGATTGTAATTCCCATTTTCGCCGCCGTCGGCTTCTCCCTGGTCTACCTGCTGGCAGGGGGAGGTTTCTTCGGAGCCATCGTCATCTTCATCGTCGCAAAACTATTCGGAAAATAGGCGGGTTTTCCCGTCCTCAAACACTTGTTCCCTCTGAAAGCATGAACACTGAACCTTCCATTGCGGATATTCCGCTATCCGCTTCTCCGATCTACGACCGCAGCTTGTTTCCGAATTTGTGCTGGGGAGCGATCATTGCCGGAACCATCGCCGCCATGGGGATTCATCTTCTCCTGAGCGCGCTGGGCGTCGGTGCCGGTCTTGCTTCCTTCACGCCGATGAGCGACGCCGATCCTGTTGAAAATTTCAGTGTCGGGGCCGCCGTCGTGTGGACGGTGTGTGCTTTGATCGCCCTCAGCTTTGGGGGTCTGATCGCAGGACGGTTTTCCCATTCGCTTCACAGCGGGTTCGTTCACGGGGTTCTTGTTTGGTGCCTGACGATGATTTTCACGGTGCTCCTGCTTTCGATGGGGACCGGCATGGTCCTTGGAGGGGCTCTCAAGTTTCTTGGCGAGGGTCTGGCGGGAAGCGGGAAAGCCTTGGCCGCAGCCACGGGAACTGCGGCCGAAGCAGGGATCAAACGTGGAACAGACCAGGTGGAAAGTTTCATCGATGAGGCGCTCCATTCAGGCCCCACGAATTCCGCCGCGAGCGATCTCATCCGGGCCAAGCGAGAGATCGGTTTTTCGATTTCCAAGCTTTTCTCGCCGGGGAACGACCCCGCTTCCAAAAGCAACCGATTGGCAGCGGTCAAGTCGCTCGCGAGCTATGCGGGAATGAGCGAGGCGGACGCCACAAAAACCGTCGATGACTGGACCACTTCGTACCAGCGACTCAAGGCCGAGCTGGAAAGCGACAAGGCAATCGCGCAACAGAAGGCGAGACAGGCCGCCGACAGGGCCGCAAGCAATCTTTCGTGCGCTGCAATCTGGTCCTTTTTCGCGCTGCTCTTAGGACTTCTGGTCGCTGCGCTTTCGGCAAGTTGCGGAGCGAGGCGTGCGCTGCGTTGGGCCGAGATTCGACGTGTGTCGGAGAATGTTGAGAGGGGATTGGTTCTATAGTCAGCGAAGGGAAGCCCTGATCCATGAACTACCTCGATTCAGCGGCTTGGGAAACATTGCTCATCTGGAGGACGGCCCAAGGTGACGTTGAGGCCTTCGCCGATCTCTATGACAAATACTCCACGGCGCTGTTTTCCCTCGCGGTCGAAATTCTGAACGACCCGGGAGAAGCGGAGGAAGTCACTGAGGAGGTGTTCCTGAAAATATGGCAAGAAGCACATTCATTCGATGAATCGAAGGGGAATCCGCTGAGCTGGTCCGTGCAGATGGCGCGCAACCAGGCGATCGACCGGCTTCGAAAGCGAAAGAACGATGAACATTTCGCGGGACTCACCACCGAAGTTGCGTTCAGACCCGCTGCCGGAGCCAAACAGGCGATGGGCGGGGTGTCGGGCCAATACGCAGACGGAATCGGTTTAGATTTCAACAGGCTCCCTCACGACGATAGGAAGATTATCGACCTTGCCTTTTTTGGCGGTCGCAGCCTCACCACGATGGCGGACTTGATGGGAGTGCCTCCCGGGACGATCAAGGCCCGGGTCCGAAGTGCGATGGTTTCTTTGTCGGATATCATCGAGGTCAATGAGGCCTCGACGATAAAAGGGGTCTCAGCCGGAACGATGTAGCGGGGATTTGGGACCGCGTCCTCGCGGGCCATAGGAGGCGCAGGAAATGATTCACCGCCCTGGGGTTGAGGTCGTCAAACGCAACGAGGTCGCCACTGGCTTCGTGGTGCTGCGCCGGCGCTGGATCCTCGAACGCACCTTCGTGCGGCTGGTGCAGAACCGCCGCCTTGTCCGCGACCACGAAACCACCGAATCCAGCGCCGAAGCCTTCGTCTACCCTCTACCCACTGAAAACAGCGAGGAACCTCAATCGATTCGCCTGATCTTCTCCCGGTAATCCCTTTTTCAGAGGGGTTCTTACGGAGAAGTCAGGCAACGGAAGCGAAGGAAAGCATTTGTCATGGGAGGGTGTTTCATTCCGTCGGGGGCGACTTTGGCACCGGGTGATAGGAGAGCTTCGCCGACGTCGGGCAGGACACCGGATACTTCCAGACGCGGTCGGGACAATCCCTTGCTCGCGACGATCTCTGACGGTGCTTAGCGGGCGGTTTCGCGGGCCATCCGGTGGCAATTGTCCGCGACGTCGGACAGCTGTTCCAGAAACAGGTCCCGGCAGGCCTGGGGCAGGGGCGCCAGCACTTCGGTTTGGAGTTCCACGGCGATCTTCCGGGCTTCTTCAAAGCGCTGCCGGCCGGCGGGCAGGAGGCAGATCTGGTAGGCTCGACGATCCTTTTCGTGCACCCGGCGGCTGATCAGTCCGTTGCGTTCCATCCGGGTCAACAGCGATGCGATGGTGTTCGGATCGCTGGCCATCCGGGTGGTCAGTTCGCTCTGGCCAAGCCCCGTTTTGTCCGCCTCCACGACCGTCCGTAGAGCCGTGAACTGGTCGGGAGTGATCTCCAGATGCGCGATGCGGCGGCGGAAGGTCTGGTTGAGTCCATACCATGCGCGGCGGAGCAGGATCGGCAGCCGGCGGGGACCGGGAATGTCGGAGACTGTTTCGGCCAGGCTGATTGGGACGGGAGCTTTCTTGGACATAGAGGACGGGGGAGTGTGCCGGGCGGCGGCGCGGCTGCCAAGGTCGCCGGTGGGCGGAACAAGGGATGGGCCGGGTCCGTTATTCGGAGACTTTGCCGGCGATGACCGATTCGTCGGGCGCGCCGCGGCCACGGCGCCATTCCGGTAGCAGCAGGGATGTGGCGGCGAGGATGAAGAGCGCGCTGACGCCGCCCAGCACGGGCAGCGACACTTGGCCCACGACATAGAACGCCAGCATCGGGGCCAGCACCCCGCGGCAGCCGGTCAGGAAGGTGTGGACCGACATGTAGTCGGACACGTGGTCGGGGCGCGCGAACTTCGTCACCCAGAGGTTCCAAGCCACATCGCCTCCCGCTTCGGAGATGCCGAAAACAATCGCGCCGAGGACCAGGCCGGGCAGGGAATTGCTGACGAAGAACGCGGTGATGCCGATGGCGAAGCCCACGTTCAGCGTCATGCGCAGCACGAAGAAGTTCATCCGGTCGAAGAGCTTCCCCCAGATCGGGTTCATCAGCAGGCGCGCGATGTTCGGGACGACCACGGTGATCCAGGCGATCTGGACGGCGGTGGGATGAAAATCGAGGCCGTATTTTTCGGGATTGGCCAGGTATTCGATGCGGAGCGGAAGCATCATCAGGTTGGCGAAGCCCATCAGCATCCAGGAGATCAAGGTGCGGCGAAACAGGGGATCGTCGGCCACGTGGCGGAGCGGTCGCAACGGATGGGAGCCGCGCTCGCTTTCGGACGGGCGGGAAGGGCACTTGTGCAGGCACCAGGCCGCGAGGGCGCTGGCGACCGAAAAGACCAGCAGCAGATGGCGGTAGTGGCCGACTCCGTTTTCCAGCCAACGCCCGGCGAGATCACCGAAGACCACCGCCGCCGCGATGCGGATCATCACGGTCCGGGAGAAGAGCCGGCCGCGTTCGGCCGTCGGGTAGTTCTCCTGGTAGACCTGCGTCATCAGCGGCAGCCCGGCAGAAGACGCGGCCATGCCGATGATGCTCCCGACGATGAAGATCCAGGTGGCGGGCCAGATCACCGGAAGGAGGAATCCGACGCAGCCGATGATCGCGATGACCGAGGCCGCCTGGGCCACGCGCCACCGGGCATGGGTGACGACCCAGAGCACGAGGGGGGTGAGCAACATGCCGACGCTGCCGCCTGCGGCAACGGCCGCCTTGCCCATGGCGCCCGTCTGGAAGTGCTTCACCGCCATGACGAGCAGGAAGGTGCGTCCCGCCGTCTCGATCATGCCCGAGGTGGCGGCGCGCACGCGCTCGTAGTGGTAGGTGGTGCGGGTTTCCGGCGAACGACTCACAGAGGCGAAGCCTCGCGTCTCGGACGGCCGGGGTGCAAGACGACGTTCAAGGGTGGGGGCCGACATCTGTCGTGAACAACTTTCCGGCCTTCCTTGCCTCCCGGCGCCCCGTTCCCATACTCCGCGCCGCATGTCGTTCCTCAGCGGCCTCAATCCCCAGCAGCGGGAAGCGGCGGAGACCCTCCGCGGCCCCGTCCTGATCCTCGCCGGTGCCGGCACGGGCAAGACCCGCGTCATCACCCACCGCATCGCGCACATGGTCCAGTCGGGCGTTGGTCCCGGCCACATTCTCGCGGTCACCTTCACCAACAAAGCCGCGCGCGAGATGCAGGAACGCGTGACCAAGCTCCTGCCCAAAGTGCCCAAAGGGACACCCAAGGAGGAAAAGCCCGAGAAGCCGACCATCTGCACCTTCCATTCCCTCTGCGTCCGCATTCTCCGCGTCCACATCGGCAAGCTGGGCTACAAGCCGAGCTTCGTGATCTTCGACGAGTCCGACCAGCTGGCGACGATCAAGAAGATCCTCGGCACCATTTCCGCGAAAGGGGAGAAGACCGACCCGAACGCCATCCTCGCCCTCCTCAGCCGCTACCGGAACGGCGGCACCAGATCCGCCGCCTTCGACGATCCCAGCGTGGCCGCGCTCGCCGAACACATC
Organism: Verrucomicrobiota bacterium; assembly: GCA_038209745.1. Classification (GTDB taxonomy): domain Bacteria; phylum Verrucomicrobiota; class Verrucomicrobiia; order Limisphaerales; family CANJSG01; genus CANJSG01. The sequence continues at coordinate 8,118 of JBBQXJ010000032.1, forward strand.
CGGAAGAAATACGAGTCCGCCCTGCGCGCCTGCAACGGCGTCGACTTCGACGATTTGATCCTGCTCACGCTGAAGCTCTTCACCGAGCATCCCGACGCGCTCGAAGCCTGCCGCCTGAAGTATCGCTACATCATGGTGGACGAATACCAGGACACGAACGCCTCCCAGTTCCAGCTCGTCCATTCCCTCGCGAGGGAGCACCGCAACTTCTGCGTCGTGGGCGACGACGACCAGTCCATCTCTGGATGGCGCGGGGCCGAAGTCGCGAATCTCCTCAATCTCGAACAGCATTTCCCCGAGGTGAAGGTCGTGAAGCTGGAGCAGAACTACCGCTCCACGCCGACGATCCTGGACGCGGCCAACGCGGTCATCAAAAACAACGCCCGCCGCCGCCCCAAGCAGCTCTGGTCCGACCAAAGCCCCGGTCCCAAGATCGTTCTCCACACGTTTCCCCACGACGAGGAGGAGGCGAAGACCCTCGCCGACCAGATCGAGTTCAACCGCGTCGGCCACCGCATTCCATGGGGCGAACAGGCCATCCTCTTCCGCACCAACCAGCAGTCCCGTCCCATCGAGACCGCCCTGCGCAAGGCCGGCATCCGCTACCACCTGGTCGGTGGCCAGAGCTACTTCGACCGCCGCGAGATCCGCGACTTCCTCGCGTATCTGAAGACGATGCTGAATCCGCACGACGACATCAGCCTGCTCCGGATCGCGAACACGCCCGCGCGCGGTTTGAGCGACGTGACGATGGAGCGGTTGCTCGCCGCCAGCCACGAGCGCGACTGCTCCGTCTTCGCCACCATGCGGCACACCGACGTGTTGGACAGCCTCCAGCCCCGCACGCGCGACGCCGTCGCGGCCTTCGTCTCCTTCGTTGAACGGGTCCACGCGCCGTTGGAAGGCAAGGAGCCCGTGGCCCTGAAGAAGTGGGCCATGGATTTCATCGCCGAGACCGGCTACCTCGAAGACCTGCGCAAACAGGAGAAGGATCCCGAGACCGGCGACAACCGCGTCCGCAACGTCCACGAAGTGATCGGGCAGATCGAAGGCGGCGACCTGGAGCTGCCCGAGGCCGAGAGCCGCTTGGCCACCTTCCTGGAGGAGCTGTCCCTCGACCACGACCGCAAGTACGACAAGGAGATCGAAGGCGATGACGTGACCTTGATCACGATGCACAGCTGCAAGGGCCTGGAATTTCCGCATGTCTTCATCGTCGGTCTCGAAGACGGTCTGCTCCCGCACGCCCGGTCCAAGGTGGAAGGCACGATGGACGAGGAACGCCGGCTCTTCTACGTGGCCATCACCCGGGCGATGAAGTCCCTCACCATCACGCACTGCTCCGGGCGGAAACGCTACGGCCAGTTGTTTCCCTGCCACCCGTCGCCCTTCCTCAAGGAGCTCCCGTCCGACCTCGTGGAACACGCCGACGCCACCCACAAGAAGAACGTCGTCCAGAGCGAAGGCCTGAAATTCTTCGAAGCCATGAAGGCGTCGCTGGGCGGCGAGTAGCCGCCGAGGTGAAGAGGCGGTAGGGCGCGGCTCGGAGCCGAGTGGGTAGAGCGCTGGCTCTCGCCAAGCCGCCGTTTGAGCCGCTGACGAAGCAGTGGGGCTGAGGGAGCGCGCCCGTCCCGGGCGCAGTGGCCCGTGCCCTCGCGGTCCAGAGGAGGCGCAGGAAAATGATTCACCGCCTCGGACGCGTCCGGGGCGGCTGCGATCCCCATTCATTTCCACTGCTTCGTTCCGACTGGGAATGCCCCACAAAGCGCCGGAGCACCGGCGCAGTCCAGGACCCTCAGCCCGGGTCCGGACATGGCTGGAAGCCGAACGACGCGAGACCCGACTTCGTTGGTTTCCATTCCGACGGTTCGCTCACTTTTCTTGGGAGCAAGCCGATGGGACCGGAAAACCCGATGGAAATTCCGGCTTCATACACCGCTGGAAACCAAGCCGGGGTGATCGTGGTGCAGTGAAGTCCGATGGAAGATCGATCTGTTCAGTCGCCGAGGACTTCGACCACGGCCGAGGCCGGGAGGTGCGCCAGTCCTTCGGGGTGACGAAGGACGCGGAACAGGGCGTTTCGCGGTCGCCACACATGGTCGTGGGTCGCTCCCCAAAGTGCAGCGCCGGGCAGTCCGACGGCGGCGGCGAGGTGGGTGATGCCGGAGTCGTGGCCGATGAAGAAGCCGGCCTGCGACAGTGCTGCCGCGACTTCGACCAGGGGACGGTTCACCAGAACGGTTCGACGATCTTCCGGGATGATGGCGGCGATGGGTCCGAGACGGGCGTGATCGGCCTCGCCTCCGATGACGAGGAAGTGGCCGTCGCGTCCGGCGACCAGTTTGGCCAGAAGTTCCTGCCAACGGGCGATGGGCCAATTTTTGGATTCGCTGCCGCTGCCCGGATGGATCGCGATGAGCCGGGAGTGTTTTTGATCGGACGCGCCGAGCGTCAGTTTCGGCTCCGGATCGGCGTCGAAGATGGCGAGGCGTTCGAGCGGTTTCAGCAATTGCTCGGTGACGTGGACCGCGGAGTTTTCGTCCGGGCGATGGATGGACTGGAGGAACTGGCCTTGGCAGCTCTTGCGGACGTTGGTCTGGAAGATTTCGTCCGGATCGAAAAGGTGGGAAACGATGATCGGAAAGCCCGCGAAGTAGTCCTGCCATTCGGGCTCCAGCACGCCGTTCCTGGCGAAGAAGCCCGCGAGACCGCGGGATTCGATCGGGCGCCAGCCATCGGCCAGTCCGGAGCGGAGAGCGAGATCCGCGACACGTTCGTAGGCGACGATCTCGATGCGGGCGGCGGGGAACTGTTGCCGCAGGGCGGCGAGGACGGGAAGCGTGACGATGAAGTCGCCGATGGCTCCGCCGCGGATGACGAGGATCTGGGCGGAGGGCGGGCTCACGGCCGGGTCATTTCATCTGCCGGAAGACGGTGAGTCCCAGCACGAGGATGAACGCGCCGACGCCGGCGGTCAGTCCGCTGATCGTCTTCAGGCGACCGTTGCTGGCGGTGGCCCAGTTGAACCAGTCGCGCAGGCGCCACGGCGAGATGGTCAGCCACATGCCGACGGCCACGAAGAAGTAGGCCAGGCATTGGTTGACCTCGACCAGAGGGGACTCTCCGAGATGCGGCCGGCCGGCATCCACCATGAGCTTGGCGACGAGCAGCATCAGCACGGCGAGCCCGCGCACGGCGATGAAGTCCTGGAGGAAGAGGCAGACGCCCACGCCCAAGGCCACGAGGATCATCATCAGGTAGGGCTTCATGGGCTCGAAGTCGGCGATGGACTCGACCTTGAGATTGTAGACGAACCAGACCGTCGCGAGGACGATCAGCACGCAGCCGAGGCCGACGGAGCGGGGGAAGCCCTTGATCGGGCCGGACAGGCCGGTCGGTTTGACGAAGGTGGCTGCGGCCGGGAGCAGGATGATCAGGCCGAGAAGGATCGAGACGAGTGAGAGTGGGAGTTCCATGCGGTTGCGCGCGGCTAGTCCAAGTGAATGACGGGGTCGCCGTAAAGGGTGAAAGAGGCGCCGGCGCGGACGATGTTCAGCCGCATGACCTGGGCGCGATGGCGGGCGTCGCCGTCGAAGAGGACGATTTTGCCGCAACGGGTGCGGCCCATCATGCGGGCTTCGTTCTTCTTGCTGGGACCTTCCACCAGCACTTCGACCTGTTGGCCGACGAAACGTTCATACCGCTGGGCGCCGATCTCGTTGATGCGGTTCAGCAGGCGCAAGTGCCGGGCTTCGATCACTTCCTCCGGGACCTGATCGGGCATGTCGGCGGCGGGGGTGTCCTTGCGCCGGGAGTATTTGAAGACGTAGGCGTTGTCGAACCGGGCTTCGTCCGCCAGCGACATCGTCTGCTCGAATTCGTCGTCCGTCTCGCCGGGGAAACCGACGATGATGTCGGTGGTGATGCCGATGTCGGGCCGGACGGCGCGGAGCTTCTGCAGAATCCCAAGAAAGCGCTCCCGGGTGTAGCCGCGGTGCATGGCTTTGAGCAGACGGTCGCTGCCGCTCTGCACGGGGATGTGCGCGCTCTCCACCAGTTTGGGCAGTCGACCGTAGGCTTCCACCAGATCATCGCCGTAGCCCTTGGGATGGGGCGAGGTGAAGCGGATGCGGTCCAGCCCGTCGATCTCGTGGACGGCGTCGAGCAACTGCACGAAACCGCTGCGGCCGTCGACCATCGGGTAGTCGCGTTTGCCGAAGCTGGTGACGATCTGGCCGAGCAGCGTGATCTCCTTCACGCCGCGCGCCACGAGCCCGCGGCATTCGGCCACGATGTCGGGAATGGTGCGGCTGCGCTCCGCGCCCCGGGTGGCGGGGACGATGCAGAAGGTGCAGTGCTGGTTGCAGCCCTGCATGATGCTGACGAAGGCGGTCACGGTGCCCTTGCCGGCGGAACCATCCAGCAGGTGTTCCTTGATCGTGCCTTGGCTGCCGGCTTCGGCCTCGGTGTCCACGATCTTGTTCCGGCGTCCGGAGAGAAGGTCGTCGAGGTAGTCGGCGGCGCGGTGGAATTTCTGGGTGCCCAGCACGAGATCGACGTCGGGCAGGCGATCGATGAGGCCCTGGCCGCGGCTCTGGGCCATGCAGCCCATGAAACCGAGGATCTGATCCGGCCGGTTCTTCCGGCTGGATCCCGCCAGGTTCTCCATCTTGGCGATGGCCTTCTGTTCGGCGAAATCGCGCACGGAACAGGTGTTCAGCAGGACGACGTCGGCCGAATCGGCGGACGGCGCGAGGGAATAGCCCTTGGCGACGAGCTGGGCGGCGACGGCTTCGCTGTCGCGCTCGTTCATCTGGCAACCGTAGGTCTTGATGAAAACACTGGGCATGGTTTCCGAACAGGAGCGCGGAAACTAGGGCACCGGCGGCGGGATGGAAAGGGAGGTTTTTGGAGGCTAAAGCCCGTCGCGAACCGACTGGAATCAGAACTGCCCTTGGACGACGGACCGGACGGATTCGACGACGAGGACATGAACCCGTATCGCCCCGGGATCTGACTCGTCGAACAAGATCCAGTCTCCCTTGTAGACGGCGGATGAAAAGCGAGGCGGGGGGCGTTCGAAAACAAGAGGCGACGTCATGGCGGAGATCAACAAGACGGGAAAGGGGGCCGAGCGGGATTTCTTGGGGCTCCAAGGAAAGCAACAGTCGTCCATGGGGTCGTTTTCGGGAGGAAAACAAGCAACGGAAAGCGAGGGGAAGGGACTCTCTGCGTTTGGACCTTTGAATCCCCTTGCTCTTTGTCCGGCCCGCCGCGATTTAAGGGAGCGATGACACGTCCCCAGCGCATCTCCTACGGATTCATGGCCGTGATGCTCCTTTTTGTCGGATGGCTGCACATGGCGACGCTGTTGCTGACGACCATGTTCGGCTATCTGGCCCTGCGGACCTTTGCCAGCCGGAGCAACAAGATCGTCGCTGTGACCCTGTTCTCCGTCTTGATCATCGGGGTTTCGTTCGGGGCTCTCTATTTCGGCAAGCGATCCTATGTCGCCTTCCCCCAATTGGCCGATGTGACGATTCCCAAGATCAACGAACTGCTCTCCACGGCGGAGATCGAGCTGCCGTTCAAGGGCTACGAAGGCCTGATGGAATTCCTCAAGGGCAAGGCGCAGCTGCAGTTCCGCAACATCCAGCAGTTCCTGAGCACGGTGATCTTCCAGTTGGTGTACCTCATCATCGGCGCCGTGGTGGCGGTGAGCCTGTTTTTCAACTCCAAGCTCGATCTCCACGCCGATCCCAGCGTCAAGGTGGACAGCCTCTATGCGCTCTCGGCCACGGAGATCATGCATCGGTTCGCCATGTTCTACGCCAGTTTCCGCGTCGTGATGGGTGCGCAGATCTTGATCGCGTTGATCAACAGCGTGGCCACGGGAATCTTCCTTTTCGTTGCCGGCTTTCCCCATGCGGCCGTGCTGACGATGTTCACCTTCCTCTGTGGCCTGCTGCCGATCGTGGGCAATCTGATCAGCAACGTGGTCATCACCTGCGTGGGTCTGATCATCTCGCCGAACATGGCGCTGCTCGCCCTCGGCTACCTGGTGGTGATCCACAAGTCCGAGTATTTCCTGAACTCGCAGATCATCGGCAGCCGGATCAAGAACCCCATGTGGCTGACATTGATCGGCCTGCTCATCGGCGAGCGCCTGATGGGCATCTCCGGCATGATCCTCGCGCCCGTCGTGCTGCACTACATCAAGGTGGAGGCGTCGAAGGCCAAGGCGGAGGCGGCGGTCTTCGGAGACCCCGAGATTCCCCAGCCGGACGAGGCCGAAGAGGAACCCTCCTGACCTGGCACAGCGCGCTCGTCCGTTGACCCGGACCGGGATCGTCGCCTATAAGCCCGGGGAATTTCCGAGGACAAACACAACGGCGGGCAACCGTCCACACACAGGAATCTATGAGCAGAAAAATCCGATACGGCATGGTTGGCGGCGGTCGCGGCGCGTTCATCGGCGCGATCCATCGCATTGCGGCGAACATCGACGGCCAGATCGAACTCGTCGCCGGCGCGTTCTCCTCCGACGCCGAGAAGTCCAGGGCTTCCGGGGCCGACCTCTTCCTCGCACCCGAACGCTCCTACGCGAGCTACGGGGAGATGTTCGCCCTGGAAGCCGCCCGACCGGTCGGCGACCGCATCGACTTCGTCTCCATCGTCACGCCGAACCACGTCCACTTCCCCGCCGCCAAAGGCGCGCTCGAAGCCGGCTTCCACGTCCTGAGCGACAAGCCCGCCACGTTCGATCTCGCCGAGGCGAAGGAGTTGGCCGCCATCGTCAAGCAGACCGGGCGGCTCTACGGCCTGACCCACAACTACACCGGCTATCCGCTGGTCAAGGAAGCCCGCCACCTCGTCCACAGCGGCAAGCTCGGCAAGATCCGCAAGGTCGTCGTCGAATATCCGCAGGGCTGGCTGGCCACCCGCATCGAGGCTTCCGGCCAGAAGCAGGCCGCATGGCGCACCGACCCGAAACGTTCCGGTGCGGCCGGCTGCATCGGCGACATCGGCACCCACGCCGAGAACCTCGCCGAATACATCACCGGCCTGAAGATCAGCGAACTCGCCGCCGACATCACCGCCTTCGTGAAGGGCCGCAAGCTCGACGACGACGGCAACGTCCTCCTCCGTTTTAAAGGCGGCGCCAAGGGCATCCTCCACGCCTCGCAGATCAGCGTGGGCGAGGAGAACTGCCTGAACATCCGCGTCTATGGCGAGATCGGCGGCCTCGAGTGGCACCAGAAAGAGCCGAACACCCTGCTCGTGAAGTGGGCCGACAAGCCGATGGAAGTCTACCGCACGGCCAACGGCTATCTTTGCGCCGCCGCCAAGGCCGCCGGCCGCACCCCGCCGTCCCATCCCGAGGGCTACCTCGAAGCCTTCGCGAACATCTACAAGAACTTCGCCACGGCCATCCGCGCGTTCGATTCCGGAAAGAAGCTGAAGAAGGACGACCTCGCGAACGACTATCCCAAGATCGAGGACGGCATCCGCGGCATGGCCTTCATCGAGGCCGTGGTGAAGTCCTCCAAGGCGAACGCCGCCTGGACGAAGCTGGATGTCTGAGCCACGGGCTTTTGATCTGGGACATGAAGGGCGCGGATTTATCCGCGCCCTTTTTCGTGTTCGTCGCCTCCGATGGATGCGGGTCCGCCTACTTCACGCGGTTGATCGTGTTATAGATCTCCTGACGGAGCGCGGTGCCGTCGGCGGTTTCGAGGGCGTATTTGATCCGCATCTGCATCACGGGCTGGAGCGGGGCCGTTTCGAGGAAGACCGTCTTGCCGTCGGGAGAGAGCTTGGCGGACTTCACTTCGACGGGGTCTTCGCCCTTCTTGTCCGGATCGGCGACGGACCATGAATCCGAACCGTAGGTGGAGGTCCAACGGTAGTTCCACTGGGCGAGGCCGTAGTTCCCGGGGTCGTTGGCGCTGGTGGGATCCAGGGGGGAGCCGAAGGTGAGACGGATGCCGTTGGGCTCGACGTGCAGGGCCACGGGCTGCTGCAACGGCTTGCCGGTGTAGCGCACGCGTTGGAGCGCGCCATCCTGGACGGCGACGGTTTGCCAACCTTTCAATCCCGCGACGTAGAGCTGGCCGTCGCGGGGATTGAACCGCCCGCGCATGATGCCCGAATCGAACTTCAACGGGAACTGCCAGACGCCGCCCTGCTTCTGCCCGGCGACATCCTCGAACATCACCTCGAAGAGCGTGCATTTGCCGTAGGAGGTGTGGAGAAGCGAGCCGCGCGGCAGACCCCAACGATCGCTGGTCACCCAGATCTGGCCGCCGCTGGAGTTGTCGGCGTTCATCGGAATCCAGCACAGCGGCGGGTCGAAGGAAGTCATCGGGTTCTCGTCCAGATGCGATTTGAACCGGGGTTGGCGCGGATCGCCGCCATAGCCGTAGAAGCCTCCCTTTTTGAGCCAGCTGATCTTGCTGGCGGGTGTCCAGTGTCCCTGGTTGTCGGAGCAGGTGATCTCGTTGTTCGGGCCGACGCTCATTCCGTTCGGGGCGCGGAAACCGGTGGCGAATTCTTCCAGCTTGGACCCGTCGGCCGAGAGCTTCATCACGCTGCCGTGTTTGGGCCGATAGGGGTCGACCATGTTGCCGTCGGCCGCGAAGTAGAAGTTGCCGGCGGTGTCGGTCTGGAGATCGAAAACGAAGGCGTGGTAGGTCGGATAGACGTCGAGGTCGCTATTGAACGACTCGTAGAAGTCCGCCTCGCCATCGGCGTTCAGATCATGGAGGCGCGTGACGCGATCGCGCCCCAGCACGTAGATCGTGCCGTGGAGGATCCGCAGTCCCAGCGGCTCGTAGAGTCCGGTGGCGAAGCGTTTCCAGGTGAGCGTCCCGAGCGGACCGTCGATTCCGGAAACGATCCAGACGTCGCCGCTCAGGGTGGAAACGGCGCAGCGTCCGTCCTCGAAGAAGTCCATCGCCGAGATCCGCATCCAGGAATGCCAGGGATTGGTTTCCGGAAGGGTCAGGGTGTCGACGGCGTAGGCGCCGGGCTCGTTTCCAAGCCGGCCTTTCGTCACCACCGGCGTGGTCCAATTCAATGCTCCGCCGTGGGTCAGCGGTTCAGGATCAATGGCCGGAGCGAGGGAAAGATCACCGCCGCCAAGTCCGAGCTTCAGCAGGCAGGGCGCATCGAGTCTGGGCAGCGTCAACAAGGTCCGTTGGCCGACGGTTTCGAGTGCGGCGTGGCCCGAGGGGTCCAGAAGGGTCACCGGGCAGTTCTCGGCGACGAGGATCTGGACTGGTCGTGAGGATTTGCCGACCCAAAGCGTGCGGGTGAACGCGGTGACGCCTTTTGCGGTTTCCACCCCGGGCAGGTCCAGGATTTCGGTTCCGTCCATGGCATACGACAAGACCACTTGCTCGCCGTGGACGTAGTATCCCTTGAACTTGCCATTGGCCGGACGGCGAGACTCTGGAGGCAAGGCGAACGACTTGTGGCCGATGGGGAACACCGGACTGCTGCCCTGGGCGGTGCCGTTCATCGAACTCTTCCCGATGTCGATGAAGCCGCCGGTCCAGCCGGCGGCGTAGGCAAGTGCATCGGAGTCGAAGCAGACTCCGGCGTCGCGGCCCAGACGGATGCTGAGCGCCTTGAGCACGAGTTGCTTGTCGGGACCGCTGAGCGGCGCATTGGCGGGGCCGTTGTGGAAGATGAACGCGACGGCCGGTCCCAGATCCATGGGGACCCGCCCCGGAGGTTTCGGCTTCGGGTCGGCGGCGGACAGGATGCCCGTGGCCAACAGGGCGAGGCCACCTGCGACGGAGAGGAGCGAAGACATTCTCATGGCTGGAGCGCCGATCATGATTGCGACGCCGCTCGCGCCAAGGAAGAACCGTGCTTGATCCGCCGGCGAGCGCCGCAATGCCCTCCCGCTGTCATTTCTTTTGGGGCAGCAGGGCAAGGCGGGACTGTTTCCGCGATGGACCAAAGGCCCGGAATGCGCTCTAGTGGGTGGTGATCCCATGAACCTGCCTCCCATCATCCTCGCGTCCGCCTCCCCCCGGCGGGCCGAGTTGCTCCGGGAACTGGAGCTCGACTTCCAGATTGTCCCCAGCGACGCCGAAGAGGTCCACAACGAGGCACTCACCGCCACCGAGGTCGCCGAGATCAACTCCTACCGCAAGGCCCGCACCGTGGCCAAACACGCGCCGGATTCGCTCGTCATCGGCATGGACACCCTGGTGGCGCTGGGCACCCGTCTCTTCAGCAAGCCGGCGTCGATGGAGGACGCCGAGCGAATGCTGGGCGAGCTCCAGGGACAAACCCACCACGTCGTGACCGGCGTGTGCCTGCTCCATCTCCGGCGGCACCGGCAACGGATATTCGCCGACCGCACCGAAGTCACCTTCCGTAGCCTTAATCCGGCGCAGATCCGCCGCTATCTGGAGAAGATCCGGCCACTGGACAAGGCCGGCGGCTACGCCATCCAGGACCACGGGGAGCTGGTCGTGGAAAGCATCGATGGCTCGTTCAGCAACGTGGTGGGACTGCCGTTGGAGCGGTTGCGGCAGGAACTGGAGCGGTTTGCGACGGGCTGAACCGAGGGCGGATCACGGCCACGAAAAAAACCGCCCTGCTGCCGGGCGGGTCTTGGCGAATGTCGGGCGCGGTTACTTGCCCTTCTTGGCGGTGGCAACCTTCGCCTTCGTGAGTATCTTCTTGCGCTTCAGGTAGGCGTCGCGGCGGCTGCGTTTCTGGACTTTGTTCGATTGCTTCATAGTTGTCTCTTTACAACGCGCGGAGGCTTCGTTGTGGTTCGGCAATATGATGAAGCGGATTTGGCGGTTCAATCTCCATTTTGTCGTCCTGGCGTTGGCGTTGGCGACTGCCTGCTCCAGTCCGGACGAACGCGCACGCAAAAAGCAGATCGCCAGCCTGCGAATCCACGTCGAGGGTCGGCGCAATATCATGGAGGCGGGACCCAAGGCGGTTTTCCGATCGGGGGAGCCGATCAACATCAACCAGAACGTCGTGGTCACCGACGGCAGCCTCGTCTCCGCCGAACTCGTGGACAACCCCGGCGGCTTCGCGATGAGGCTGAGCTTCGACCGTCATGGCCAACTCGCGCTCGAGACCGCCTCCATCGACAGTCGCGGGAAGCGACTCGCCATTTTTGTGGCCTGGACCTCGGGCCAAAAGGGGATCGCCGGTGAATCCCGCTGGCTGGCGGCGCCCATGATCTTCCAGAGAAACCCGTCGGGGGTCCTCGTCTTCACGCCCGATGTGTCGCGCGAAGAGGCCGAGTTGATCGTCCGCGGGTTGAACAACGCGGTGAAAAGGAACAAGGAATGAAGTCTGTCCCGTGTTTCTTGTTGGCTGTTCTCCTTGCTCTCGTTCCGGGCCGGGCCGCGGCTCAGGTCTTTCATCTTCCGACCGCGAACCTCGCCGTCCAGGAGCCCGGTCGTGAGACCGAGGCGTTCGCTCCCGTGCCTGGCCGTGATTGGCGCAGCGGAATGTTCGGCTGCGTCCGCTCGGAGGGCTACCGCTTCCACGAGGGTCTCGACATCCGCAGCCTCCAGCACGACAAGCGCGGAGAGCCCACCGACCCCGTGCTCGCCTCGGCGGACGGCACCGTGGTCTACATCAGCCGCAAGCCGGCGCTCTCGAACTACGGCAACTACGTCGTGGTCCAGCACATCGTCGAAGGCATTCCGGTCTATACGCTCTACGCGCATTTGAGCTCCATCCTGGAAACCTTGAAAGAGGGACAGCGGGTCCGGGCCGGCGAGCGGATCGCGATCATGGGCCGGACCAGCAACACGCGGGAGAGGATCGGCAAGGATCGAGCCCACCTCCACTTCGAGATCACGCTCTTCCTGAACGAGGCCTTCATCCCTTGGTTCAAGAAGAACATGCCCGGCGCCCGCAACGACCATGGCATCTGGAACGGGCTCAACTTGTCGGGCATCGATCCGTTCGAGGTCTTCCAAGAGCAGAAACAGGAGGGCGCGAAGTTCAGCCTGGTCCGGTTCATCCGGACGCGACCGGAGCTGGGTCGGGTGGTGGTTCGCAAGAAGGACTTTCCCTTCATCAAACGGTACGCCCCCTTGGTGGACCGGAATCCCGTCGCGGAGCGCGAAGGCGTCGCCGGCTGGGAAGTGGCCGTCACCTTCAATGGAACTCCCATCCGACTGACCCCGCGAGCCGAGTCCGAGCTGAAGTCGAAGTCGAAGTTTTCCGTGTCCTCGGTGAACGAGCCGGTGTTGGCGAAGTGTCCCTGCGGCAAGCTGCTCAAGAAGGCGGGATCTTCCTGGCAGTTGACCCGCACGGGCGAACTGCTCTTCGACAAGCTGGTCGATTGATCCCCGGACGGAGGGCTCGCTTGCCAACCGCCGCTCGCGACCTGGTTTTGGCGTCATGATGTTTCCAGCCTGCGGGAACACCCTCTCGAACAGGGTCGCCGGGAACGTGGCAGGGTCTGGCTGAATGCCGGCGAATTCGTCGCGATCCAGGACGAACGCCTCTCCCAGAGCGCTCGTCAACCAGAACTGGTCCTGACGATCTCCGCGGCCGCCGCGGCCGTGCGGCTCCATTTGCGCGGTTGAAGAGCGGCCGGAGGTTGCCAACGCCGTCGGCCTTTGGTCCCCTTCCGGCGTGCCATTTCCCCGACTCGTCTCCGCCCTAGCGGCCTGCCTGCTGGTTCTCCATCTCCAAGCCCGGGGAACCAACGAAGCGGGCGCCTGGATCCGCCAGATCGCGACGACCGATGCCGACGTCCACGCGATCCCCTTCGGCTTCCTCATCGAGTCCGTGACCGGTCATCGGGTGCTGGCGTTCGATCCGACCAATGCGGTGGACGCCGAGGTCTCGCGACGGGTAGGGCAGGCGCTCGAGCGGGTGCTGCTCCTGATGAACGGGACCAACAGCCCGTTGCGCGCGGTGAAGCGGATCAACGAGGCCAGCCGCTTCTTCGAGAATGCCATCCGGGACGAACTGAACACCTTCGAGGGGATCGGCTGCACGGTGCCCGCGACCGAGGAAGGGCGGATGCAACGCAGCGGCTATCCCGATCTGCGGCTGGTCCACCGGGCGAGCGGAAGGGTCTTCTTCCTCGATCCAAAGCTTCGCGGTCCCAAGACCCGCGCGAGCTCGCTGCGGACCTTCTACTACGAGCCGCGCTTCGCCACCAACAAGGTGCTGGACGATGCCGTGCACCTGTTGGTCGGCATCGAGCACGACGGCGCCGCGGCGGGAAAGTGGACGTTCACCCGTTGGGAACTGGTGGACCTGTCGTCGCTCAAGCTGGAGCTGAAGGCGGAATTCCAGGCTTCGAACCGCGATCTGTATCAGCCCGCGACCATCATCGGACGGAGTCCGGAGCCGGATGAAAACAAAACGGACGCCCCGCAGCCGGAGCGTCCGTAGATCGGCGACCAGAAAACGGGTCGGCTACTTCTTGAAGATGCCCGACGCGGTCGTGGTGGCGTCGGCTCCGGCGCCCTTCGTGGCGTCCATCGCGGCCTGGATCTGCGCCTTGAGATCGCCGACGAGTTTGCTCTGGTCCGCGGAGAGGTTCAGATCCGAGAGACCTTTGAGCGAAGTGAGAGCGTCCTGGAACTTGCCATCCTTGAGCAGCGACCGGGCGGCGGAGACGGTTTCGGTGACCTTGATCTGGATCGCGGAGGAGGCCTGGCCGACAGCCGTTTTGGCGGAATCAACGGCCTTGCCGGCGGCGGTCATGGCGGTCTCAATCTTGGTCTTCAGCCCGTCGACCGTTTGCGCCTGTGCGGGGGTGAGGGAGATCGAGGACAGCTTGTTGAGAGAGCCCATGGCGTCCAGGAGTTTGCCCCGACCGATAAAATTCTGGGCTTCCAGGATCGCGGAATCGACCTTCTTGGAAACCTCGGCGGTGACCCCGGTCCCGGTCGATTTCACCGTGCCGGCGGCCGGATCGACCCTGCTCTTCGCCTCGGTGGCGGGCACGGTCGGCGTGGCGGAGGTGGGGGAGTCGCTCTGGCCACATCCGACCAGGATGATCGTGGCGGCGGTGAGGATGATGGGGAGGAAAGGGTGTTTGTTCTTGGAATTTTGGGTGTTCCAGCATTTGCCAAAACGTCGTGTTCTTAGCGGATGGAGTGCCGAGTGCAACCGGGTGGATCGGCCCCCGGCAGGGACGGGTGCGTTTCGCTCACCAGTGATTGGACACCGGCCCGGCCGGTCGGCACACTCCGTCGCGTATGCTCTTTGAGCGTCTCCACAGCCTCTACGGCACGGTCCAACAAACCCAGCGGCTCGCCCACATCGTCCGGGTCTTCCTCAAACACGGCTACGACGATCTTGCCCGCGAGTTGCACCTCCCCTCTTCCGCTTGGCTTCCTTGGCGGCGCTTCCGGAGGAAGAAGCTGGAATCCGAGCGCCTGCCCCAGGAAGTCCGCCTCCGCCTCATGTGCGAGGAGCTCGGGCCGGCCTTCGTGAAGTTCGGCCAGTTCCTCGCCGCCCGCACCCAGGCCCTGCCGCTGGAGTTCACCGTCGAGCTTTCCAAGCTCCATGACACCGTGGCTCCGCTCGAATACGCCTCGATCAAGGCGATCATCGAAGAGGAGATCGGCACGTCCTGCGAAGAGATCTTCGCCTTCATCGACGAGGAGCCCATCGGCAGCGCCTCCATCGCCCAGGTCCATTCCGCCACGCTCCTGACCGGCGAACCCGTCGTGATCAAGGTCCAGCGTCCCGGCATCCAGAAGATCGTCCGCGAAGATCTCCAGATCCTCCGTTTCTTCGCCCAGCGCGGCACGAGCATGATCGAGGAATGGGGCGTCCTGGAGCCCGTCCGTTTGGTCGACGAGCTGGCCGAGAATCTGGAGAAGGAAATGGATTTCGAGGCCGAGGCCGGCCACATCGACCGGTTCGCGCGGCAGTTCGCGGACGAACCCACCATCTACGTGCCCACGGTCTATCGGCGCTTCTCCACCAGCCGCGTCCTCGTCATGGAATACATCCAGGGCATCAAGGCGAAGGACCTTCTCCAATCGGGGATGGACCGCAAGCAGACCGGCGTCCGCATCGCCGATCTCCTGATGAAACAGGTCTTCGTCCACGGCTTCTTCCACGCGGATCCGCACCCAGGCAACGTGCAGGTGCTGGCGGACGGGCGGATCTGCTTCCTGGACTTCGGCCTGATGGGCTTCCTGAACCTGCGCACCCGCGAAGCCTTCGCCGATCTCATCTACGGCATCGCCAAGCGCAACGAAAGCCGCGCCTCCTCCGCCCTGCTGAAGCTGTGCGAGGGCGACAACCTCGTCTCGCCGAACGTGCTGGAAACCGAGATGTCCGAGCTGATCCACCAGCACTTCCACGGCGCGATGGCGGAGCTCCAGTTCGACCGGCTCGTGACCCAGTTGCTCCAGTTGACCGCCAAACACCGGCTGCTGATTCCGGCCGATCTCGTGATGATGTTGAAGGCGTTCAGCCTCGTGGAGGCCTTTGTCCGGGAGCTGAATCCCGAACAACGTCTCGTCGAACAGGCGCAGCCGTTCTTGGAGCGCCTGATCAAGGACCGCTTCAAGCCTGAACGCATCTTCAACGACCTCGGAGGCTTCGCGGGCGAGATGGGAATCATGTTGGCCGAGCTCCCCGGTGAAGTCCGGCGCATCGCGCGGCAGCTCCAGTCCGGCAACGCCAAGGTGGTCTTCAAACACGAGGGCCTCGAGCCGTTGACCAACTCGCTCGAACGCACCACGAACCGGCTGGCCTTCGCGCTGGTCCTGGCCGCGCTGATCATCGGGTCGTCCCTCATCCTGCAATCACGGATTCCTCCGATGATCGGCGACGTGTCGATCATCGGCGTGCTCGGCTTCCTCTTCGCCGCGCTGATGGGCGTCTGGCTCATCATCTCCATGATCCGACATGGGCGGATGTAGGTGCCGGTTCAGCTTGGCCGAAACACAACTGTTTGCTCGGTCACATGATTGCCACCATCACACGTCAGTTTCCTCTTCTCATCTTCTCGATGTTCTACGTCCTGGTGATCGCGATCTCCCTTGCGTGTGACCGCCTGTTTCGAGGCAAGGCAATGCCTGTCTCCCTCGCGCTGTCGCTTGTGTGCGGCATGGCGATGTTGTGGTTCTGCCAATATTGGAGTGACGGCTGGTCATGTTTTATTCGAATCCCGAACAGTGCGGTCCAAGCCTATCGGTATTCGGGAGATTGGTCCGCGATGCTTGCCATCGTTCTCTGGTATGGGATGCCCCTGTATTTGGCCTCTCTCGCGATCAGGTTTGCGAGGAAGAGGTCGAGCCAGAGCAGAAATTGAGGAAATGCCGAGCACGGCTGAGACGCACGGGGTCGAGGTTTTTCAGATTTGCCGCTGCTGTTGCGATCGGTTGATCGGGAACAATGAATTTCCGACCGATTTAATGCGGGCAAACTGCTTCGGCCAGCGACTTCAGGCGGGATTGAGCAGATGGAGGCGGAGATCGGCCAGCGCCCGGGCGCGGTGGCTGAGTTGGTTCTTCACTTCCTCGCCGAGCTCCGCGAACGACCGGTCGTATCCGTGCGGCACGAAGAGGGGATCGTAGCCGAAGCCGCCGTGGCCGCTGGGTTTGGGATCGATGCGGCCTTCACAGGCGCCGGTGAAAAAGGCGGTGGTGGATTCGAGTTCTGCCGACGATGCGCCCGGTCGGATCAGGACGAGGGCGAGGCAGCAACGGAAGCGGGCGGTTCGCTTTTCGGCGGGCACGGGCTCGATCAGGCGGATGAGCTTGGCGTTGTTGTCGGCGTCCTGGCTGTTCCCCGGGGCGCCGGTACCCAAAGCGGCGAAGCGGGCGGAATGCACGCCGGGCGCGCCGCCCAGCGCGTCCACTTCGAGCCCGGAGTCGTCGGCGAGGACGTGGAACGGGCCGGCGCCGGCGCGGCTCCACAGCGGGCGCGTTGCGTCCGCGATGAGCCAGTGGGCCAGACTCAGGGCCTTCTTCATGGCGTTGCCCTCGAAGGTGAAGGCGTCCTCGACCGGGGTCGGTGCGCCGGGAGCCACGTCCAGCGTCAGACAGTTGAACCCGGTGCCGAGAATGGCGGCGATCTCTTCGGTCTTGTGCCGGTTCCGGGTGGCGATGAGGAGAGTGGTCGACTGCATGGCAGGAACGATGCCGGGGCGGTCGACGGCGGGCCAGCTTGGGATTGCGGGGCGGAAGACCGGGATTACTCTCCGGGCCGAAGCGTCATTCTATCGCCATGAAACTCCACCCTCTTTTCCCCCTGTGCGCGCTGCCTGCATTGGTCGTCTCGCTCGGCACCGGCTGCGCCTCGGATCCCAACCGCCCCGGTCTCACCAACCCGCGCCAACCGGGTCCGGCGATCGGACGGGGCATCGGCAGCGTGGTGGGGTCGGTCGGCGGGAACGTGGTCGGCGGGGTGGTGGGCATCGGCGAGGGCGCCGTTGTGGCGGGATCGAAGCCGTTCGACACCACGCGGCGGGTCGTCCGCACTTGGCGCACGGAGACGACGGCGGACGGGCGCACGATCCAAGTGCCGGTGGACATCGAAGTGGACGAATACGGCCGCCCGCTCCATGTGCCGGCGGTGGTGACCCCTCCGACCGTGGTGACGGATCCGCCGGGGAAATAGCAGTCCCGGCTAGGAACGGTCTTTCGATGCAAGCACGAGTTTTCCGGTCCATTGACCACAGCAGGGCGGACCTTGGCTGTGGACCATCGAGATCGATCCAAGGCCGACGCCGATCTCCGTATAGCTGACGGTCTGCGCGTCGGGCCGGTGCATGCAGGTCGCGTAGGGGCCGGATTCCGGTGCGTGGGAGCGGTGGAGGCGACGGAGCCATTCCGCGCTGCCGGCGGTGGCGAGACCGCATTTCTCCCTGAAAACTTGGCCGCGCGATTTTTGGGCGCCGGGTTCATCGAGGCCCGAGGAGATCCATTGCCGCGGTTTCCAGGCGAAGTTCCGGGTTTCCAGTTCGACCGTGTTCCAGCGCCATTCGCGGAGGGTTTCTTCAGCCGGAAAGACTCCGACGAGACGGAAGGGATTGGTGTGGAGGAGCGGGTGCCGGCGCAGGGTTGCGTCGGCTTCGGCCCAGTTTTCGGTCGGGCGCAGGTGCAGGATGATGTCGCCCCGGGAGAGGGGCTTTCCAGCGGCGCGGGCGGTGATGGAATACCAGTTCACCAGCGCGAAGCCGACGCCTCGGTCGTTCACGGAGATCCAGGTTCCGCCCGTCGGTTCGCTGGGGTGCAGGATGTCACAGCGCTCCACGGTGTGGCGTTGCGGCGGGAGGCCGAGAGGACGGGCGCGGCTCTCGTCGCGGTTCATCGCGAGTCGGTAGCCGCGGTGTTTTGGCCAGAAGGTGACGGTGCACATCGGGGTCAGTCGGCGTTGGGATAGCCGTCGATCAGGCGATTGGTGGAGCGCCATTTCCTTAGCAGCTCGCGTGGGCTGTTGGGCCGGACGCCGAGGGCGCGATTGGCGGCGCCGATGGCGAAGACGAGCGACCATTGGCGGAAAAGCGTGCGGTAGGCGGTGAAGACCGAGTTGCGGGCGTCGTAGATGCTGGTGGCTTCGGAGGCGGCTCCATTGAGCTCGAGGATGTGGAAATTCCGGCCCTCCAGCAGATCCTTCTCGGAGGCGAAGCGCAGGTCGTAGCGACCGATGAAAAAGCCCGGGACCTTCCGCGAAATGGCGTCGATCCGGGCGGCCAAGGCCGGCGTGGCGAAGCGGTGGCCATCGCGGAAGATGCAGCCTTGGGCGTGGTTGCCGGCCACGACGAGACGGAGCGTTTCGCCGACGGGCAGCACCTCGTCGCGGCGGTGGGCGAAGCGCTTCAAATATCTGCCGGCGACGAAGCGGGCGCGTTCGTCGCGCCAGACCAGTTCCTCCAGGGTGTGGTGGCCGTCGCCCAGCAGCACGGGGAAGATCTTCTCGGTGATGGCGAAGAGGTGGCCGCTCTTTTCGTGCGGGAAGCGGTAGTAGAAGACGCCAACCTCCAGCGGACCTGGCAAGTAGCGCTGCAGGACCAGCGGCGCGCTGGTGGCACGGAGATAGGCGTCGGCTTCGTCGGGCGTTCGCACGAGCTTCACGCCCATGCCGCGCTGGCCGATATCCGGCTTGAGGATGAAGGGGAATTCCAGGCCCGAATCGGCGAGGATCTGCCGGAGACGAGGCCCGCGTTCGGCGGGGGAGCCGGGTTCCAACAGCCAAGTTTCGGCGGTGACTTCGGGGCAGGCCCGCCAGAGTTCACGCAGGGTTTCGAACTTGGATTCGCCGACGAGGCCGCCCGTTTCAATGCCCGGATTCGCCGCGCTGGGCAGCGTGAGGCCGCGATGGCGGAGCGAGAGCCAGAGGTAGTTCAGACCGACTGGAAGATAGAAAAGCCATGCCGGCCAGAATTCCCACTTGGTCCATTTCACGACCCTGGTTCCCAGTCGACGACGTCCCTGCCACGAGGCGAGGGTGAAACCGAGTCGGAGCAGGATCACGAACACCACTCCGAGGCCGAGGACGATCCAGCCGCTTCCGCCCCAGCGTTCCAGCCAGGGGACCAACGCTTCGCCGACCGCCTGGGCGAGGAGGAAGATCGCCATCGTCCAGATCGCGACGGTCACGCCGGTGACGAGGAGGAAGCGGCCGAAAGGTTGCCGGAGAAACCCGGCGGCGAGGTAGGTCGGCAGGCGGGTGCCGGGAACGAAGCGGCTTCCCACCAGCAGCCAGATGCCGCGTTCGCTGAACCAGCGTTCGCTGCGGGCGACGGCTTCCGGATTCGACCAGCGTCGGAACCAGGGTTTCTCCAGCAGCGGCCGGCCGATCCCGCGGGCGGCGAGATAGAGCAGCGCGTCGCCGAGCCAGATCCCGAAGAAGCAGCCAAAGTACCCGGCCTGCCAGGTGATCCGTCCCACGGCGGCAAACAGCGCCGCGCTGACCGTCGGCAGGTCTTCCTGGATCAGGGTCAGACCCGCCAGGGTCAACGCCTGGAGGACGGGATGCCACTCGGTAAAGTGGGCGGGTAGGGCGGCGGTATCGGGAACCATGCGAAATTCGGGAGGGAGGATGTTGGATTCTCCCGGCCGTGGATAGTCGCAACCGCCGCCGACAGATTTCCTGCGCGATCGCCTTCCGGAATCGGGAAGGCGATCGGAGAACAACCAGTCACCGACCTGCGCGGATTGCTTCGCGAACGCGGAACCGGCCTCACCCGGTCCCGGATCGACGTGGGATCTCTCCGAGATTCAGCGTGGAGTTTTGAAGATCGCCGCCGCCCACGCGGGTCCGATGATTACCAGCAGGTCGATCCGTCCCGACGGCGGCGTCCGCTTCAGTCGGGTGCTGTCGGCGAAGTGAACGGAAAACGCTCGGTCGACCATGTCGGTGATCGAGTCGGTCATTTGTGCATGAAGGGCCATTGCTGGGCACATCTCCGGATCTCTTCACACTCGAGGTGGACCCGAGTCCCGATCAATTCCGCAGCGTGCTCGAACGCTCCCTGAGCCACTGGTAGTCGGTGGGCGGGGTGGCCGGGAAAATGCCGCCGACGCCGCCTTTGATGGGAGGGCGGATCGTTTCGGCCACGACCCAGTGGTGGGTCTCGATGTGGCCATCGGCGAACGAGAGGTTGCCCGAGCCGTCGTGGTAGGAGGCGGGCAGGTTGCCCCATTTGTCCTCCGCCAGCCGGTTCATGAAGAAGCCGTCGTTCAGCGTGTCCGGATGCTCGTCGAGGAAGACGAAGATGCCGGCGGGACTGGCCATCTCCGTGGCCTTGAAGAACTGGTTGTAGGCCGGGTTGAACTTGTTGGTCAGCACGCCCGGATCGCCCACGAGCGAGTTCATGGAGTAGCTGCGGGTTCGGGGTCCGTTCTGCGCCACGGAATGGTCGGACGGGCATTTGTAGACGGCGGTGTTGAGCGAGAGGAGCGGGGTGAGCTTGCCGCTGATGAGGTAGGCGACGTTGGTGTTCTCCTCGGCGGTTCCCCAGTCCATGACGTTGTTGACCCAGTTCTGGCGCTTGGCCTTGGTCTCGTCGATGCCGTGGTTGTTGACCAGTCGCCCGGCGTTGTCGTCGGCGTAGAGGTTCCAGGCGAGGTTGAGCTGCCGGAGGTTGTTCACGCAGGCGATCGTCTGGGCGCGGCTCTTCGACTTGCTCAAGGCGGGCAGCAGCATCGCGGCAAGGATCGCGATGATGGCGATGACGACGAGAAGTTCGATGAGGGTGAATCCCTTTGGTTTGGGTGACGGCGCGACCATGACCGGTAGAATGCCGAGTTCGGGTGGGTATTCCACCACCGTGTTTTGGGCGCAGGATCCGCGTGGCGGCCTTCAACCGAAGTCGTGGGAGCCGGGACTGGCCAGACGTTCCGTGGCGAAGCGTTCGATCTTGCGGGCCTTCACGTGGATCGTGCCCTGCCGTTTCTGCGCGATGCCTTCGATGATGAGGAACGGTTCGCTGGTGATCTTCAGCCGTTCACGCTCGAACAGCTCGGGTGCGACGATGGCGTTGGCGATGCCGGTCTCGTCTTCGAGGCTGACAAAGCAGACGCCCTTGGCCGTGCCGGGTCGTTGGCGGCAGATGACCTGGCCGGCGATGCGGATCCAGGCGCCGTCCTTCAGTTCGACGAGATCCGCCGCGCGCCAAACCCCGGGCAAGGACGCGCGGAAGAGCGCCATGGGATGCGGCCCGGTGGTGAGGCGCAGACCGGAGTAGTCGGCTTCCAGCCGCTCCATGGGATCCATCGCGGCGAGCGGCGTTTCCTGGGAGGCTTCGGTGAAGAGGTCGCCGTCGTGGCGGGTGCGCTCCACGTTCCAGAGCGCGGCGCGGCGATGCTCCGACACTTGGTTGAGGGCGCCGATTTCGGCGAGGGTGCGGAGTTCGTCCTTGGTCAGGGGCGTGCGGGCTTTGAGATCGTCGAGCGAGGTGAAGGGGCTTTGCGCGCGTTGAACGAGGAGCTTCTCGGCATGGCCCGCTTGGACGCCCTGGACCTGGCGGAGACCGAGGCGGATCGAGCCGTCGGCTTCGATCCGGCTTTCCCAGTTCGAGCGCACCACGCAGACGGGGCGGATCTGGACGCCGTGGCGTTTGGCGTCCTTGACCAGCGTGGCGGCGGAGTAGAAGCCCATCGGCTGGTTGTTCAACAGCGCGGTGAAGAACTCCGGCGCGCGGTGGACCTTCAGGTAGGCGCTGGCGTAGGCGAGCAGGGCGAAGCTGATGGCGTGGGATTCCGGAAAGCCATAGAGCGCGAAGGAGCCCACGGCCTTGGCGATGCGGTCGACGACGCCGGGCTGCACGCCCTTGCGGGCCATGGCGGCGCGCAGCTTGGCGGTGGCTTTGACCATCTTTTCCCCGGAGCGATGAAAGCTGAGCGCCTTGCGGAGCTCCTCCGCCTCGTCGCCGGTGAAGTCGGCCATGACCATGGCGATCTCCAGCATCTGTTCCTGGAAGAGCGGCACGCCGAGCGTGCGTTCCAGCACGTGGACAATCCGGTCGTCGAAGTAGGCGATCTCCTCTTCGCCGACGCGGCGGCGAAGATACGGATGGGCCAAGTCGCCTTGAATGGGGCCCGGCCGGATCAAGGCCACTTCCACCACGAGATCGTAGAAGCACGTCGGCTTCATCCGGGGCAACGTCGCCATCTGGGCGCGGCTCTCGATCTGGAAGACGCCGATGGTGTCGGCCCGCTGCATCAGGGCGTAGGTCTCGGGATCGTTCTCGGGAAGTTTGGCCAGATCGACCGGGCGGCCGCGTTCGGTCGTCAGGGTGATGCAGTCCTGGAGCACGGACATCATGCCGAGACCGAGCAGGTCCACCTTGATGATGCCGAGGTCTTCGCAGTCGTCCTTGTCCCACTGCGCGACGACCCGGCCGGGCATGGCGGCGTTCTCCAACGGCACGATGGAGCTGAGTTCGCCCTGGCAGATGATCATGCCGCCGGAGTGTTGGCCGAGATGGCGGGGGAGCCGCTTCATCTCCTGGTACAGCGTGGCGAAAGCCGAGGCCCGCGGATGGGAGCGCGGCAGTCCCGCCGTCTCCATCTGGGCGAGCAGATCGAGGGTGTGGGGAAAGTCGCCGTTGGCGAAGAGGCTGGAGAAGCGGTCCAGCACGTCGGCGGGGAGGTTGAGCGTCTTGCCCAGTTCGCGCGCCACGCTGCGGCCGCGATAGGTGATGACGGTGCCGGTCATGGCGGCTCCGTGTTGGCCGTAGCGTTGGTAGACCTCCTGGATGACGCGCTCCCGGCGGTCGCCGCTCGGCAGGTCGATGTCGATGTCCGGCCAACCCTTGCGGCCTTCGGAGAGGAACCGTTCGAAGAGCACGTTGAACTTCACCGGATCGACGGCCGTGATCCCGAGGCAGAAACACACCGCGCTGTTGGCCGCGCTGCCGCGTCCCTGCGCGAGGATGTCGTGCTCGCGGCAATAACGGACGAGATCGGCGACGATGAGGAAATAGCCGGCGAACCCGAGCTTGCCGATGAGGGCGAGCTCCTTTTCCAGGAGCGCCCGCACCTTCTCCGGAATCTCCGCGCCGTAGCGGATCTTGGCGCCGCGCCGGGTCCACTCGCGCAGGACGCCCTCCATCGATTCGCCCGGACCGACGGGATACTTGGGGAATTCGTAGCCGAGATTCGCCAGCGAGAAGTCCAGTCGTTCGGCCAGGCGGGCGGTGTTCGTGATCGCTTCGGGCAGGTCGGCGAAGAGGCGCGCCATCTCGGCGGGCGACTTGAGATGCGCCTCCTCGTTCACGCTGAGCAACGTGCCGGCGGCGTCGAGATGCGTGTGGTGGCGGAGGCAGGTGAAGACGTCCAAGACCGCGCGGCCGTGGGGCTGGGCGTGGGTCACGCCGTTGGTGGCGAGCAGCGGCAGCCGCTGTTCCCGCGCCAAATCCACGAGCCAACGATTGAGGCGGTCTTCGCCCCGGACGCGATGGCGCTGGAGTTCCACGAAGACATTCTCGGGGCCGAAGGCGCGGGTGATGCGGCGCAGCTGCCCGGGTGCGTCGACGGCCGGGGTCTTGGCGGCGAGCGAACGGAGCAGCGGTCCTTCGCTGTCGCCGGTCAACGCGATCAAGCCTTCGGCAAACTCCGGCAATTCTTCCCAGCGGATGACGCCCTCGTTCTTCGGAGCGCGCAGATGGGCGCGAGACAGCAGGCGACAGAGATTGCGGTAGCCGGTGCGGGAGGCGACGAGCACGGGCAGCACGCCGCCATCTTCCAGGGCCAGTTCCGAGCCGATGAGGGGACGGATGCCCGCTTCCTGGGCCGTGCCGAAGACGCGCGGTGCGCCGTAGAGGCCCATGCGGTCGCAGACGGCCAAAGCCGGCAGTCCGCGCTCCGCCGCCGTGCGGGTGAGCTGCTCCGGCAAGGACGCGCCGCGCAGGAAGCTGAAGGCGCTGCGGGCATGGAGCTCGACGTAGTCGCTCATGGCCTCAGTCCAATACGCCTTCCACGCTCCACCCTCCGGGTTGGCGGACGAGGCGCAGGGTTTTGCCGTGGAGGGTGGCGGCGTCCCATTCCTCACGCTGCCAGGCGTCGGGTTCCCACCATTTGCCGGAGGTGCGCCATGGGCCGACGACCAGTTGCAATCGCCCGTGGGCCACGGCGCAGCGGATGGCGATCGGCGGCTCCGCGCCTTCCACCGTGGCCGGGACGGCGGGGCGCAATCGTCGCATAGCGGGTGCCTGGAGCGGCGGGCGCGGACCGTTCACGGTGGGCGCGTTCTCGAAGTCCGGCGGCACCAGCCGGAAGGCGTCCGGCCGATGCGAGGCCTCGCGCACCGGGGTGCCGACGCGCTCCGCGCCGAGCAGCGCGCTGAGCCGGGCGAGGGTTTCCTGGAACTGGTGCGGATCGCGCAGGGCCGCTTCGAAGAGACCGAACTGCTTCTGCGTGGGCTGCGTGGTTTCGAGGGCGAGCGCGACGTGGGCGATGGGCGAATCGGTCCGGAGCGTCTCCAGATGCGTCATCAGCATCCGGTGGAGGATGTCGGTGTTGCGCGTCGGCTGCGGCACCCGGAGGCGGCGTTCCAGCTGCGCGCCGGATTCGAGCCGGATCCGCAGCACGAGCAGTTCGGCCACCAGACCGGTGATCTCCAGTCGCGGCGCCAGTTGATCGACGAAGCGGCGCAGGAGGAAGAGCAGCGGCTCGGTCGTCTCCACGGGTTCTTCGAAGTCGAACGATTCGGCGTAGGTCTCGGCCGGCTGCACCAGACGGAGCGGGCGGATGGCATCCACGGCGGCGGCGGCGAAGAGGGCCAAGGCTTCCAGCCCCAGCCGGTCGGCCAGGGCTTCCTGGCCGAGGGCCAGCAGTTCGCCGACGGTGCGGACGCCCCATTTGCGCAGGATCTCGGCGACGTCGCTCGACGGCTCCAGCGCGGCCACGGGCAACCCGTCGAGGAACGGCCGGGGGTCCGTCACCAGCCGCAAGCCGTCCGACCAACAGGCGGCGTGGCGCGCGACGGTGGGCGTGGCGGCGAGGCCGATGGAGGCGCGCAGACCCTGGGTGGCGAGGGCGGTGCGGAGTTCGCCGGCCCACGCGAGCAGCTTGGCCGGTTCATGGCCGCTGATCCGGCTCAGGCCGCGCAGATCCAGCGTGGTGACCCCGGGCGCGGTCGCCTCGATGTGGGGCGAGAATCCGTAGACGCATTGCACGACCGCCGCCTGGGCGGCGAGCTCCTGCGCGGGCAGGCGATGGCGCACCAGGACGTGGCCGCAGCGGGCGAGCGCCTGCGTGGGGGTGAGGCCCGGGGCCACGCCCGCTTCCCGCGCCGGAGCCGTGGCGTCGCAGATGATCGGCGTGGTGCGGGCGGGATCGACCAGCGCGACGGCCTTCGCCCACAGCTCCGGCTCGTGGCGGAGCGCCGCCTGCAGCGGGAACTGGGGGAGATGGACGACGGCGAACATGGTTCAACCGACGGCTTGTTCCCGGTCGGCCGAGGCCTGGGACCGGAGCAGGGTGAAATCCAGCGCGTTGAGCAGCTCGCCCGGTGATCGGGCCAAAGCTTCCAATCCGAGACGCGCCGCCACTTGCACGCGCGCCGCCACGCTGGTGACGATGGGCTGTGGCGTGACCACGAGCACGGTCGTGCCGTTCTGTTCGAGCAGCCGCCCGAAGCGATGCCAGACCGTGCTCTGGATCCGGCGGAGTTCGGCGGCGGGATTGAGCTTCAGGTCGAGGACGACCAGCGGGAAGTTCCGGTCGCGCAGCAGGAGATCGGCGGCCTTCAGGGCTTCATCGGCCCGGGCGCAACGGACCCAGAGCAGATGGGCCAAGACGTCGGGCTCCACCGCGTCCGCGTCGAAGCTGTCCGCGCCGTCCACCAGGGCCAGGAACCGCCCGTCCGCCGCCACTTGGCGCAGCAACGCATGCAGCACCTGGGCGCTGCCGGAGCCGTCGCCCGAGCCGACCAGTTCGGTGACGGCGCCCTTGGCCAGCCCGCCGCCCAGCGTGCGGTCGAGGGCGTCGACCCCGGTGGGCTGGAGATCTTCGGCCGGCGCGGCCGGGGCCAGACCGAAGCGGGCATGGGGCAGCTTTTCGGCGAGGAACCGTCGGAGTTCGATGATCTTGCTGGTCGCCTGCATCACGTCTGCCGGAGTGGGCCGGGGAGGCAGAATACGATCCTGCGCCACAGTTCAAACCCCATTCTCGGATGGAGGAGGATGCCGTGGCTGATCAGACAACGGCGGTCCGGGCAGAAGGAACTCGGTGACGAAGCGGATCGAAATGCGGACGACGCCCGGAGAGACGGAGCGGCGGCCCTACTTCTCGACCGCACGGTAGAACCGTATGGGCTGGGCGATTGTGTTCGTGTCGTCGGTCACGACAAAGCCGTTGGTGACGGAAAAGGGGGCGGTCAGCGACTGCCAGTTCGTGTCGCTGCCGGCGGGAAGCGTGTCGCGCCACTGGATCTCCAGCTTGGTCAGATCCAACGGCAATCCGCCATCCTCTCCCCGGAGGCGGAGGCGGGAAGCCCCGTTCGTTTGAAGTTCGGGAGGCTGGAGAATGGACGGCGCGACGGCGCGGACCAGCGCATGCAGCCGCACCGAATTTCCCACGGCGTTGCTGACCATGACCGAGTAGTATCCGCTGTTGGTCCGCACGACCGAGTCGATGACGAGCGAGGTGTCGGTCTCTCCCGTCATCGGTGTCTCCTCGAAGAACCACTGGAACCAATACGGACCGGGATCGGCGGGTCCGACGTTCAACGTGACGGGAGTTCCGGGCGGCACTCCCTGGCTTTGAGGCAGGACGGGGACCGCGAAAGGAACGCCCTTGCGGACGACGGCGCTGGCCGAGTCGGCCAGATAGATGTTGCCGGCCGGATCCACCGTGATGCCGCACCGGCTGTTGCCGAGGAGGACGGAGGTTCCGGAGCCTTCCTGGTTGCCGGAAACTCCCGGCGTCCCTGCCAGAGAAGTGACGAGACCGTCGGGTGAAAGCCGCTTCAGAACGTGGCTCCCGTCTCGGAAATAATAGTTTCCGGACCGGTCCGTTGCCCCGCCATAGGACGAGGCCGTGGTGCTGGCCAGTTTGGTGAACACCCCGTTTGCGCTGAACGCCTTTATGTTGCCGTAATTCTCCTCGGTGATGAAGCCGCCGCCCGAACTATCCAGCGCGATGCCGGTGGGGGAGGTGATCTTGCTCTTGTTCACGCCCAGCGTGGTCACCACTCCGTCCGGGCTGATTTTCCGGATGAGGCTGTTGCCCCACTCGGCCACGAACACATAACCGTCTGCGTCCACGCTCAGGGCGGTCGGCTGTTTGAACAGCGCGCCGCTGTTCGTTCCGTCGGTCGATCCAAACACCTCTGGACGACCCGCCAACGTGGTGACGGTTCCGTCCGGCGTGATCTTCCGGATGGTGTAGTTGAAATTGTCCGCCACATACAGGTTGTCGGCGCTGTCGATGGCCAGCCCCTCGGGACCATAGAAGCGCGCCTCGGCCCCCACGCCGTCGTTGGTGCCGTGAACCATCGCGGCACCGGCGAAGGTCGTCACGGTTCCGTCCGGGCTGATCTTGCGGATGTAGTGGGCGTAGAATTCCGAGACGAAGAGGTTTCCGGCGCGGTCGCGGGCGATGCCGGTCGGGGAATAGAGGTGGGCGCCGGTGCCTACGCCGTCGTTGGTCCCATATTGGCCGAGAACCCCGGCGACGGTCCCAAACGTGTAAGGAGCGATCACCTTCAACTGGGCGCCGGCGCTCGTGGCCGAGCCGAGTCCGTTGCTGACGACCACGCGGTAGGCCGCTTGATCCACGGGCTGGATGTTGGTGAGCGTGAGGCTTGAGTTCGTCGCATCGGCGATCGAAGCCCCCTCCTTTTGCCACTGGTAGACGAGGGCCGATCCGATCGCGGAAACGGAGAATGTGGCGCTGTAGCCGGCGGCGACCACGGCGTTCTGGGGTTGGTTGGTGATTCCGGCGAAGCCTACTTCGAGGGACGCCACGGTGCTGGTGACGCTTCCCGAGGTGTTGCCGACGACGACCCGGTAGAGACCCGCATCGGTGTTCGCGGCGTTGCCCATGGCAAGAGTCGCCGTGGTCGCCCCTGGCAGGTCGGTGCCGTCCTTCTGCCATTGGTAGGTAAAAAGAGGAGGGCCGAACACCCCGACCTTGAACGTGAGACTGGCTCCGGGAAGGACGATCCGACTCTGGGGCTGATTCGTGATCAACGGCAGCACCGGGCCTTGGTGCAGAGTCAGGAGAATGTCCCCGTAGGCGTTCTGGTATCCGTCCACGGCGATGTGGTAGGCGGTGCCGGAGGTGGCCGTGAAGGTCAGCCGACTGGTTCGATCCGGCGCTGCGTCGTCGTTCTTGCCGACGGAAACGAGGCTCGAAACGGAATCGCCCCGGTAGACCGCCAACTGCGTATCGAAGGTGCTGCCCTCGGTGTCCACCGTAACCACGTCATCGGCGGACGCCGTCCAAGTCCACCAGACCGACCGGCTTCCCCGATTGAGGCCGTGCGGCGGTTCGCCGTTCTCCAGAGAGGCCCGCTCGTTGTTGCCTTGGGCGGAGACCGCGTCTCCGGAAAGAACGAAGGCGTTTGTGAAGCTGTCGTTCGCGGGAGGCGTTTGGCCCGTGACCACCGGGAGAAACAGGAGGAATTGGACGAGAAGAAACCATCGCAAAAAAGCCCGTAGCGGACTGCGGCGCATGGCATCGTCCTTGGCACGGATGGGAGGCATTGCAGGACAGTGTCGGCGGGCAACAGGAAAGCAATCCCACATGCGGAGGACGACGCCCGTCGTCCAGGCTCAGTGGAACTGGAGCTCCAGCGGGACCAGACCGGGATCGAGGGACCGGACTTCGACGTTGGCGATCCCTTCGCGGGAACGTTCCTCGGCGCGGAGGTTCAAGACCTTGGCCGGGCCGTGGTAGACCCGGATGGATGCCTGGACGGAGATGCGTCGATCGAACTGGATGAAACGCCTCAATGCTTCCGGAGCCGGAACGAGGCAGAGGAAATGAATTGGGATCGCAGCCGCCCCGGCTGCCGTCCGGCGCGCCCCGCGCCGGACACGGGTCCGGAGACACCAGGCGGTGAATCGTTTTCGGCGCCTCCAGTGGACCGCGAGGGCGCGGTCCACTGCGCCCGGGGCGGGCGCGCTCCCACAATCCATACCGCAGCGTTCCGGCTGAGCCGGTTCATCTTCACGCGCTCAACCGCAGCTTCTTCCAGGTGTCGAGGCAGCGCTGGGCGGTGTCGAATTCCGGAAAGCGGCTGCCTTCCTGTTCGATGAGATAGAACTCCGCGCCGCCGACCGCTTCGGCCGTGGCGATGAGTTCCTTCCACGGGCTGACACCCTCGGCGAAGAGGACGCGGTAGCCCTTCTCGTCCTTCGGATCGCCGGGCGCCCAGTCCTTCAGATGAAGGCTCTTGATCCGGCCGGGATTGGCCTTGATCCATGCGATCGGATCGGCGCCGGCTTCCATGCAGGTGCCCACGTCGAACTGGAGCACGAACTCCTTCGGCGTGTTCGCGGCGATCACGTCCATGACGCGCGGTCCACCGTCGATCCTGGCCCACTCGGTCTGGTGATTGTGGAAACCGGCGGTCAAGCCATGGGGCAGGAGCTGGTCGACGGCGGTGGTGAGCCGGCCACCGAGGCGCTTCCAATCGTCCTCGGTCTTGGTGCCGCCGGGCGCGGACGAGAGTATGACCTGGCGGGCGCCAAGAATCTGGTTGAGCTCGATGGCCTTCCCCATTTTGTCGTCGCCCGGGTTGAACGACTCGATGTGGTTGTGCGTCGAGTAGCAGCGCAGACCGACGTCGTCCATCAGGCTCTTGATCTGCTTGGCGACGGGGGGCGTCCAGTCGAAGTAGGGCGCGTAGAACTCGACCACTTCGTAGCCGATCTTGGCCACCTCGCGCAGGGTGTTGAACGGGCTCCGCATCAGCTCGCCCCGGACCGAATAGAGTTCGAGGCCGATGGCGCGTTTCTTCATCGCCGGAGCCTTGTCCGGAGCGTCGGCGGCGGAAGCGGAGGACGTCAGTCCCGGCGTGATCAGCGACTGCGCCGCCAAGACGACGGGCACCGCACCCGAGAGCGCGAGGAAGCTGCGACGGGAGAGGGAGCGACGGGAAGTGGACTCGGTGGGCATGATAGGAAGGTAAGTGAGGTGTGAGGGTCGAGACAACGTTGGGTTATTGCTTCGCGGGCGACGGATTGACCGGCGCGTTGGTGGCGTTGGATCCGCTGAAGCGGCCGGGGCCGCGACGACGCGGGGGATTCTTCACGTATTCGGCGACATCCAGCGCGGCCTTGGTCTCGATGCCTGGCTTCTGCAGGAAGCCGAGGTCGCGGAACCAGTCGACGAACCGGTCCTGCCAGGTGCCGAAGGGGATGCCGTTCCTGGTGGTCAGCCCGCCGCTCATGTGCGAGCCGTCGGGCAGGGCGTCGCCGGGATGGCGGCCATTGCCGTAGATGTGCATCTCCACGTTCGGCACGCCGGCCTTCAGCATCGTCGAAAAGTAGTCGTCGGCCCAGAGGGCGTGGACGCGATCGCCCGCACCGGCGCAGGTGATGAAGGCGGGCGGCGTGTTGGGCGGGACGGCGGTGTCGGGCTCGCGGGTGAACGGCGTCGGACCCGGATAGATGATGCCGACGAAATCCGGCCGGGAAGAGACGCCCGCCAAGGGATCGCCCGCGTCGCCGTGCGCCTTGTCGAAGTCCGCGAACTGGATGGCGGCGGGCGCGGCCAGTTCGGCTCCGGCGGAGAAGCCCATGATGCCGATCTTGTCCGGATCGATCCGCCATTCCTTGGCGTGGGCCCGGACCACGCGGATCGCCTGGAGCGCGTCGTTCACCGCGTCGGTCTTCGGCTCGTAGCCGTCACGGCGGAGGCGGTTGCGGAGGATCACGGTGTTGACGCCGTAGTTGAAGAAGTAGGGGACGAAGTCCGCGCTCTCCGTGCCGACGTTCAGGGTGTTGTGCCCGCCGCCGGCCGCGAGGACGACACAGGCGCCGGTGTTCAGTCCGCCTTCCACCATGTGCACCTCGATCGAGGGATTGTGGATGTTGACGATGCTGGAGATCCGGCCGGGCACCGCGCCGCTCATGTTGTATTTCTCGGCTTCGCGGAGCCGGTCGGCTTTCAACAAGGGCGAGTCCGGCGGAAACAAGGGCACGACGATGCCGCCCGGAAGAATCGCCCGGGGTGCATACGGCGCGTCGTTCGTGGGGCCCGGCTGCGGGATGGACTGCGGGACCCAGGTCAAAGGCCGGGGAGTCTGGGCCAACAACGGGAGGGCAAAGGCGATACTGAGGACCGCAGTGAGGCGGGTGGTGTTCAACGCGAGGTTCATGGTCGGACCGTTGGATTGAGTGGCTTTGGATCGGCTTGGAGTCCTCGTTTTGTAGCCGCGGCCGGACCTGAATCCAATCGCTTTAATTGATGGCGACCCAAAAGGACGAGAATGGATGGAGTGCGGAGCATCGCACCGCCAAGGCGCAGTTCGGGCCGGAAAGCGCCGACCCGCGCGGAAGCGGGTGCCACGCGGGCGATGGGTTCCTCGGGAGGGACACGTGGATCAATTTCTCGATCTCCGCGACCGTCGAATTGCCGCAGCGCAGCCAGACGACTTTCGGCGGATGCCCTTTGAGCAGGGAAAGGTCGGAGAAATCCTTGTCGAGGATTACGATTGCGAAGCCGTTGGACTTGGCAAAATCCCAAATGACTATGTCGGCCGATCGGGCCAGGCGAAGAAGGCGGGTCTGGGAAGAATCCGAAAACACATCCACTCACCGCCGAACCAGTTTGTGCCTCGGATTAGGGTCGAACAGCCGCTTCATGCGGCGTGAGCGCGATCATGGTGGGCTGCTCCCGGTCCGCTGCAAACGCCAGACAAGCCCGGATGTCCTGTTCGGCCAGGTCCGGATAGTCGTCGATGATCTCGGTCCAGCTCCTGCCGGACGCCACCCAGCCGAGCCCCTCGCCCACCGTGATCCGCAAGCCACGGACGTAGAGCTTTCCGCCCCGCTTGCCGGGTTCGAGGGTGATGAGGCTGCGGTAGTCCATTGCCATCCAGTGCGTGCAGCCTCCTTTGGTTGGAGACAAGTTGCGCCGTTCCAACGGATCAAGCTTCTAACCCAGCGGAGAATCAACTTACGCCCGGCGTTCTTTCACGGAAGCCAGAATGTCCGCCACCGCTTCGGAGCAGGGTTTCACGCCGGTGTTAAGTTTGCCGTGGAGGCGGACAGGAAGGATCAGCGCATGAAAAGCAGGGAGGAAAGAGGCAAGCTGATGATTCTAGGATCATCTGTCGCACGCTCTTCGTTCCGGGTTATCAAAAGACCGAACGGTGCCCGATACACCGGCTTCTCGATGAAGGATTGCAGTCCGCGGACATCGTCCGGGGTGATTCGGCTCCGGTATTTCACCTCGATCGGGATGCGCTGGTCTCCGACGGTGACAACAAAATCCACCTCGCGCTCCGCCGCCCGCTCCGGGAAATGGGCTACATCCAAGTGCGGGATCGATCCGAGGAAATAGCCGGTGACGCTTTCCGCGATGTGGCCGGCCAGATCCGCGAGTTCGGGCTTTGCGGACAATTCTTCGGCAGTCAGCGGAACCTGCTCCTGGAGCCAAGCGGCTCGGAGGGCGTGATCGCAGAGGCAGACCTTGTTCGCGCCTTGTTTGCGTTTGAGACGGAGTTCCAGGGGCTTGATCAGCTTCAACAGCAGGGTTCCGTCCAGAAAGCGCAGATAGCTCAGAATCCTCGGCCAACCGATGTTGGCTCCCTGGGATCGACGCAGCTCGTCGAGATACAAGGCTTGTTTGGGCGCTTGACCCGCGTAGCGGCAGGCCAAACGGAAGACTTCCTCCAAGAGGGCTTCGTCGCGCTTCTGTCCTCTCGGACCCATCCTGAGATCGTGTTGGATCGCGCGGCGGATCACGGTTTCTTCCAATACATCCGCCACCCGTTCCCACGGTTCATCAGGGTTCGCCTGGGCCACGGGATAGGCTCCGCGTTCCGAGAAGGCGGCGAAGGCCCGGAGCCTCGCCTTCGAGTGTTTTTCTCCGAACTCCCGCAAGCCTTCCCAGAAAGTCTTTTCCTTTAGCGGGCTGAGTCCGTTGAACGGCAGGTAGGGTGAAATGCCTCGTGCTCCGCGGAATTCGGCGATTTCGCGCAACAGAAGCGGGCCGAGTTCCACCGTGAACAGCCGTCCCGCCAGACTGTCATGTCCCGCTTGAATGCGAAGCGCAGAGCTGCCGGTGACCAGTGCCCGGACCTTGCCGATGTCCAGCACATGCTTCAACTGGGGAGCCCAGTCGGCCAGGTTCTGGATCTCGTCCAGGATGAAGAACGGTGTCTCGCCGTCGGCGACGGCGCGGGCGTAGCTCTTCCCGAGGATCTGGTCGCAATACCATTGGCCCAGCTCGATGATCGGCGAGGAAAGTCGCTTCAGCTCAGGCAAGTCGTCGAACTGGACGCGGAATATCCTCTTGGCCGAGATTCCGTCATCCATCAGGGAATGGATGACTTGGGCCAGCAGCGTGGATTTTCCAACCTGCCTGGGGCCTCGGAGAACGACCGCCGGTGACAGGTTGCTCCTCAGTCCGTTCAAGATCGGTTGGTAGGCCCAGCGCCGGATGGGAGCCAGATTGGGAATCGGGTCGCCCTGCCACCAAGGGTTCATGTCGCGCAAGGTGCGCTCAAGTCCCCTGTTGAGGAGTTTGATCAACTCGATCTGCGACATGAAGATACTGTTGTTCGGCGGGGCCAGGATAGCGAACCAAGAGTAGGTGTGCCTTACGCCCTCCGCTCCTTGATCGAGGCCAGGATGTCCGGCACCGCTTCGGAGCAGGGTTTCACGCCCACGTTGCCTTTGCCGTGGAGGCGGACGGCGACGGAGTCGTTCTCCAGCTCGCGGGCGCCGAGGACGAGCATGGTGTGGACGCGCGCCTTCTCGGCGTCGGCGATCTTGGCCTTGATGGGGTCGTTGCCGTAGTCGCCTTCGGCGCGGACCTGGTGCTGGCGCAGCTCGGCGACCAATCCCTTGGCGTGGCCGACGAGGCGTTCGTCGTCGCCGATGGTGACGACGCGGACCTGCTCGGGCGCGAGCCAGAGGGGGAAGTTGCCGGCGTAGTGCTCGATGAGGAACCCGATGAAGCGCTCGTGCGTGCCGAGGGGCGCGCGGTGGATGCAGAGCGGGGTCTTGTCGGTGTTGTCCTTGTCGCGGTAGGTCAGGCCGAACTTGGCGGGCACGGCGAAGTCCACCTGGTTCGTCGCGATGGTGAATTCCTTGCCGATGGCGCTCCAGACCTGGACGTCGATCTTGGGACCGTAGAAGGCGGCTTCGTTGGCCACTTCCACGAAGTTGATGCCGGAGTCGACGAGGACCTGGCGGACCATGTCCTCGGTCTTCTTCCAGAGCTCGGGTTCGTTGACGAACTTCTGGCCGAGCTTGGCGGGGTCGTGGGTGCTGAAACGCATCTGGTATTGGCCGAGGCCGAAGACCTGGAAATATTTCAGATACATCTCGTTCACGGCGCGGAACTCGGCGGCGAACTGTTCCTCGGTGCAGTAGATGTGGGCGTCGTTCATCTGCATGGAACGGACGCGCATGAGGCCCATGAGTTCGCCGGACTGTTCGTAGCGGTAGCAGGTGCCGTATTCGGCGAGGCGCAGGGGAAGGTCGCGGTAACTGTGGGGCTCCGCCGCGAAGATGCGGTGGTGGTGCGGACAGTTCATGGCCTTGAGGTAGTAGGTTTCTCGAGCGGGAAACTTGCTAAGTTTTGCACAAGTCTCATCGAACTCCTTAATCAAAGCGGCTGTGGAAGAATCCAGTTTTCCAGCCTTCCTCAGAGCCGTCATCTTTTTGAACAAGAAGTTCTCCTCTTCGTTCCATTGTCTCATGTCCTCTTCGATTGCTTCCATCTCATCTAAGTCGCCGTCGGTTTTTCCGGGGACTGGTGAAATCGGAATCTCGAAACCTGAAGCAATTGTTTTGGCTGCGGCCAGAACTGAGCCCCTGAGGTCGATCATCCTGTCCAAGAGCTGTTCGCGTTTCTGAATCAACTCTGGCTGCCCCTGTAACTCGTCCATTTCCATCGACGGAAACATCGACTCCGCGTAATACGGCAGATGTCCGGAGGTCTTATACATCTTCTCCCGCGCGAGGTGCGGGGTGCGGACGCGGACGTAGCCGGCGGCGAATTCGGTTTCCTTGGCCAGCTTTTCCAGTTCTTCGATGAGCACGGTGCCTTTGGGCAGCCAGAGAGGGAGACCTTTGCCGACGTATATCGGATCCATGGCGAAGAGGCCCATTTCTTTGCCGATCTTGCGGTGGTCGCGGCGTTTGGCCTCCTCCACCATCGTGAAGTAGGCCTCCATCTCGGTCTTGTTCTTAAAGGCGGTGCCGTAGATGCGCTGGAGCTGGGGGTTCTTCTCGTCGCCCTTGTAGTAGGCACTGGCCACCTGGGTGAGCTTGAAGGCGCCGATGTTGCCGGTGCGCATGACGTGCGGCCCGGCACAGAGGTCGATGAAGTCGCCGTTCTTGTAGTAGGAGATGGCTTCGCCCTCGGGGATGCTCTGGAGGAGGTCGAGCTTGAACTTGCTCGGGACTTCGCGGTCGGCCAAGGCACCGAGACGGCCCTTGTTGGCGTCTTCCAAGGCCTGCTCGCGGGTGACGGTGAGCTTCTCGAAGACGTGGTTGGCCTTGGTTTCCTTCTTCATCTCGGCCTCGATCTTCTCGAAGTCGTCGGGGGAGATGCGGTGGGAGAGTTCGACGTCGTAGTAGAAGCCGCTTTCGACCGGGGGGCCGTAGGCGAACTGGGCGTCGGGCCAGAGGCGGAGGATGGCGGTGGCGAGGACGTGGGCGCAGGAGTGCCGGAGGCGCTCCAGGTCGGTCATCTTGGCGCGGTCGTCGAGGGTCTTGCGCTCGGGGTTCGGCTGCGGTGCAGGCTGTTCTTGCGACATGGAGGGAGGGTTAACCACAGATGGACACAGATGAACACAGATGTTTGGCGGCATCGCCGCCGACGAAGCGGAACGGTGCCGAGGCTCGACGGGAGCTGCTGCGCGCGGGAGTCATTCCGGATCTGTGTCCGTCTGTGTCCATCTGTGGTTTCAGTTCAGGAGGTCAGAGCTGGATGCGTTCGTATTGAAGGCGGGCGTGGCGGAAATTGAGGATCAGGCCGACGCGGAGTCCGGAGATGCGGAGGTAGTTCAGCATCTGGCCGCGTTCGTGGTCGCCGATGTGGTCGATGACCTTGGTGTCGGTGATGACTTGGCAGAAGACGATCAGGTCGGGAATGAAGAGGCCGACCGGCTGCGACTTGTAGAGCACTTCGAAGCGGCGCTGCTGGTCGTAGGCGATGCCGCGCAGGCGGAACTCCACGGTGAGCGCGTTCTCGTAGATCTTTTCGTCGAGGCCGTGCCCCAGCGCGTTGAGGACATCGAAGGCGCAGCCGATGATCGCGTGGGTTTCGTCCTTCAACAGTGTTCGCACAGATCCGGTCCGGAGATCCGGTGCTTCTGATCTGCTGGGTTCATCTGGATGCATCCAAAAGAGGGGAAGGGGTTAACCACAGATGGACACAGATGAACACAGATGTTTGGCGGCATCGCCGCCGACGAAGCGGAACGGTGCCGAGGCTCGACGGGAGCTGCTGCGCGCGGGAGTCAGTCCTGATCTGTGTTCATCTGTGTCCATCTGTGGTTGAAGAGCAAAACGCTCCTGACTCTACCAGATGGATTTGAGGTCCCAGAAATCGAGCCGGCCGACCTTGAGGTTGGGCGAATTGATGGCTTCGATCTCCACGGGGCGGGAGCCGGGCGCGGGCAGGATCAGGTCGGTGAAGACGACTTCGCCGTCGTTGGCGAAGACTTCGATGGAGGAAGTGTCGAGCAACACTCGGAGCTTTAAGCGCCCCCCTTTCTGCAAGGCGAGCGGCGCGGAGTGGACGGCGGCGAACCCGGAATGAAAATTCGAGCGGCCGGAGCGGGTGCGATCGAGGCTGAGCCGTTCAGTGGCGGCGTCGTAGCGGAGGACGGTCGATTCGATGGGGCCGGTGATCAGGCGGATCGTGATCTCGCTGTTCGGAGAAACGTCGACGAGGGAGACGTTCATCTCCAGCGGGGCGGTGGGGAGGGCGAGCATCTTGAGCCAGTCTTGGGCGTCGACGAAGAGGGCGCCGGTCAGGAGGCGATGGTTTTCCATGAGCCTGGTGAGTTCACGGATGGGCTGCTGGTAGAGGCGCAGTCCGGCGGGCGTGGTGCGGAGGCTCAGTTCCCGCGGGACGGACATGGCGCAGCGCCACGGATCGGTGGGGACGCTGCCGGCGTATTGGGGACTGCTCATCCAGCCGAGAAAGATGCGGCGGCCGTCGGACTTGGGAATGTCGCCATAGGTGACCGCGGCGTAGAAGTCGGCGCCGTAGTCGGTCCAAAGCGAGGGCTTGGTGGCGGGCCGGGCCGGGGTGTCGGCGAGGAGGATGTGGTCGACGTTGAGATGGCCCCAACTGCCGGTGTGGCGGTCGACGATCTGAAGCTGGGCCTTCTTGCCGCGCAGTTCGCGGACGTCCCACGACTTCCACGAGAGCCGTTCAGCGTCGTCGCCGGTGGCGGTGCGAACGACGGCGCCGCCGACCAGGAGATTGAGGGCGCATTCGCCGGGATGATGGCCACCGCCGATGAGGAAGCTGAGGTAGTCCTTGGACACGTCGAACTCGGGCGACGTCAGCGTGCCCTGCGAGGGGTCGCCGCCGTGGTAGGAATTCACATAGCCCTGTCCGCGAAAGCCGGCGACTGCCTGCTGGTTCGCCAGGGTTCCGGTGGCCGGAGCGGCTCCGAAAGCGTCGCCGGTGGCCTTCCACTCGCCATAGGTGCCGCCCTCGAAATCGGCGAGAACGACGCCGTCGGGCACTTGCTCCGGCTGTGGTTTTGGGTAGGTCGGATCGAGGGTGAAGGTGGTTCCGTCGAAGTCGCCGACGAAGTATTGGCAGCCGGGGCCGCCGGCCGGGCTGCCGCCGCTGATGTTCACGACGAGGACCCATTTCGTCTGGTCCGCTTTTCCGTCGACGCGGAGGGGAAAGAGGTCGGGACATTCCCAGGCGCCGTCGGTCGAGCCGGCGGGGCCGAAGTCGCTGAGGTGCGTCCAGGTCTTGAGATCGGGCGAGCTGTAGAAGCGGGCCTGGTGGTGGTTGCACCAGGCGACGGTCATGATCCAGCGGCCGGTGGCTTCGTGCCAGAAGACCTTCGGATCGCGGAAGTCCGCCTCGCCGATATCGAGCACGGGGTTGCCGGAGAACTTGGTCCAGGTGCGGCCGCGGTCGTTGCTGTAGGCGATGCTCTGTTCCTGGAGCGGCTTGTCGGTGTGGTGGCCAGTGTAGATGGCGACGAGCGGCGGTTTGCCGCCGACTCCGAAGCCGCTGGTGTTCTTCCAGTCCACCACGGCGCTGCCGGAGAAGATCATCACGTTGTTCTCTTCGCGGAGGGCGATGGCGAGCGGTTCCCAGTGGACGAGGTCGCGGCTGACGGAGTGGCCCCAGCTCATGTGGCCCCATTTGTCGCCCTCGGGATTGAACTGGTAGAAGAGGTGGTATTCGCCCTCGTAGAAGACGAGGCCGTTCGGGTCGTTCATCCAGTTCTGCGCCGGCGTGAAGTGGAACTGCGGGCGCCACGTTTCCTGGTAGAGAGGCGCGGCGGAGATCGACGGGACAGCGAAGGCCAGGGCGGCGAGGAAGAGGAGGAGTTTGCGCGGGACGTTCATGAAATTAGGGGCGAGAGGGCGGCTCACGGCCACGAAATTTTTACCACAGGCGGACAGCGATGAACATAGATCGTGGAAATCACTTCGCTCGGCGGCGAACTCCGGTTCGGCGCTACGAGGCCAGGAAGAGTCCAGCCAGTCGTTCCGGTATTCGCGGTGTGGCGCCTGCGCTGGAGGCGACGAAGGATGCGACTTCGTTGGCGCCTTGGTTGACTCGGTCCAGCTCCCAACCCAAGAGCAGGCCCAGGGTCATGGCGGCGGTGAAGGAGTCGCCGGCGCCGACGGTGTCCTGCACCTGGGCGGGGATGCCGGGATGTTCGGACCATTCGCCGTCGTGCCAAAGGAGGCTGCCGTGGTCGCCGCGGGTGCAGGCGACGACGCGGAGCCTGAAATCGGCGGCGAGACGGGCGATGACGTCGCGGGTGTTGCCGGAGAGTCCCAGCATGGAGGCGATCTGCGGCAGTTCGGCGTCGCTGAGCTTGAGCGCGTTGGCCAAGGCCAAGGATTCACGTATCAGCGCGGTGCAGAAGTAGTCGCCGCGCAGGTTGACATCGAAGATGCGGAGCGCGGTTGGAGGCGCGACGGCGATCAAGGCGCGAAGAGTGTTGCGCGTGGTGCGGTTCCGCTGGGCGAGGGTGCCGAAGCAGAGGGCGGCAGCGGCGGAAACGGCCCGCTGCGCGGCGGCGGTTTCCTCGAGCCAATCCCACGCGGTGTTTTCGTGGATGACGAAGCGCGGCTGACCGGCGGCGTCCACTTCCACGGAGGCAGCGCCGGTGGGATGGGCCGGGTCGGTCTGGACGAGATCGGTCGGGAGGCCGAGTTGACGGAGCCGCTGCAGGGCTTCCCGGCCGAGATCATCTTCGCCGACCCTGGAAATAATGGAGGCATCGGCCCCGAGCGCCCGGGCGTGGTAGGCGAAATTCGACGGGGCGCCGCCGAGCTGGCGACCATTTGGCAGCAGGTCCCAGAGGACTTCGCCAAGACCGAGGATCCGGAAGTTCGAGGGCGGTTCCATGGTGGCTCAGCGCTTCTTGCTGTCCTGATGGCAAGCCATGTCGATGACCACGGCGGAAGCGAGCAGGAGCACGTCGTCTTCGCCATCGGCGATGTCCACGCCGTAGGTGTCGGTCCAGCTGAACCAGCGTTTGCTCACGTGGGCGACGACGCGGTCATGGCGTTCGATGGTGTATTCGTGGTCGAGGAAATCACCCTTGGCCTCGGGGTCGTCCGGGCCGGGGACATCCACGGTGAACCTGCAGTGGAAGAAGGTGAAAAGGTGCTTCTTCACGGTGGCGACGAGCACTCCGCTTTTCATGATTTCATAGGTTGGGCCCCAGGCGAAGAGCTTCTGCCGGATGAAGGCGAGTTCGGTCCCGGCCATGTCCTGGAACGAGAGTTTGTCGCCGATGGTGAAGGCCTTTCCGTCGACGAAGAAGGCGTCGTTTCCGGTGGCATCCTGGATGGTGAAGTCGTCGCCCCAGGACCAGAACTTCTGTTTGAGCAGGTAGCGCATGGTGTTTTGGTATCGCCGCTTTTCGGGGCTTTTGTACTTTCTAGGTATTGTAAAATTCAAGAAATTGTCTCACCAGCGGGCTTGACTGCCTTTAAATTGGACGGCGTGATGCCTGCGGATCAACCTCGGGAGAGCAAGGTGTGACAAACTGGACAGCTCTGTGGTTGGCGAATTCCAAATCAAACACCACTGCCGGACAGGGAACTTGGATCCGGCAAGATTCTGAACCCCATGAAAATATTCCTCGCTCGTTTGGGGAGCGGCCTCGCTGTGCCCAGCTGCTTTCTGCTGACGGTCTTGGCGATGACTGCTGGCGCCGCCACCAAGGACTGGAATAACGCCTCCGGCGGAAGCTGGACCAACGCGGCGAACTGGACGCCGGCGGGCGTTCCCGCCAACGGCGACATCGTGAACCTCACCCAAGCCGGGAGCTACGGGATATCCCTAGATGTGAACGCGACTCTGGCGGCGCTCAACGTCGGCGGTGCCGGTGCCGCGGTCGTGCTGACGAACGCTGGCCGGACAATCAACGCGACCAATTCGGCGGTGAAGTCCGGCAGTCAATTGCTGATGACCGACGGCGATCTGCGCGGGAAGCTGACGGTGGAGGCCGGGGGTGTGCTGGAGTTCGGGGGGACGGCGCAGAAGACGATGTATAGCTTCACGCTGGTGAACCTCGGGAAGGTGCTGTGGAGCGGGTCGAGCCTGTTCGGCGG